>JANQSF010000032.1 GCA_028284155.1 Phycisphaeraceae bacterium
ACGTCAATCTCAACACGCCAACGACAAGCCAATCTAACAACTCATTAGCCAAGCCGACCAACGCGCAGGCGCGCGTCGCCGACGCGACCACGCAGTCCGCCGTCCCGCTCGACCTGCCGACGCTCGACGCGCCGCCCGCGCTGAACGGACCGACCCCGTCCGGGTCGCCCATCCAAGCCGCCTCGGCCGACGCGCCGAAAGCCACCGAGGCCGACGCGCAGGCCTCGCGCGTCACGCCGTCGGACACGACGAATACCACTGCGCAAGCCGCGACGGTCGATGTCAACGTCCCCGCCTCCGGCAGCGCCGCCACCACCGACTCGGCCCTCGCCCAGGCCGCACCCGCCGCCGCGCGCGTCGCGAAAGCCAACGACGCCCCCGCGCTCGACGCGCCGGACTTCACACCCACCTTCGACCTGACGGAGCCGCAGCCCTCCGGCGCGCCGGTCAAAGCGGCCGGCAAACCCGCGCCGGTCGTCGCCGAGCCGTCGCCCGACTCGAACCGCCTGACGACCACTGCCGGCCCCAACGCCAAGCCGACCGACGTGAAAGTCACCGCGCCGTCGACTCGGCCGACGCCCGACTCGCTGGCTGTCGCCGCGTCCTTGAAGCCCACGCCCGCGAAAACACCCGCTCCCAACGTCGCGATCGACATCCCCGTCCCCGAAACCTCTGCCAAACTCGACATCCCGACGCAGGCCTCGATGCGTCGCGAGAACGAAGCGCAACCGTTCGCTTCGGCCACCGAAGCCGAGCCGCCGCTCAAGCGTCAGCCGCTGTCGATCAAGCCGCCCACCAACCGTTTGCAGGACGAACTGCGCCCATCGCTCGACAACGAGCCCGTGCGGACGCAACTCGCGTCGCTCGCCAAGCGCGCCACCGACAACCTGCTGCGCGCCCAGGCGATCGACATCAGCAACGACCCGGACGCGCCCGCGCCGACGCTCGACCTCGTGCTGGCGATCGCCGGGCCGGGCGACCTGCAGATCCCGGAACTGTTCCACCAACGCTCAGCCGAGGAACGCAAGAAGGTGATCGACGACCTGGGCGGCAACAAGGCGTCGGAGAACGCCGTCGCCCGCGCGCTGAAATGGCTTGCGGACAACCAGGAGCCGGCCGGCCGATGGGCCAACTTCAACGGCGGCGGCAAGCCGGGCAACCGCCGCTTCAACCGCAAGACCGACACGGCGATCACCGGCCTTGCCGCGCTCGCGTTCCTCGGCGCCGACCACGCGCCCAACAAGCCCGGCCCGTACAAAGAGACGGTGACCGCCGCGATCGAGTGGCTGATCAAGCACCAGAAGCAAAACGGTGACCTGCGCAACGGCGGCGACATGTATGCGCAGGGCATCGCGACCATCGCCGTGGCCGAGGCCGCGCTCATGTCGCGCGACCCGCGTTACCGCGAGGCCGCGCTCAAGGCCGCCGAGTTCATCGTCAAGGCGCAGCACAAACAGGGCGGCGGCTGGCGTTATCAGCCCGGCGACAAGGGCGACACCAGCGTGTTCGGCTGGCAGATCATGGCGTTGCACGCGGCCGAGCAACTCGGATACCCGCTCGACGAAAAGGTCAACAAGCGCTCCGCAACCTGGCTGCGCTACGCAACCAAGAAGAACACGTTGCTGTCCGGCTACACCGGCCCGTCCCCCACGCCGACGATGACCGCCGAAGCGATCTTCAGCCGAATGCTGCTGGGTGAAACGTTCGACGACCGGCCGTTGCGTGAAGCCTGCCAGTACCTCCTACGCGAGCCGCCCGGCCGAGGGACGGACAACTACTACTACTGGTACTACGCGTCGCTCATGCTGCGACAGTTGGACAACGAGTCGTGGGAGGTCTGGAACGCCAAGATGCGCGACTACCTGGTCAAACGCCAGGACACGAAGGGCGACCTGGCCGGCAGTTGGAACCCGCGCTCACGCTGGGCGGAACGCGGCGGCCGCGTCTGCTCCACCGCGCTGGCGACACTCAGCCTCGAGGTCTATTACCGCTACTCAGGCCTGTACCGCGGCAAGTCGGCGTTCGACGCAAACGAGATCGCAGCCAAGCCGTGACCCGCCGTGACCCGCGTGGTCTGATCTATAATGTTTGCCATGATCGGCCGACGCTCGCAAATCCAAACCGTCGCACGACGCTCGACCGCCGCCGCGGTCGTTGCGCTTGGCTTGACCCTGATCGCCATCCCGTGGTCGCACGCCGCGTCGCGCACCGCCGACCCGGCCGACCACTGGGCGTACGAAGCCCCAAAGCGCGCGGCGCTGCCAAACGTCAATGAACGCGATTGGCCGCGCAACCCGATCGACTATTACGTGCTAAGCAGGCTTGAAGCGCAAGGGCTCAAGCCGTCGCCGCGGGCCGACAAGGCCAAGCTCATCCGCCGCGTCTACCTCGACCTGATCGGCCTGCCGCCGACGCCCGACGAGGTCGATGCGTTTGTGAACGACCCATCGAAAGACGCGTACGAGAAAGTCGTCGACCGCCTGCTCGCGTCGCCGCGTTACGGCGAGAAGTGGGCGCAGCACTGGCTCGACCTGGCGCGGTACGCCGACTCAAACGGGTACCAAGCCGACCAGTTACGAGACTCGTGGGCGTACCGCGACTGGGTCATCAACGCGCTCAACGCCGACATGCCGTTCGACCGTTTCACCGTCGAGCAACTGGCGGGCGACCTGCTGCCTAACGCGACGATAGACCAGAAGATCGCCACCGGCTTCCACCGCACGGTGACGTGCAACGTCGAGGCCGGCGTCGACCCCGAGGGCAACCGGGTCAACCAGATCTTTGACCGGGTCAACACCACGGCCACCGTTTGGCTGGGCACGACGCTCGAGTGCGCCCAATGCCACGACCACAAGTACGACCCGTTCACGATGCGGGACTACTACGGCCTCTTCGCGTACTTCAACAACACGCCGATCGAGGTGAAGTCGACCGACAACCGGATGGTCAGCTACGACTTCTACGGCCCGAAGATGCCGCTGCCGTTGTCGCCGCAGCGCAAGGCGCAGCGCGACGCCGTGCAGAAGCAGATCGATCAACTGACCGCCCGCGCGTCGAAGCTGCGCGGTGAGTTGCTCAAGGACATGCCCAAGTGGGTCGCGGCCGCGCGGGCGGGTAACGACGCCCGACCCGAATGGCACGTGATGCCGGTCAAAGCATTCACGTCGAAGGGCGGCGCTTCGCATGAGGTGCTGAAGGACCAGTCCGTTTTGCTGGGCGGCAAGAACCCGGACAAAGACGTTTACCGCGTGACGGTCGAGACGGACGTCGCGAACATCACCGGCTTTAGGCTCGAAACACTGACCCACCCGACGTTGCCGGCCAACGGCCCGGGACGACACACCGCGCCTCGGCCGAACTTCGTCGTGTACGAGATGACGGTCGAACAGGTCGGCCCCGACAAGCAAACGACGCCGATCAAACTGCACGCCGCGCAGGCTGACTTTTCGCAGGACCGCTGGCATGTCAAGGGATTGATCGACGGCAAGGCTGAGACGGGCTGGGCGATCAACCCGCAGTTCGGCAAGCCGCACGAGGCGACCGTTCTCACGCACAAGCCGCTGAACGGCGCGGGGCAGAAGGTCACGTTCGTTTTCACGTTCGACCAGCACTACGGCGGCGGGCGGAATATCGGCCGACTGCGTTTGTCAGCCATGACCGGTCAACGCGGCAAAGACGACCTGCCTGCGAACATCGCCAAATTGCTGCGGGACCGCAATGGCAAGCTGAACGCCAACCAACAGAAGCAGCTTGAGACGCATTATCTCGGGCTGAACGGCGAGTTGAATCAGCTCAACGCTGACATCGCCAAGCTGACCAAGCAGCGCGACGCTTTCAAGGCCGACTCGACGCTCGTCATGATCGAGATGGACAAGCCGCGGACGACGAAGGTCATGATGCGCGGCGACTGGAAGAACCCCGGCGACGCGGTAAACGCCGCCCCGCCCGCTGTGCTGCACGACGCGCCGCAAGACTTGCCGGGCAATCGGCTTGGGCTGGCGCGCTGGCTGGTGTCGCCGGACAACCCGCTGGTCGGGCGGGTGACGGTCAACCGCTGGTGGTCACGCTTTTTCGGCGACGGCCTGCTGCGTAGCGAAGAAGACTTCGGCACGCAGTCCGAGCCGCCCAGCCACCCGAAGCTGCTCGATTGGCTGGCCGTCGAGTTCGTCGAACGCGGCTGGTCGCCCAAGCACATACACAAGCTGATCGTGATGTCGGCGACGTACCAGCAGTCTTCGCGGGTCGACGCCGACCTGCTCGAACGCGACCCGGAAAACCGCCTGCTCGCCCGCGGGCCGCGCATTCGGTTGAGCGCCGAAACCGTGCGCGACAACGCGCTGGCGATCAGCGGGCTGCTCGAACACCGCGTGGGCGGGCCGCCGATCTACCCGCCGCAGCCGGAGCGCATCTGGCGACACGTCGGGCGGAATGCGCCCAAGTACGTCATCGAAAACGACGCCGACCGCTTCCGACGTGGCGTGTACGTCGTCTGGCGGCGTAGCGCGCCGTACCCGTCATTCGTCAACTTCGACGCGCCGGATCGTGCGGCGTGTACCGTTCAACGGCCGCGCACGAACACGCCGTTGCAGGCGTTGACGCTCATGAACGATCCGGCCTACGTCGAGATGGCGATGGCGCTGGCGGGGCGGATGATGGCCGATCGACCTGACGCGGGTGTGGAGGATCGCGTGCGGTACGGGTTCCGGTTGGCGACGGGGCGGGAGCCGAACGCGTTTGAAGTCGCGCACTTGAAGGTGCGTTATGCGTTTGAATTGAAGCGGTATCGCGCTAAGCCGCAAGCGGCGGCGGAGTTGGTTGGCGGCGTGACGGGGTGGAAGCCGGACAGCAAGATGGACAAGGTCGAGTTGGCGGCGTGGTTCTTTGTCGCCAACGTGTTGTTGAATCTGGACGAGACGATTACCAAGGGTTGAGACGATCAACAATGCGCGATGACGCGATGCAACTCGGGCAGACACTGACTCGGCGTGCGCTGCTGGCGCGCGGAGGGACGAGCGGGGTTGGGGCATTGGCGTTGGGGTCGTTGCTGGCGGGGGATGCGCGGGGGGAGACGCGTGATCCGAAGAAGTCTGCGGGGCCGTTGAAACGACCCCGCCTTGGGGGGACGGACGTTAATCCGTTGGCGGAGAGGCGGCCTCACTTTGCACCGCGAGCGAAGAACGTGATCTTTATTCACATGGTCGGCGCGCCGTCGCACCTTGACCTGTACGATCACAAACCGGAACTGATCAAGTACGACGGCAAGCCGTGCCCGGACGAGCACATCAAGGGCAAGCGGTTCGCGTTTATCCGCGGGCACCCGAAGCTGCTGGGCACGAAATACAAGTTCAAGAAGTACGCAGACGGCGGCGTCGAGTTGTCCGAGTTGTTGCCGCACCTGGCGACGGTGGCGGACGAGATGTGCGTGCTCAAGGGGCTGCACTCGGATCAGATCAATCACGGGCCGGCCCAGTTGTTCTTTCACACGGGGTTCGGCGTGTTCGGTCGGCCGACGCTCGGGTCGTGGCTGAGCTACGGGCTTGGGACGAGCAACCGCAACCTGCCGAGCTTCGTCGTGCTGATCACCGGCTCGATCGCGGGTGCGGGCAACTCGCTCTGGGGATCGGGTTTCCTGCCCACGATCCACCAGGGCATCGAGTTCCGTTCCAGCGGCGACCCGGTGCTGTTCCTGTCGAACCCGAAAGGCATCGACGGCGATGCGCGGCGGCGGATCGTGGACAGCATCAACACGCTCAACCGCGCGCAGTTGGCGGACGTCGGCGACCCGGAGATCGCGACGCGGATCAGCCAGTACGAGATGGCCTACCGCATGCAGACGTCCGTGCCGGAGCTGATGGACATCAAGGCGGAGCCGAAACACGTGCTCGACGCCTACGGCGCGAACCCCGCGGCCAAGGGCGAGTCGTTTGCGAACAACTGCCT
Source organism: Phycisphaeraceae bacterium (assembly GCA_028284155.1). Classification (GTDB taxonomy): domain Bacteria; phylum Planctomycetota; class Phycisphaerae; order Phycisphaerales; family Phycisphaeraceae; genus JANQSF01. Next base: position 5,941 of record JANQSF010000032.1, read on the forward strand.
GCTCGCCCGCCGGCTCGTTGAACGTGGCGTGCGGTACGTGCAGCTTTTCGACCAGGGCTGGGACCACCACGGCGGCGTGTTCGACGCGCTGCCGCGCAAGACGAAGCAGGTTGACCAGCCGATCGCCGCGCTGATACGCGACCTTAAGACGCGCGGCCTGCTCGACGACACACTGGTCGTCTGGGGCGCGGAGTTCGGCCGAACGCCGTTGCTGCAATCCGACCGTTCGAAGCCCGGTCGCGACCACCACAAAGAGGCGTTCAGCATCTGGATGGCGGGCGGCGGCGTCAGGGGCGGCTACACGTTTGGCCAAACCGACCCGCTGGGGTACTCGGTGGCCGAGAACAGCATGCACGTCAACGACTTCCACGCGACCCTTCTGCACCTGATGGGAATGGACCACGAACGGCTGACGTTCAAGTTCCAGGGTCGGCCGTTCCGGTTGACGGACGTGGGCGGGAATGTGGCCTTTGAAGTAATGGGGTGAGGCATCGCGCTAAGCCGCAAGCGGCTCGGGTCAGCCGCCCGCGCCTTCCGGGGCTTCCGGGGGTTCCATGTCGTAGAAGAACTCTTCCTTGACGATCTTGCCGTCTTTGACGGTGTAGAGGGCCACCTCTTCGATCTGCATCCGTGCGTCGGACGGCTTGTGGGTGATGTCCATGCTGAAGTACGCGGCGAATCGGTCTTCGCCGTGCGGGAACGGGCCCTTGACGTCGCCGCCGTGCACCTCGTGGTTGTCGTACCACCATTCGGACTTGCCACGGATGGCGTCGATGCCCTTCATGGGGTTGGGCATGTCGCCGGCGCTGCACGGCTCGACGCTCTCGATGTCGTCGGCGTAGAGCGTGTTAACGGCGTCCATGTTCTTGCCCTGCTGGCAGAGTTCGACCAGTTGCTTTCCAACGGCGGCGGCGTCTGGCATGGGTGGCTCTCCTGTAATCGGGTTGGGTTGTCGAATCGCTTGCGATCAGCAAGGGCATCTTACCGACGGACGGGTCGGAGTCAACCCATTTTGTTTATATTTTGTTTGGTAATTGGATCATCCCCAATCGGCCGGTCGATTCGGCGACCTGCGGCCGGCCACATAAACCCGTATGATCGGCCTTCACTCCACCGATTGGGGGTCACGTCATGTCGAAAGCGACGTTCAAGCAGGTCTGGCGGTACCGGTTCGACAACTTCATGGCCCGCGGCGGCAGCTCGATTTTCATCGGGCTGACGGTCGGATTCATCGGGTTGCTCGTGGTCCTGGGAGCGCTGCGTGGTGTCGTCTCGCTGATCCCTGGGATTGAGACCGACCCGGTCACGGGGGCGGATGGTGAGGGCGGCGGTTTTCTGCGCCACCTGTATGTCGTCTATCTGGAGCTTAGCGACCCGGGCACGATGGCGTACGACATGAACTCGTCGCCCGGCTACAAGGTCACGGCGATTCTCGCGGGTATCGCCGGCATTGTCGTCTTGTCCGCCCTCATCGCGTTCATCACGACGGCGCTCGACCAGAAACTCAGCGACCTGAAGAAGGGCCACTCGAAGGTCATTGAGGACGACCACACGCTGATTCTCGGCTGGAACGACCGCGTGGTCGAGATCCTGCGCGAGCTGGTCATCGCCAACGAGAGCGAGGACGACCCGTGCGTGGTCATCCTGTCCGACCGCGACAAGGAGTTCATGGACGACCACCTGAAGGTCCACATGCCGAACACGGAAAATACGCGGGTCGTGACGCGCAGCGGCGCGGTGTCGTCGCTGATCAATCTCGATGTCGCGTCGATCCAGACGTGCAAGTGCGTGATCGTGCTGGCGACGTGCGAAGACGCCGTGGCCGACGACGAGGCCAAGGCCGCGTCGGATACGAGGGTGATCAAGACGATCCTGGGCGCGATGGCGTCGAAAGCTGAAGGGCAACAGCTCAACATCGTGGCAGAGCTGTTCAACGAGCGCAACCGTGCCATCGCCAACGAGATTTCGCCCGAAGAGGTGCTCACCGTCGACGCGCAGGAGATACTGGCCAAGATCCTCGTGCAGACGTCCCGATCCGTCGGCCTGTCGGTCGTGTACGGCGAAGTGTTGTCTTTCGACGGCTGTGAGATGTATTTCTACGACGCCGACTGGGGCGACATCACGTATGGCCAGGCGCAGTTCCATTTCCCCGACGGCGTGCCGCTGGGCGTCCGCAAGGAAGGCGGGTCGCTGACCATCAACCCGCCGACCGACACGAAGATGGAGGACGGCGACGACGTGCTGATCCTGGCTGAGGACGACTCGACGATCGAGTTTCGCCCGCAGCCTGTCGCCAAGCCGACGCCCCACAACCTGCGCGGCGGGCGGATCGACCTGAGCATCGAGCGCGAACTGATTGTCGGCTGGAACGCCAAGGTGCCGATCATCATCGGCGAATACAACGACTACGTGCTCGACGGGTCGGAGATCGACATCATGGTCAAGCACTGCGACGACGACATCCGAGAGCAATTCGCGCAGTTGCAGGAAGAACTGCCCAAGCTCAAACTCCGGCTGATCGAGGCCGACCCGCTCAAGAGCCAGTCGCTGGTCGAGGTCGAGCCGTTCCGTTACGACAACATCATCATCCTCAGCCAGGGCGGCGCGAACGCCGACCCGGAGACGACCGACTCCGAGACGATCGTCATCCTGCTGCTGTTGCGGCAGATCTTCGAGCAGCACGCGGACAAGGAATTCACGACAAAGCTGATCACCGAGGTCATGGACTCGGACAACCAGGCGCTGGTCGCGCGGACGGGCGTGCACGACTTCATCATCTCAAACCGTTTTGTGAGCATGATCCTCGCGCAGATCAGCGAAGAGCCCGACATGGGTCGGGTCTACGCCGACCTGTTCAGCGAGGACGGGTCGGAGATTTATCTCAAGCCCGCGTCGCTCTACTTCGACCACTTCCCGATCGACGCGACGTTCGCGGACATGATGGCCATCGCGCAACAGCGCGGCGAGACGTGCATCGGCGTGAAGATCAAGGACAAGGAGCGCGACATGGACGCCAACTTCGGCGTCAAGCTCATCCCCGAGAAGAATACGAAATACAAATTGGTCGCGGACGACGCGCTGGTGGTCGTGGCGGAGGACGAGACCTGAACAGATCGGGCGAATCGGCGTGTCGCGGGGCATGGTCGCGGGAGGCCGTCGGCCTACAATCGCCACCTTACCCACCCCGCACACCGCCCAATTGAGCCATGCCCGACGACCCGACCCCCAGTGACGCGAAGCCGCCGCAGGCGATCGATGACGGCGGCTTAACCGGGGATGACGGCGGGCCGCAGATCCGCGGCCTGATCGTGTTCGGGCTCTCGATCGTCATCGCGCTGGTGCTCTGGCTGCTGCAAGGTCAATTCGCGGAAGACTCGACCGGCCGAACGGCGATCGACATCGCCCTGATGGCCTGCCTCGGTGTGCTGATCTCGATCGTCATCTGGCAGGCGTGCGACCCGTTCGCGGAGGCGGCGCAGTGGATCGGCACGCGCTTCCACCTGCCCGGCTCGGTGCGCGGCGCGACACTCGACGCCGTCGCCAGTTCGATGCCCGAGTTGTTCGCGGGCATCTTCTTCGTCGTCGTCGCCATGTCCGCGGTTGAACAGGGCGATACACAAGGGCTGGCTGACGCGGGCGCCGAAGGGTTCGGCTCGACCATCGCCACCGCGGCGGGCAGCGCGGTCTACAACATGATCCTCATCCCGGCGGTCGTCGCGATCGTCGTCTCAATGTTCCGCAAGAAACGTCCCACCGTCGAGGTGGACGACGAAGTGCTCAGCCGAGACGGCGTGTGCTACCTCGTCTGCGTCGTGCTGCTGATCGTCTTCCTTTACCAGAAGCAGATGCACTGGTGGATGGGCGTGACGTTCCTGGCCATCTACGTGGGGTACGTCTTCCTCCTCTGGTCGGACGCGCGGCGGTACAAGCGTCGCAACAAGGCAATCGCCGCGCTGGTCGATGCATCGGACGGCTCACCCGACCCGGCCGGCATCGTCCGCACGCTGCGTGGCAACGGCCACCGCGCGACGTTGAAGCAGGTCGATGATTGGCTGGAGAAGCACGGCCCGGGCGCTGATGGCGATGACGACGATGAGGATGACGACGTCGCGCCGAACGCGGCGAGCGTGTTCTTCGGCTTCTTCAACGTGCCGATCGGCGGCGTCAGCGCGTGGGTGATCATCGCGGCGTCGACGGTGGTCGCGGCCGGCGCGTGCTATTTCCTGGTCGAGATCACGCGTGAGACGGCCGAGGTGTTGAACGTGCCGACGTTCTTCGTGGCCGTGATTCTCGCGGCCGCCGTGTCGAGCGTGCCGGACACGTTCCTGTCCGTCGGCGCGGCGATGCGCGGCGACGACTCGGGCGCGGTCTCGAACGCGTTCGGGTCGAACATCTTCGACATCTGCATCTGCCTGTCGATCCCCCTGCTGGTCAACTCGTACATGCTCGGCTGGGGCCCGGTCGAGATGCAGCAGGACGGCAAACCTATCCCCGGGCTGGTCGGCCTGCCCATCCTGTTGGCGATCCTCACGACCGTTACGCTGGCGGTCATGTGGCACAACCGGCAACTGACCCGCTTCAAGGCGATCGGCCTGTGCCTGCTCTACGCGGTCTTCGTCGCGTACGCGGTGGCGGGATCGTTGGGGTTGAATCTGTAACGTCGATGCACTTGAAAGTGTCCGTCCCTTCAGCCCCGGGCTCTGCCCGGGGACTGGTGCTGCTGTACGACTTCAAGTCACGTTGATGCAAGTCGTGGTTGCGACCAAGGGATGGCTGGTCCCCGGGCAGAGCCCGGGGCTGAAGAATCGAAGCGCTTGTCAGTTGATCCTGCGCTCGCTTCGTGTATGCACATCTCTCATAACCGCGCCAGGCCGCACGGCTTGACGGTGCATTGTTTCGAAACCAAGTGCGCGGCCTGGCTGGTCGATCTAATCAATGGTCTGATTTGTGGACCCCACGAGCGTCGACCATGCGTCGAATCCACACAACCCGTCGGTGGTTCGCCCCTGCGCGCACCCTGAGCTGCGCGGCTGCGCTGTTGTTTGGGTTGACCACGGCCGGCTGCAACTCGACACGCGGGCCCGAGCCCGTGTTCGAGCCGAGCTACTCGTTTTTCCGGGACGACGGCGGCAGTGTGGTCGAACTCGATCAACCACGGCGTGACACACGCCCCGCCTCACTGGTTGTCAGGTCGTCTGAATGATGTGCGCTACCCGCGTCATGGCTTTCCGTGCGCGGGTGCCTGTGAATGAGCGAAGCGTTTCACGGCTCGGTGGCCTGCAGCGCCGTGAAACGCTTCGCTCATTCACAGGCACCCAATACACCCGACCTCTATTCCGGCCCGTCGCGTTTTGTCGGTCCCGTTCGTAGGCGGGGGCTTATGCATCGCGGTCACGCAGCTCAGCCAACTCCGCCTCGAGCGCCTCGACGCGCTTGAGCAATTTCTTCAACGTCTTGGCCTGTTCAGGCGTGCGCGGCAGGTTCATGGCGACGCGGCGCATCTGTGACATGGGGATGGCGGGCGTGCCGCCGAATTGGCCTGCGCCATCGGGGATGTCGGTCGCGACGCCCGACGTCGCGGCGATCTGCACGCCGTCGCCGATGCGCAGGTGGCCGGCCACGCCGACCTGCCCGCCCATCACGACGTACCGGCCCGTTTCGACCGAGCCGGCCAAACCGACCTGCGCGACCAGCAGGTTGTGCGGGCCGACTTTCGAGCCGTGGCCGATCGCGACTAGATCGCTGAACTTGGTCCCGCGCGCGATGACGGTCGAGCCGACGGTCGCGCGGTCGATCGCGCAGTTCGCGCCCAGTTCCACGTCGTCTTCAATCACGACGTTGCCGATCTGCGGGATCTTGTGATGCCGCGGCTCCTCGCCGTCGCATTGGTGCGTCGCGTAACCGAACCCGTCCTGACCGATGACGCAGCCGGCCTGCAGGATGACGCGGTCGCCCAGCACGCAGTCGTCGTAAACGACCACGCCGGGGTACAGCACGCAGTCGTCGCCGATGCGGGCGTTCGGGCCGATGAAACAGTTCGGGTAGATGATGCAGCGAGCACCGACCCGCGCACCGGCCGCGACGTACGAGAACGGCTGAATGCAACAATCATCGGCGACCTCGGCCTCGGGGTCGATCACGGCCATCGGACTGATGCCGGGTTGCGGCTGCTCGCGGAAGCCGTGCAGGGCGACGACGGCCTGGCGGAAGGCGTAGTACGGGTCGTCGGCCACGAGCAGCGTGCGACCCGCCGCGTGCTCCGACTCGGCGTCGGCCGGCGACACGACGACCGCGCCGGCCCCGGTCGTGGCCATGTGCTTGACATACTTGCGGTTAGCGACAAACGACACGTCGCCCGGCCCGGCATCACCCAGCGGGGCGCAGCCGGTCACTTGCAACGACCCGTCGCCCCGGACGGTCGCGTCAATCCGCTCGGCAAGCTCCGAAAGCGTCATGCTCATGGCGATGAGGATAGCCGCTGCGGCCACGCGTGACGAACGGGCAACGCCGGGTCGTGCTGTACTTTGGCGATCGTTCTCGTGCCACGGCCGTGTCGGCCGTGTAGAACACCATTGATGCACCGCACGGCCGACACGGCCGTGGCACGAATCCGCTACCCCGCTCAAAGTATCCCATTCCCCAACGGCGACACGGAACCCACACGCCCACCGAGACGACTAACCCTTTCGACGAAACACCCCGGAGCCCGTCATGCGCACCACCGCCCTGCTCGCCCTCATGGCCCTGCTCCTGCCCGCCGGTCAAACGCTGGCCTGCTCCTGTGAATCGCCGCCCGCCCCGGACAAGGCGCTCAAACTGGCCGAGGCCGTCTTCCTCGGCAAGGCCGTGGATGTCAAGGTCGAGAACGGCACGCGCATCGCAACCTTCAAGATCAAGCGTACTTGGAAAGGCACGAAAGGCGACACCGTCACCGTGCTGACCAGCGTCAGCGGCGAATCGTGCGGCTACCTATTCAAGGAGGGCGAGCAGTACCTGGTCTATTGCTACCGCGAGACAAAGTCCAAGTCGTTGCGCACCAGCATCTGCCACCGCACCACGACGAAGCAGGATGCCAAGCAGGACGTCAAGGTGATCGGCAAGGGCAAGAAGCCCCCCAAGGACTGAACCACAATCAAGGAGTCAATTCATGCGCGTGACAATGCTCATCACCGCCCTTGCTCTGTTTACCTGCACGTTCGACGCGTCCGCTTGCGACTGCGCCGCGCCGCCCGCGGCGGACAAAGCTCTCGAAGGCGCGGCCGCCGTGTTCCTCGGCAAGGCGACCGAGGTCAAAGTCAAAGACGGCTTCCGCATCACGACCTTCCGCATCAAACGGACGTGGAAGGGAACGCAAGGCCAAACCGTGGTCGTCAAGACCACCGAACACGGCTCGGAGTGCGGCTACCTGTTCAAGGAAGGCGAGCAGTACCTCGTCTATTGCCACCGCGACCCGAGTCAGAAAGAGTTGCTGACGGATATCTGCTCGCGCACCTGCACCAAAAATGAGTCGACCAAAGACTTGAAGGTGATCGGGAAGGGCAAAAAACCCGCCAAGTGAACGACCCGAACAACAAGACCTTTAGCGTGCAAGCGCTCTACTGAATCAACTCCTTTGTCGGAGAATGCCATGCGTTTTGTTCTAACGGCTTTGCTGACGGTCTGCATCTGCACCGCCCATCACGCCGACGCCTGCTCCTGCCCCCCGCCGCCCGCGCCGGACAAGGCGTTGGAAGTGACGCACGCCGTGTTCATGGGCAAGGCGACGAAGGTCGCCGTCGCAGGCGGCGTCCGCACAACGACCTTCAAGATCGCCCGCACGTGGAAGGGCACGACGGGCCAAACGATCGTCGTCAAGACGGCTGAGCACGGCGCGACGTGCGGCTACATCTTCAAAGAAGGCGAGTCGTACCTCGTCTACGCCAACCACGACGCGAAGAAGAAGCAGTTCTGGACAAACATCTGCACACGCACAAGAACGAAGGCGGCAGCGGCGGGTGACATCAAGGTGATCGGGAAGGGAGGGGCAGAAGCCGGCGAAGGGGTGAGCCGCGTAGGGTGGGCAGTGCCCACTCTACGGGCTGAACTCAAAACTCAACATACCGCATGTCCGGCTCGGCCAAGTGGTCGCCTTGCGGTTCGTGCAGGTCGTTGACGAGTGGGCCGCCGATGTTCTGACGGGTGACGGCTGGGTTGAAAATCGAGCGGGGCGCTGAGCCGCACGCGGCCTGGAGTTCGAGGGCGATCTGGCCTTCGGCCCGGGCACCTTCGAGGACGGGGACGGCCTGGTCGAAGGTTTGCAGTCGTCCGACGGCGTTCTCAAAAGTGCCCGACTTCTCGACCCAAGTCGCCCCCGGAAGGAGCACATCGGCTTTCGCTGACAGGGCGTTGGGGAGCGTGTCGATCAGGACGATGAACTTCTTGTTCAACGCGCCCGTCAGGTCTTTGGTGACCCAGTCGGACGGGTAGTTGCCGGTGACCAGCGCGGCTTTGGCCGCTGACTTCTTGTCAGCCAATCTCGCCAACGCGTCGTCGTAGGCGAGCACGTCCGACGCGTCGCCGGCGACGGCCTCGAGCGCGCGTCGCACGCCGCGTGCGTTCGGGCATTTCTCGGCCCGGATCGTGTAGCCGCCGGGCAATGTTTCGTCTTCACCCTCGACGGGCACGGGGCCGACGGCCAACATCGCTTGCGGGTCGAGCCCGCGCACAAACGTTGCCAACTCGAACGCCTCTTCGCAGGACAACATCGGGCTGATGACGGCCGCGAGCGACCCTTCGCCGTGGTCGCGCACAGCCGACTTCAACCCGTCGGCAGCGGCGTCGAGCGCGCGGTCCCAGTCGGCGTCGATCGACTCGCCGAACTGTTGCCGCTTGCACTGCGTCAGCCGGTCGTCGCTGTGGACGAACTTCCAGCCGTAGCGGATCTCGTCACTGATCCACCACTTGTTCACGTCGTCGCAGACGCGCGGCTTGATGCGGAAGATTCGGCCTTCGTTCTGATGGACCCAGATGTTGTCGCCCGACGCGGTGATGCCGTCGATGCTCGGCGTCTGCTTGAGGAACCAGACGCGCTGCTCGAACAGGAAGTCTTTGTCGAGCAGCGCACCGACGGGGCAGATGTCAACCACGTTGGCGCTGAGCGGGTTGTCGAGCGCCTTGCCGGGGAAGATGTCGATCTGCTCGTGGTTGCCTCGCCCGAACACACCGATCTCGCCCGTGCCGGTGACCTCTTTGGTGAAGCGGACGCAGCGCGAGCACATGATGCAGCGGTCGGCGTACAGCTTGACGTTCGGGCCGATGTCCTTGGTCGGCTGCTTGATCTTGTCTTCCTGAAACCGGCTTTCCGATCGGCCATACTGATATGAATAGTCCTGCAGGTGACACTCGCCGGCCTGGTCGCAGACGGGGCAGTCCAGCGGGTGGTTGATCAGCAGGTATTCCATGACCGCCTTCTGATTGGCGATCGACTTTGGGCTGGCGGTGTGAACGACCATGCCGTCCTGCGCGACGGTCTGGCAGGTGGGCATGAGCTTGGGGATCAGCTCCGGCTTGCCCTCGTTGCGCGGGTTGGGCGCTTCGACCTCAGCCAGGCAGATGCGGCAACTGGCGACGATCGACAGGCCCGGGTGGTAGCAGTAATGCGGCGACTCCATCCCGTGGTCGAGCGCGACCTGCAGGATGACGGGCTTGCCGTCGAACTCGAGCGTCTTGCCGTCGATGGTGATGGTGGGCATGGCGTGGGTCGTTTTACGCGATGGGTCGGGCGGCAACGTTCAATCATTCGGAGGGAGCGACCACGGATGTCGCGGATTTCACGGATGGGACGAGTCCGAACCGTAGGGTGGGCACTGCCCACCAACAATTGACGTTGCGTTGCCGTGCTATGTGGTGGGCAGTGCCCACCCTACATTCACTTGATCCGTGCCATCCGCGTCATCCGTGGTCGCTGCTCGATTCTCCGGCGACGCGGGCCGTATCATAGCGGGCGTGCCGCTTGCGGCCGCGCTGCAAACTTCGACCCTCGGCAAGGACGCGATATGCCCCGAGATATACCCGTCGGCAACGGACAGTTGCTGGTCAACTTCGATCACCACTACCAGATCCGCGACATCTATTTCCCCCACGTCGGGCAGGAGAACCACGGCGGCGGCCTTCCCTGCCGGTTCGGCGTGTGGAGCAGCGTCACCCCGCAAGACGCGAACGACCGCCGACGGCAACGGCTTTACTGGACCGACCAGGAGTGGCAGCTCGACCTCGGCTACGAGCCGGGCACGCTGGTCACGCAGGCCCACCTGCGGCACGACGCGCTGCGCGTCGAGCTGCGCTGCAGCGACGTCGTGGATTTCCACCGGGCCGCGCTCGTTCGTCGCATCGAGATCCACAACAAGGGCGACGCCGTCCGGACGTTCCGCCTTTTCCACAACAATCAGTTCCAGATGTACCACAACAAAGTGGGCGACACCGCGTACTTCGACCCGCGGATGGAGGCGTTGATCCACTACCGCAAGGTGCGGTACCTCATGGCCAAGTGGTTCGTCGGCAGCGACTCGCGGATGGACGGCTACGCGACCGGCACGGCCGGCTACTTCGGGGCCGAGGGCACTTGGCGGGACGCCGAGGACGGCAAGCTCGGTCAGAACGCGATCACGCAGGGCGCGGTCGACTCGACGATGATGATCGAGGTCGAGGCTGGGCCCGACACGCCGGCCGTCGTTTACATGGTCATCGGCGCAGCCAAGACGCACGAAGATTTGCTGAAGCTCGACAAGTTTCTGCGGCGGGAAGGGCCGCAGGGCGTGATCGACCGGACGCGCGCCTACTGGAAGCTCTGGCTGGACGCGTCGCGCATCGACCTGCCGGACGAACGGGCCGGCGGGACGAACCAGCGGATCAAAGACCTGGTCGAACGCTCGCTGCTGGTCGTGCGGACGCAGATCGACAACAACGGCGCGATCATCGCCGCGAACGACTCGGACATCATGCAGTACTCGCGCGACACGTATTCATACCTCTGGCCGCGCGACGGGGCGCTGGTCGCGGCGGGGCTGGACGACGCGGGTTTTCCGGACGTCGCGCGCGCGTTTTACTCGCTCTGCTCGAAGATCATCGAGCCGGGCGGTTACTTCCTGCACAAGTACAACCCCGAGGGGTCTCCCGCGTCGAGTTGGCATCCGTGGGTCAGTCAGAACGAGCCGCAGCTTCCGATCCAGGAAGACGAGACGGCGCTGGTCATCTGGGCGTTGTGGCGTCACTACGCGACGTACCGCGACATCGAGTTCGTCAGGCCGTTGTGGATCAGTCTCATTCAGAAGGCGGCCGACTTTCTCGTGCGGTTCCGCGACCCGCACACGAACCTGCCGCTGCCCAGCTACGACCTGTGGGAAGAGCGCTGGGGCGTGCACGCGTTCACGGTCGCGACGGTGTATGGCGGGTTGCAGGCGGCGTACCGCTTCGCGACCTGCTTCGGCGACAACGAACGGTCGGCCACATACGCCCGCGCCGCGCAGGAGGTGCGCGACGCGTTCTGCGAACACATGTGGTCGGCTGACGACGGCCGATTCCTTCGCCGGATCGTCCCGCTCGACCACGAGCGCACAGCCAAACTCATGCAGCAGGTCATGCAGCGGAACGGGCACGGCCCCTGTGATCCGCTGGACGAGCCGGGCGGCGACGCGTTAAACGTCGAGCGCGACTCGACGATCGATGCCAGCCTGTATGCGATCTTCGCGATGAACCTGTTGAAGGTCGACGACGAGCGCGTCGAGCAGACGATGCGAGCCGTCGAGCAACGGTTGTGGGTCAAGACGCCCGTCGGCGGCGTCGCCCGTTACGAAAACGACACGTACCACCAGACGACGCAGGACATCAAGGCCGTGCCGGGCAACCCGTGGTTCATCTGCACGCTCTGGTTGGCTGACTGGTACATCGCCAAGGCCAAGAGCGTGTCGGAACTCCGCCTGGCGTTGCCGTTCCTCGACTGGGCGGCCGGCCACGCGCTGCCTTCGGGCATCCTGGCCGAGCAGGTCCACCCGCTGACCAACGCGCCGCTTTCCGTCTCGCCGCTGACGTGGAGCCACGCGACCGTCGTCGCCACCGCCGCGGGCTACCTGCGCAAACTCAACGCAATGAGCGTTTGCACGACCTGCGGCCAACCGCACGCCTGCCTGCTGCCGGACGAGCCGCGGATCCAGGGGGATCAGTTGGTTGAGGCGCGGTGATCATGTCGCCTGAGACTGCTTCCGATGATGACATTGCTGAACCAGCTATGATTCTGCATGGTCAGCGCGCAGACCAACGAACCGGTGGATACCGAATCACCATCGCGCTCCGGAGCGCCTTACAAGTGGACCAGGCGAATACTTAAGGGAGTGCCGTGGTTCATGCTCGTCGCGATAGTCGTCGTGATCTGGACTTTTGAGAGTTGGAAGGATGTCACTGACGGACGATACCACCGCCTAGCGCGCGATACATTTAAGGACGTTGGCGGTATTACAAGAGTCGAGCTATACCGACTTGCGGGAGAGGAATCACAACTCGACGGCGGTCAGTTTCCAATACGACCGTACGACCGAACGACACCGACTTACGGCATGACCGAATTGACGGGCGACGGGCTGAGACACTTTCTTCAACTTTGGGAGTACCAAGAGGCCGAGTACGAAGCTCAGGCGTTATGCCACTACCCCGTGTACGGCGTCCGATTATACCGAAACAACAATCTTGTAACTGAAACATCATTATGCTGGGAATGCCAAACGTACTACGTCCGCGTTTACCCGGGCTTGTCGAAGTGGTACGGATTCGAGGCGCACAACTCCGATGGGAAGCGACTGCTCGAATTCTGCGACGAGCGACTCCCTTATAATCGCAAACTTGCAACAAACGCGGATTAGTTAAGATCGGATCGCGAGAACACCTGTGGAACGTATCACTCTACCAAGCCGACAAATAGCCACTAAACCATCACCAGAAGACCCACGAAGCCGACAGCCAGCAGCACCGGCACCCACATGCACGCCACGAACGCGCGTGACACGGTGACCTGTTGCGCACCGGCGACGATGCGTGTGGCGATCACAATCTGCGCGATGAATACTGCCGGGATCAGCAGAGCTAGCAGGAACGGGATCACGCCGAACGCAAACAGGGCGATCGGTCCCTGCGCATAGCACAGCGCCGCGGCCGTCCGCTCGATGTGGCTGCGCGTTCGGCCGGTCAATAATAGCGGCGCGTGAACGGTCAATGCCCAGATGATGGTTGCGATGGCGGGCCAGATCAGGACGGCCGCGCCCGCGATGCATGTGTAAGCGCAGACCCAACCGATCGCCTCGGCGACCAGGCCGGTGACCAGCGCGACAACGGCAAGCGCGACAAGCCCCGCCGCCCAGGCGATGATGTGCGACGTGATCGCGAACCACACGGCGTCTTCAAACGGACAATGAATCGAAATCCGTTGACCCAGTTCCGTCGGCCGACGCAGGCTCAGGACGAACGTGCCCCACCACGCGCGGGCGACGCCCAACTGCGAACGCTCGTCCCACGGCAACGGCAGCGCAAGCCCGGCCTCAGCCTCCTGCAGGTCGTTGACGATCGGCCGAACACGCATCTGCCCGACATCGATGGCCTGCCCGCAGCCTTCGCAATCCAACCCAACCACGGCCGGCAGCCCGAACTCGCCCCCGCCGTGATGTTCCTGCCCGCACAACGGGCAGTCGAACACGACCGTGCCCGGCTGAAAGCGAAAGTAGCGCACGTCGAATCCGCGACCGCATTCCGGACACCGCGGTTCGGACAAGTTCCACAGCGCGTAACCGCACGATTGACAGCGCATGACGAATCGTAAGGTTGAGGAAGATCGAAAAACTTAGAACAACGTCATGAACCCGACGAACAGAACCACCGCGATCGGGAGGCTGACGCAGGCCGCCCAGGCCACGACGACGTTGACCTGTTGCACGGCGGCGAGGACACGCGCGGCGAAGACGGTCATGGCGAAACACACGACCGCCGCGAGCACCGGTCCCGCATGCGGCACGATGGCAAGGACCAGCAAGCCCGCCGGCCACTGGCCTAAACAAAGCGACGAGACCGTGCGATTGAAGCCGTGCCGGGGGTCGGTGAACGTCACCAGGAAAGGGTGCGCGGCAAACGCGGCGATCATCATCACGGCGGGTGGAACGACTATGGAAAACACAATGCCGCAGGGGACGTAGAGCGCCCCATAGAAATACACCGGCTCCAACTCACCGGCGTAGATCGAAGAGAGGCCCAGAATTACGCCCAAGACGCAGAACAGGATCATGTAGCTGAAGGAGACGAACCACGCGCCGTCGTCAAAGAGGTCGAAGTAGGCCAGTCGTCGACCGACGTCGGCCGGCCGTGTGACGATCAATCGGATCGTTTGCCACCACGCGCGGACGACACCAAGGCGGTCACGGTTCGTCCAGGTCATCGCCGTGCGCGAGATCAGTTCAGCAGGGACGGGTTCGTCGCCTGCCGGCCGAACGGCCATTTGATCAACGTCGATCCGTTCGCCGCAGCCCTCGCAGTTGCGCCACACAAGCCCCGGCAGACCGTACGGCGTTCTGCCCGCGTGGGCGTGCCCGCACAATGGGCATAGGAACTCGGCTGTGCCCGGCTCAAACCGATAGTCGTGCAGGTCGAAACCGGTCCCGCACTCCGGGCAGGTCGGCTCGGAGAGATTCCACAACGCGTAGCCACATTCGCGGCAGTGCATGGGTGGTTGTAGTCGGTAATGGGTGGACCGGTTCGATGCGGGGGGAGGAAGGAAAAGAATGACGAATAGCGAATGGCGATTGTTGATTTGAGAAGGCGGAGTTGGCGACCGGGCATCCAATCCGACTTCGCCAATCAACAATCGCTATTCAACATTCGTCAATCGTCTTGGCTGACATGCGTAGGGCGGGTATGGCCACCACAAAACACGAGCACGCAATGGCAATCGGTGGTGAGCAGTGCCCACCCTACTTTTCCTGCTGCAAGGCTTGCTAAACCGCTTTCATAATAACCATAGACGCCTCGTCTGCATGTGTTGCGCCACAGGATCTCAGCAACTGATCGTTCTTCCCATGGAGACCGAATTCGTTTCTGATTCCGGTACCCCATCCATGATGAAACAGAATCAAGTCATCTTCGGCCGTGCTACGAATGAGATCCTTACTTCTGTCTGACAGGACAGCAATCAGATGGCTGACAGCTTCTTCGAGGGAATCTGGTCGTGCCATTCAACATCCCTCGCGTTCGATCATGGCCGATTGCACGTCCAGCAGAATCACAGTCTATAAGCGAGGCGCGAGGTGAACTCGTAGGGTGGGCACTGCCCACCACGGAATACGACGACGCAATGGCAATCGTTGGTGGGCAGTGCCCACCCTACTTGTCGCCCGTCACTCACCCCGCAGCCGACGCCGACTTGCCGTCTTCCGTCGCGGTCGGCTGCTGACCTTCCAAGCCGGTCGGCGGGCGGGGTTGGGGCTTGTTGTATTCCTTCCAGAACTGAGCTTTGTCCAGCAGCGAGCGTTGCTTGACGAAGGGTTGCCACTTGTACGGCCGGCGCGCGGCGAAGAGGGTTTGGCGGTTGGCATCCCGCCAGGCGAGCCAGTCGGCGCCGTCTTTGCCCAACTGTTGACCGGTCAGCGTGACCAGCGAGTACTCGGCCGCGTGCGCGACGCCGAAGTCCGGATCATCGAGCGCGCCGACCAGCGCGCTGAACACCGTCGTGTCGGGGTATTGCCCCAACGCGAACGCGCTGGCCATGCGGACGTCTTCGTCCTCATCGCTCTTGAGGTGCAGGACCAGCGACTTGACGGCGATGGGGTTGTGGATCTTCTGCAACGACTTGGCCGCTTCCCACCGGACGAGTTGCGACAGGTCGTCCATGAGCGGGAGGATGAGCTTGACGTCGTCGACCGTGCCGTGCAGCCCGATCGCCTTGACAGCCGCGGCGCGTACGGCCGCGTCGGGGTCGTCCAGCAGCAGGCGGTAGAGCTTGAGGTACGGTCGTTCGCCGCCGTACGGCGCAGCCGAGAGCAGCGCGACGCCGCGGCGACGCTTGTCGGGGTCGGCAAGGTCGACGGTCATCCGCGCGGCCTCGCTGGGCGTGGGCGGCGCGAACTTCCGCATGATGCCCTGAATCGAAAACTCGGGCAGGTCGTTGCTCTGGCAGCCGGTGAAGCAAACGACCGCGCACAACGACGCGGCGGCGAGCAAGCGGGTGCAACGGTTGGCGACGATCGGCATGGCGTGCCTCAGACGACGGGGTGGTGACAGGACGACATGATATCCGACGGGCCGATTGCGGGACAGGGCAATGCCCGTCGCGGGGCGTGCGGGCCGACAACGCTGGGCGATCGGTTAGATTGGTTCACATACGGCCGCTCTCCCAGAGATCGGGTGTGTTGACCGACACCTCTGTCTCGTGCCACGGCCGTGTCGGCCGTGCCAAACGCCGTTGATGCAGCGCACGGCCGTGGCACGAGGACCCGATCCAAACGACATCGACGAATCCTCCCCCACCATCGACCAAATCGCATGACGACGACCACCGGCTATATCGACCTGCAGATCAACGGCTATCACGGCGTCGACTTCAACCGCGACGGCCTGACCGCGGAGCAACTGCACGAGACGTGCGTTCGGCTGGAGGCGGACGGCGTGGCCGGCATCCTTGCGACGGTCATCACCGACGACCTGGACCGGATGTGCGACCGATTAGCCGCGATCGTCCGACACCGCGAATGCGACGACCTGGCGAAGCGCATGATCGTCGGGCTACACATTGAGGGGCCGTTCCTGAACGAGACACCTGGCTACCGCGGGGCGCACCCGGCAGACGCGATGGGGCCGGCCAATGTGGACGACATGGATCGGCTGCTGGACGCGGCCGGCGGGTTGACGCGGATCGTGACGCTCGCGCCGGAGCGCGACCCGGGCATGCTCGTGACGCGGTACTTGGCGGACAAGGGCGTCGTCGTGTCGGCCGGCCACTGCGACCCGACGATGGACGAGCTGCGGGCGGGCATCGACGCGGGGCTGCGGATGTTCACACACCTGGGCAACGGTTGCCCGATGCAGATGCACCGGCACGAGAACATCGTGCAGCGCGTGCTGAGTTTGGCTGAGCACCTGACGATCTCGTTCATCCCGGACGGGGCGCACGTCGCGTTCGAGGCGTTGGGCAACTACCTGCGCTGCGCGGGGCTGGACAACTGCGTGATCGTGACCGACGCGATCAGCGCCGCGGGGCTTGGGCCGGGCCGGTACACGCTGGCGCGGTGGGACATCGTGATCGGCGACGACATGGTCGCGCGAGCGCCGGACGGGTCGCACTTGTTGGGCGCGGCGATCACGATGAAGCAGAGCCACGTGAACCTGGTTGAACGGTTGGGATTGAGTGACGCGGATGCGCGGCGGCTGTTGGTGGAGAATCCGAAGCGGGTGATTGGGTTGGGCGGGGGGGATTGATTTTGATTTTGGGTTTTTGACTTTGGATTCGGATTTGAGATTGGAATTTGGAGACTCGCGCTAAGCCGCAAGCGGCGGGAGCGCGCGGTGTGCCACTGGCGGCTTGTCCGCCAGTGTTCTTAACGCACAAAGACTGCACTGGCGGACAAGCCGCCAGTAGCACACCTATTGAACGTCAACGTCGCGACTGCTTCACGTACCGCGACAACCTTTCGACGTTCCGAATGAACGTCTTGCTCAAGATGATCCCCGACTCCGGTTCGACCTTTCGGCCTTCGGCGTTGCGCATGATGCCGCGTTCGACCCACGCGCCGCGGTCGTCCATCGCCGTAATGATGCGGGCGGCGTCTTGGGCGCTGACCTTGCCGACTTCTTGCGGGGCGTCGTGGCCGCGGGCGAGCAGGTGTTTGTATTCGGCCTCGATCGCGTCGATGCGCGAGTCCTGGATGAAGCCGTAGTGGTCCGGCAGCTCGTCGTCGCTGTAGGTCAGGTCGTAGCGGTTGCCCGTGCGTTTGAAGTAGAGCGGGCGGTTGGTCTTGAGTTCGTAGAACCGTGCGAGTTTGCCGCCGGGCAGTTCCGACTTGCGGAAGTAGGCGATCGCACGCGGGACGGGCTTGAGAAAAGTCTTGTCACCGGTTGCGCGGTAGAGCGTCAGCAGCGCCCGCATGGCTGTCTGCGACTCGTGGCCGCAGATGGCCGGCGGCTCGAACTTGCGCGACCAGACCGGGTGCATGTGGCGGTCGTACTGCTGCGCCCACGCGGGCTGGGGGTCGGGCATCTGGGCGCGGATGAGGAACGCGCCGGCCAATTGTGCCCCAGCCAAGTAACGCGGGTCGTCGTATGCGCGGTGCGCGGCCAGCAGCGTGTCGATCGCGTCGGCCACGATGTCGTCATTGAGCACGTAACAGCCCGTCCAGTCGTTGGTCCACGTGCGCGACCACGTGTTCGGGTATGACGCGGCGAGCGGCGGGTAGTGCGACGTGTTCGGCGGCGACTTGGGGAAGCGGTCGAAGTTGGCCGACCAGCCGCCGTTGGCGTACTGCGTGCCGAGCAGCGCGTCGAGGCCGTAGCGCAAAGCCGCGTGGACCGACTTGTCTTTCGACTTCACGGCCTGGTCGTAGCGGATCAGGAAACGCAACGCCGCCTGCGTCGTGTCGTCGTCGAGTTGCGAAACGTTGTAACGGTTCCGCCGCTTGCTCCACTGCTGCCAACCGCCGACGCCGTCGTCGGACTTGTCGACAGCGTCGCCTCGCTTGGACAGGCGGTAAGCGAGCCGGGTCGACTCGGCGAAGTCGATGTGGTAATGCCAGCCGCCGGACTGAAGTTGACCGTGCACCAGCGCGTGCGCCGCGTCGCGTGCCGCGGCCAGCGCGGCCGGGTCGCCCGTCGCGTCGTAGGCGTCGAGAAACGCCTGCCCGATCGACGGCGTGCCGGGCGGCTGGACCCAGGCCTTGGTCATGCCCGCCCAGCCCTCACCCATGCGCAGCTTGCCGTCGCCGCTGGCGACCCAGTTGTACCCGCCTTGCGTCGCGATGTGCATGTGCATGAACACGACTGCGCGGTGCAGGGCGTCGCGCGCCTTGGCCGGCGTCGTCTGCGCGGCCGCGGGCAAGGTGCCCAACAAGACCGTCAACGACATCAGCATGCACAGAGCGAACCGTTGCTGTAACACTTGACTATCCTCTTGATAGATGTCGTTCAACGTCAGTGCCGAAGGTAAGCCGGGGATTTTCCAAGGCCCGGATCGCCGGAAACAACACGAGAAGCACGAAAGCCGGGCCCTCTTTGGGGCCCGGCTTTATGCGATCCGATGTTGTTATCCGCGCAATCGAACGTCGCGCGTGAGAGTGTGATCACCGGTCGATGTCTTCGTCACGTCGGCGGTCTCCTTCACGCCGACCCGCCTCGCGTCGCGCGGCCTCTTCGCGGATCTCGGCCAGCGCGCGTCGCAGTTCTTCGATCTCGCGGCGTAACTCGCTCACGGCCGCGCCGACCTCACGGGGGTGTTCACGATCGCCATGACCTTCGTGACGGTGATTGTGGTGGTCGCCTTCGTGGTGGTGACCATCGTGCTCGCCGCCCGCCCGCTCGCGGTGGAAGTTCCGCTTCATCATCTCGGCCTGACGGCGCATCTGCGCCGCCTGATCACGCAGGCCGGCCGCTTCCAGGTTCTCCGCGGCGCGGAGCACGTGCTCGATCTTGCGCTCCATCTCGTGAGCCGGCCCGTCGCCGCGGCGTTCGTCGTGCTCACGCCGATCGCGCGCCGCACGGTCTTGCTGAGCTTTGATCAGCGCGAGCCTCTGGTGCGCCTGCGCCAACTGCAGTTTCGTAGCCACAAGTTCGCGCTCCGAAGCGGCGCCGCGCTCGTGCTCCTGGGCCAGGTTACGCAGCTTCAACTCAAGCTGCTCGGCGTGCTGCCGCAACTCGAGCATGTGCCGTTCACGTTCGTCGTGCTCCGCCCGACCTTCATGCCCGTCTCGGCCGCGCTCCGCGCGATCGTGCTGGGCCTTGATCAACGCCATCCGCTGGTGCACCTGAGCCAACTGAAGCTTCGTGGCCGCAACCTCGCGTTCCGAGACGGCCCCCTGTTCACGGAGCTTGGACAGGTCGCGCAGTTTCAACTCGAGCCGCTCGGCGTGCTGACGGAGTTCGAGCATCTGTCGCTCGAGCTCATTGCGGGCACGGCGTTCGTCATGGCCATGGTCGTCGTGTGCACGCTCGTGGTGACCTCGCCCGCCGCGTTCGAGGTGCGCGATCTTGGCGTGTACCTCGTCCAGCTCGCGCTCGACACGCGTCGCCTGTTCCCGCCGACCCGCCTCGCGCAACTCGAGCA
>JANQSF010000046.1 GCA_028284155.1 Phycisphaeraceae bacterium
CGGCATGACCTGCACGGTTGGCTCGCCGGCGCCGCGTTTGACCTTCACGCGTTCGCCCTCGGGGTCCTGCAGGTCGATTTCCGTGAGGTCGTTGACCACCATCAGCTTGATGAGGGCCTTCAACTGCTTGAGATCGATCATGGCGGGTTTCTCACAAGCCGATGCCCCTCCGACTCGGCTGCGGGTGAAAATAGTCGAAATCGATCAAAAATGGGGCGAAAGTGGTCGATTATTAAGAAAAAAGGCGAGAAATGGCTTTAGGGCGAATAATCGGCGGATAGCGCGGGTCGCAGGCGACGAAGACTATCCGGCTGGGCGGTCATCAGATGATCATGTCGTCCACACCCTTGGGCAGGTCGCAGAGCACTTCGTGTCCACGGGCGGTGACGAGCACGTCGTCCTCGATGCGGACGCCGCCGACGCCGGGCAGGTAGATGCCCGGTTCGACCGTGACGACGTGGCCGACCTCGAGTTCGCCCTTGGCCTTCTCGCCGAGGCGGGGTTGCTCGTGAATGTCCAGGCCGATGCCGTGGCCGAGCCCGTGGCCGAACTGCTTGGCGTAGCCGGCCTTCTTGATGACCTTGCGTGCCGCCGCGTCCACGTCCTTGAGCGCGACACCCGGGCCGATCGCGTCGATCGCGGCGAGTTGTGCTTCGAGCACGATTTCGTAGATCTTGCGCATCTTGCGCGGCCACTTCCCGATCGCCACGGTGCGCGTCATGTCTGAACAGTACCCGTCGACCTTGGCGCCCCAGTCGATCAGGAGGATGCCGCCGGCGCGGACTTTTTTCCTGCCCGGCACGGCGTGCGGCAGGGCGGCGTTGGCATCGACGGCGACGATCGGATCGAAACTCTCCTTGTCCGCCCCGAGTTGGCGCATCTGGTAGAGCAGGTAGGAAGAGACCTGCTGCTCGGTCATGCCGGGCTTCAGCCAACGAACGGTCTTACGGTAAGCGTCCTGCTGAATCTTGATCGCTTTGCGGATCGCGCGGACCTCGACGGGTGCCTTGACCGCGCGGTGGTTGACCAGTTGGTCGTCCAGGTCCTTGATCGCCCGCGCGCCGATCTTCTTGGCGATCGACTTGCGGGCGCTCAGCCGCATGTGCGACGACTGGACACCGACCTTGTCGAGTTTGTAGCGCTTGACCAGTTTCTCAATGACGTCGGCCATCGGCCCCTTGCGCATCACGACCGTGCAGTGCGGCGCGTTGCGTTCGATCTCTTCGGTGTAACGGAAGTCGCTGATGATCGTCGGCTTGGCGGAGTTGGCGCGCACCAGCACGGCACTGCCTTCGTCGACCTCGTCACCGATGAAGTTGGTCAGGTACCGGATGTCGCGGTCGTTGCTGACCAGGACGGCGTCGACCTTCCAGTCGTCCATCTTGTCGCGCAGCGCGTTGACCCGCTCCTTCAGGAGCGGCGGATACTTGATTCGGCCATAATTCTTGTGATTAGACATAGGCGGGCAGTTTAGCGTGAATCACGGTAGCTGTACAAGCGTCACCGAATTTGCGTCAGAGTCGGCGGATGTGGAAGCCGCCGTCCACGTCGATCACCGAGCCGGTCGAGTAGGGGAGATACCCGTCGACGATGGCGAGCACGGCCTTGGCGACGTCGTCCGGTTGGCCCCATCGTGCGATCGGCAGCAGGTCTTTGTTGTGGATCAGGTCGTCGTACTTGTCCTTCGCGCCGCGGGCCATGTCGGTGTCGATCACGCCGGGGCAGACCTCGTAGACGTTGATGCCGTCGGCAGCGAGGCGCGCGGCGAATAGTTGCGTCATCATCCGCAGGCCGGCCTTGGCGATGCAGTATTGACTCCGCGCCGTCGTGCCCGCGTAAGCGCTCAGTGAGCCGAGGTTGATGACGGCGCGGGTGGGGGGCACGGCCGCTGAAGCGGTCGGGCCGGATGCTTCCTGTCCCCTGTCTCCTGTCCCCTGTCCGACCATCGCCCGCGCGACGAGTTGCGTCAGAAAAAACGGCCCTTTCAAATTGGTATCCATCACACGGTCCCACACCGCCTCGTCGGTGTCGAGGATGTCGGCCCGCACAGCGGGGGGGATGCCCGCGTTGTTGACTAACAGATCGATAGGTCCGAACGCCTGGGCCGTTTCATCGACGAGGCGTTGGCGGTCGGTGTCTCGACCGACGTCGGCCTGCACAATGATCGCCTTGCCGCCGGCCGCTTCCACGTCATGTGCTGACTGCTCGGCCGCTTCGGCGTTGCCGAAGTAGTTGACCGCGACGTTCAACCCGCGCGAGCCGAGCGCTTTGGCGATGGCTCGGCCGATGCCGCGGCTGGCGCCGGTGACGATCGCGGTGCGGGGTGTGGGTGTGTCGGTCATTTGAGTTCATTTGTTTCGGGCCGGCACGGCCCGGCTCGCCGACGTTGTTTCACAACGTCGAAGCCGCAAGCGGCTTTAAGGTTGATCGAAGAACGTCAGGTAGGGTCGGCCGTTGGTCAGGCGCTGAATGTAGACGGCCAATTCGAGGAGGTGGTAGTCGCCCCACATCGATGACTCGTCGCACGGCACCTTGCGACCTTTCGGGATGTGGTCCCAACCGTTGGGGCGGTGGTAGACCGAGTGCAGCAGCAGGCCCTGGTGGCTGCGCTTCGTCGAGAGGTACGGCTCGTCGAACAGCGTGCGTGCGACGGACAGGCCGGCTTGGGTGTACCGCTTGCCCTTAGTTGAACCTAGCACGCGCCCGAGTCGCAGCAGGCCCTGCGCCGCGATGGCGGCTGCGGACGCGTCGACCGGTTCGTGGTCGTTGTACGGGTCGGCCGGTTTGTCACGCCAGTCGTCCAATTGACCCAACCCGGGGGCGCCGTCGTCCCAATAGGGCACGCCGTCGCTTGCTGTCGCGTCGTTCAGGTAATGGTCGCACGTCGCGATCGCGCAACGTTTGTAGACGTCGATGACAGCCTTCTTTGGCAGGCCGACCGATGCCTTGAAGTCGGCGGCGCTGATCGATTCGTAGAACTCGAGTTGCTCCGCGTAGCCCAGCATCGCCCACGCCAGGCCGCGCGTCCACGTGCTGAACGGCGAGTAGCCCTGCTGCGTCGCCCGGCAGCGGAACTGGCCGTTGTTGCGGTTGAAAACCGCCTCGTGCGCCGTTCGGCCTTTGACGTCGTAAACGTGATCCGTGTCGCCGTGAAACACGACGTACTGACTGGTCGTCAGCCCGTGCAATACGGCCCGCTTCAGCAGGTCGGCCGACATGTCGTTTTCGTGCATCAGGAAGTGGCCGTGCTGCCACGCCGCGCACAGGACGCGCGTCGTGCGCATCGTGTCAACGAACAACGAGTGCGGGCCGTTGAACGAGTAGATGTACCCGAGGCTTGGGGACATCGCCGCGTGCTTCGACGGTTCTTTCACAGCCACGCCCGACCACCGGCTCGCCTGCACCGCGCCGCTGGCGCAGATCAGATTGAGGTAAAGCATCAACTCCCAGCCGTCGTACTGCCAACGCTTCTCGCGCTGGAGCCGCAGCAGGTTGCCGTAGGTCGAGAGGTTGTTGAACCCGTGGTCGTGCACGCCGGTGTGCGTCACGTGCGGGAGCATGCGTTTGATCGTCCGCCGTCGGCCGAGCCGCATCAACGCCTCGTCGTCCAGCCCGTCGCCCGCGAGGATCAGGCAGCCGTACTGAAAGCCCTGCGTCCACTCCGTCCAGCCGCGCGTCGTGTACTTGCCTTCGACGGTGTAGACCGGCGCACCCTGGTCGCGGTCCCAAGCACGGTCGATCGCGCGCGACTTGCGCGCCGCTAATGTCAAAGCCCGCTCGATCGCGGGCGTCAGGTCGGCGGGTTGGATGTCGTTGTCGATCCGCATAGACGCCTCAGGTCTTGTAGACCTCGGCCGGGTCGAATACCTTCTGCTCGACGAGCGCCAGCGCGCCGTCGTCGCCCTCGGCTGCTCGATAAAAACAGGTCTGGTAGCCGACGTGGCAGGCCGGGCCGTGCGCCTTGCAGCGCAACAGGACGGTGTCCTGGTCACAATCGACCCGCGCTTCGAGCACTTCCATGACGTGGCCGGACGACTCGCCCTTGACCCAACTCTTGCCCCGACTTCGCGAGTAGAAGGTCGCTTTGCGTGAGGACAGTGTGTGCGAAAGCGCCTCGTCGTTCATCCACGCCATCATGAGGACCGCGCCGGACTCGGCGTCCTGCACGATGGCGGGCACCAGGCCCTGGTCGTTAAACTTGACGTCGAGCGTCAGGCCGGTCTCGCGTGAGCTATCGGACATGGTGGCGTCTCGTGTGTCGCTGCTCAGCGGCGTGGAATCGTGTCTGGCGGGCTGAGCGGGGCGGATTATAGCGGTGTGTCGGCCTCGATCCGGGCCACCCGCGTCGTGAGAAAGAACCGACGCTGATAGATAGAATGCGTCCGCTTGGCCGATACACCAGCAGACCCGCTCCGGAGGCTCCCATGCGGATGCGACCCCTTGTCAGCCCGATTGTCACGTTGGCCCTCATCGCCGTCGCCGCGGCCCCGTCCTGGGGGCAGGTCGACGGCTACACCAAGCCCAAGATGGACATCCCGCTCGGCTTCGTGACGCCGGGTCAAATCGCCGCCGTCAACGTTCAAGCCTTCCAGTATGTGTCGAAAGACACCGTTCTGATGTCGCTGGACAAGACGGTGCGTGAGGCGGTCGTCCAACTCTACCGCGTCCGATCCGAAAACGACGTGCCGGAAAGGGCGGCGAAAGAACGGCTGAAGCTCTCCCAGATCGAACTCAAACGGGTCGAGCAGGCGGTCAAGGACGGCGTGGCCAACCAGTTGGAGTTGCAACGCGCTCAGGTGCAGGTCGAAGTGGACAAGCTGGCGGTTGAGCAGGCCACGCGTCAGGCCATGGAAGCCGCGGCCGAGTTGGCTCGCGAAGAGGCTTTGCTCCGTCAATACGATGTCAAAGCGCCGATGGCCGGCATCGTTCAGAAACTGACTTCCAAAGTCCCGTTCCCGGGTGTCGGTCAGGTCGTCGAACAGCAGACGCCGCTATTCCGATTGCTCGTCATCGATCCGTTGATTGTCGACGCCGACGTGCCGACCAAGCGGTCGGAAGCCCTTCAGATCGGCGGAGACGCCTGGGTGTGGAATGTGCCTCAGGAAGGGTCCGACGAAGAGATGACGGCGACGAAGGGCAAGATCGTGGCGAAATCGTCTTTGGCCGACGCGGGTAGCCGAACACTGCCCGTCACCATCGAGATACCCAACCCCGATAAGCAGGCGGCTGGCAAGCAGGTCATTGTCACCTTCACACCGGACAAGCCCAGGATTCGTTCAACGGTTCGCGCTCGTTAGCCAACTGCCCGACGCCGGGCAAGCGCGTCCGCAGTTCGGCCGATAAGACCTGCACGCCGGTTGTCCCAGGTCAATCGTGTGCGACCGGAGAGCGGCCCGTCCGCGGGCGGATTCAGCCACCGGTGAAGGCCGAGCAGACGCGTCCAGATTGCAAGCGATCAGGAAGGAACCCATGGCTCAACAGTTGGAACAGCAGTCGGCGCGTTCAGCCAAGGGTTGGGACGAACTGGTCGATCAGTTGCAGGCCTCGCCGGATATTCAGTCATTCCTGCGCGGCATGCTCGACCTGCAGTGCAAGGTCGTGGCGGCTGAGTACGGCGCGCTGTGGTTGCCGCAGGCGAACGGCGAGTTGCAGGCCGTCGCCGCCTGGCCGCAGAAACTGACCGAGCAGCCGGCCGACCACCCCATCATCAAGATGCTGGCTGAGGCCGCGACCAGCGGGGCTGAACGCGGCAAAAGCCACGTCCTCAAGATCGAAGCAGACGGGCAGGTCGACCCCGCCAACCCGGGCCTTGGCGCGCACGTCTTTGTGACGGCGATGAAGTCGGGCGGACAGGTCAAGGCTGTCAGCACCGTCGTGGCTGACTGCCGCGACCCGAAGGTCATTCAGACGACCGCGCCGCTGCGCGAGATCGCCGCGGGCCTGCTGGCCGGCTACGAGGCGAAGAAGTCGTCCGAGGTCTTTCAGCGCGAAACGGAAAACGTCCGCAACGCGATGGCGTTGCTGGCGGTGAGCCAGGAGGGCCGCAAGTTCAAAGGCGCGGCGTTGAATCTGGTCAACGAGTTGGCCCGCCAACTCAAGTGCACGCGCGTGACGATCGGCTGGGTCAAAGGCAAGAAGGTCAAGCTCGTCTCGATGAGCGACACCGAAAACCTCAAACGCCACAGCGACGAAGTCGCCCGCATCGAACTGGCGATGGCGGAATGCCTCGACCAGCAGCACCCGATCGTCTTCCCCGTGCCCGAGGGCGCCGAGCCGCTGCTCGAACACGCCGTCGTACACGCGCACCGCAAGGTCACCAACGACCACCCGCAGCGATATGTCACCTCGATACCGATGCGCGTCGGCGATGAGTGGATCGGCGTGCTCACGCTCGAACGACAGTCCGAACCGTTCGACACCGACCTGGTCAAGCAGTTGCAACTCGTTGTCGATGTGGTCGCCCCGCACTTGGAAGACCGGAAGGTGACCAGCCGCTGGCTGCCCGCGCACGCGTGGTATTCGTTCACGGGTATGGCCGGCTACCTGGTCGGCCCGAAGCACGTGGGTTGGAAAGCGCTCGGCCTGCTGGCGTTCGCGGGGCTGATGTACTTCATCTTCGGCACGCGGGATTACGACGTCAGCAGCGAGTTCACATTCGCGGCGGCGGAGAGCCGTCTGGTGTCGTCACCGTTGGACGGCGAATTGGACGCGGTTCACGTCAAATCCAGCGAGGATGAAAAAGGTTTTGTTGCGATGGGGACCGTCCTGGCGTCATTGAAGACGACGGAGTTGACGATCCAGTTAGGCGACGTGCGCGCGAAGTACCGCGCAGCCGAACTGGAAGCCAAGCGTCACCTGACCGATGGCAACACGTCGGAAATGCAGCAGGCTCAGGCGATGATGGAGCAACACGCCGCGCAGATCGCCCAGCTTGAGTATCAGATCGAGCAGGCGCAGATCAAGTCGCCGATTGCCGGCCACATCATCCAGGACGGCAACTTGTCAGACCGCATCGGAGGTCAGCTCGAACGCGGTGAGCAACTGTTCGAGGTCGCGCAGCTCGACAACCTGATCGTCAAGATTCGCGTCAGCGAAAGCGACATCGATGAAGTTCGTCGGCAGATCGAAAAGAACAAGGGCGAACCGGTGACCGGACTGCTCCGCACCCGCAGCGAGCCCGACTTCAAGTTCCGATTCACGGTCGAGAAGATCCTGCCGATGGCGTCGCCGGTCGATGGGGCGAACGTGTTCATCGTTGAGGCGAAGATGGACCGCTCGCCGTGGAACGCGACCCGCGATTACCGCGAGCACGACACGGTGACGCACAAGGGCATGCTGTTCCGAGCCAAGGTCGATACCGGCCCGAACCACGCGGGCGGGGCGGTCACGCCGCCGGACCCGGCCGACCTCAAGGCGATCCGAGACGCGACAGAGAAGGGCAAGTCGATCGACGCCGACGTCGTCGACCGCGTTCGCGAGTCTGAAACCTATTGGCAACGGGCCGACTGGCTCCGCCCGGGCATGGAAGGCACAGCCGACATCGAGGCCGGCCGACGCCCGATCCGCTGGATCTTCACGCACGAGATCGTGGACACGATCAAGCTGTGGACGTGGTGGCCGTGGTAAGCCGCCAAGCGTCCGAGTCCACCCGACTGCTTTACGACTTGATCTAAGCCATGGCCGAACGACCCACATTCAGTCAGTCCTGGTCGCGCGTCAGCCACCTCGCGCCGGCGCTTCGGCCGCAGGTCGAAGTGCATCGCCACCTGTTCCGCGGCGAGCCGTGGCACGTCGTGCACGACCCGGTGTCGAACAGTTTCTTCCGGCTCAACCCGGTCGCGTATCACTTCGTTGGCCTGCTTGACGGCCGTCGGAATGTCGACGACGCATGGCGATTGACGCTCGATCGGTTTGGCGACGCCGCGCCGACGCAGAACGAGGTGATCGGCCTGCTCGGTCAGTTGAACGAGTCGAATCTGTTGCGTGTGGACCTGCCGGCCGACGCCGAGCCGCTGCTGCGCCGTTCCGGCCAGCGTCGTCTCAAGTGGTGGGCCGGGCAGGCGATGAGCATCCTGTTCATTCGCATCCCGATCTTCAACCCCGACCGTCTGGTCACCTGGTTGCTACCGCTGACCAAGTGGATGATGACCAAGTGGGGGATGATGGTCTGGTTCGCGTGGGTCGCGTTCGGCATCTACAAGTTCATCCCGCACGCTGGGGTCTTTGTCCGCGACGCGACGAGCATCCTCGCCCCGACCAATTGGGGCTGGATGATCATCCTGTTCCTCGTGCTCAAGGCGATCCACGAGCTAGGCCACGGGCTGGTCTGTAAACGTTTTGGAGGGGTGGTGCCCGAGATGGGCATCATGATGCTCGTGCTGTTCCCAGCGCCGTATGTCGACGCGACCAGCGCCTGGGCGATCCCGAGCAAGTGGAAACGGTTCCTGGTCGGCTCGGCCGGCATGGTGTTTGAATTGTTCGTCGCGGCCGCCGCGATCCATCTCTGGATTAACGCGGCGGAAGGCTCGCTGCTGCGTCAGTTGACGTACAACGTGATCTTCATGGCGTCGGTCTCGACGATCCTGTTCAACGCCAACCCGTTGCTGCGCTTCGACGGCTACTACATGCTCAGCGACCTGCTGGAAGTACCGAACCTGTACCAGCGGGCGCAGAATCAGATGAAGTATCTGATCAAGAAGTACATCTACGGCATGGGCAACACGCCGCCGGTTTCGACCAGCTTCAAGGAGCAGTTCTGGCTGATCTTCTACGGCATCGCGGCGCTCATTTACCGCGTGGTCATCCTGTTCGGCATCATCCTGTTCGTCTCGGGCAAGATGTTCAACCTTGGCCTGGCGATCGCGGCGTGGTCGTTTTTCGCGTGGGGCGTGGTGCCGTTGTGCAAGTTCATCCATTGGTTGGCCACGCACCCGTCGCTGCACGAAAAGCGGTTCCGCGCGTGGAGCACGATGATCGTCTTCGCCACGGCGCTGTTCGTGACGTTCGGCATGATCCTTTGGCCGGACCACCGCCGGACGCCCGGCATCATTGAAAGCGCCGCCCGCGCCGACATCGCCGTGCACACCGACGGCTGGGTCAAACAGGTCAACGTGACGTCCGGCCAACAGGTCAAGGAAGGCGACATCCTGCTCGAGGCGGAGAACCCGATCCTCGAGTCGAAGGTTGTGGAGTTGGAGGCTGAACGCAGGCGGCTCATGCTGGCGCGTGGCAAGGCGTTGGCGGACGACGACCAGACCCTCAAGGCGCAGTACGACGATCAGATCCGGTCGAAGTCCGAAACGATCGAAGAACTGCGCCGTCGCCTGGGCGCGTTGGTGTTGCGCAGCCCGATCAACGGCACGATCCAGGTGCCGGACATCCACAAGTTGGCAGGCCAGTACCTGCGCCGCGGCCAGGTGCTCGGCCAAATCAACGACCTGACGCAACTGCGCGTTACGGCGTTGGTCGATCAGTCGCACAGTTCAGCCATCTCCAAGGAGAAGGTCGAGCGGGTCGAGATCCGACCGGCCGGTCAATTGAGCAAGCCGTTGGTCGAGCAGGTGACGTGGGTTTCACCGTCGGGTCGAGACACGCTGCCGCACCAGGCGATGGGCTATGCCGGCGGCGGCGACGTGCCGACCAAGCCCGACGACCCCGAAGGCATGCAGACGCAGCAGCCGCAGTTCATCATCCACGTCACCCTGTCGCCGACGACCAACGCCGACGGCACGGTCCGGCAGGCGCCGACGGCGTTGCCGGGCGAACGCGTGTACGTCCGTTTCACGCTCAAGGAAAAGCGCACGCTGATGGCCCAGGGCTGGCACAAGCTGCGGCAGATCTTCCGCGACCAGCAAACAGCGGCTCAGTAGATGGGCCAACTTGGTCAAGTCTGGTGAAAGATGAGCAGGCGTGACGCGAATTGGCGTCACGTTACGCGATTGCGGCGTTATGTAGAGGGACGTTAACCGATTGTTCGAGGGGGCAGGCCAATCGGCGTATGATTGCTTGAGACGCGCGGGGGACAGTTTTCGTCGAGGCAAGTGGAGTCAGCCCATGCGTCGCTCCAAACCCGCGTTCACCGTCATCGAACTGTTGCTGGTCGTTTCGCTGATCATTCTGTTGATCGCGCTGGTGTTGCCGTCCTTGTCGCAGTCGCGCCGCGCGGCTCGCGATGCGATCTGCAAGTCGAATCTCCACCAGATCGTGCAGGCGTATGGGTCGTTCAAACAGTCGGCGACGTTGAGTCGCTCCGGTGAGATCCTCGAAGCGCCGGCCTGGCCGCTCACGCTGCTCGACTTCATGAGCGACGAGCAGAAGACGGTTGTGTGTCCGGAAGACGACCAGCTCGGCGGCGGCGGGCTGGTTGGCCAATACTGGGCTGGGCGGGGCAGCGGTTGGCCGAACAACATCTCCGGTTGGTACAACATGCAGGCTGGGCCGTTGCACCGCAAATTGTCACAGACGCAGTACGACGAACTGATCTCGCTGTACGGCGACAACGACGGCGCTTGGCGTGGCTTTTGGCTGCCGGGCGGTGAGTACGAACAGATGGGCGGTTACCAGGACGACGGCGGCACGACGTTGTGGCTGGTCACGGAGGACGTCATCACGGCGGGCGGTCAGCCCGGCGGCGACAAAGATTTCAACGACGTGCAGATCAAGCTTGAGTTTCAGCCTGACGGCAGCATCCTGTTGTCGTCCAAGAAGGCGTCGGGCGGCCGGTTCTGGTTGGCGCACACCGAAGAGAAAGAGAACGTCTTTCCCAACGAGACGAACAACGGCGAGTTGCAATGGAGCTGGTACGGCCCGCTGCGGCTGGAGACGGGCGTGGCCAGTTATGGCATGAACACGCACGTCGGCCGTATCGAGGGCGACAAGATCCTGATGATCGACTACGAGAAGACGGCCGTGCTGCCCGACCCCGTTCTGGGTGATGATTGGAACGACTACCGCGACGAAGTGACGGACATGTTGACGTTCGGCCGACACCCCAACGACCGGGTCAACGTGTTGACGACGAGCGGCGCGGTGATGGCGCGCGACCCGGAACTGCTCGACCCGGCCTTCGAGGAGGTACGTCTTCGCGAGTGGGAGCCGTAAGTCCAACCATGAGGCCGCCCAGCGCACGTCACACATCCCGCCAATGGGGCTCACTCGATCAGGGAAGCCGACCATGAACCGCCGGTGGGTCTTGATCTTCCTGTGTGTGGCTGTCTCGGTGGCGTTGCTCACGCGCGCCTTTTGGCCTACGGGCGGTGTGCAAAGCCCGATCCCGTTGGACGACGAGGCGGTGGCCGACCTCGGCCGATTCGTCTCCGAACTCGACGCCGCGCCGTCGGAAGACGTGCGTGTGGCGCTCGGCCTGTTGCCGCGTTTTCAGCCGGACCGATTTGGCGAGATCTACAAAGCCGTGATCGAGCGGTCGCAGAAGACGCCGGTGCGCGAGGCCGCGTTCGTGAGTTGGAGGAAGACAGGCGAGTTGGATATCGAGACGGTGACGGGCGTGCTGCGCAACGACGCGGAACCGTCGCTGCGCATCCAGGCCGCGCGCGAGGTCGCGCGACAAAAGGCTTGGAAGGCCGTGCCCAAACTACTCGAAGCGATGGAGAAAGACGACCAGCCGCGCGTCCGGCTCGTCGCGCAGCAATCGACCGGCAAGATCCTCGGCATCGAATTTGACTTCGACCCGGCGGCGGGCGAGGCTGAACGCAAAGCGGTGGCCAAACGATACCACGACTACTGGGCGGCGATGGAGTGGTACCACAAGGCCGAGGAACGACTCAACGAGAAAGCCAAGTCGTGAAGCACGGGTTGTGAGATTGATTCGGAGTTCCGGGCCGACACGGCCCGGCTCGCGGGGTTAGCTCGCCAGGTCGATGAGCACGTCCAGCCCGCGGTCGAGTGTTTCATCATCGCAGGCGTAGCTGAGGCGGAAGTGGGTGTCGCGATTGCTGAAAACGGACCCGGGGATGATCAGCACGCCGCGTTCGATCGCCTTTTCGACGAACTGCGTGCCGGTCTGGTCAAGTCGATCGGGCACGCGGACGAACGCGTAGAACGCGCCGCCGGGCGGTGTCAGGCTGAACGCGTCGCTGAGCCGTTCGACGACGCGGTCGCGTTTGCGGCTGTACGCGGCGACGTGTTCGCTCATGTCGATGTCGAGCGCGACGACGCCGGCCGACTGCACCATCGACGGGGCGCAGACGAACGTGTACTGCTGGAGTTTGGTCATCTCATCGATGATTGGCTTCGGCCCGATCGCGTAGCCCAGCCGCCACCCGGTCATGCCGTACGTTTTCGAAAAGCCTCGCAGCACGAGTAGCCGGTCGCTGTACCACCCGGGCGTCGGGCAGCGCGGCGTGCCGCCCGTCGGAGGCTCGGCTTTGACGTGACAGAATTCGTCGTAAATCTCGTCCGAAACGATCAACACGCCGTGCCGGTCCGCTAGTTCGACCATCTCGCGACAGGTGTCTGTTGGGGCGACGACACCGGTGGGGTTGCTTGGCGAGTTGAACATGACCAGCTTCGTTCGTTCGGTGATGTGCGGCTCGACGCGCTCGGCGGTGAGTTGAAAGTCGGGGTAGGTGTCGACGTAAACGGGCGTCGCGCCGGCGAGCGTGACCAGGTGCTTGTACATGACGAAGTAGGGGTCGCCGATGATCACCTCGTCGCCGGGCCCGACCGTCGCCAGCAGGGTCAGCAGCAGGCCGCCGGACACGCCGGACGTGATCAGCGTGCCGTAGCCGTTGGGTTGATCTGTGCCGGCCGGCGTCCAGTTCGGCAGTTGTCCAGCAACGAGTCGCCCGACCCGCTGTTGCAACTCGGCTGTGCCTTGCGTGACGGTGTATCGGTTCCGCCCGGCGCGGATCGCTTCGATCGCCGCGTCCTTCACCGGGTCGGGTACGTCGAAGTCGGGCAGGCCGATCGACAGGTTGATCGGGTTGTCGAGTTGCGCCGCCAGGTCGAAGACGCGCCGGATGCCCGAGGCGTCGATCGCGCGGGCGCGGTCGGCGATGAATCGGTCGGGGTTGAACATGGAATCCATTGTCGATTGTCGATCGCCGATTGTCGATTGGGGGTCGATGGGCATGCCCGCCGCTCGGTCTTGAAACAGATTCCTAAGCCGGGTCTTTCCGAAGACCCGGATCTCTCGCGCAACTTTGTCCCCGATCCGGTTCTGCGGAAAGACCCGGCTTCTCCCATCCATGTCGTGGTGTTGTTGCGATCATCTCCGCAAAAAAAAACCCCGGCCGAAGCCGGGGCTGGATGGTTTTGTTCACGATCGGACGCGCCGCTGGTCACTCGGCCGCGGCAGCGGGGGCATCGCCTTCAGCCGCCTCTTCAGCCTTGCCCTTCTTCTTGGTCTTGCCGGTAACCAGCTTGCGGTTGGCGACTTTGACCAGGCCCAGCGGGTCGCCGTCTGCCGGGTCGAAGTTGCCCTTGGCGGCGAGTCGTTCGATCCGCTCAGCGCGGGTCAAGACGTTGCGGTGCTTGGCGAGGCCACTGCCGGATTTGAGGCTGCGGTCGAGGCTCATGGCGATCGGTCCTAACGGGAGGTCATGGCGATCATGCGGTCGATCGGGCGACCGGTGTACTTTTCCAGATACAGGTCGGAAAGGTCGGACCCGCCGTTGCGGTGCTCGCGCCACGCTCGGCCGGCTTTCTTCAGCCGGTTTTGGTACGCCGTCCGCTGCGAAGAACTGACCTGCCCCGGCGGGAAACCACGCAGGGCGTAGACCTGAAACTGGCTCCGATTATTGGCGCGTAGAGCGATCGCTTCAACTCCCTGCCCGGCAAGAAACTCGACCAGTCGGCTGGCCTCGTCCTGCGGGCAGTAGGCCAGGGCGAAGTAGTTGTGGCCTTCGGTGCGCGGGTCCGGGCCGTTGGAAACGCTGGCGGCGGCTTGCGGCCCGGGGGGCGTGTGACTCGGTGGGGCGTAGCCGCTGCGACCGTTACCGCCTTGCCCGTTGCCCGCTGGTGGGGGAATGACTGGTACGTCACGGACGTCGCTCGACGGGTCATGGCCCCCGAGTGCCGCGTTGGCCGGCGCCGGGTCAGTCGAACTCGAACGCCCAATGACGTAGGCCAGCGTGACCGTGAACAGGACGACCACGCCCGCCGCCACGAGCATGCCTGCCGGGGCGCTGAAGACCAGCGGCCGACGCAGCCAGGCCTTCCAGGCCGGCTCCGGTTCATCCCCTGTCTCGTGGGTCGTTTCGACCGGCGGGGCCTGGACGAGCGGGCGTCGGGGCTGATCCGGTTTGCGGCGTTTGCGCTTGGGTCGCGGCTGCGGCACCATGGGCGGCGGCTGGGTTTCCTCAGCCTCGTCCGACAGTTGCCGGCGCATCACTTCGAAGGGCGGGGGTCCGGAACGACGTGTGACCATGTTGACCTCGTCCATGAGGGTTTGAACCGCCCGCTTCCCTGGGCGGCGTCGGGGCACGCTGTGGGCAAACCGGGGGTGTCGGCCGGGGCGAAGTGGGGGGTCGCGGCCGTGAGCCACCAAGGTCTGCTTGAATCAGGCCGACGATACCGCGGTGGTCGGCCCGGATAATATCGGTCATTCCGGTCGACTCGGGTTAACCGCTTGCAATCGCCGCACTCGGCGCTAGAATGGCGGCCCCGAATGGGCCTCGGTAGGCCGATTGCGGGGCGATTCCAGCCCACCCACCGACGCTAAGGGTCACACGCCATGCCACGTGTCTGCCATTTCACCGGCCGAAAAACCTCCTCGGGTCGCACGTATACCCACCGTGGTAAAGCCAAGTACCTCGGCGGTGTCGGTACGAAGGTGACGGGCAAGACCAAGCGGAAATTCCGCCCCAATATCCAGACGGTGACCTGCGTGATCGACGGCAAGCCGACGCGCGTCAAGGCCTCGGCCAAGGCGATCAAGATGGGCCTGGTCGTCAAGCCGCTCAAGCGGAAATATGCCTACCGGCCGGACGAAGACGGCGGGTGATCGACGGCAAAATGAAACGACTTCAAGCAGCCCACGGATTCCAATCCGTGGGCTTGTTTTTTGCCCGGTCGAACGATTCGGCCCTCGACCCGCCCGATAACCCGCAATTCCTGTCCTATCTGACCGTTACCGCAGGAAAAATCGTCCCAAATGATTGACGTTGGGGGTTGCGCTGCTACTTTTTAGAGGCAGGAAATTGGGTGCAGGGCAGCGCCTCCATTTGAGGGTCAACAATCAGCGGCCAACGCCTCGACGATGCGGCCGGATTGACCACAGCGACCCTTCCAGGCCCGGATGTCGGGCAACCAAGTGGGTAGGACAACCAAGCGGGAAAGACGCCGCACACACGGCCAGTCGGGTTATGTCGTGCTGCGTCCACGCCTTTGCGGAATCCGATGCCTATGGCCGGTCTACGCGACGATCAAAAACACCTCGTCCAACAGGCGAGCGACCTCGTCCAACTCGTGGGCGAGCAGTTGGCGCTCCGCCCCAAGGGCAAGGAATTCGTCGCGCTGTGCCCCTTCCACGACGACAAAAAACCGTCGATGCACGTCAGCCAGCAGAAGCAGATCTTCAAGTGCTTCGCATGCGGCACGGGCGGCGACGTCTTCTCGTGGATGATGAAGTACCACAAGATGACGTTCCCCGAGGCGTTGGAGCACTTGGCGGAACGCGCGGGGATCGAACTGAAGCGCGGCCGCAACTTCGGCGGCCAATCGCAAGAGACGAAAAGCGAACGACAGCGCATCGGCGACGCGAACGTCAAAGCGATGCGCTTTTTTAATGCGCAGTTCTGTGACGCCGAGGTCGGCCGAACCGCGCGCGGCTACGTCGCGCAGCGCGGCATGACCGACGACATCGTCGAAGCGTTCGGCATCGGCTACGCGCCGGACGAGTGGGGCGCGCTGGCCAACGCCGTGCGCGTCAAGGGTTGGCAGGTCGCCGACTTCGAGTTGGCCGGCCTTGTCGCCAAGAGTCAGCGCGGCGGCGAGCACTACGACCGGCTCCGCCACCGCTTGATCTTCCCCATCTGCGACGCGCTCGGGAAGCCGATCGCGTTCGGCGGGCGCATCCTCGAAGGCTCGACCCGGCAGGACAAGAGCGACGCGAAGTACCTCAACAGCCCCGAGTCGGTGCTCTTCAACAAGTCGGCCACGCTGTACGGCCTGCACTTGGCCAAGCAGGCGATCATTGACACGCACACGGTCGTGATCGTCGAAGGCTACACCGACGTCATTGCCTGCCATCAGGCCGAGCAATGCAACGTCGTCGCGACGCTCGGCACGGCGCTGACCGCGCAACACGCCAAGGAGTTAGCCAAGTTTGCCGAGAAGGTCGTGCTGATTTTCGACGGCGACGAAGCGGGGCAGAAAGCGGCCGACCGCGCGATTGAAGTGTTCATGACCGAGCAGCTAGACGTCCACGTCGCCGTGCTGCCCGGCGGGCAGGACCCGGCCGACCTGTTGGCCGAGCCGGACGGCCTCGACGAATGGCGGCAGGCGATCGACCATGCCGACGACGCGATGGCCTACCAGTTCGAACGCGTCCGCGGCGAGTTCGAGTCGGCATCAACGATGACCGGCCGACAGCGCGTCATCGAGGCGTACCTGCGCAAACTGTCCGACCTCGGCCTCGACCGCATCGACGACCTGCGCCGCTCGCTGGTGATCGAACGGCTCACCGAATTGCTGCCGCTCAACCAGAAGCAGATCGAACAACAACTCAAGCGATTCAATCGGCCGCAGCGGAACTACGCCGCTCCGCAGGCGAACGACCAGCCGGACGCGACGCCGGCCCAGCCGAAGCCCGTTGTTGTGAACGCGCCGCGCAAGATTCGCAACGCCGAGCGGTTCATCATCGGCGGGCTGATGCGCGAGCCGAAGCTGTTTCAACTCGAATTACGGGACGGCCGGGCGCTGGAGGAAGCGATCGCCCCATGTGACCTGGCGACGGACGCCGGCCAAACATTGTTTGAGATGTTGGTCCACCGATTCGCAGAGGACGCGCCGCTGACACTGGCGGCCTTGGCCGCCGACCTGGCGGAGGCCGGCCGAGACGACCTGACCGCCTGGCTGTTCGACGTAGAGGCCGAGGCCGATCGCGCCACCGACGGCGAGCCTGAGCGTTTGCGTGACTATGTCACCGGGGCCGCCGAGGCCGTCGCCGCCTACCATCGCGACCGTGAAGTCGAAGCGGGTCGGGACAAACTCAGTGGGGCCGAGCAGGCCGACGAAAACCTGGAACCGGACGAGACCGAGCGGCTGCTCAAGACGTTTTCTGAGCACTGCTTGACGAACCCGTCGCCACTGCGCATCGGGCGCGTGCCGACGGCGCATGGCAGTGGAAGTGGATGAGCAAAGTTGTTCGGACGTCGCCGTCGATGGACCGCCGGCGCAGGGCAAAGAGGATCACGGACCCGCCACACGGATGCGGCGGCGCCCGGGCTGACCAGAAGGGGTCGTACCTTGATCGCAGAACAGTTGCATCCGGCGTTGGCGGAACTCATCCACAGCGGCAAGCAGCGCGGCTACATCACTTATGAAGAGCTGAACACCTGCCTGCCCGATGAGTTGGTCGACCCCGAACGCCTCGACCAGTTGCTCGTGCAGTTCGATGGGTTGAATATCCAGCTCGTCGATGTTCGCAACCCCGCGCACGACGCGCCGGCCAACGGCAATGGAAACGGCAACGGCAACGGCCAGAGCGCCGCGGCCGCGCCCGAGTCGACGGAGAAAGACAAGACCGACGGTGGCCCGAGCGAAGAAGAACTCCGCGCCGACCTCGCCCAAGCCCTTCAGGAAGTCACCACCAAACGGATCGACGACCCCGTCCGCATGTACCTGACCCAGATGGGTGAGATCAGCCTGCTCACCCGCGACGAAGAGATCCGCCTTGCGAAGAAGATTGAAACGACCCGCATGATCTTCCGCCGCAAGGTGCTCGAGTGCGACTACGCCGTGCAAGCCGCGGTCGAAATCCTCGAAATGGTTCACGCCGGCGACCTGCCCTTCGACCGGACGATGAAGATCTCGACAGCCGAGGAAAACGCCAAGCAGAAAATCGCCGCACGCATCCCCGGCAACATCAAAACCGTCAAACGTCTGCTCGCCCTGAACGCCGAAGACTGGGACACGCTCGACACGCAGCGCACGCGCAAGGCTGAACGCGAAGACATCAAGAACCGCATGAAACGCCGCCGCCGCAAGATGGCGACGCTCATCGAGGAACTGAGCCTCCGCACCAGCCGCATCCAACCGCTTCTCAAAAAGCTCCGCTCGATCCGCGACAAGATGAACGAGATCGGCCGAGAGCTTGAACGCTCCAAGAAATACCCCGACCGGTACGACCCCGACGACCTGCTGGTGATGCGCGAGGAGTTGTCAGGCCTGCGCTCGCTCGTGCTGGAAGAGCCGGAAGAGCTGGTCGACCGCGTCGCCGACATCACCTGCGTTTTCGATGAATACGAGCAGGCCAAGCGCGACCTGTCCGGCGGCAACCTGCGGCTGGTTGTGTCGATTGCCAAGAAGTACCGCAACCGCGGCCTGTCGTTCCTCGACATCATTCAGGAAGGCAACACCGGCCTGATGCGCGCGGTGGACAAGTACGAGTACAAGCGCGGTTACAAGTTCAGCACGTACGCGACGTGGTGGATCCGCCAGGCCATCACCCGCGCCATCGCCGACCACGCCCGCACGATCCGCATCCCCGTGCACATGATCGAAACGATGAGTCGGCTGCGCAACATCGCCAAAGACCTGCTCCAGAAGTTCGGCCGCGAACCCACGACCGAGGAAATCGGCGAGGCCGCCGACATGCCGCCCGCGGAAGTGCGCCGCGTCATGAAGATCAGCCGACACCCGATCAGCCTCGATCGGCCGGTCGGCGAGTCTGAAGACTCCTACTTCGGCGACTTCATCGAAGACGAGTCCGCCGCCAACCCGACCGAGACCGCAGCGCACGACATGCTCCGCGGCCGAATCGATCAGGTACTCAAGACGCTGACCTACCGCGAGCGCGAGATCATCAAGCTCCGCTACGGCATCGGCGACGGGTACACTTACACGCTCGAGGAGGTCGGCCGAATCTTCAAGGTCACCCGCGAGCGCGTCCGGCAGGTCGAAGCGAAGGCGTTGCGTAAGCTGCAACACCCCGTCCGCGCCCGCAAGCTCGAAGGCTTCGTCGATGGCACGTGGGACGAAGAAGAAGAGTTGGCGGTCGAGACGCAGCAGGTCGGCTGACCGCGGCCAACGCGACCCGTTGCACCCCCAAACACCCCCGGCCGGGCCAATTCATTGGCCCGGCTTTTTTGGGTTGGGATTAACCATCCCAATCGCGCCAAACCGCACACCCCGCCTCATCCGGCCTGGTTATTCGGCCGATGAGGCCCCTGTGCGCCGTGTCCGCTTACAATGGTCCCGCGCCACGGCCGAACCCGGCCCGCCGCCCGTTACGCCCGCATGTGAAAGGATCATCCGAATGGAAAAGTGGACGCGCTATCTCACAGCCATCGCCCTGACTTTCAGCATGTTGCTCGGCTCGACCGCCGCCCTCGCGGACGACGACGCGAAGAAGCCGGCCGACGAACCGGCCAAGCAGCCCGAAAAGGCGCCGGCCGAGGCGAAGAAGCCGCAGGCCAAGCAGCCGGCCAAGCCGAAGGAGCAGGTCAAGAAGGC
>JANQSF010000084.1 GCA_028284155.1 Phycisphaeraceae bacterium
CGCATGGTTCGGATGATAACGGCGAGTCCCACCGTGCGGGCAGGCGGATCAGGCCGCTGCGGAACGCGACAAACAGGCCGGCTGCGACGAGGTCGGCGCTCGTGCCGGGGTTGCGGCGTCGCCCGTCGGCTCGTAGCCAGTCATCAAGTTGGTTGAATGACTGCTGACTCTGTGACGTCGTCGGCCAACCGTTCCCCAACACGTCGCTGGCCCGGCGTTGCGTCTCGCGGGCGACTTCGACACCGCACTTGCGTGCGATCAGCGAATCAGGCGTTCGACTCATCTGTCGCAGGTGCGCGAATACGATCGCCGCGTCGAGCGACGGATCTTCGCCTTGTTGCGCTGACGTCAGGTCGCGGACGACGTGATCGAACACGCCGGCGAAGCCACTGACATACAGCGCCGCGATCGTGTCACGGTTGGCTGCGAGCCGCATCGCGTCGATCAGCGAAACCGTCGGTATGTTCGCCACATCCTGCTCGGTCGCGGAGCCGAGGCCGCCCGGATTGGCCAGGCGGATCGCTTCGTACACGGCCTCGGCGTCGGCTTGTGTCGTCGCCATGAGCACAGAGTCGAGCCGGTCGTGCAGTTCGACGGGTGATATCCCGCCTTCGCATGCGGGACTTGCGGCGCACAAGGGCGACAGTAGCAGGACGATACCCAGGTTTGTGTTGTGACCCACGGCTTCGCGCGTCGCGCGCACACATTCAAGAACGGTTGTTCCGACGCCAAGTTCCGCGGCGCGGTCGAGTATCGGCGCGGTCACCATCGCGCTGACGACAAAGTCCGACCATGTGGAATCGTCAAACTCGGCCCGGGGGTGAACGTTCCCCGCCTTGGGGGCCAGCACCTCGGCCATGCAGGCACGCAACGCGCATGGCCCCGGCGACATCGGCGGCGTGTCGGACGATGTGTTTGCGGATTCACGCGGCATCGTTCGACAAGCCGCGCCGCACGGCCCGCTCCAGGTAGGCGATGGTCGCGTCAGCTACGTCGATGCCCGTGACGCGCGCAAGCTCCCGCCAGCCCGGCACGGCGTTGACTTCGACCACGTTCGGCTCACCGTCCGCTTTCACGAGAATGTCGACACCGGCGACGATCGCGCCGCAAGCCTCGGCCGCGGCGACCGCCAACGACCGGCACGCGTCGTCCGCGACACACGCCTCGCCCACGCCGCCGCGCGTCACGTTGCTCCGCCACTGGCCGGGGGCGGGTCGTCGGCGCATCGAGGCAAGCACGCGCCCGTCCAGGACGAACACACGCAGGTCGCCTTCGGGGTGATCGATAAACCGTTGCAGGTAAACGACACCGCCTTGTTCGACGACGGCCTGGAAGTGTCGTCGTGCATCGAAGCCGCTGGTCAGTCGCTCCACACCGACGCCTTCCGAACCGAATAGCGGTTTCACCACCACGTCGCCACCCAACACGCTGTACGCGCGCAACGCGGATTCGACGGTCTCGCATGCGATCGTCTCCGACACGGGCAGCCCACACTCGGCCATCCGTTGCAGAGCCAGGTATTTGTCGATCGCGACTTCCGCCGCTTGCGCCGGGTTGAGCACGGTCACATGGCGCGACGCCAGCGCGCGCAGAACGTCCATCCTGAAGATGATCTGTTCCAGTGAGCCGCGCGGCATCGTGCGCAGCAGCACGGCGTCGGCAGAATCGAGGTTGCATTCACCACTTCGGACAGCCGCGCTTTTTTCGCCGACATGCCCGTTCAGGTCGGTCCAACTCGCGACGTGGAACTGGTGTCCGCGCGCCTCGGCTGCGCGGCGCAGGTCGGCCACGTGCCAGCCGACGCCGGCGCTCAGGGTGACTAGTCGCATGACAGGATCAACACGTGCTTCATGTCAAGACCTCGCCCACGACGTGCCCATGCACGTCGGTCAGTCGTCGCATGATGCCGTTGTGGTAGTAGGTCAGCCGTTCGTGGTCGAGACCGAGCAGGTGCAGGACCGTCGCGTGGAAGTCGTACGTCGTCACTGGCGACTCGGCCGCGAAGTAGCCGACCTCGTCCGACGCGCCGTGCGTGTGCCCGCCCTTGACGCCCGCGCCGGCCAACCAGCAGGTGTACGCGTGTTGGTGATGGTCGCGCCCCGTCGAGCCGACGCCCTGTGTGATCGGCGTTCTGCCGAATTCGGTCGACCAAACGACGAGCGTGTCGTCGAGCATGCCGCGACGCTTCAGGTCTTTGAGCAGGCCCGCGACAGGTCGATCCATGACCTGCGACTGGTACTTGTGATTCGAGATGACGTCCTCGTGGCCGTCCCAATTGATGCGTCGTCCCTTGACCTTGCCGAACGCGCCGCCGTTGAAGAGTTGGACGAATCGGACGCCACGTTCGAGCAGCCGGCGGGCGAGCAGGCAGTTTCGGCCGAACCCTTCGTTGGCCGGGTCGTCCACGCCGTACAGGTCGCGCGTGTCTTTGGATTCTTTGGACAGGTCGACGACGGCCGGCACGCTCAGTTGCATCCGCGCCGCCAGCTCGTACGCCCGGACGCGGGCGGCGATCGAGCTGTCGCCGCGATGCGCGTCGGCGAACTGCAGGTTCATGCGCTGCAACAAGGCGAAGGACGCTTTGCGTGTACCGGGCTTGATCGACGTGGGCGTGTTCAACGCGGCGATCGGCGCCTGGCCTTGCTTCGTGGCGAACGCCGTGCCCTGGTGCGCAGCCGGCAGGAAGCCGGCCGTCCAGTTGATCGACCCGCCGGCCGGCAGCCCGCGCGGGTCGGGCAACACGACAAACGCGGGCAACTCGTCGACGACGTTGCCCAGGCCGTAGCTCAGCCAGGAGCCCATCGACGGGAACCCGTTCATCGTGAAGCCGCTGTTGGCCGCAAACGTCGCGGGCGTGTGGTTGTTGTTCTTCGCGACCATCGACTTGATAAAGCAGATGTCGTCGACGCAGGTCGCCAGGTTGGGCAGCAGGTCGCTGACCCATTGCCCGCTTCGACCGTGCCGCTTGAACGCGAACGGGCTTTTCATCAACCGACCCGGTCGGCCGAAGAACGGGTCGAGTTTGCCCTTGTTGGTCAGTTCCTTGCCGTGCAGTTTGGCCAACTCGGGCTTGTGATCAAAGGTATCGAGATGGCTCACGCCGCCACAGCAGAAGATCTGCACGATGCGCTTGGCTCGCG
This sequence comes from Phycisphaeraceae bacterium, assembly GCA_028284155.1. Lineage (GTDB taxonomy): Bacteria > Planctomycetota > Phycisphaerae > Phycisphaerales > Phycisphaeraceae > JANQSF01. The sequence continues at coordinate 3,141 of JANQSF010000084.1, forward strand.
CGGGGAAGTGGGGGGCTTGCGTATTCGACGGCGCGGCGGCAACGGCGTCGCGATGCAACAGCCAACCCGATGCGACCGCGCCCAGCCCGCCCGCGCCGGCCAGCACGTCGCGCCGCGACGGCGTCGCGTTGTCTTGCAGGTCAACGGACATAGACAAACTCCGTCATGTTCAGGATCACCCAACAGAGGTGCTCGAACGACTCGCGTTCGAGAAACGCGTTGATCGTCCTGCGTTCCATATCCGTCGGTCGGCGAGCGATCGCGTAGCGGAACGCCAGGTCGACCGCCTTGGCCTGATCGCCGTTGGCCTCGTCGGTCACGCGTTTGGCAAAGGCCTTGAACTGGCGTTGCATGAACGGGCCGTTCATCAACATAAGCGACGCACGCGGCGTGGTCGTGGAACGGCGGAGTGGCGCTTTGACGGACGGGTCGGGGCAGTCGAGCACGTCGAGCAGCGGGTCTTTGCCGGAGCTGACGTTGATGCGGTAGATCGTCCGACGGTCGAACTGAGGGCCGGGCTTGTCCTTGACGTGATAAAAGTGCGTGTTGTTGACGACGACGTCGAACGGTCTGAAACTTGGCCCGCCCATCTGCTTGTTGAGCAGGCCTGACACGGAGAGCACGGCGTCGCGCACGGCCTCGCCTTCGAGTCGCCGCGGTTTGAACCGCCAAACGAGTGTGTTGCCGGCGTCGACCTGCATGGCGTGGTCGTTGTGATCGGACGATTGGCGGTAGGCAGCCGACGTGACGATCAGCTTGTGCAGCGCTTTGACGTCCCATCCCGATTCGACGAAGTGTGCGGCCAACCAGTCGAGCAACTGCGGGTGTGTCGGTTTAGCGCCGGACTCGCCGAAGTCGTTGGGCGTCGCGACGATGCCGCGGCCGAAGTGGTAATGCCAAACGCGGTTGACCATGACGCGGGCGGTCAGCGGGTTGTCGTGGTGCGCGATCCACCTGGCGAGCGCCAGCCGACGCTGCGCCTCGGGCGCGTCGGGCTTGAGTTTGAAGTCGGGCGTGGGCTGACCGATGACCGACATCGCGCCCGGCGACACGACCTGCCGCGGCTTGGTGACGTCGCCGCGGTCGAGCAGGCGGGTTGGCGGCGGTTGGCGACGCACACCGGTGTACGACGTGAACGGTTGCGGCGACGGAACGGCCTGCAACTGTTGAGCGAGTTTGGCGACCCGCTCGGTGAGCCGTTTGTGTTCGGCTTGTTCTTGTGGCGTCAGGGCGGCGAGCAAGTCGGCAGGGTAGACGTGCAGGAATCGGCCGGCCGACTTGTACGACGCTTGCACCTCGCCGGCCGAGAGAGGCCGGTCATACAACGAAGCACTAAGGATCTGGCCGTTCAAATGGGACCGTGCCGAGCCGGTGTGTCGCTTGCCGAGTAACACGCGCGCATCGCCGGCTTTGTACGACTGCAACTGGTGTTTTTTGTAGGTCGCCGCGTAGGGTTGACCGTTGCGATACACCGTGATCGCATTGTCCGGCCCGTAGACGATGGCCATGTGGACCGCGTCGTTTGGCTGACTGCCTTGTGTCGATTCCTGCGGGGCGGTCAGGTCGTTGGTGCGTCGGAAGAAATCGCTGCCGGCCATCCATTTGCGCGGCTGGCGTTCGCCGTACACGATCGAGTCGAACGTCACGCCGTTGCCGGACTCCAATGTGATCGCGCCGCCGCCGCCCTGATTGAGTGTGGGCAGCACGACCCACGCTTCGAGTGTTTTCTCGCGGATGTCTTTCGATAGCGGCGATGTCTGGAAGAACGCGGACGAGCCGTTCAACACGAGTCGGCCGGACTCGATCTTCGCGCCGCCCTTCAATTCGCCGTGCACTTGGCCGACGGTGTCGCGGGTCGAGCCGTTCTCAAACGACCAGTGCGCGAACGGCCTGGGGCCGAGCGGCCTGTCGGTCTCGGGTTTGTCCGGTGTTTGCTTGGCCAAAACACGTTGCGTGGCAGTCTTGTTCAACGCGGCGAGGCGGTCCTGCAACGGCTTGAGTTGCGCGTTGAGCTTGGCGATTGTCGCGGCGTGTCGCTTCGAGGCGGCCGCGTCCACGATCTTGCGTTCGCCGTGACGCACGCCCTCGAACACGCTCTTGATCCGGAAATAGTCGACCTGCGAGATGGGCGCGAACTTGTGGTCGTGGCAGCGGGCGCAGTTGGCGGTCATGCCGAGGAACGTCTGCGACACGACGCTGACGATGTCTTCCAGCTCTTCTTCGCGCACGCGGGCTTTCATCACGGCGGACTGTTGGCCTGCGCCGACCTCGTCGTACGCGCCGCAGACGAGCAGCGCCGTCGCGACGATGCCGTCGGCCGTGACGGGCGTCAGCGCGTCGCCGGCGATCTGCTCGATGATAAACCGGTCGTAGGGCTTGTTCTCATTGAACGCGCGGATGACGTAGTCGCGGTAGTGCCAGGCGTTGGGTCGCAGCTTGTCGCGCTCGAAGCCCTGGCTTTCGCTGAACCGTGCACAGTCGAGCCAGTGGCGTGCCCACCGTTCGCCGTAGTGCGGCGACGCGAGCAGGCGATCGACGAGTCTGTCGTAGGCACGCGGGTCTTTGTCGTTCACGAACGCGTCAACCTCGGCCGGCGTGGGCGGCAGGCCGATCAGGTCGAAGGTGAGGCGGCGAATAAGCGTGGTTTGGTCGGCCGACCCGGACGGCTTCAGGCCGCGCGACTCCAACCGACGGAGGACGAAGCGGTCGATCGGGTTGATCGGCCAGCCGGTGTCTTTGACCGCGGGCGGTTCGGGTTGGCGGACGGGTTGAAGCGACCAGAGTTGGGGCTCTTCGCCCGCCGCCCGCACGGCGGCGTTGGTCAGAACGGTCGCGCACAGAGCAGTAAGAGCGAAGAACGAGGTGCGGGCGCGCATCGGTCGGGTCCTGAGTCTCAAGTCGCCGGTTGATTGTAACGACCTGCCGCGTGGTCGGGAGCCTGCTGGCATTCGTAGGTGTTGGGTGGCCTTGGTCATAAGAACGGTGGTTGCCTTGTGTTATGTGGTTGTCGTGCGACGCGGAAACAGTCGTTGAACCTTGAAACCGGGCTTGTGGCCCGTTATAATGGTTGCAGGTATCTCATCGGCCACTCGGTCGTCGGGGCTGCGACTCACGCAGGTCTAGTCGGAAAGCACTTCGGAAAGGAACCGCATATGGCGGCAGTCAAAGACATTCTCGCGCAGAAGGGCAGCGAGGTCATCACAGTTGGCCCTTCGGCAACCGTGCTCTACGCGGCGCTGCTCATGAACGAACACAAGATTGGCGGCCTGCCCGTCATCGAAGAGGGTAAGGTCGTCGGCATGTTCACCGAGCGTGACATCCTCACGCGGATCGTCGCCGCCAAACGTGACCCGGAGAAGGTAAACGTCGCCGAGGTCATGACCAAGCTGATCGCCACCGCGCCGTTTGAGATCACGATCGATGAAGCTCGTCGCGTGATGATGGAACGCCGCGTCCGTCACCTGCCCATCATCGACGACGAACGCCACCTGCTCGGCCTGATCTCGATCGGCGACCTGAACGCCCACATGCTCGAAGCGGAGAAGAAGGCCAACCACTTCCTGCAGGAATACATCTACGGGCGGGCGTGAGCGACGTTCGACAATCCATGTTCAATTGACAAGTCCCGGCAATGTGCAGGGGTTTGTTCATTGGAGATGGTGTACAGCACACGCGGAAGGCAGCAGGTGGTGCGCCTCAAGTCATGGAGTGGCGGGTTCAGGGTGCCACACTTTGGCTTTGCAAAGTGTGCGGGATGAGTGGGCGGGCTCAAAGGACCGTGAGCGGCCGGATCATCGCAGGCCGCACGACACACTTTGCCGAGCCAAAGTGTGGCACGCATAACAAGGCCACAAGTGAGATCTCATTGAATGCGGATGATGCGGTGTCCCTCGACCGTCTTGCCATTACCGAGTTTGGCGCGGATGTGGATCAGGTGTGTGCCTATCCGATTGACCTTCGGCAAGGTCAGTTTCCAAAGATGGCCTGACGCCTTCGCGCCGGACATGGGGCGGTACTTGGGGTTGGGGTTGGCCTTCTCCGCCTCGGACAGCGCCTTGTAAGCCGGGTCGACGGACACCGTTCGGGTCATCGGCGACCAGTCGGTTTGGCCGACGACGCGCAGCTCGACGTTGGTGTGCTCCGAGCCGTTGAACACGTTGGCGTACACGGTGGTCTTGGCGGCGTCGGTTTTGTTCACGACGTTGGGTGCGGTGATGTTCATCTGGTAGCTGGCCGGTTTGCCCGCCGCTTTGAAGTCGATCGAATACTTCTGGCCGTCGAACGTGATGATGGAGTAGCCGTTGGGCGCGCCGTCGCCCATCGTCGCGTGCGGGATGCCGCGCTCGTCCGGCTTGCCCGACCACCAACTGCCGCTGACGGTCACGTTGATGACGTGGTGGTGCGGCATCGGCCCGTTCCAGCCGTCCTTCTTCTTGATGTAGACGTGCCGGTGGTCGTGCGTGTGGCCGGAGATCGACATGGTGAACGGCCGCTTCTCGATGAGCCGGTACAGGTCCTGCCGGTCCTGCACGCCGATGATCGGGATGTGCATCATGAGCACGACCAGTTGATCGTTGGGGATCATCGCCAGGTCGTTCTTAATGAACGCCAGTTGCTTGGGGCCGATGCCGCCGCGGTACTTGCCGCGCTTGCCCGGCTCGGGGACGTACCACTGCACGTCGTCCAACACGAGGAAGTGCACCGGGCCGTAGTCGAAGGAGTAGTACGACGGGCCGTACACGCTCTCGAATGTTTCGTCGCTCAGTTCATCGTTCGGGGCGTCGAAGTTGATGTCGTGGTTGCCGATGACGTTGTACCAGGGGATGCCGATCAGCGCGACGGTTGCGTTGAGCGACTTAAAGAGCGACAGGTTGTCGAACATGATGTCGCCAAGCGTCACGCCGAACGACGCGTCGGCACCGATCAGTTCGGACACGACGTCGTGGGCGATGTAGTCGATCTCCTTCTGGTTGCGCGGCTGGGGGTCGCCGAACATGATCGCGCGGAACTTGTCCGGCTCGTTCTGCGGGTAGAGCGGGAAGTCGATCGACTTGGGCAGCGGGCCGGTCGGTTTGACGCCGGGGTATTTCGACTTGGGCGAGCCTTTGGGCTTGTGGATGTAGTAGAACCGGGGCAGTTTGTGATCGCTCAGCGGCGTGCGCCAGCCGCGCGGCTTGATGACGAAGATGATCGTGTCGTCCCCGACGGGCAGGCGGTATCGGCCGGCGTCGTCGGTCTTGACGATTTCCTTGCCGTTGGAAACGCGCACGCCGGGCAACGTCTTTTCGCCTGAGTCGTATTTGCGGTTGTTGTTGGCGTCGTGGAAGACGACGCCCGTCGCTTCCTCTGCCGCGAGGGCGTCGATGGTTGTGTAGTGCAGGCAGGTCAGCAGGGCCAGCGTGGTCGTCAGCGTCTTCATCGATTCGCTCCGTGGTAGTCGTTCAGCGTGCATCGCCCGGTGTGGTCGTGCATCTTACCGCAGTCGACGCATCGTCCGTTGAGCGACGGGATGATGGAGGGCGCTGGCGGTTTGGTATGCGTTACACTGTCTGCCGTTGTTTCCGCCTTTGACGATACAAGAGCAAGCCCACGTAGGAGACCTGCAATGACTGACTCATCGATAAAACCGTCCCGCCGAACGCTGCTTCAATCGACGCTCGCCCTGGGCGGCGCGGCCGCTGCTGGGGGCTGGTTGGCCGACTTCAATACCGCTGTGGCCGACCATCATGGCGGCAAAGTCAGTTTGAAACAGGGCGCGACCGTCCTGCTTCAGGGCGACTCGATCACCGACGCCGGCCGAAACAAGCGCGACACCGGCCCGAACAGCGCGGGGGCGTTCGGCCGAGGCTACGCGTTCATGATCGGGTCGTACCTGCTGGCGTCGAACCCTTACAAGAAGCTAAAGGTGTACAACCGCGGCATCAGCGGCCACAAGGTGCCCGATCTCGACGCGCGTTGGCAGAAGGACACGGTCGACCTGAAGCCGGACGTCGTGAGCATCCTGATCGGTGTCAACGACATCTGGCACAAGTTGAACGGCCGATACCAGGGCACGGTCGAGACGTACGAAAAGGGCTACGCGGCGTTGCTCGAAAGGACGAAGAAGGCGTTGCCCAAGGCAACGATCGTCGTGTGCGAGCCGTTCGTGCTGCGCTGCGGCGCGGTGAAGGACAACTGGTTCCCGGAGATGGATCACCGCCGTGCGGCGGCCGCGCGCGTCGCCAAGGGCGCGGGCGTGTTGTGGGTGCCGTTTCAGTCGATGTTCGACGAAGCGATCAAGCACGAGAAGCCGGAATACTGGGCCCGCGACGGCGTGCACCCGTCGATGGCCGGCCACGCGCTGATGGCGGCGACGTGGGCGAGTGTGGTGTTGGGGGAGTGACCTTTGGGTGGGATCAATCCATCAAGCGCAGCGAACCCATAAACCCAGTGACGAAGTCGTCGACCTCGACGTCGGCGGCGCGGACGACCGACTGCTGGATGAGTCGTGAGCCGACCAGGTAGATGCGTGTGTCGATGGCGATCGGTCCGTTTTGGGTGGCGGCCTCGATGCGGTAGGCCCGGCCGGCGTGGCCGGACAGGTCGACAATTTGCTCGTCCACAACTTGGCCGTTGACCTGCGTGGCGGTCTCGTCGCGTGCGGCGTTGAGCATGGCGACGGATCGGCTGGGGCGGACTAGGTCGTCGTCGAAGTCGGTGAAGGTCACGCGGTAGAGCACGTCGTCGGCCGCGGCGGTGATAATGGTTGGGGCCGACGTGCCAGGGCCGGCGGGCGAGGGCGCGCTGTTGACGGTCGGTTGATTGGGCATCCGGACCTTGAACCCGCCCTCCTCGGACTCATGCCAGGGCCAATCGGCGGTGGGGCCGGCTGTGGCGGAGTCGTCGTCGTTACCGCCATCGCAGGCGGGCAGGAGCAGCAGGGCGGCGGCGAGGGCGACGCCGGCCAGAAGGGGCGGAATACCTCGAATCTGGGGGCGATCGAGCCGTTGGCTTTCCCGGGAAGGCGTGGCTATACTTGCCGCTCGCTTGAGGCCGGCTCGGCTGACAGGCGAACACGACGCGGATGTCGCACACGGGGGTGCGGGCTTGACCGAACGAGCCCGTGCGATGGTCCGAGCCGATTGGGTTTGCACAAGGGACAAGACCATGGCGAAGAAGCCCATTACGTCGCAGTTCAAGATCCAGGCCCCCGGCGGCACTGCAACGCCTGCGCCGCCGATCGGCCCCGCGCTGGGTCAGCACGGTGTGAACCCCGGCCAGTTTATCCAGCAGTTCAACGAGAAGACTCGCCACCTGAACGGCAAACTGGTCGGCTGCGTCATTACGGTTTACAACGACCGCTCGTTCGACTTCGAGGTCAAGAGCCCGCCCGCGGCCGTGCTGCTCAAAGACGCGGCCGGCGTCGAGAAGGGTTCCGGCGTGCCCAACAAGGACAAGGTCGGCAGCGTGACCGTCGACCAGTTGCGCAGCATCGCCGAGGAAAAGGACAAGGAACTGGGCGGCCACTCCGTTGAGGCCAACATGCGCATCATCGCAGGCACGGCGCGGTCGATGGGCATCACGGTTGACGGGGAGATCTAGGTATTGCCGATTGTCGATTTTCGATTGCCGATTTGCCTCGATACGGGGTCAAAAGGCTTCACTCAATCGCAAATCAACAATCGCAAATCGTAAATGGCCTACCACGAGCCGTAAGTTGTGGGAGACGCGCCCGGCATTGCCCGGCCGCCCGTCGAAAGGACAACCGATGCCGAAGCAGGGCAAGCGCTACAGCGCTGACGCCAAGTCTATCGAAGGCCTGACCGAGGCCCTCCCCCTCGCCGACGCCCTGGCGCGGGTCAAGAGCTTTAAGAAGACCAAGTTCGACCAGTCGGTCGAGGTGTGTCTGCACCTGGGTATCGACGCGCGTCAGGCGGACCAGCTCGTGCGCGGCTCGATCTCGCTGCCGCACGGCATCGGCAAGACGAAACGCGTCGTGGCCTTCTGCTCGGACGACAAGGTCGACGCGGCCAAGGAAGCCGGCGCGATCGAGGCCGGCGGTGAAGAACTGGTCGCCAAGATCGAAAAGGGCTGGATGGACTTCGACGTGGCGGTGGCTGAGCCGCCGATGATGCGGGTCATCTCGAAGCTCGGCCGAGTGCTCGGCCCGCGCGGGTTGATGCCTTCGCCCAAGGCCGGCACGGTCACGCCCGACGTCGCACAGGCGGTGAAGGACTACGCGGCCGGCAAGGTTGACTTCCGCAACGACGACGGTGGCAACGTCCACGCCGTTGTGGGCAAGATGAGTTTCGACGCCGAGAAGCTGGTCGAGAACGCTCAAACGTTTATCGACACGATCGTGAAGATGAAGCCGGCATCGACGAAAGGCCAGTACGTCAAGAAGGTGTCCGTCGCGGGAACGATGACGCCCGGCGTGCCGGTGGCGTTGTAAGGCCGTGACCCCCCTCCCTTGAGGGAGGGGCTGCGGGAGGGTGAACAGCCACCCGATCTCGAACCGTTGATAAGTGAATCGATTTGACGCGTAAGCCTCGACCCTCCCCTAACCCCTCCCTGAGAGGGAGGGGGATCAGAAAAGCCAAACACTAGCACGCGGGGACCGACCCGCGCTTGCCCACCCATTGAGGTGCACCATGAGTAAGCCCGTCAAGAACTTGATGACCAAGAGCTACGAACGCCGCTTCGCCGACATCGGCGGCGCGGTGGTGATCAACATCTCCGGGCTGGACGCGGGCAACAACGTCGCCCTGCGCAGCGGCCTGGCTGAGAGCAGTATCAAGGTCACGGTCGTAAAGAACACGCTGGCCAAGGGCGTGTTCCAGGAAAGCGACCTTGAGCCGCTCAACCAGATCCTCGAAGGTCCGTGCGCGTTGGCGTTTGGGGCTGAGAGTGTGGTCGAAGTGGCCCGCGCCCTGGTCGACAAGGCCAAGGAGATCGACTTCGAGTTCAAGGGCGCCGTCATGGACGGGCAGTTCTTCGGCCCGGACCAGATCGAGGCGCTGAGCAAGTACCCGACGCGCGAGGAAGCGATCGCGCAGGTCGTGCAGGTCATCCTCAGCCCGGCCAGCAGCATCGCCGGCGCGCTCAACAGCGCGGGCGGCGGCATCGCCTCCTGCCTGGAAACGCTGGTCGACAAACTCGAGAAGGGCGAAGAGATCAAGAAGAGCGCTTGATGATCTGCGATGTGGGATGTTCGATGTGCGATGTGAATGAGTCACGTCGCGGCACACAGTGTCAGACATCGAGCATCGCCGATCGCACATCGAACATTGAAACATCTACGTCCGACTGGCCCTTCTGGGTTAAATGACCGGCGTTCGGTCACCTATCGGGCGAGACCACTGATTCGGAGTATCGACAATGTCAGACGAAGCAACTGCTGTGGCCGAAGCGCCCGCGAAGGAATTCGAGGGCAAGATCAAGGACCTGGGCGACTCGATCGCCGGGCTGACGATCAAGGAAGCGGTCGACCTGAAGGACTACCTCAAAGACGCGTACGGCATCGAGCCGGCCGCGGGCGGCGCGGTCATGATGGCCGGCCCCGGCGGTCCAAGCGATTCCGACGAAGCCGAAGAAAAGACCGCGTGGGACGTCATCCTCACCAGCCCCGGCGACCAGAAGATCAAGGTCATCAAGGTCCTCCGCGAGGCAACGGGCCTGGGCCTGAAGGAAGCCAAAGCCTTGGCCGACGAGACCCCCTCGAAGGTGAAGGAAGGCATCAGCAAGGAAGACGCAGACGCCCTGGTCGAGAAGCTCAAGGAGCAGGGCGCCGAGGTCGAGGTCAAGTAAGACCCGCCCGCAGCCGCTCGCCCTAGCCGCTTGCGGCTTTGCACTCTCCTTGACTTGCCAATCAAAGGTTCCCAATCACCGCCCTCACGCGAGGGCGGTTTTCATTGCGCGCATCGGGTAAGATGCCGATACTGACTTGCACGACGGGAACAGCCTATGCCCAGCTTCAACGAACTGTTCGCGCAACACGCCGTGGCCTCCATCGACAAGGAGGCCCGCCTGGCCAAACTGTTGGCCAGCGGCACAAAGATCAGGCTCGACCTCAAGGGCGGCAAGGTCCATGTCGGCGACGACGCGCAGGACGTCCACCTGCTGGGCATCGAGTCGCCGGAGACCGGCGCCTTCCGCTGGTCGTGGAGCGACGGGTTCGGCGACGTGCCGCAAGCCCTGACCGCGCACGCCCGCCGCCTGCGCGACGCCGGCGAGAAAGCGGGCGTCGCCGAGTTGACCGAACCGAATCTCAACACCGAGTCCGGCCCCGACGGGCGGCGGTTGGCCATGCTCGCGGCCGGTTTGCTCAAGTGCGACGCATTCTTCAAAGTCGATCAGGGTGGCAAGTTGCTGTTCATCCTCTTCGACGCGCCGGCCTTGCACGCCCACGACGACGCCTCGCCCGACCACTGCAAGAAGGTCTTCCGCAAGTCAGCGAAGCAGTACGAATTGCCGGCCCATGAAGCGCTCAAGGCTTACCTGACCTACAAGGGCTACGACGTGCAGCGCGACGGCGACGCCTACCGCGCGACGTCGCCCGACGGCCAATCGCTTAAGGCCGAGGTCGACGAGTTCGTCAACGAGGTGCGTTTCAAGTCCGGCGCGTCGTCCGCGGCGTCGAAGGACGACGGCGGCGAGTTGATGCTCGACGTGCCGGCCGAGTCGGCCGCGCCTGCCCAGCAGCCGCAGGTCGGCCCCGGCGGCGGCCCGATGCCGCAGGTCGTGGTCTACTCGGCGGACGACGATGACGAGCCGCGCTGGCGGGCAATGCTGCGCGACCTGGCGGGTAACAAGAAGCTGTTGATCGGCGTGGCGGCCGTGCTGGGGTTGTTGATCGTCGGCGGGCTGGTGATGGCGTTGTTGCCCGAGGGCAACCGAGGGCCGACCGTCAACGCGGCGACGCAATACCCCGGCTGGGGCAAGGTCGAACTCGACGAGGGGCGGGTCACCGTTGAGATGCCGGGCAAGGTCAGCAAGGCCGGAAAGGTCAAGCTGCCGGACTACGCCAAGTCGATCGAACGGCAGGAGGTCAGCCTGGCGGCAGGTGAGTTGTTTGTCGACTTCATCATCCTCAACGACGAGATGGCTGAGGACACCGACAAGGCGATCGAAGCGATCCGATCGGACATCACCGCGAACGCCAAGGGCACGGACACGACCGCGACCCCGCTGGACGTTCAGGGCGTCAAGGGTGTGGTGGTCGGTTGGACGGAGGGCAACTGGGGTTACCAGCACCGCGTGTATGTGATCAAAGACCGCATGTACCGCACGGTGTCGCGCGTGCCCGGTTACGAGCCGCCCACCGCGTCGGACTTCCACGGCTCGGTCGCGTTCAAGTCCGACGACGCGCTGTTCGCCGGTGCGGTGAAGCAGCACATCACGCAGGATCAGCTCGACCTGGAAGGGCTGCTCAGCGGTTGGCAGCGCAACAAGATGGGCTACGGCGGCGAGATGCGCGCGCCGTACAAGATGATCTACAAAGAAGGCCTGGGCGGGCCGGACAAACGGCGCAACCACCGCTACGCAAGCTACTACAAAGACCTCGGCTACTTCGGCGCGATTTACTACAACTACGGCGAAGACTACACGCACCCGCAGGGCGACGAAGGGTTCTGGAAAGACTACAGCGCCGAGAAAGTTCCCGAGGACGCCATCGATTTCGAAATGGTCACGCAGCCGCACGACCACGGCTCGGTCTGCCGCATGATCTGGATGATGAAGGAGAAGGGCACGACCGTCCGCTACGAGATGCGCGGCTTCCTCAAGGGCGGGCGCGAGCTGTACCTGGGCACGCACAACGTGCCCGATTCCGGACACGCCGCGCGCATCGCCGACACGTTCTTTGCGACGTTCACGCACCGTGAATCGGGCGAGCCGTTTATCACGCTTTCAACAGGCAAGGCCAAGTCCGACGTGCTGGTGGCGTTGTCGCCCGACCCGGTGGACGACCCGAAGCTGAAGTGGGAGGTTCGGCCGATCGCCGAGCTGAATGTGCTGGTCGAGTCGCCGGTCGAGTTGGAGGACATCACCGACATCCGGACCGCGACGACGCCGCTCGACGCGGGTGACGCGCGAATCCACATGGTGGCAGCGCAGGCTGAGCCATCGACGGGCGATCCGCTGAACCTGACCATCCTGATGACCGAGCGTAAGCCGGGTCAGGAACGCGACGCGTCGTACCGGCGCGACTGGTTGAACGAGGCGAAGCAGCAGTTCACGCGGCACATCGCCGCCGACGCCGTTCGCGCGCGGAAGTCCGACGCTTATGAAATCGTGCTCGGCCGAGCCGACGGCGCGATCCTCGTCGCGAGGCTGTTCATCAAGGGGGCGATGGTTTACGACATCCGTGCGTGGTCGTCCTCGGAAAACCTGCCGCACGTCCGCCGATTCGTCGAGTCGATCGAATTCCCCGAAGACCGCGACACGCCGTTCAAGATCGTCAAGGACACCGACGGCAACGCACGCGTGATCGAGGGGACGGACCCGTCGGTCACCGTGCCGACGGTGACGCAAGGCAACGACAAGCCGGCGACGAGCGCCGGCGGCAAGTTCACGTTCGGCCAGGACAAGGCGACGGTCGACGCGATCGCCGAGTTCAAGGCCGGGCCGATCGATCGGCCGGGCGGTGACATCGTCACCACGCAGACGTTCTTCGCCGTCGTGGACGGGCTGGGCGAGTTTGCGTGCAACTACACCGAGTTCAGCCCGTCGGTTCGGGTCGACGCGGCCAAGAAGTTCGACCACTTCAAACAGGTCTACGCGGGCGACCTAGCCGCGACCGCCAAGACGAAAGGCGACCTGAATGTCGCCACACCGTGGCAGCGCGCCGACTGGACGGACGACAAGGGCAACGCTTGGCAGGTCCGGTTCTACATGGTCGGTGGGCGTCGGCTTTACCAGACGCTGAGCATCGTCGGACCGACGGCAGAGCAGGCCAAGGCTGACGCGTTTCACGAGTCGTTCAAGGTCGATGCGCCGGCTGGGCGAACGGTCGTCGTCGCACCGCCCGATGGTGGCAAACCCAAGGACGTCGCGCCGGACGGTACGGTGGGCGTCGTTGAAGACTCGGAGATCACGGCCGTGCTCAACGTGTTACGCGGCCGGGCGACGGGCAACAAGATGATCGCGATCAACAAGATCCGCACGAAGCGCCCCAAGGAGCCGCACGCGCTCATGAGCGACCTGCTGCTGAAAGAGGTCGAGGCGAGCAAGGGCGCCGAGGTGTTGGCCGCGCGGGCGTTGATCAATTGGGCTGTGGCCGAGCACGTCCCGCGACTGCGCCGATTGCGGAGCCACCGCAATGCGGGTGTGAAAAGGTACATCGGCGAGGCATTGACCCGCCTGACAGGTGATGCCGACGGCGGCCAAGCCAAGGACGACGTCAAGCCCGACACGCCTGCGCCAAAGCCCGACACGCCGGCCCCCGACCCAAACAATCAAAGCCTGTTTCGACAGGATGGCGCCGGTGCGTCTGTGAACGTGCGGGACGGTTCGGCTGTCCCGTCCGCGTTCGCGCCGAAGGCGGACAAGGTCATGACCGACGAGCAGGCGAACGCCGCGGTGGGTGATTTGGCCAGTGGCAACGCCGCGCGGATCCAACAGGGTCTCGACACACTGAAGGAAAGCAAGCCGGCCAAGCCACGGTCGGACGTCGCGGCGGCGTTGCTGGCGATCTACGAACGCGGCACGACCGCGCAGCAGACGTCGGCCGCGGAGGCGTTGGCGTTGTGGTCGACCGAAGACCAGGTGCCCAAGCTGATCGTCATGCTTGACACGACGAACACCCGCGCCCAATTGGCGTTGTTTGCGGCCTTGGGCAATCACCCCGACGCGCGGTCGGCCGAGGCGTTGGCGCGTTGGCTGGGCAAGGCGCAGCAAGCCACCGCGGCCGCCAGCGCGCTCAAGCGCATGCCGGCCGAGGCCGAGCCTGCAGTGGTCGGCGTCATCCCCACGGCGGACGAACGCACGCAGCGGACCGTCGTCCGCCTGCTGGGCGAGATCGGCACGGCCAAGAGCCTGCCCGCCCTGAACAAACTGCTGAGCAGCGACGCGCCGCTGGTCGGTCAACTGGCGAAGCAGGCGATCGACAAGATCAAGAGCCGGCAGTAGGTGGCGGCTGATCTTGAACAATGCACCTGTCTCGTGCCACGGCCGTGTCGGCCGTGCGGCTCACCAGCGCCGTTCCACACGGCCGACACGGCCGTGGCACGAATCTGCGGGTCAAGTAACCCTCAGCCGGCAGTAACGGAGCGGCGGGCGACCCTACAATCGGCTCGCATGCCGTTCGATCCTCACGCCATTCTCGCGCCCGACGGACCGGTCGCGCGTCGCCTCGGCGACGGGTTCGAGTCGCGGCCGCAGCAGCGCCGCATGATCGACGCCGTCGCCGACGCGCTGCGCAGCCGATCGACCGTCATGATCGAAGCGGGCACGGGGGTCGGCAAATCGTTTGCGTATCTTTTGCCGGCCATCGGCCAGGTGCTCGACTCGCGCGACGAGGTCGAGACGCGCGGCCGATCGCAGCGGGTCGTCATCTCCACGCACACGATCGCGTTGCAGGAACAACTGCTCAACAAAGACATCCCGCTGCTGCAGGCTGTCATCCCCGACGAGTTCTCGGCCGTGCTGGTGAAAGGACGGGGCAACTATGTCTCGCTCCGCCGGTTGATGCAGGCCTCGAAGAAGCAGGTGCAACTGTTCAGCGAGCCGGAGGCGTTGCGTTCTTTGCACACGGTCGAGGATTGGGCGTACGGGACGACCGACGGCTCGTTGGCGACGCTGCCCGCGCTGGAGCGCGCGGGCGTGTGGGACTACGTGCAGAGCGACGCGGGCAACTGCATGGGCCGACGGTGCGCGACGTATCAGAAGTGTTTCTATCAACGCGCCCGTCGGCGGATGGAGCACGCCGACATCCTGGTCGTCAATCACGCGCTGTTCTTTTCCGACCTCGCGCTGCGTGCCAACGGCGTGGGTTTCCTGCCGCATTATGACCACGTCATTCTTGACGAGGCGCACACGGTCGAAGACGTGGCCAGCGACCACTTCGGTGTGAGCTACAGCGATTCGGCTGCGCGGTTCCTGCTCACGCGGCTGTTCAACCACCGCTCGGGTAAGGGCTTTCTGCCCACGCTCAACGGGCGGGTCGAGACGGGGCCGCTGGACCGCGCCCACCGGCTGGTGCTCGAGGCGCAGGAGGCGTCGAATCAACTGTTTGACAACTGGGCGCTCTACCACGCGACACGCGGCCGACGCAACGGCCGACTCGACGAGCCGGGCGTGGTCGAGGACATCCTCGGCCCGAAGCTGAACGACCTGTCGGCGACGCTGCGCCTGCTGCGCGACCAGGCGAAGGACGAGCAGGATCGATTTGAGCTGGCCGGTTATGCGGCCCGGTGTGCCGAGGCGGTGGCTGCGCTGGCGACGCTCACCAATCAGACCATGCCGGACGCCGTGTACTGGATCGACGTGAGCGAGCGCCCGGACGGCGGGCGGTTTCAACGGTCACGCCGTGTCAAGCTGTGCGCATCGCCGATCGACGTCGGGCCGCTGCTCAAGTCGCGGTTGTTCGACGCTACGAATGAAAAAGAAGAGACGTTGGGTGTGGTGCTGACTTCCGCGACGTTGGCGACCGGTTCCAGCGAGCCGGCCCGTGTCGGGCCGGACAGTCAAGTCAGCGCTAAGCCGCAAGCGGCGGCCGTGGGGCCGTTCGCGCACATGGCGGGGCGGCTCGGTTGCGACGACGCGCCGGCGCTGTTGCTCGGGTCGCCGTTCGACTACGCGACGCAGGCCGAGTTGATCATCGAGCCCGACCTGCCGGAGCCGAACAGCGACCGGTTCTTCGACGCCTTGTGTCCGCGCATCCTCGCGCACCTCGAACGCAGCGGCGGCGGGGCGTTCGTCCTGTTCACGGGGTACGACCTGCTGCGTCGCTCAGCCGACTGGTTGCGACCGGCGCTCGTTGATCGTGCAATGCCCATGCTCGTGCAGGGCGACGGTGTGCAGCGAAGCGAACTGCTCGAACGGTTCCGCGGCGATCGGTCGAGCGTCTTGCTGGGGACGGACAGCTTCTGGCAGGGCGTCGACGTGCGCGGCGACGCCCTGCGGAACGTCATCATCACCCGGTTGCCGTTCGCCGTGCCCGATCGCCCGTTGACCGAGGCCCGGCTCGACCGGATCAAGGCCCGCGGCGGCAATCCGTTTGGCGAGTATTCGTTGCCTACGGCGTTGCTCAAGTTCAAGCAGGGATTCGGCCGGCTCATCCGCTCGCGCGGCGACACGGGCACGGTCGTCGTGCTGGACAGCCGGCTTTCCAGCAAGTCGTATGGCCGGCGCTTCATCAACGCCCTGCCCGACGTGGCGGTGCGGGTCGAGCGGGCGTCCGAGTCGGTCGGTTTTGCCCCGGACGATTTTGAATAATCGGCCGCGCCGGGCTGTTGAGCAAGAGCGGTGTAACCCTCATACACTGCCCCGCATCGAAGGCGTTGAGGTGACCCCATGACGCAATCACATTCTTCCGTGCATGACACCGTCTCCGAACGCTACGGCCAGATCGCGCAGACCGGCGGCGCGTCCTGTTGCGGCGGGGGCGCTGCCGACTTGAACGTCCTCGATCACGCCGAGGCCATCGGTTATGACCGCAACGAGTTGGCCACGTTGCCCGACGGCGCGAACCTCGGCCTCGGCTGCGGTAACCCGACCAGCCTGACATTGATCGGTGAGGGTCAGACCGTCGTCGACCTGGGTAGTGGGGCGGGCATCGACTGCTTCCTCGCCGCCAAACGCGTTGGACCGACGGGTCGTGTGATCGGCGTGGACATGACCGACCCGATGCTCGAAAGCGCCCGTCAGTACGCGGCCGACAACGGGTTCAATCAGGTCGAGTTTCGCAAGGGGTTTATCGAGTCGCTGCCGATCGAGGACGACAGCGTCGATTTGGTGATCAGCAATTGCGTGATCAACCTGTCGCCGGACAAGTCGAAGGTTTTCAGTGAGATCGTGCGTGTCTTGAAGCCGGGCGGTCGAGCGGCGGTGAGCGACATCGTGCTGCTCAAGCCGCTGCCCGAGGCGGTGTTGTCTGACGTGGAGGCGTACATCGGCTGCGTCGCCGGCGCGTCGATGATCGGCGACTACCTCGGCCACGCGATGACGGCCGGGCTGAACGTCGCGCGGGCCGACCGCAAGGATTTCGACGTGTTGGCCGTGCTCGGGTGCAGCCCGGAAGCGGGCAAGCTGCTAGAGCAACTGCCGAAGGACTTCGACGGCAACAGCCACGTCGCCAGCCTCGACCTGTTGGCGGTGAAGCCGGGCGGTGTCGTCGCGAGTGAATGCTGCGAGCCGGGCAGCCGGTGTTGCTAGTCATTGGCCCACCCTACATCAAGTCCTGTGGACACTGAGTATTGTCCTGACTTTGACTGGTTACTTCCCGGGTATGATCCACGCTCTTTGGCTCGTCGTGAAGCGTAAGTAACCTGTGGGATTTGAACATGGCCGATCGCAAGCGTTGGATTGTGTTGTGTACCGGCAACCGGTGTCGTTCGCAAATGGGTGAGGGTTGGTTGCGTCACTTCGCGGGCGACCGTGCGGAAGTTCGCAGCGCCGGCACGCAACCCAAAGGCGTGCACCCGCTATCGATCCAGGTCATGGCGGAGTCGGGCGTTGACATCAGCGGCCACACGTCGGACCACGTCGATCAATACCTGAGCGAGCCGTTCGATGTCGCCGTGACCGTCTGCGACTCAGCCCGCGAGGCGTGCCCGACGTTTGCGCAGGCGGATCGTCTGGTGCATCGCGCTTTTGAAGACCCGGACAAGTCCGACCTAGAAGGCGACGCGTTGCTCGACGTGTTCCGCCGCGTACGCGACGAGATCCGCGATTGGGCACGGGGCTTTGTCGAAGCAGAGTGCGCCGATTAACGCAGGCCGCGCTCGACAAGGTCAACTCGTGCCCAACCCGCCGCGAAACACGCCGCCCTCGCGGTGC
This sequence comes from Phycisphaeraceae bacterium, assembly GCA_028284155.1. Taxonomy (GTDB): domain Bacteria; phylum Planctomycetota; class Phycisphaerae; order Phycisphaerales; family Phycisphaeraceae; genus JANQSF01. The sequence continues at coordinate 21,117 of JANQSF010000084.1, forward strand.
TTGTTCAGCAGCCACCACGTGCGCAGAATCTCGACCTGGAAGTTCTCCAGGTCGGTGTCAGCCCAGACCCAGAACTTTGGGGCGTCGTCGGCCAACAAGGGTTGCAACGCCGACCACCATCGGTGCTTGTCGAACAGGTCGATGTGATCGACGACGAGGTCGCTGGGGTCTTCGTTGAGCGGGTCGCGCTTGGCGAACAGGAATTGGCCGGCCTCGGGGTGGGCCTTGTACGCCATGGCCAACACGATCGTCGTCCACGGCAGGTCGTCGTTGATGAGCCAACCGGTCAGCGTGCTTTCGAGCTTGGCCTCGTCGGGGATGACCTTCGAGTCGTCCGGGAGGCGGTCCTGCATCCACAGGGCGAGCCACATGACCGCGCGCTTGTCCCACGCGTCGGACTTCTCGGCCCAGTACTGCAGCAGGTCGATCTTGTCGCCGGGGTCGAGGCCTTGCAGCACGTCGCTGTCTTCCAGACCGACGGGCAGCCGGTAGCCGACGGGGTCGATGCCGGTCAGGCCGGCCAGAACGGCGCCGCTGATCTTGGCGTCGGCGTCGAAGTCGCGCAGCAAGCGGACGGCCAGGTCGGCTTGTTGCTGCCGGGTCAGCCGGGTGGCGGCGATCATGCACGCCCGGTCGCGCACGGACATCGACGACGCCCGCATGAACGGGACCAGGTCGTCGGGGTTCAGGTTCTTGGTGACGGCCAGCGCGGCGAGCCGAGTCTGCGGCAGCATGCCGCCGGTCAGCGCGACGTCCCGCTCGCCCGGCGTCATGCCTTCGAACCTGGCCAGCGCGACGAGGTTCAGGTGTTGCCACCGGACGACGTCGGGGTGTTCGGCGAGTTTGTCCGGGTCGGCGTCATCGTCGTCGAGGATGGCGGGCCGCTGAATGTCCAAGACCGGCGCGACCGCGCCGAGTCGATGCACGGCGCTGAGATACAACGGGTCGTTTTTTGGGCGGTCGCGGTAGGCGAGCAACGCTTGCGCGGCCGGGTCGTTCTCGTTTGCTTGATCAAGCCGAACACTGAGGATCGCCCGCCAAGCAACGGCTTGCCGCGCGGCGTTAGGGTCGTTGGCATCGTCGAGGATGAGTTTGACCAACGCATCGTTTGCATCCGACGTCTTGCTGTAACTGAGCGCGTACGCGGCGATGGCGCGCAGCTTGACGTCGGCGGCTTTGTCGGCCAGCGCGTCGATCGCGGGGCGGGGCACGTCGGGATTGGTGCGCGTCGCGGCCCAGATAATCGCCTCGGCCACGTCGGTCGGCCGATCGCGCCAGTTGGCGGCGACCCCGCTGTGCGGGTTGATCAGGCCGAGCATCAGCCAGGCCTGCCGCGCGGTCTTTGGGGCCGCGTCGTCGGTGCGATCGACGATCATGTCTTCGTAAGGTTGTCGGTTGTCGGCCGCGCCGTAAAGCTCGGCTGCGGCGAGCAACGCCTGGTATCGCACGGGCGCTTTCTTGTCCTGCGTCAGCCCCTTGAGCATCTTGACCACGCGCGGGTCGTCGGCGAGTTCCGGCAGGTCGGCCAAGTGGAGCGGGGCGAGCTTGCGCGACGCCTCGCCGCCTTCGCTGATCATCATGGCCAACCAACGCAGCCAGGGGTCGTCGGGGATGGCCGGCCGACCCCAGCGTTTGGCGGTGTCGAGCGCCTGGACGATCTGGTAGAAGTTCTCGTCGTCGGCCTCGGCCATCTGCTCGATGACGCCGGGCAGCAGGTTGGGGTGCGGGTTCCGCTCGTTGAGGTGGGCGACGACGTAGCTCAACGCCTCTTCCCGCTTGGTCAGGTCGTCGCTGGTGAGTTGCTGAACCATGAGCCAGCGCTTGAAATGGGGCGCGGCGTAATAGGTCAGCGGCACGACGGCCGAGAGCACGAGCAGGAGGCTCACGGCGAGCCAGAGCATCCAGGTCAGGCGTTTTGGCTTGGGGCGGTCCATCGTTGACAACGTTAGGGGGCGTTGTTGCGGGCGGAGGGCCCGCCTTGGCGAACCCTACCCGGACAACACGCGTAAAGCCGATCGTGCCAGCGGTTGGCCCTATAATTGCCCTTGTGAGGTGGGCTCAGCGGGTTCGGCGGTGAGTCGCCGCCCGCCAACGTAAGAAGGCCCACGATCGGGCCGATAAAGAATCCGACCCTTCCGCTTGCGACGCCCGTCGGTCTGATGGGTGAAGCGTCGCCGACCGATGGAAGCGGGAGCCGACTTGAATCCCCTTGGAGCGAGGCCGTGATGCACCGAATCCATACCCCCTTGGCCCTGTTGCTCTGCCTGCCCATGCTCGGCCTGTTGACCGGCTGCCAGGGCGAGGCGGGCCCGATCTGGTTCGCCAAACGATACCCCGAGTCGACCGCGCAGTTCCGCACGGAGTTCGAGGTCATCCCCAACGCCGAGTTGGTGCGCATCGACACGCGACCGCAGTGGGAACTGGGTCGTCACGCTTACCGACGCGGCGCGCACCGCGTGATCGTTCTGACACGCGTCACGAGTTGGGCCCCGCCGCTGGAGCAGGACTGGACGGGCTTTAACTACAAGTACCCCGACGGCCCGCGCCCGATCAGCGACCGCGAGTGGGAGCGCGCGTGGATCACGATCGACTACGGCACGCCCGTCGGCCGACGCCTGCAATTGCAGGACCTCGAGACGCAGTTCAAGACCGGCTACGACCGCCGAGAAGACGACGGCGATGCTTATTACATCCTGCCGCACAAGATGGCGGGCACGATCACGATCGTGGAAGAGAAGCCGGACGAGTTGATCGTCGACCTGAACGTGGAGATCCGCCCCAAGCAGACGAAAGACTGGTTCATCCGCGAGCGCGTCAACATCCCGATCACGCTGACCGGCCGACACGCCAAAGTCGCGCAGGACTCAGACCAGTTGATCGTGACCGGCATCTACCGGAACGCGGGCGACCGCCCGACACTGCCCGTCACCGCGTCTGCGGATCGCGCCCCTGACTCGGGCAACGGCCGAACGCTGGCGACCGACGGCGTGAAGCCCCCGGACAAGGCCACCGACACCGCCAGCGCGAACGCAAACACCAATACGCAAAGCGGCACGGACAACACCGGTACGGCGTCGGACAACAATACCGGCAGCAACACGACCGACGCATCGACCGCCGACGCGAACACGGACGACGCCGGCAAGGAACCGGTCTTGCATGAGGTGAACGGCAAGTCGATCCTCGGCCAGTGGTACGTCAACACCAAGGACCGCGCTTTTCACTTCCAGTTCAATGAGGACGGCTCGTGCAACTGGGCGGTGGTGACCGATGACGGGCCTGTCCTGGCCGTCAAGGGCGCCTTCAAGGTCAAGCCGGGCTACATTATCATCCAGGCGTTCCGCATGAGCGTGGGCGGCAAGGACAATTCCGCAGCGTTGCGGACCAAGTTCTCGCTGCTGCGCACTAGTTGGAACGGCGACAAACTCCAGCTCGAAGGCCCGCTGCGCAATCTCAACGTGCGCCTTCGGACTTACAAAAAAGAGTTTGTCGATCTGCAGGCCTCCGACCCGCCAGCCACCCGCGCCGGGGCGGACAAGGTCGACCCGCTCTCCGTCGCCGAGCCGACCAGCACGACCCGCCAACTGCTTCGTTGAGACCGCCCGTCGCGGTGTGACACAATTCAGTTGGAAGCGGTGTCCCGTGGCAGGCCGGTCATCGTCCGGTTTGCCTTTGACTGATTCTCGCTTAGACTTGCCTCACGGCTTTCGCCGTTCGGCCGGCCAACGCGGCATTTACCGCCGTGTTGTCATGCCCACATGCGGATTGTCTGAAAGGCCACAACCTTTGGCCGACCAGGCAACCGCCGCCGGAGAGGTGACCGAGTGGCTGAAGGTGCGGCACTGGAAATGCCGTGTACGGCTTGTCCGTACCGCGGGTTCGAATCCCGCCCTCTCCGCTGAATCGGGAAGTCCAACGACTTCCCGCGAACGACCCCGAACAGCGCGCATGTTGCTCGGGGTCGTTTGATTTCACAGGCCGTCGGCCTGCGACGCGAGCGTAACGGCAATCGGGTTGCGAGGTCGCTCGTTTCAACCCATATGAGTATCAGACAAACTTGCCGGTTTAGTTGGCTTGTGTTGCCCTTGCTTCTGATCGCCCTCGCCTCGCCGGCGTTGGCGGACGCGACGACGAAGCGGGTTGCCTGGGACGTGGACGGCGTCGAGCGCGAGGCGTTGGTCGTCGTGCCCGCCGGCAAACCACCCGAGGCCGGTTGGCCGATGGTGTTCGCGTTTCACGGGCACGGCGGCAACATGCGCAACACGATGCGACGCTTCGCCGTGCACACGCATTGGCCCAAGTGCGTTGCCGTGTACATGCAGGGCATCCCCGGCGTGGTCGGTATCGTCGATAAGGAGGGCAAGAAGACGGGTTGGCAGAAGAACGCCGGCGACGTCGGCGACCGCGACCTGAAGTTTTATGATGTCGCGCTCAAAGACTTGCTCAAACGGCTCAAGGTTGACGCGAATCGCGTGTACGCGATGGGGCACTCGAACGGCTCGCGGTTCGCCAACGTCTTGTGGGTGACGCGCGGCGACACGCTGGCGGCGATCTGCTCGTCCGGCGGGCAGGGCGGTCGTCTCATACGGCAGGCCAAGCCGAAATCGATCTTCGTCATCGCCGGCGAGAAAGACCGGCTTGTGCCGTACGCGGGGCAGATGCTCAGCGTCCGCATGATCCGGAGGTTGCTCGCAACCGACTCGGACACGGCAAAGAAGGACGGCCTGCTCACCGTCGAGCCGGGGAAGGACGACCTCGAACTGGTGACCTACCTCCACCCTGGCGGTCACGCGTTCCCTGTCGACGTGATGCCGCACGTCGTGAAGTTCTTTCAGCGGCACAAGCGCGCGGGCCAGTGATTCAATTTCGAGACATCTGAACAACCTCTCCCTTTGGGAGAGGTCGGCGGCTTCGCCGTCGGGTGAGGGTTACTCGCGGGGGTGACACATTTTGAAGCGGTCGCCATACTGCGTAGAGCCCTCACCCCAACCCTCTCCCAGAGGGAGAGGGAGTTCGGAGATCCCATTGGATGTGAACCGGGCCCGCCGCGCGTTCACGGCAGGTCGCGTGTCGGGGTGTGTTTCAGAATCTTGTCGATGAACCGATACGACTCACGGCGGACTGCCAGGGGGAAGTCGTGACCCGCGTCGGGGTAGCGCACCAGCATCCGGTCGGCCGCGTCGAGCAGTTGATAGACCTTTTTCGACTCGCGCTCAGCCTTGCGCACACCGCGTGCGTCGAAGTTGCCGTCGTTCAGCGGTGAGTTCGAGAAGAACGCCCGCGGCGCGATCGCGGCGACGACCTCGTAGAAGTCGAACGGCACGCGGTCGGGGTCGAGTTGATATTCGTCGCGCAGGCGGGGCATGTAGCGGTCGCTTGTCCAGCCGGCGATCTTGCCGCCGTAGTAGTCGTGGAACGGCGTCCAGCCACAGCTTGTCACAACGACCTTCAAGCGGGTGTCGAACACGGCGACGAACATCGCGTTGTGACCGCCCAGCGAGTGGCCGATCACGCCGATGCGCTTCGCGTCCACATCGTAGCGGCTTACCAGCAGATCGACGCAGCACATATGATTGACGATGCCCTTCATCGTGCCGGACACGTAGCGGTCGTTGGCGAAGTCGTAGCCGGTTAGGTCGCCGAATGATGGGTAATCCGGCGCGATCACGACATAGCCGCGCTGCGCCAGTTCTTTGGCGTAGCCGCGGTTGGGGCGTTCGCTTTGCCCGTCGACCACGCCCTTGCCGATGCGGTGCGTCGGGTGCAACGCGAGCATGGCCGGTCGGCGTTCGCCATTCGCGATGCCGTGCGGGACGTACAGGTAAGCGGTGACGCGCGCGGTCTTGACGTCGTCCGACCGCTCCACGGCGAACGAGACGGTCAGCCGGTCGTACCCGTCGCCGCGCACGCGCTGCGTGACCTTCACGTCGAGCGCCGGCTGATCGTCAAGCGGCGGCAGTGGGCCCGTCGCCTGTTGGATGCCCAGCAGGATGTGCGCCTGGCGGATGAGCCAATCCTCGCGCGTCTTGATTTGCTTTTCGTTGCCGACATTGTCGACGTAGACCATCAGATTGCGATGGTCACCGTACGCCGGCGGCTTATCTGGCTCGTCCTGCGCAACAACGCACGCGACCAGCATCAGGCAGGCCGTCGCGAACACGGCCGATGTGCGTGCGTGAATGGGTCGCATGGTGTCTCGCGGGTCAGCAGGTCGCCAGACTTTGCCAGTGCATGGCCCCGTCCGAGAAGTCGGCGGTGCTTGTCGTAGGGTGGGCCAAGGCTTTGCGCGGCCCACCAACGGGCGCTCCATTCACACTGTGAAGCACACGTTTGAGTTGGTCGCCAAGTGGTGGGCCGCGCCGAGCCTTGGCCCACCCTACCTTTCCTCGCCCTCCGGGCAAGACGGTTTCCCGACACGATTTCACACCGCGTCCAGCCCGGTCAGCGTGCCGTTGCCGGTCGAGAATTCGTCGGTTTCGAGGCCGAGGTGTTGCAGGTACGACACGAGCAGGTTGCACAGCGGTGGCGAGTCGTCGGGGTCGAAAGCCAGGTGTTGGCCGTGCTTGAACCGGCCGCCCGCGGCGATGATCGGCAGGTTCTTGTTGTTGTGGCTCGACGCGTTGCCCAGGTTCGAGCCCATCATGATCGCCGTCTGGTCGAGCAGCGTGTGCTCGCCCTCGCGCACTTCGTCGAGTTGTTTGAGCAGCTCGCCGAATAAACGCATCTCTTCCTGCTCGATGATCGCGAGCTGTTCGATCTTCTTCGGGTCCTTGCCGTGGTGGCTGAGGTTGTGCCAACCGTCGTCCACGCCCTTGAGCGAGACGACCTCGTTGCCGCCGGCCCCGCTGAACGTGATCAGCCGGGTGGAGTCGGTGCGGAAGGCCAGGAAGATCAGGTCGTACATCAGTTGCATGCGACCGGTGAAATTGGCGCGGTCGGTGATGTCGGTCGGCGGCTCGTAATCGACCTTCGGTTTGGGTCGCTTGGCCCACTGCTCGGCCTTGGCCAGCCGGTGCTCGACGTCGCGGACGCTCGTGAAATACTGATCGAGCGTCTGGTTGTCCTCTTTGCCGAGTTTGTTCGTGACAGACTTGGTCTGCTCGCGGACGAGGTCCATGATGCTTTGGCCGTCCTTGATGCGTCGCATCTGTTCCTGCTTCTCCGACTCGCTGCCTTCAAGGAACAGCGTCGCGAACAGGCGGGACGGTCGCGTCTCCGGCGGGATCCGCACGCCCGAGCGCGTGTACGACAGGCCCGCGCTGTTGGCTGAAAGCGACAACGACGCGACGCGCGTCTCGTGACCCATTCGTTCCGCCGCGTATTGATCGACCGAGATCGTGTTCTTGAAACTGGGCTGACCGGGGTGGGCCGCGCCGGTCAGGAAACTCTGCTCAGCCGAGTGCCCGCCGTCGACGTCCGGGTGCATCAGGCCGGAGATGACCGTGAACTTGTCGCGCTGCCCCTGCAACGGCTTGAGGTACGGCGTGACGTCGTATTCCTTGCCCGCCTTTTCGGGGAACAGGTAGGGCGTGTGGATGCCCAGTGGGGAGCAAATCGCGAGCATTCTGCGCACGTCTTTCGGTTTGTCCGCCGCACGGGCGACCGACCCGGACGACATCGCGTCGAGCATCGGCAGGCTAAGCGCGACGCCCGATCCTCGAAGGAATGAGCGACGATTGAGTTTGCTGTTAATCATTGTGGGGCTCTGTTGGCTTGCCAAACTTCTGCCATAAGTAGTCTGTTTCGCGGTCACGCGACTGCATTGGGCTAAACGCTGTCACATAGGAATCAAGTAGTCGCCAAAACGCACTCGATTTGTCGTATCCGTTTCCGACCTCGTACCACGGTTGCTCGTTCCACCATCCTGCACGATTGTATCCGTGCATAAGCAGATACTCGAATTCACTTCGGGTCGAAACAACATCGACAGGTAGGCCCGCTTCGGCGATCAGATCTCTGTTCAAGTCAACCCAATTGCGCCACTCATAGTGGGTTCGACCATCTTGCCGAAAACCGGATTGATGCTGGTTCATAAGTGACACGTTTATTTGTGCGATCTGGTGGGCAGTGCCCACCCTGCGTCGGAACAGCCGTCCACTGATTGGCGACCCTTAGGGTTTCAAGAACAGCTCGTTCTGCACGACCGCGTGAATCATCGACCTTAATCCGTAGTCGTCTTTCGCCGCGGCTTGCACGACCTGATCCACGGCCACGCGGTCGGCGGGGCCGAGTGGTCGGCCGGCGCCGTAGACGAGTAGTTTGCCGGCGATGCCGCGGGCGACCTGTTCGCGGTCGGCCAGTAGGAGCTTGCGGTACTCGCGGAAGTCTTTGAACGTTTGGCCGTCCGGCGTGACGCCCGACGTTTCAACGGGTTTGCCCAGGCCGTATTGCGTGTGGCGGACCCAGTCGAGCTTGCTGCCCTTGCCGGTGCCGCGGTACCGATCACGCAGGCCGCCGATCGGGTCGAAGCACTCGAGCGCGAAGCCGGGCGGGTCGATGCGGACGTGGCAGCGGGCGCACGATTCGATGTCGCGGTGTTTGTCGAGCTGTTCGCGGATCGTCGTCGCGCCGCGGATATCCGGCTCGACGGCCGGCACGCCGGCCGGCGGCGGCGGGGCGGGTTGGCCCAGCAGGTTGTCCAACACCCACACACCGCGCAGCACGGGCGACGTGTTGGTGCCGTTGGCGGTGACCTTCAACACGCTCGCGTGCGTCAACACGCCGCCGCGGATGCTTGCCTCGGGCAGCTTCACGACCTGGAAGTTTTCGTGACCCTTGATCTTCGGCAGGTCGGGGATGGCGTAGTGCGCGGCCAAGCGTTCGTTGAGCACGGCGAAGTCCGAGTCGATGAAGTTCATCACGCTCAGATCGTTCTTGAGGATGTGCCGGAAGAAGCCGCGCGTTTCGCGGAGCATCGACTCCTGCAGCAGGTCGTCGAACTCGGGGTAGAGTTTTTTGGACGGCGTGGTGAACTCGATGTCACGCAGGTCGAGCCACTGGTCAGTGAAGTGCTTGACGAACCGCTCGATACGCGGGTCGTTGACCATCCGCTCGACCTGCGCCCGGCGGACCTGCGGGTCGCGCAGCTTGCCCTCAGCCGCGAGACGCATCAACTCGTCGTCCGGCAGGGTCGACCAGAGAAAGTAGGACAACCGCGACGCGATGGTGTAGTCGTCCACGGCCTTGCCGTTGTTGAGCAGCAGGAACTGCGGCGAGCAGAGCACCGCCGAGATACCGGCCCGCATCGCCTGCTCGAACGTTCTGCCGGCGTCGAGCCGGCTGTGCGCGAGTTGGATGTACGGCTCGATCGTCTGGACATCGACGGGCCGACGGAAGGCGCGTGGGATGAAGTCGCGCAGGATGCGCGCGGCGTCTTCCTTGGGTTTGTCCGACTCGACGTGGTGAAGGTGAACGTTCTTGCGGTGACGCATGTAGATGCGTTCGCCTTCGCGCATCGAGACGTCGCCAAATAGCTTGACCTGCGACTTGGCGGGCCAGCTTTGGTCGAGCGGGCCGTGCGTTTCAGCCCAGGCGATGGCGATGCCGGGGCGGGCCTCGTCTTTGCCGTGGCGGTAGGTGATATGGACGGGGTAGACCCACGGGACGATGTGCATCGTCTCGCCGGCCTTCATTTTGGCGGTGAACTCGATGACGCGCGGCTTGTCGGGCGTGCCGGTCACGTCGTACATGCCCATGAAGCGGCGTTCGCCCGGGCCGAAAAGCGGGCCGACGTAGATCGCGACGACGAGCGTGCGCTGGTTCGGCTCGTGCGGCCAAACGGCCAGGCGGCAGCGGTAGACGCCGTCTTCGATCGGGTGCGCCGAGTCGATGCGTGCCGGCGGCCAACCCGGCGTGTACTTGACGAACGCACCGTTGGCCTGGATCGTTCCGCCACGCTTCTGTTTGACGGAGGTGATGTTTTCCTTTTCTTCCATCAGGACAACGCGGCGCGTCTTCGCGGGCAGTGGTTTGACGCGCCGGATGACCCCGTCGAACGCCTCGTCGGCCGTGGCCAGGTAGCGTTCCATGAGGACGGACGAGATCGCCAGCCCGCCGGCCACGTTGTCGAACCCCTGCATCTCGCCGTCTTCGGGCAGCATGTCAGCCAACGGCCGATCGATGCCCAACAGGTCGTGCACGGTGTGCTCGTACTCCACACGGTTCATGCGCCGCAGCGCGATCGGCTGCGCCGCTGACGACTCGGCCAACGCCGCGCCGATGAACCGCGCGATGCGCAAACGCTCGGCGTCGCCGGGTTGCTTGGCCTTGCTCGGCGGCATGTCGCCGAATTCCAGCGCCTCGGCGACCTTGTGCCACGTCTTGGCGGTCGCCGCGTCGCTGAACGACGCCTTGAGCTTGTCGAGGCGGAGCTTGCCCTTCTGCGTTTTCTCGCCGTGGCATTGGTAGCAGTAGGTCGAGAGGAAGGGGCGAAGGCTTTTGTCAGCCGCCGTCGTATCGGCGGCTTGCGTGGGTGACGTCCACAACGCGGCGGCGAGCAACGCTGCGAGACAGGCGGTGAGGTTGACTTTCATTCGACTCATATCGGGTGGTATCGGCGGTGGGATTGGAAGGCTGAATCATAGGTCGCGGCGGTTTGTTTCGAGTGAGGCGACTGTTGTGTGCCACGGCCGTGTCGGCCGTGCAGTACATCATTGGCGTACGGCACGGCCGACACGGCCGTGGCACGGATCCGCACCTCCTAGGACGCCCGTACGAAAACTTTGCGGCATGCGAACAGCATTTCGTACGATGTAGGTCCGCCACCCGTATCGGAGGTCTTGGATGCGCTCTGACCGACTGACTGTTTCGTTGGTTGTTCTTGTCGCCATGTCACTAGGGGTTTCAGCCTTCGGCCAGGAAGGCGACCTGCGTGTCCTGCCGGTGAAGACGGAAGCCGGGCCGACGAAACGGATGCTGCGGCGTCACCTGCACCGCAAAGCGAACGAGGCGTTTGAGCGACGCCGCAAGACGATCGAGGCGCTCAAAACGCCTGACCAGATTCAAAAGTACGCCGAAGACCAGCGAAACAACATGCGCAGGGCTTTGGGATTTTGGGATGAAGGGAAAACGGGCAATGGCTTTCCTGAAAAGACGCCGCTCAATGCCCGAACGGTCGGCAGGTTTGAAGGCGACGGGTTCGTCGTTGAGAAGGTCATCTTTGAGAGTCAGCCGAAGCACTTCGTGACGGCGTTGTTGTACCTGCCCGCCAAGACGACCAAACCCGTGCCGGGTGTGTTGATCCCTTGCGGCCATTCGTCGAACGGCAAGGCCGCGGGGTCGTACCAGTTGCTCGGGATGTCGTTGGCCAGGCACGGCATGGCCGCGTTGTGTTACGACCCGATCGGGCAGGGCGAGCGGTATCAGTTGCTCGACGACAAAGGCAAACGCCGGTTCAGGTCAACCGACGAGCACACGCTGGTGGGCGTCGGCAGCATTCTCGTGGGTCGCAACACGGCGACGTACCGCATCTGGGACGGCGTGCGCGCGCTGGACTATCTCGAGTCGCGCAAGGAGGTCGATGGAAAGAAACTCGGCTGCGCGGGCAACAGCGGCGGCGGGACGCTGACCGAGTACCTCATGGCGCTCGACGACCGGATCGTCGCGGCCGCGCCGGGTTGCAGCGTCACGACGTTCGAGCGCAAGATCGTCGCGCCGGGACCGGGCGACGCTGAGCAGAACATCTTCGGGCAGTTCGCGTTCGGCCTTGACCACGCCGACTACATCCACATGCGCGCCCCTAAGCCGACGCTGATCTGCGCCGCGACGCACGACTTTGTCAACATCAAAGGCACTTGGGATGTCTTCCGTGAAGCAAAACGCATCTACGCACGTCTCGGTGCTTCGGAGAAGGTCGATCTGATTGAGGCGGACCGCAAGCACGGCATGTCGCAGCCGCTGCGCGAGGCGACGGTGCAGTGGATGCGACGGTGGTTGATGGGGATCGACCAACCTGTCACTGAGCCTGCTTCGAAACCCTTTAGTGAGGCACAGGTGCGCTGCACGCCACGTGGTCAGGTGATGCTGCTCGACGAGGCACGCTCCGTCCTGGATATCAACCGTAGTCTTGGCGCGCTGTTGAAGTACCGACGACGACTGGTTCACGATGAGGGAAGGTCGCTCGCTGACCAGGTCGCGATATTGACCGCGGGATTGACTGAGGACTTGCAGCGCAAACCGTCGGCTCAGGATGTCGGCACGGTCGCGCGCAACGGCTATACGATTCGTAAACTTGTTCTGACCGTCGATACGGATCTGCAACTCCCGGGGTTGTTGTTCGAGCCGACGGGGAACAAGGACCAGGCCAGCCCTTACCTCTACTTGCATGAGCACGGCAAGGCCGCCGACGCCGCGCCCGGCGGCCCAATCGAGAAGCTTGTCAAGGCCGGCCACACCGTGCTGGCGATCGACCTGCGCGGCACGGGGGAGACCGGGCCGAGCGGCGACAACCTCTGGGGCGGCGATTGGGATGACATCTTCGTCTCGTACCTCCTTGGCGAAACGATGGTGTATGGCCGGACCATCGACGCGATGCACGCCGCGCGCTGGTTGGCCGCTCAGGCAACCCGCGATAAGGCCAAGCGCATCCGCGTCATTGCCGTCGGCCGAGCGGGGCCCCCCGCGCTGCACGCCGTCTACTACCAGCGGAGCATCTACAACGACCTACAGGCCTTTGAGTCTCTACACTTGGAACGATCGATCACGCGTTGGGCCGACGTCCTGAACGACCCGAATCCACGTGGGCAACTGGTGAACGTCAGGCAGGGCGTGTTGAGGCATTACGACTTGCAAGACCTGATTGATTCTTTCCCTAAGGGGTTTGTGACGGTTTCGAAGGAGGATCGCTAATCGTGACCCACCGCATGCGCGCCAAAGACGGGAAACGACCAGTCGGTGTCTGCAACGTGGAGCGGTCAAGCGTAGCCTGTAGTCTGTTTGCCATTCTGTCCTGCGTGCAGACCGGATCAATCCCTCACAAAGAGTCCAAACGATGATGCAACGTATCTTGCTGGCCTGCCTGGTCCTTGGTTTGTGGTCGCCGATCTCGCTCGCCGCCGCTCGCAAGCCGAACGTCTTGCTCATCTGCGTGGACGACCTGCGGCCGGAGCTGAACTGCTACGGCGTGGACTACATCCAGTCGCCGAACATCGATCGGTTGGCGGCGAAGGGTCGTGTATTTACTCGTCATTACGTGCAGGCGCCGACGTGCGGCGCGTCGCGGTTCACGCTGCTGACCGGTCGGTACGGCGGGACGAACAACGGCGCGTTGTTCCAACGCGCGTCGAAGCTGAAGTCGAACAAGGACGCCGTCCCGCCGAGCATGCCGGCGTGGTTCAGGCAGCACGGCTACACGACGGTGTCGGTCGGCAAGGTCTCGCACCACCCGGGCGGGCGGGGTGGTCGGGATTGGGACGACGACGCGCAGCCGGAGATGCCGCACTCCTGGGACCGACATCTGCTGCCGGCCGGCGCTTGGCAACACCCGCGTGGCTGGATGCACGGATTGGCCAACGGCGAGATCCGCATGAAGGCGGGCGACATGGACGTGTTGCAGGCGCTGGAAGGCCCGGACTCGATCTACCCCGACGGCGTCGCGGTCGACGAAGCGTTGAAGCAACTCGACCAACTCGCGGCTGACGGCGACAAGCCGTTCTTCCTGGCCGTCGGCATCTTGAGACCGCACCTGCCGTTCGGTGCGCCGGCCAAGTACCTCAAGCCGTACCTCGACGCGAAGTTGCCGCCGACGCCGCACCCCGGCAAGCCCGCGGGTAAAACGACTTGGCATGGCTCGGGCGAGTTCATGAAGTACAACCGTTGGGGCAAGAATCCGAACAGCGACGCCGAGTTCGCGCTCAAGGTGCGCCGATACTACGCGGCGTGCGTGACGTACGCCGATGCGCAGGTCGGGCGGGTGATGGCGCAACTCAAGAAGTCGGGCGCGGCCGACAACACGATCGTCGTCCTGTGGGGCGACCACGGCTGGCACCTGGGTGAGCACGCGGTGTGGGGCAAGCACACCCTGTTTGAAGAGTCGCTGCGCTCGCCGCTGATCGTCGTCCACCCCGGGATCAAACAGCCAGGCCAATCGTCGCGCGCGATTGTCGAAACGCTCGACGTGTTCCCGACACTGTGCGACCTGGCCGGCCTGCCGATGCCCAAGTTCGCGCAGGGCGTTTCGCTGCGGCCGATGCTGAACGACCCTTCGCGCAAGGGTCACCCGGCTGTGTCGTACAAGGGCGGTGCGCAGACCGTCCGCACGGACTCGCACCGGTTGATCCTGCACGGCAACGGTTTTGCGGAGTTGTACGATCACACGTCGCGGGCTAGGGAGACCAAGAACGTCGCGGACGCGCAGCCGGCGGTGGTGAAGGAGCTGAGTGCGTGGTTGCAGACGCGGATGGGGAAGTAGGTGTGGCGGCTTTGGGATGATCGGATTTGAACGCGAAGACGCGAAGGGCGAGAGACGCGAAGGATGAGGCATTGGGTAGGGTGGGCTAAGGCTTTGCGCAGCCCACCTTGTTGCGCAACTATTCGATTGCGTGACGACGAGTCACTGCGTGTGCCGGGTGGTGGGCCGCGCCGAGCCTTGGCCCACCCTAAGGGGAGACGCCGCGCACGATTCTAATCAATTGTCGTTGATCGGCCTCACGCGGATGTTCCGGAAGCGGTGCACGTCGCCTTTGCCGTGGTGTTGGATGGCGATGACGCCTTCGGCGAACAGGTCGCTTTCGACGTCGGCGGTGAGTGTGCCGTTGACCCAGATGCGGATGCGATTGCTTTCGCAGACGACGCGGAACGTGTTCCATTGGCCGGTCTTGAACGCGCCTTTGGCCATCCGGTTGAACTTGTCGGTCTGCTCCTTGCCCTTCGGCCAAACCCAGCCCTTGCCGATGGCGTAGATCGACCCGCTCTTGGCCTCGGCGATCTCGCACTGGTAGCCGGTGAACTTGCCCTTCGACGTCCCGCGGAACGCGAGGCCGGAGTTGTAACCGCCGTCGGGCATCAACGCCTCAGCCTGCAACTCGAAGTCGCGCAGCACACGCTCGTGCGCGAACCAGAGGTTCGTGCCCTTGGACATCAGATGGATCTCGCCGTCAACGACCTTGGCCTCCACCCCCTTGCCGGTCTTCTTCGCCTTCCAACCGTTCAGTGTCTTCCCGTCGAACAGATCAACCCAGGCCGCTTGCGGCTTAGCGCTCCCCCCGGAATTGCCTGAAGACGGCTCTTCATCCCCCCCGTGCTCTTTCAAAAACGCATCGATCGCAAAGCCGATAAACATGGCCATATCCAGGTCGCCCGGCTGCACGACCGTCGCGGGGACGTCCTTGGGGCGCAGGCGGTCGAGCCGGGCGCTGGTGGCGCGCATCGCGGGGACGAGCGACTTGGCTTTGGGGCCGAGCAGTTGAATGGTGCGCGCGGCGTGCAGGACGGCTGCGAGGTTACTGTGCTCGAGCGTCTTGGCGAGGACGGGGAGGGCTTTGTCCGGGTGGCCGTGGCGGATGAGGGCGTTGGCGGACTCGATACGAACGTTGGGCGAAGGGTCGGCAAGCGATTCATGCAAAGCCGCGGCGGCCTCCGGCTGGAGTTCCGTACTCGCACTGCAACCGACGGCAGCCCAATAACGCTTGACCGCATCGCTGTCACGCAAGGACGGTGCAAGCATATCAGTCGGTGTTTGCGATCCCATCAAGGCGCTGAACATGCGTTCGGCGTTCTTCCTGCTCCAGCCCTTCAAACCGGCCGCCCAAACTATTGGTGGTTGGCCGTTGGTCAATTCCCACATCTGCGCCTCTGGGATGAATCCCAAGTCGCGACTGTTTGCAATGTGTTTCATGAGTTGGCCACCAAGGCGACGTTCCACATCTTTGAATTCCGGTTTGCCCGCGAGGTTGTTCAGGTTTAGCGGATCCTTGACGCAATCAAAGACTTCCAACCAGGGACGCGTCGGGCCGGCGAAGTGCCACTGGGCTTGGGTCATCTGGTTGGGGTCTGCAAGCCTGTAAAACTCGTGACGAATCTCACCCAAGTCAGGCCACGCAGTCGGCTGGTTGTAGCCAAGGTGCGGCATGAAGTTATGGATGTAGAGATACCGCTTGCCACGCACCGACCGCGCCATGTCGATCACTTCGTCCACGCGATCCCGATGCCCGAACACGTACTCGCGCGGCTCGACCGCCTTCGGCCCGGCGAACGGCTTGCCCGTCATGTAGTCGGGAATCTTGACGCCGGACAGGCTCAGCACGCTCGGCCCGAAGTCGTCGAAGCTCACCAGCCGATCGGTCTTTGTGCCGGGCTTGGCCTTCATGCTCGTTTTAGATTCGAACAGATGCCGCCACTTGGCCGGCACGCGGACCATCATCGCGACGCGCATGCCCGAATCGAGCAGCGCCCTTTTGTGCCGCGGCATGCCCGAGCCGTGGTCGGAGAAGAAGAACACGATCGTGTTGTCGGCGTGGCCGTCGTCTTCGAGTTGTTTCAGGATCGCGCCGACTTCCTTGTCCATGGCTGTGACGCAGTCGTAATACCGCGCGACGGTTTTACGGACGACGGGCGTGTCGACGTAGTAAGGCGGCAGCGGGGCCTTGGCCGAGTCGTGGATCTCGTCCTTGCTCAGCTTGCTCTGCACCTCGGCTTGGAACTTTTCGTAAGGCCAAACCATCGTTCGGCTCTGGTGCGACGTCATCAGGTTGAAGACGCTGAAGAACGGCTTGCCCTTCGGCCCTTTCCGCCAGTGCGCGGTGTCGCTGCTCTCGTCCCACGACGCCTCGATGATGCGCTTCCAGTTGGCGGAGTTGTAGTCGGTCTTGACGTTGTTGGTCGTGTAGTAGCCGGCCTTGCGCATAAAGCTGGGGAAGCCGGTCATTTCTTTGGGGATGGGGAAGGCTGACCGCATGTTGTGCGTGCCCTGCGTCGAGGCGATGACGCCGTTGATCAGGGCGGAACGCGACGGCGAACAGACCGGCGAGGTCGCGAACGCGTGGGTGAACAGCACGCTCTGCGTCGCGAGCTTGTCGAGGTGCGGGGTCGTCGCGTAGGTGTCGCCGTAGCAGCCGAGCGTCGGTGACATGTCCTCGGCTGTGATCCAGAGGATGTTCGGCCGATCGGCGGCGCGGAGGGACGTGGCGAGGACGGTCAGGACGAGCAGGAGGGCGAGGCAAGTGAGGCGCGTCATGCGTAAGGCTCCGGTGTCAAGCGAGCCCTGAGTGTAACGCATGGCGCACGCGGCGCTCTCGTCTTTGCGTTGAAGGGGACGGTTACTTGTGTGTTCTGGATGACACCCTCTCCCCTTGGGAGAGGGTTGGGGTGAGGCCTCTGCGCAATGAACGGCACAACTTAGGCTGGGACACGGCCGCGTCGAACCCTCACCCGGCGGCGAAGCCGCCGACCTCTCCCAATGGGAGAGGTTGTTCAGAGGCCCCTCTTGGTGGGTGCGCGTTTTTCGGGTGTGTTTTTCGCACCGGGCTTGGTGGGGTCGATGACGCCGGCGGCGTCGAAGGCTTCGGCTCGGCGGATGCAGCCTGGGCAGGCGTTGCAGTGGATGTCGCCGGCGTGGACGCAACTGAATGCCAATCGCCAGGGGACGTTCAGGTGTTCGCCGAGCTCGACCAGTTCCTTGTCGCTCATCTCGACCAGCGGTGTGTCGATGGTCGGCGGTTTGTCGGCGGTGTGACCGAGCGCGGCGAGGTGCGCGGCCAACTCGCACTGTTCGGTGATGGCAGCGACGTCGTCGAAGTGGGCGTTGACCTGCGCGGGCCAAACGAGTTTGCTCGCTTCGGCGTCGATGGCGTGGGCGAGCGCGAGCGTCAGGACGGTGACGCGCTCGAGCGGCGGGCGTTGCACGGTCGGCTGATTGGCTTGGGGTGGGGCGACGAGGCGGTCGTTGGGTTGCGTGACGCGCACGTGGCGGATGCGTGTCATGTTGAAGTGCGCAGCCTGGTGGCGGACGTGCTCGAGGCGTGACGAGGTGCGGGCTCGGGCGTCGCTGACGTGGATCAGCACGAGGTGATCGGGGTTGTGCTTGGCGGCGAGCATGGCGCTGGCGACGAGGCTGCGCACGCCGCCGTGATGCAGCAGGGCGATGGTGGGGTCGGGGGAGGCGGGGTGGTCGTTGGGGGGCATGTGATTG
>JANQSF010000101.1 GCA_028284155.1 Phycisphaeraceae bacterium
GCTTGTTGCCTGTGTGTCTTTTGCCTTGGGATGCGCGGACAAGCTGGCCGGGAATCTCGGCGAGCCGATTGATCGACATGCGCTGGTTAACAGACACAATCCGCGTATCGATCAGATCCTGCCGATGTCTCCGCTGCATCTGGGCAATGGCTCGATGGTCTTCACGGCAGACTTCACGGGTCTCCAGACTTTCTATCACCACTACGATCGAGGATTACCTCTGCAAACCGTGGCCGGCTGGGCGTGGAATCAGTTCCCAAACGAGAATGGACTTCCATACTCAGCCGTCATGCATGACGGCCGGTATCAGGGGAGGCCTTTCAAGTACATCGCGACAAAGACTCCGCAACAAGTCCATTACCGACGGGCCATTCACCGCTTCAACCTGGCTCGCATTGGGCTCGATCTGAAGCGCGACAACGGCGAACACATGTTCACGGCAGCGGTCGACGACATCGATCAGCAACTCAACCTGTGGACCGGTTCAATCAGGAGTCGCTTCACTTTTGATGGCAAGCCGGTTGAAGTTCACACTGTGGTACATCCTGAGCAGGACGTCCTGGCGATCCGGTTGAAGTCGCCCATGGTCAAGGAAGGCCGCTGCAATCTGAAGATTGAATTTCCCTACCCACGAGGCTCCAAGGACCTGCCGACCGACTACTTCGAGCGATCGATGCTCCCAATTTGGTTTCAGCCGGAGCGCGACGGTTGGCAACTGGTCGATGATTCCATCGACGTTAACGTCCTTGGCAGCGATATCCCCTTTCGTGTCTATCGCAAGCGATTTGACAAGGGCACGTATGTATTCGGTGCGAACAACTGGCCGGAGTGCCAGGTGCGCAGCAACGTGTTTCCACTCTTTGGCAACCCCGACGGGGGTGGCGCTGCGAAGCATGTCAAGTTTGAGGTATCGACAGACAAGAGCCGGTACAGGCTGGTGTCCGGCGGTGTCAAGAAAGGGCAACCGGTCTGGACGGATCGAGATTACGCCATATCAAGAGTTGGTGAGTCACTTCGTGGCCTCGACATGATCATGATCTGCAACGCTGACGAAAAGGTTTACACCAACGACCATTTTCGTGTCACGATCGATCAACCGCTTGACATTTACATGGCGTGGCAGTGGCATCCGGATCGACACGCGACCGACATTCTGCATCAGGAGTTCGACAAGACAGACATCCGCCGCACCATCGACGGCACATCGCATCATGTCTCGCTTCAACACTCGCCGGGCATCTCAGTGAAGAAGACCGGGCCGAACAAACTCGCTGTCGCGCTTTCACAGAGCAAAGACGAATGGCAAGAAGTCATCGTCTCGTTTGGACGGGACATACCTTTGTTCCGACTCCCGACGTTTGCCGACGTGAAGAAGGACGCGGCGAAGTTCTGGGGCCAATTCTGGGCGACCGGCGGGGCAATCGACTTTTCCGGCAGCAAGGACCCGCGAGCCCGTGAACTCGAACGGCGAGTCGTTTTGTCGCAGTACATCACCGCGATCAGTTGCAGCGGCAAAGAACCGGAGATGCCCTCCGGCCTGAGCCAGATCACGTACTACGGCAGCACGGCGCTTGAGGTCACACAGTGGCACAGGGCTCACTTTCCGTTCTGGGGGCGGGACGAGTACCTCCAGAACATCATGCCTTGGTATCGAAAGGCCTTGCCATCGGCGCGCTGGTACGCAAGACAACGAGGCCTCAAGGGGGCGGAGTATCTGAAGGGCGTCTTGGCCAATGGTCGGGCGCTCCCGAGCGGAGACAGTTGGCTCTACGTCACACACACGCCCAACCCCATCTTCTACCTGGAGTCGATGTATCGGAACAACCGCGATGAGCGGTATCTTCGCGAATGGTCGGACGTCGTCTTTGAAGTAGCCGACTTTATCGCCAGCACGATGCGCTATGACGACAAGGACGGACATTACGACCTCGGGCCTGCCATCGAACCGCAGCAGGAAGGCCACCACTCACTGGAGATCTACAACCCGCCGTTTGAGGTCGCCTTCATGATGTGGGGACTTGAAACAGCTCAACGTTGGCGCGAGCGACTCGGATTGAAGCGCGATGAAGCGTGGCAACACGTCATTGATCACATGGCGCCGCTGGCGAAGAAGGACGGTCTGTATCTGGTTTCGGAGAACTTCAAGGACACATGGACCAATCCCGCTCGCCGGTCGAATCATATCTCTCTATTGAACACATACGGCTTCCTGCCACGGACACACGACCTCGACCCACGAACCATGCACGCCACGTTGATGAGAACGCTCCAGCCGAGTGGCTGGAACTGGGCGAACTCCTTCGGCTTCAACTACCCGCACATCGCTATGTGTGCGGCCCGGGTCGGAGAGACTGAGGCCGCGATCGATGTCCTGTTCAAGCACACCGAAGGCAATCAATGGATGCCCAGCGGATCTGTCACGATCACTCCACGAGGCGTTTGGGCGATCAGAACGGTTCCCGCTGCCAATGGCAATCTTCTGCTTGCCATGGCCATGATGTGTGCGGGTTGGGACGGCTGCCCGGAAAGGCATGCCCCGGGATTCCCCAACAACGACCAGTGGCGTGTTCGGTGGGAAGGGCTGAAGCGCTACTACTAAGTCCGCATGCGGGTTGTGCGGTACGGCTCCCCGGGAAGCCGAGGCCATGAGAAGACGTCGTCCTGACCTGCGAGGCGAAAGCCGAATTCCATTATGAAAAGCACCTGCCTGAGTCTGATCTTTGTCGGTTCGATGGTGACGACCGCCACTGCGGGCGGTCCCCGAGTTGAGTGCGATCCGCAAATGCTTGACCGAGCGCGGACGCGGATCGCGACGCAACAGGAGCCATTTTCGACGTACTGGCGGGCGACCCGAGGCGATCGTGTTGCAGCGCATGCGCTAAAGCCGCAGCCTTACTTGGGTCGTGATTCGTTGAGATTCCACGGCGCGGCGCAGGAACAGGGGATCGCCGCGCGTCTGTTGGCTTATCAGTGGCGACTGGAAGGATCGGAAGAAGCCGGGGCGCATGCCGTCGCACTGCTCCATGAATGGGCGACCGCCATGCCACGACCGGGTACGGCTTTTGATCCAACCATTCGCTTTCCTAACTCGGGCATGGATGTCGCGCGTGGCATGCTGCCTTTCATCGCCGCGTATGACCTGCTCCAAGGACATCCGTCACTGACACATGACAAGCGCAAACCCATCGAACAGTGGTTCCGCTCACTTTCCGAGGTTGTCAGGGAAGGCATGCGGCGATGGGAGGACAACGACGACTTCGGCGGGCAGTCGTTCCAGAATCATCATGCCGCTCACGTGCTGGGGCTTGTGTTGTTTGGCGTGGTACTTCAAGACGATGAACTCATACGCTTGGCCTCCGATTCTCCGGACAATCCGAAGGACTTCAAAGAACTGGTCGCCGGTCTCATTCTGATGCCGGGCGACCAACCGCATGGCGGGTTGCGCAACAAGCCGCTGCATGCGGGCGAGATTCAGGACCGACACCGCACGAGTGAGGGAGGCGGGCTGACCTACTGCCACCTCTCTTTGACCTTGATGCTTTACACCGCCGAAGTGCTGACGCGACACACCGGAAAAGACTGGGTGAACTGGACAGCGCCGGGCGGCGAAAACTTCCGGCTGTCAGCCGTGTTCTACAGCGACTTCTTTCGGCTGCGCAACGCCCGGATCAAGGGCGACTACTACTTCCGCGATCAACGAGCGATCCAGAACAACACGCCGTACCTGGGCACGTTCGAAGTCGCCCTGCATCATTGGCCGGACGCGCCGAACCTGAAAGCGATCGTGAAGTCGATGAATCGCTCGCGCACGCCACGTTCGTGGCTCTGCTATTACGGCCTGCCCTTGCTCACCCATGGGGTCGAATTGCGTGGGGGCGGTGACGTTGACTGATCATCATCTCAAGACGACCGTGGTCGGCAGCTACCCCGTGCCCGCGTGGCTCAAGACTTCGTCCGATCCGCAGACGCTGCGCGAGGCAACGCGGCTGGTGTTGGACGTGCAGGAGCGGTTCGGCATCGACGTGATCGGCGACGGCGAACTTGGCCGATGGGACCTGCAACGGCGAGCGCCGGCCGGCATGGTCGAGCGGTTTGTGCGACCGATGGACGGCGTACAAGTCGGGCTGACCCGTCGACAGCGCGAGGCGTTTGTGGCTGATGCTGCGACTCCGTATCGCGCGAACGCGCCGGGCGTGGTCGTGGGTGACCTGCACGATGGCGACCTCGACTTGCTTGTCGAGTTTCAGCGGGCCAAGGCGCTAACCAGCCATCCGCTGAAGTTCACGATCACGAGCCCGTTCATGCTGGCGCGCGTCGTTGCGGACAATCACTACAAAGACGTCGAACGGCTGACCATGGCGATGGCGGACGTTTTAGCTGGGCAGATGCTGGGGATTGACGCAGCCGTCGTGCAGATCGATGAGCCGCACCTGCCGGGTTGTCCGGAACTGACAGACATTGCCGCCGCCGGGATCAATCGTGTGCTCGACGCGGTTGAGGCGGCGACACTGGGGGCCGTGCATCTGTGCTTCGGCAACTTCGGTGGTCAGACGATTCAGCAGGGACACTACCGCAGACTGATCGCATTCCTGAACATGCTGCGGTGTGATCACGTCGTTCTCGAAACGACACGACGTACGCAACCGGAGGTCGAAGCTCTCAAGGATGTTGACCCGCGCATCAAACTGGGCTTGGGCGTAATCGATGTCAAGGATTTGCAGGTCGAGTCCGCCGACGTTGTGGCCGAGCGCATCGAGGCGCACGCCGGGTTGTTCGGTATCGATCGGTTGGCGTTCGTGCACCCGGATTGCGGCTTGCAGGTCCTTCCATCAGCCGTCGCGGAGGGCAAATTGCGAGCACTGGCCGCCGGGCGGGACATGTTCCTGGGAGCGCGCGGATGACACTGAATGAGCCGTGCATCGACGTGTTCTGCCATTGCCTGCCGCCACGGTTCTGCGCCGCCGCCAACGCGCTACTCACCAAGCCGCTGGTGATGTTTGAGCGCGCCCAGCGGATGCCGGTGATGGTCGATGTCGAGGCGCGGCTGCGGATGATGGACGGGTTCCCGGGCTACCGCCAGGTGCTTAGCCTGGCGTCGCCAACCATCGAAGCGATCGCATCGCCAACCGACGCGCCGGAGTTGGCCCGCGTTGGCAACGACACGTTGTGCGAAATGGCCGACGCGCATCCCGACCGGTTCCCCGGCTGGATTGCTTCTTTACCTATGAACGCGCCCGAGGTCGCGTGCAAAGAAGCTGACCGCGCGGTCAAGAATCTGGGGGCATCGGGTGTTCAGGTCTACACGAACGTCGCCGGTCGACCGTTGGACGAGCCGGAGTTTCTGCAAGTCATCGAGCATGTCGCAACACTCGGATGCCCGATCTGGCTTCACCCCATTCGCCCGATGACGGTCGCCGACTACGCGACGGAAGAGGTGTCCCGCTTTGACCTCTGGTGGGCACTCGGTTGGCCGCACGAAACCAGTCTTGCAATGGGGCGTCTGGTATTCGCAGGACTGTTGGACCGTTGGCCCGACCTGGCCATCATCACCCATCACGGCGGCGGGACGGTTCCGATGTTGGAAGCGCGAATCGCGTCCGGCCTTGAACTGCTCGGCACACGCAATCCGCCGCACCTGGCCGGCGCTGTGAAGACGAACCTCAAAGCCAAGCCGATCGACGCCTTCAAACGTTTCTACGCCGACACCGCAACCTTCGGCTCGAGCGCCGCACTCGCTTGCAGCTTGGGTTTCTTCGGTAGCGATCACATGCTGTTCGCCACCGACTCGCCATTCGACCCGGAACAAGGGCCCGGATACATCCGCTCCACACTTGCCGCGATCAGTGAATTGGACGTGACGCCCGACCAGCGCACAGCCATCCTCTACGGCAACGCATCGAGACTGCTGGGTCTGGAGGTCGTTCATGGGTAAGGGGCAAGTGTTTCCCGATGAGAGCCGGCAGTTCAAAGACGCCAAGACCGGTGCGACCATCCGGCAGATCACGTCTCACCAATCGATCCATCACCATCCCTTCTATTACATCCCCGCCTTTGACGACGCGATGCGCTGGCTCTTCTTCATCTCGCACCGCATGGGCTCTCCGCAAATCTTTGCTGAGCGATGTGTGACGCGTGAGTTGGTTCAACTGACCGATCGCCCTGACATCAACGAATGGTCCCTTCACCCGTCCCACGACGGACGCCACGTCTACTTCACGACCACGACGGGCGGCTGGCGGTTGGATATGCAATCGCTCAATGAAGAGCAACTGATCGACTTCGCCGGCGCTGAAAAGGCCGCGGGCATGGTCGGCGCGGGCATGGGCACGACGTCGCTCAGCCATGACGACAACTGGTGGGCGATCCCCGTGCGTCGCGGCAAGGTCGCGCAACTGCTCGTTGTCGATACGGCGACCGGCAACGCGCATGTCGCTTGCGAAAACGAGTCGATCGGCCACCCGCAGTTTCACCCGCAAGACGCCAGCCTGCTCCGATATGGCGGCCCTTACGACCGCCGTATCTGGGTCACCCAACGCGACGGTAGCGACCACCGCCTCGTCTATCAACGCGATACCGCAAAGAAGGAGTGGATCGTTCACGAATGTTGGCGACCTCACTCCCGCGAGATCCTGACCACCAATTGGCCGCACGGCGTGATGGCGATCGACATCGACAGCGGCTCAACTCGGTGGATCGCGCGATTCAACGCCTGGCATCCGATGGTCGATCCGGCGGGGCGATTCATGGTGACCGACACCAAGAATCCCGACGTCGGCCTGCAACGCTTCGACATCGGCGACACGCTATCCACGCCGGAGCTTCTGTGCGAAACGCGCTCCAGCAATGAGGGCGAACACTGGAACACAGACCACTGCCCGTACGACGACGGGCCGATCGATGTCTTTGCGCCCCAACACACACACCCGCACCCCTCGATCGCACCGGACGGTCGAAGAATCGTCTTCACCTCGGATGCATCCGGGGTGGCCCAACTGTTTTTGACAGCGTTAAGAGCGTGACGGGTATCGACGTGCAGTCGTCGGGTTGGTAACAACTGGGATTGCCAGCTAATCGCTCATTGTAAGGTCTGCTTGACGCGAGTCGTTGTAGATCGTTCTTGATCTCGTAGCGGCGTTCTTTACGGATATATATTCACACATTGGCTGACGGTGCGTGTCCACCTAACTAATCAATGCGCGAGTCCATCAAGGTGTACAAGATCGACGGCACCGCCCACAAACTACGTGCGTGCGAGTCGCGTGGCTGGATGCCGGTAGCGGGAAGTCGATGAGCGTGGAGCGCCGTCACGTGCGCTGTCGTGAACCACTTCTTTTCATGAATCGTGTCGAACGCGCGCAGAGGTCCTCACGGGTTCGAGGACAAGTTCATGGGCTCCGCCGCGTGATGGAGCGATTCGGTTGTCTCGGTCGGCTGAGCACGGATTGGGTGAATTGCCCATACCCAGGTGCCCCCGTCACGGCACGTGTGAGTTTTACGATGGCCACGGTATATGATGGAACCGGTCCCCAATCTGTTTGAGGTGTCCGAATGTGGCAAAGTGTCGCCAGTGTCTTGGTCAAGGGGAGGGAGCGATCCGCCAAGTACAGGACCAAGCGAACGCGACGACGCGCACGCAGGCTGACCTTCGAGCCGCTCGAACCGCGCGTGCTGCTTGACGGCGCATTCCCGCTGGCGATCGGAGCGCAGCAGAACCAGCCCGCTCCCGACACGGGACCGGATGTGACCTTCCGTCTGCTGGGAGAAGAGCCCACCATTGCAAGAGACGGCTCGATCGCGTTCGTTGCGACAACTGAAGAAGAGGACGGCGGTTTTGGTTCTCGGCTGGACGGCGTGTGGGCCGGCGCGGCGGGCGACCTGCGACTGATCGCGCGCGAAGGGGAGACGGCCCCCGGAACAGGAACCGCATTCGATGAGTTTTCGTTTGTCAGCCGATACCAGGCGGGCGTTGGCGGCACTGTCGCATTCATTGGCGAGTTGGATGTTTCGGGGCTAGGCAGAACCGGTGTGTGGGCGGGCGGGCCGGGGTCGCTTCAACTGGTGATGCGCGGCGGGGAATCCGCCGCTGGTGTTCCCGGCGGCACGTACGGTCGGCCAGGGTCCGGGTTTGATGTGGAGGTTCCGGCCATCAACCCGGCCGGCCAAGTCTCGATCATCGCTGAGTTGACGGAGGATGGAACAACATTGCCGGGTGTTTGGCAGGGCGCACCCAATGCGCTGGAGTCCGTCGCGCGCGGGGGAGCACCAGCTCCCGGGATACCGGACAGTCCTTTCGGCGGGTCCGCCGAGTTTGGGCTGATCCGATCGTCGAGCGCCGGGACCTTCAATCAAGGCGCTGTGCTCAACAACGCGGGGCAGACCGCGTTCCTTGCCAACGTCTTGTATGACGGCTCCTTTGGCCTGCCGAGTCAGGCCATCTTCTTTGGCGGGCCCGGAACGCTTCAGCCCATCGTGGACGAGACGGTCATCCCACCGGGCGGCGGGGGCGCGTCGCTGGCCTTCATCGGGCTGGTCAGCGGCTTCAACGACGCGGGGCAGGTGTTATATACGGGTTCGCTCTCACAGTTTTCAAACCCCGCAGCGACCCGCGACGACGACGCGGGCTTGTGGATCGTCGATGGGACGGGGCAGCAGCAACTCGTGGTGCGAGAGGGCGACCCGGCGCCGGGCACAATCGGGGTGTTCGGCTCGACCTTCGATTCGCCGTTTCGAACGCAAGTGCTGGGCGGTTCAGGGCAGGTCGTCATTCACGCCCAGGTGACCGGCCCGGGCATCGACGAGTCCAACGATCAAGGGATTTGGGTGGGACTACCCGGTGACTTGCGACTGGTCGCGCAAAAAGGCACGGCGGCGCCCGGCGCTGGCGGTGCAACCTTCGTCGACTTCGAAGAAATGGCGATCAATTCATCCGGCACTGTCGCGTTCCTCGGAACGACCAGCGACCCGGGTCCGGCGGGAACGGGGGCGGACGGCATCTGGGCGACCAATGAAGCAGGCGACCTTCAACTTGTCGCTCTTGAAGGCGACACGGCGACGCTCGGCGGTGAGTCCCTCAACGTCTCATTCATCAGTATGACCGGCAACAGCGGCGGGCAGGACGGTCGTCTGACCGCGCTCAATGACACCGGTCAGTTCGTGTTTCACGCGACGGTGGGCGGACTTGACACCATCATCCTCGCGGAACTACCCGGCGTCGTGCCGCCGCCGCGTGCGGACATCGGCGACTTCGTGTTTGACGATCTGGACGCCGACGGGATTCAAGACGTCGGCGAGCCGGGCATTGCCGGCGTGGACGTGCGCCTGATTCAGTCCACCGACGGCGTCATCGGCAACGGCGACGATGTGGACGTTCGGCAGGTGTTCACCGACGCGCAGGGCGGGTACCGCTTCACGGAAGTGGAAGCGGGGCAGTACTACATCCAGGTGTCGTTGCCGAGCGGTCGGACTTTCACCCTGGCCAATCAGGGCACGGACACGACCGACAGCGACGTCGTTCCCTCGGCCGGCGACCCGGCCAAGGGTGTTTCGGCGATCTTTTCCTTTGACGGAAGTTCAGATGACCTGATGCGCGACGCGGGCCTGACGTCGAGGCTGTTCGTCAATTCGACGGGCGACGCGCCGGACGACGACCCGGGTGACGGCGTCATTCAGACGGGCAACCTGATTGACGTCGGCGGTGTGATGGTGCCCGAGGTCACACTCCGCGCGGCACTGATGGAAGTCGCGGCCGGTTCGTTCAGTGACCCTGTGATCGCGTTCAATATCCCGACGACCGATCCCGATTTTACGGGCGGCGTGTACACGGTCATGCCGACCGAGCCGCTGCCCAGTGTCGTCGCCGACGTCTGGATCGACGCGACGACGCAGGCGGGATTTGTCGACGCCCCGATCATTCAGATTTCGGGCGGCCTCGCCGGTGAGTTCGCGCACGGCTTGCACCTGATCGGCGGCAACACGCGCGTTGAAGGACTGGTCATCAACAGCTTCACCGGCGACGGCGTCCGCATCGACACGTCGGGCGGCAACAGGCTGTTCACGAGTTACATCGGCGTCGACGCGACGGGGACGGTCGCGCTGCCCAACGGCGGCGCGGGCGTGTTCGTCGACAACACGCCGGGCAATCAGATCGGCGCGCTGAACGAAGGGCTTGGCAACGTCATCTCCGGCAACACGGGCGACGGCGTGCACGTCACCGGGCCGATGGCGTCGGGCCACGTGATTCAGGGCAACCTCATCGGCACGGTGGCCGACGGCGCGATGTTGATCGGCAACGGCGGGAACGGAGTCGCATTCACGAATCAGGCGAGCGACAACCTCGTCGGCGGTCAGCACGACATCGGCGCGGGCAACACGATCGCGGGCAACGGCGCGGCCGGCGTGTTCGTCGATCAAACGGTCACGATGGTCACGCTGCTGAGCAATTCGATCTTCACCAACGGCGGGCTTGGGATCGACCTGGCGCCCGTGGGCGTCACCGCCAACGACATCGGCGCGTTCCTGTTCAGCCACGACGAGGACGAGGGCGCGAACCGGCTGCAAAACTTCCCCGACCTGGTCGTGTCGCCGGAGGGCGCGATCACCGCGACGCTGCGCAGCCGAGCGAACACGACCTTTACCGTCGAGGTGTTCGGCAACGGCGAATGCGATCCGAGCGGACACGGCGAGGGGCAGACGTTCCTGGGCACGTTCGACATCGCCACCGACGCGTCGGGCCTGGGCATGGCCGTCGCGCCGTTCAACGCCGCCGGCGGTGTGACCGCGACCGCGACCGACCCGGAAGGCAACACGTCGGAGTTTTCGTTCTGCACCGACAACACCGTCGACATCATGGTCGAGGCGTTCAGCCACGCCCCGGCGCCGCAGGGCGCTTCCGACGCCGCGCCGGGGTTGCTCGCCGTCACGTACGACCTGCGCAACTCCTTGGCCGACCCCTTCACGTTCGACTTTTTAACGTCGATGGACGGCCTGTTCGACATGATGGACGGTGACGCCGGTTTCCAGATCGTCGTCGACCCGATGGTAATCGACGACGAGTCCGGTTTGAGGTTGTTCGACGCCGACGGCCGGGTCGAGGTCGCGGCCGACCTGGCGCTGTCGCGCGGGACACACACGCTCGTGTTCGACCCGGCGCAACTGACCGGCGGGGCCGGGCTGATCAGCGCCATCGAAGATCCCGAGGTCGAGATCGTGCTCGTCGTTGCCGACCGGGCTGACGACATCGCCGAGGAAGACGCGACGCCCATCAACGAGGACAACATCGCGGCGTTGCGCGGCGTCTACCAAGCGTCGGGCGCGGCAAGTAACAAGGCCGTCATCCGCACCGGGTTCGACTCCGACGACGAGGCGACGGTGTCGATTCCCCTGCTCGGCGGCGGGCTTGACCTGACCATCGACGGGCTGGACAACGTCCACGCGGCCGGCGCGAGCGACCTGCTGGTGGTGACGTCGACCGGCGACGACTTCGTGCACCTGGACAACGACCTGACGGTCAACGCCCTGGTCAAGGGCGGGGCCGGCGGCGACACGATCATCGGCGGCGCGGGGGACGACCGGCTCGAAGGCGGCGACGGGTTCGACGTGATCCTCGGTGACGGCTTCGGGCTGACGGTCGATCTGGCCAAGGACTTCGCGCTCGACCTGAAGGCGCGCAAACTCGACTTCACCGCGTTCCCGTCGGCGATCCAGTCGGTCGGCGACGGCGCGGACCACCTGCTGGGCGGCGACGGGTTCGACGTGATGCTCGGCGGGTCGGGTCCCGATGTGCTCGAAGCCGGCGCGGGCGGGTCGATCCTGTTCGGCGACGCATTCTCCGTCAGCACGCAGGCCCCAGTGACGATCACGTTCGACGACTTGTTCGGCGGGTCGGACGATGACAAGACCAAGTCAAAAGGCCTGTTCGCCCGCGCGCGGGAGTTGCTCACATTCGATCCGGTGACGTTCAGCCTGATGAGCCCGAGCGACGGGGCCGACACGGTCATCGGCGGCACGGGGCTGGACCTGGCGTTCGGCGGCGGCAAAAACGACCTGATGTTCACCGGCGGCGGGCCAGCCGACGCGTTCTACGGCAACGACGGCGACGGCGGTAATCCCGACGCCGACCGCGACGACCGGCTGTTCTCTAATCAACTGTCGTCGTCAGACCCGCTCGTGACCGGCCTGGGCGATGACGTCGAGTTCGCCGGTCAGAGCGCGTCGCTGTTTTCGATCCTCGACGGCGGGCTGGGCAACGACGAACTCGTGGCCGGTGGCATCGCCAACTACCTGGTCGGCGACGACGGCGACGATTTGATCGTCGGTACCGGTGGGATCGACGTCATCCTCGGCGATGTCATGACGGGGAACATTAACGGTCTGCTCGACCTGCTGAGCAACCTGGAGATGGGCAAGTTCAAGTTGGGCGTCGAGCTGACGTCCAGCGGCAGAGGCGACGACACGATCCTGGGCATGGGCGGGACGGACGCGATCATTGGCGGCGACGGCAGCGACCTGATCGACGCCCGCGGTGTCGGGTTGGCTGGCTCGCCGAATGGCGCATTCATTTTCGGCGACGCGTTCGACATTGTCGCCAACATCGACCTCGATCTCAGCAACGCCGACGCCGGCGACACGTCCGGGTCGGGCAAGACGCGGCGGTTCAAGGGCCTGCTGCGCACGGCGTTGGCACTGCTGACGCAGATCGACGCCAAACTCGTCGGCGGCGGGCAGGGCGAGTCGATGGCCGACCCCGACAACGGCAACGACGTGATCTTCGGCTCCGACGGCGCGGGCGACCTGATCATCGCCGGCGCGGGCAACGACCAGGTCCACACCGGCGGCGGGTTGACCGACATCGTGTTCGGCAACGACCACAACGACACGATCATGGGCGAAGACACCGACTTCCTGCTGGCCGTGGCGGGCTTGGGCGACGACACGATCGACTTCTCAGCCAGCACGGGCATCGCGGGCGGCGCGCTGTTCGGCGACTCGTTCGACTTCATCAACATCCCGCTCGACCTGACCTCGCTGCTGAACATCGAGTGGGCGGACGGCGACCTGCTGCCGACCAAGTTCTTTATCGAGGGCGGCGTCATCCAGTCGGGCGGCGGGAAGGACATAATCAAGGGCACGCAGGCGGCGATCAGCGGTAACTTCATTCTGGCCGGCGACGGCGACGACCACGTCACCGGCGGCGGGCTGGTCGACATCATCTTCGGCGACTCGATCAACGTCGGCGGCAAGTTCGGCATCGACTTCTCCAAGATCGAACTGCCGGGGCTGATCGAGGGCGCGGCCTTCGTCGCCAATCAGGTCTTTGGTTTCAACGACACCGGCGACGGCAAGCCCACGCTGTTCGAGTCGATCAGTGACCTGATCAACCTGGACGACGCGATCTCGAACGAACTGCCCGGCCTGGCGGGGTCGGGCAACGACACGCTTTTCGGCTCGGCCGGTCAGGACCTGGGCGGCGACTTCTTCAACTTCATCGTGGCCGGCGACGGCGACGACTTCGTGCACGGCGGGTACGGCGGCGTGCTGCAGATCGACGTGCTGTTCGGCAATGACGGCGAAGACAACATCTTCGGCCACGGCGGGCAGAACGCCATCTTCGGCGGCAACGACAACGACGACATCCTCGGCAGCGACGGCGACGTGCCGCTGCCCGGCGACGAGATCTTCGACATCAACTTCATCGCCGGCGACTCGATCGGCATCGACCTGACGAGCCTGCCGCGCCTGTTGCGCGGCGGCCTGCTGGCCGGCACCGACCTGCTTTCCACCGGCGTCGGCGACGACAACATCTGGGGCGGGCCCGGCGCCGACGTGCTGGTCGGCGGCGACGGACACGACTGCATCCGTGGACGGGACGGATTCAACCTCGCATTCGGCGACGGCCTGACCGTGCGTGACCTGGCCGAGACGTTCGTGCCCGAATTCGTCATGGACACCGACGCGTTCTTCGACGACCTGACGGATGAGAACGACGTGTTCAACGTGCTGAACTACGTCGCGCAGGCGCTGGCACCCAGCGTGCGTTACGACGACGAGTACCTCGGCGGCGACGACACGGACATCGCACTGGGCGGGCTGGGCGACGACATCCTTATAGGCGGCCGCGGGCGCAACATCCTGATCGGCAACGAAGGCGTCGACGCCGCGCCGCCCGGTCTCGGGATCGACTTCGTCTTCCTCGCCGCGCAGGTCTTTGCGCAAACGACGTGCTTTGAAAACCCGACGATCGAGGGCGTCAAGTTCAACGACCTCGACGCCGACGGCGAGCGCGACCCGGAAGAGCCGACGCTTTCCAACTGGACGATCCAGGTCTTCGAGCAGGTCGGTGAAGAGTTGGTCTTCCTCTCGCAGACCGGGACGGACGCCGAGGGCAAGTACAAGTTCAGCCTCGACCCGGGCACGTACGTCGTTCAGGAGGTGCTCAAGCCCGGGTGGACGCAGACGCGCGGCAACCCCGACCCGATCACCGTCGACCTGGACGATCAGGTCACCGACATCGACTTCGGCAACGTCGAGGTGCAGGGCATTTCGGGCACGAAATTTGAAGATGTGGACGGGGACGGCGAGCGCGACGACCTGGAAGAGGGCGTGGCGGGCTTCATCATTCGGCTCGAACGTCCGGACGGCTCGCTGGTGACGTCGACCGAGACGGACGCCGAGGGTCGGTACGTCTTCGACGACATCGAGGCCGGCGACTACGTCGTGAAAGAGGTCGAGCAACAGGGTTGGCAGATCACGACGGACAACGCGATCGACGTGACGTTTGATGGGACGAACGGCGTCGGCAACATCGACTTCGGCAACTTCGAGACGATCGAGATCAGCGGGACGAAGTACGAAGACACCAACGGCAACGGCACGCGCGACGCCGGCGAACCGGGCTTGGCCGGCTGGACGATCCAACTCGACCTCAACGCCGACGGCACGATCGACGACAGCGAGGTCACCGACGCCAACGGCGACTACGTGTTCGAGTTCGTCGGCCCGGGCGACCCGGGCGCGACGCCGATCCACCTGGTGACCGAGGTGATCCAACCCGGCTGGGTCCAGACGCAGCCCGGGCCTGAAGACGATTTGGAGCACGAGGTCGAGCGGTTCAGCGGCGTGGATGTCGGCGGAGTCGACTTCGGCAATTTCGAGGCGATCGACATCGGCGGCACGAAGTTTGAAGACGAAGACGGCGACGGCGTGCGCGACCCCGGCGAGCCGGGCCTGTCCGGCTGGACGATCTACCTCGACATCAACGAGAACGGCGTGCTCGATGACGGCGAGCCGAGCACGGTCACCGACCCGTTCGGCGACTTCCTGTTTCAGGACATAGGTCCGATCACGGATGGTTTCAGCCCGGCGAGCGTGACGATCCGCGAGGTCGATCAGGACGGCTGGACACCGACGCTCAGCCAGCCGACCGGCATCGCCATGCTCAGCGGGCAGGACATCACCGGCGTCCTGTTCGGCAACTTTGAAAACGTCATCGTCCGCGGCCTGAAGTTCAACGACCTGGACGGCAACGGCGTCCGCACGATCGACGAGCCGCCGCTGGAGGGCACGTTCTTCGGCATCGATCTGGACAGCGACGGAGTGGTCGACGCGGCGACCGACGTGAGCGGTGACGACGGCATGTTCACGTTGGAGATCGGGCCGGACCCGGACGACGCGGACGGTTTGTTCGACGTGATCGAACTCGACCGGCTCGGCTTCGTGCAGACCTCGCCGTTCGGCGGCGGCGGGTTCCAACATGTGTTAACCAGCGGCGCGGAGTACGACGTCGAA
This sequence comes from Phycisphaeraceae bacterium, assembly GCA_028284155.1. Taxonomy (GTDB): domain Bacteria; phylum Planctomycetota; class Phycisphaerae; order Phycisphaerales; family Phycisphaeraceae; genus JANQSF01. The sequence goes on from JANQSF010000101.1 coordinate 15,784, forward strand.
TTCGGCAACTTCGAGTTGGTCACCGTCAGCGGGACGAAGTTCGCCGACCTGAACGGCAACGGCGTCAACGACGGCGAGCCTTTTCTGGCCGGCTGGCGGGTCACGCTCGACCTCGACGACGACGGCACGATCGACGCCGAGCGCGTGACCGACGCGAACGGGTCGTACACGTTTGAAGATGTCGGGCCGGGCGAACACCGCGTGGCCGAAGCGCCGACCGCGGCGCAACAGGCGCAGTGGTCGCAGACCTTCCCCACGGGCGACGGCGACCACACGTTCGAGGCGGCCAGCGGCGGGGACCGGACGTTCGACTTTGGAAACAGGCCGTTGCAGTTCGTGGCCGGGCGGGTGTTCCACGACCTTGACGCGGACGGTCTGTTCGAGCCGGCCCCCGACGCCAACGAACCGACGTTGGCGGGCTGGACGGTCTACCTGGACGCGAACAACGACGGCCTGCTGAATCACCCCGACCCGATGCGCGTCGGCGTCTGCGACCCGTCCTCGGCCGAGTTCTGCACGGTCACGGATCAGGGCGGACGATGGGTGTTCCCCGTCGGGCTGGGCACGCAGATCGTCCGGGCCGTGCCGCGCGCGGGGTGGGACCAGACGACGCCCGATCCGTTCGTCGTCGTGGTCGAGCAGCCGACGCAGTCGTTCGACAACATCAACATCGGGCAGTTCCAGCGCGCGACGTTCGCGGGCGTCGCGTATGACGACCGCAACAACTCCGGCGACCGCGACGCGGGCGAGTCGGGCCTGCCCGGCCTGACGGTCTACCTGGACGACAACGGCAACAACCAGTTCGACCCGGGCGAAGCGTCAACGCTGACGCAAGCGGACGGCTCGTTCGTGCTGGGCGATATCCCGTTGGGCTCGCACCGCGTTGCGCAGGTCGTGCCGGCGGGCACGACGATCGGCTCGCCCGCCGGCGCGGGGTTTGACGTGTTGGTTTCGGCTGGCGGCACGGCCGTCGCGGGTCTTGACTTCGCCAATCAGCGCTTCGCCTCGATCACTGGGCGCGTGTTCGACGACGACAACCGCGACGGCGTTCAGGACGCCGGCGAACCGGGCTTGGAAAACTGGACGGTCTATCTGGACGCCAACGCGAACGGGACGCTTGACGCGCAGGAACAGTCGACCGACACCGATGCGACCGGCCTGTATCACCTGACCGACGTCCCGCCCGGTCAGCACACGGTCGCGGTTGTTCAACAGGACGACTTCGACGTGTCCGCACCCGAAGGCGGTACGTACAACGTCAACGTCACCGGCGGTGACGACCTGACCGACCGCGACTTCGGCGTGTTCCTGAACCCGGGTCAGATGGTCATGCTTAGTGACCAGACGTTCAAGTCGCTGACGTTCGAGACGGACGACGGCACCAGCGTGACGCTGTCGATCCGCGACGCCGAGGCTGAGATTCTGATCACCGGCGACAACCTGAACCAACAGGAAGACCGCCGCGGCGTCCTGGTCACGGGCGACGGGTTGGCGTTGGGTTCGATCGTGTTGCGCAATACGACCACACGGACACAGGCCTCACTGCGCACGCGCGGCGGTGGCGGCGAGGTCGTTGTCGGCGACATTGTTGTGGAAGGGCCCGCTAATAGGCTCGACTTCCGCAGCGCCGCGCTGGCGGGCGACCTGTCGACCGGGCCGGTCAAGTCGCTGTTCCTGGGCACGGTCGCTGACGACCACCTGATCACGATTGACCCGTCGGACGACCCGCGGGCGAGCGTCACCATCATGATGGGACGCGTCGAGAACACGCGGATCGAATCGGGTATGCCGATCCGGTCGCTGACCGTGACCGACTGGCTCGACACCAACGCGGTGGCCGACCGCGTCCACGCGCCCTGGCTGGGCAACCTGACCGCCAGGGGCGACCGCAGGAAGAACATCGACGGACATTTCCAAGCGGACCTGCTGCTCGATCTGGTCGGCCTGATCGGCGCGGCGCCCCGGTCGACGTTGAACAACGCGAAGTTCACCGGCGACCTGTCCGACGCCGACTGGCTCATCACGGGCGACAGCGGCCCGGTCAGCGCCAACAACGTGCACGATTTCTCATTCGAACTGAACAGCGCGTTGAGACAGTTCAAGGCCAAGGCGGTGTCGGACACCACGCTTGACGTGGACGGCGACGCCGGCACGATCGCGGCTGACTCTTGGGTCGGCGGCGGCGTGGACGCCGAGTCGCTGAAACAGGTGACGATCAAGAACGATGTCGTCGATTGGCATCTGAATCTCACGTCAACTTACCGCACGATCAATCTGGGCGACGCCAGCGGTGTGAACATCTCGGCGCAGGGCGACGGCGGCACGGTCCGGTTCAAGCGTTGGATCGACGGATCCTACATTGGCCGGAGCGTGCGCGGCATGAACAGCACGGGCGACCGGCGGGCCGGGTTCGCGGGCGACGCGTTGTTCGACCTGTCACTGGCCGGCATCGCCGACGCGAGGAAGCCGACGCTTGGGAACACACGTTTGGCTGGTGATTTGTTGGGCGGCAAGTGGACGGTCGTTGGAGATGGGCAGGGGCTCAACGCGAACAGCATCGCAAAGGAATGGGTTGGCGACTTCGTCGGCGACGTCAAGACGATCTCGATCAAGCAAGACCTGGCCGGCTCGCTCACCGCCAACACGGTCAGCACGATCAACGTGGGCGGCGACGCCCGCGACTTGACGCTGCGGTTCAATCAGCCGGTGGTGGAGTCGGACTCGCGGCTCGTGGGACTTGGCCGACTGAATGTCCGCAACGCGACGCAGAACACGACGATCACGTCGGCGGGCATCCTCGGCACGATCCAGACGGGCACGCTGTTTGATAGCGTCATCTACGCCGGCGTCAACGAAAACGTGGTGGGCTTGCCGACGGTCACCGACGACTTCGACAGCCCCGCGCTGATCCGTGGCGTGACAGTCAAGGGCTTGCGTGACCAGCCGTTCGCGTTTGGCAACACGCTCATCGCCGCGCTCCAACTCGACAGGAGCGCCATCGTCGGCGTCATGACCGACAACAGCGGCACCACGTTCGGCATCGCAGCCCAGTTCATCGCCTCGCTCAAGGTCACGACGGACACCGACACCATCCAACTCAGCAATGTATTGTCGGGCAGCGCGCCGGACCCGATTGACGACTTTGAGATCCGTTTGATCTAAACACAGTCTTGTGCGAATGGCTACGTGGGCCTCACGGAGTTTAAGGCTGCTTTGTCCTTGGGTGATTGTCGGAAACAAGACTCCGACGAAGTTTCAGCTCTACGATCTGCAGCGAGATTGGCAACATCAGGATGATCTCGCGGCGAAGTTGCCCGAGCAGGCTGAGGCGATGTAGAACGGACTGATTACACTCGATTCGACGCTACCCCTAAACAGAACGAGTGCTGGCAAGAATACGATGAACAGACTCCCAAGCATCCTGTCTCGCATGTTGATCGCGTTGGTCGTTGTGATCGCGACGCTTCCAACTCTGGCCGACCGGCCGAACGTCATCCTGATCATGACCGATGATCAGGGCTACGGCGACTTGTCTTGTCACGGCAACCCGATCCTCAAGACGCCCAATCTCGACAAGTTGCACGCCGAGTCGATCCGCATGACCGACTTCCACGTCGACCCGTTCTGCACGCCGACACGCGCGGCGCTCATGACTGGGCGGTATTCGTCGAGTACGGGCGCGTTTCGGACTAGCAGCGGCCGAACGATGTTGCACACCGATGAAGTCACGATGGCGGACGTCTTCAGGGCGAACGGTTACGCGACCGGCATCTTTGGTAAGTGGCACTTGGGCGACAACTACCCGCACCGTCCACAGGACCGGGGGTTCACCGATACGCTGTGGCACCGGTGCGGCGGTGTCGGGCAGGCGTCGGACTACTGGGGCAACGACTATTTCGACGACACCTACGAGCACAACGGCAAGTTTGAGAAGTTCGATGGGTATTGCACGGATGTCTGGTTTGCGGGGGCGATGAAGTTCATCGAGCAGAGCGTCAACGCGGGCAATCCGTTTTTCTGCTACATCCCGACGAACGCGCCGCATGGGCCTTACATCGTCGCGCCGCAATACGCTGAGCCCTACAAGGGCAAGCCCGGAGTGAATGCGAACTTCTTCGGCATGATCGCGAACTTGGACGAGAACGTCGGCAAGCTGCGCGCGTGGCTCAAGCGGCGCGGGCTGAGCGACAACACCGTGTTCATCTTCATGACCGACAACGGCACAAGCTCCGGTTTCCAACTCGACCGCAATGACCCGAAGCACGGGCCGCTCGACTCGCTGCCGGTGAGCGGTTTCAACGCCGGAATGCGCGGGCGGAAATCGTCGGTCTACGACGGTGGGCACCGCGTGCCGTGCTTCATCCATTGGCCGGGCGGCAAACTCGTCGGCGGGCGCGACGTGCCGCAACTGACCGCCCACGTCGACCTGTTACCCACACTGATCGATCTATGTGGGATGAAGCGGCCTGACGGGCCCGCGATGCACGGCCGATCGCTCGTCCCGCTGCTGCGCGGCGGGCAACCGGACTGGCCCGACCGCAAGTTGGTCTTGCAATTCCAAGGGGGAGCCTACTTCAGGAATCAACCGCAGCCCTGGACCGATTCGGTCGTGATGACCAAGCGCTGGCGGCTCATGGACGGCAAACGGTTGTATGACATGACTGCCGACCCGACCCAGTCGAATGAGGTTGCCAAAGATCACCCAGAAGTCGTCAAGGAACTTCGAGTCGCGTACGAGGCGTGGTGGCCGAAGGTCAAGCCACGACTCGAGGAGCCGGTGCGAATCGGTATCGGTGCTGAAGCGGAGAACCCGACCACTCTCTGCTCACAAGATTGGCGGATGGCCACAGGCAACCCGCCGTGGCACCCCGGTTCGATCAATAAACTCGCGAAACAGACCGGGCCTTGGTGCGTCGATGTTGTACGTTCTGGCCGATACGCCATCACGTTGCGGCAGAAGCCGGGCTACGTCGAGTTCCCACTCGTTGCCAAGACCGCACGATTGAAGATTGCGGCATTCGACGCGACGAAGCGTGTTCCAGTAGGTGCGACCGGTGTGACCTTTCATGTCACGCTTCAAGCCGGTCCGGCCACACTCAACACCTACTTGACCAATGCCAAAGGCCAAGTCGGCGGCGCGTATTTCACCGACGTCGAATTCATTGGAGTGACCAAGTGAAGAGAATGCGAACTGGACGGGTAGTCGTTGCCGTATTGATTGCATGGTGCGCGGTGGCCTTCCCGCGACAGGCCGACGCTGAGCGCGCCGGGAAGTTGCCCAATGTCGTGCTGATCTTCGCCGACGACCTGGGCTACGGCGACGTCGGTTGCTACGGCGCGACGAAGGTGCAGACGCCGAACATCGATCGGTTGGCCAGGGAAGGGCGGCGGTTCACCGACGCGCATTCGGTGTCGGCCGTCTGCACGCCGTCTCGTTATGCGTTACTGACCGGGCAGTATCCGCTGCGGGCGAACGGCGGCAGGGGCTTGTGGGGGCCGGCGCCGCCGACCTCCGGGCTTCTGATCGACACGGAGAAACTCACGGTCGCGGATGTGTTCAAGAAGAGCGGCTACGACACGGCCGTTATCGGTAAGTGGCATCTGGGTTTCAAGGCGGGGTCGAACAACTGGCGGGGATCGTTGCGTCCCGGGCCGCAGGACCTTGGGTTTGATTACTACTTTGGGTTGCCGGTTGTGAACAGCGCGCCGCCCTATGTCTATGTTGAGAACGACCGCATTGTCGGCGGCGACCCAAACGACCCCTTGGTCTACTTGGGCAGGAATGTCAAAGGCGCGACACCGATCACCAGGATTCCGCCGGCGGCCGCGCAGCGCAGCCCCAATCGATTCAAGGGCGCGCAGGAAGCTCACAGGCTTTACAACGATTACCAGGTCGGCACGACGTTCGCGGAAAAGTCGGTCCAGTGGATTGAGGCCCACAAGGACCAGCCGTTCTTTCTGTATCTGGCGACGACCAACATCCACCACCCGTTCACGCCGGCCAAGCGTTTTCAGGGCACAAGCCAGTGCGGTCTGTACGGCGACTACATCCACGAACTCGACTGGATGGTCGGCCAGATTATGTCGACCCTCGAAAAGAACGGGTTGAGTGACGACACGCTGGTGATCTTTACCAGCGACAACGGCGGTATGTTCAACCTCGGGGGACAGGCGGCGTTCAAGGCTGGGCACCGGATCAACGGCGACCTGCTTGGGTTCAAGTTCGGCGTCTGGGAAGGCGGCCACCGCGTGCCGTTCATTGTCCGTTGGCCCGGCAAGGTGAAGGCCGGAACGACCTCGGATCAGTTGATCGGCCACGTCGATCTGTTGGCGACGATCGCCGCAGTGACTGGTCAGAAGCTAGACCCGACTCAGAGGGGCGACAGCGTCAATATGCTCCCCGCCCTGATCGGCGCCCCGGAGAAACCCATGCGGGATCACCTGGTCCTCGCCCCGAACAAGGGCACACACCTGTCGGTGCGCAAGGGCAAGTGGATGTACATCCCCAAGCAGGGCAGCGGCGGGTTCAGCGGCAGGACGCCCGGCGGTCACACGTTCGCCGGGCCGACGGCCGCGAGCTTTGTCGGTTCGGTGAACAGTGACATCGAGAACGGCAAAGTTAAGAACGACGCCCCGCCCGCTCAGCTTTACGACCTGGAAAAGGACGTCAATCAAACCCGGAATCTCTACCGCGAGCATCCCGATGTGGTCAAGGAACTGAGCGCGCTGCTCGCAACCTATCGGATTCACGTGTCGAACGATGGAAGAGCCGGAGGGGGTTCAAGAAACGGTGATTCAGTTCCCGGCAAGCCCGCCCCGAGAACACCCGCGACGCCGAGCAAACGCAGCGCGTCATTCGATTTCGAGTCAGGCAAGCTGGCGCCGTGGAAGGTGGTCGAGGGCAAGTTCAGCCACGTCATCGGCAGCAGAGACCGCTTCTTCCACAACAAGGGGCGGTACAACAAGCAGGGCAAGTATTATCTAACCACGCTCGAACCCCGCGCCGACGCGGTCAAGGGCGAGGACAAGCAGACCGGCGTGATTGTCTCACCGCTGTTCGTGGCCGAGGCCGGCAAGATGACGTTTCGCGTCGGCGGAGGGCGCGGCGCCGAGACCTACGTCGCTTTGTGCCAGGCGGACGGCAAGGAACTGAACAGGGCGCGCGGGGTGAACTCGCAAGTCATGCAGCAAGCCGATTGGGACCTGACGCCCTATGCCGGCAAGAAGCTGTTCCTCAAGATCGTCGATCGATCGACGGTCGGCTGGGGACACATCACCGTCGATGACTTTCAGTTCGATGCGAAGGTCCTGAACGAGTTGCCCGAGGTCAAGCCGCACGCCGAACCCAAGCCGCGGGAGTCACGCAACACGCCGACAGGCGACAAGCGGACAGGTCGTCCGAATTTCGTTGTCATCTTCGCTGACGACCTGGGCTACGGTGACATCAGTTGCTACAGACCCAACGCCGCCAAGACGCCGAACATCGACGCGCTGGCGGCGGAGGGATTCCGAAGCACCGACTTCTTTGTGCCGGCCAATGTGTGCAGCCCATCGCGGGCCGCGCTGCTGACAGGTCGCTACCCGATGCGTTGCGGCATGCCCGTTGCCCGAAATCACGCCGTTGCCAAGTACAAGAACTACGGGCTGGCCGCCGAAGAGATCACGATACCGGAACTGCTCAAGTCGGCCGGCTATCGATCGCTGATGGTGGGCAAATGGCACATGGGCGTATACGTGAAGGGGTCGCACCCGATCGACGCCGGCTTTGATGAACACCTGGGCATCCCCAGCAACTTCGCCCGTCAGCGTGGGCCGAATCACAACACCCTCTACCGCGGCAAACAGGTCGAAGCCAGGAACGTTCCGTTCCAGGAATTGACCCGGCGGTACACCGACGAGGCCGTGGCGTTCATCGAGCGGCAGAAGGATGAGCCGTTCTTTATCTATGTCTCGCACCACATCCCGCACACGCCGATCTTGCCCAGCAACGACTTTCTTGGCTCATCGGGAATGGGCAAGTACGGCGACGTAATCAAGGAACTGGATCACAGCACCGGCCGAATCATGAAGGCGATCCGCGACGCCGGCCTCGACGACAACACGCTTGTCGTCTTCACGTCGGACAACGGCCCGACCCGCACGGGGTCAACCGGCGGCCTGAACGGCGGCAAGTACTGCACGATGGAAGGCGGGCACCGCGTGCCCGGCATCTTCCGTTGGCCTGGAACGATTCCACCCAAGCAAGTGTCCAACGTGACGCTGACCAGCATGGACCTGTTGCCGCTGTTCTGTGAACTCGCCGGTGTCAAGCCACCGAGTGATCGGAAGATCGACGGCAAGGACGTCCTTCCTGTTCTGCTCGGCAAGCAGACCGCAACGCCGCACAAGTTGTTGTACTACTACAACGGCACGAATCTGCAGGCCGTGCGCGAGGGCGACTGGAAACTGCATCTGCCGCGAACGGCGAACGATCAACCCTTCTGGTCGAAGGACGCAAGACACAAGTGGAAAGGTTTCGTGACCCTTGATGAGTTACGACTGTTCAACCTCAAGAACGACCGCGGCGAAACACGCAACGTCGCCGATCGGCACCCCGAAGTCGTGGCGCGACTATTGAAGCAGGCCGAGGCAATCCGCGCCGAGTTGGGTGATGTGCGCGTCAAAGGTTCCGACCAGCGCGTCATCAATCTGAAAGACCCGCAGGAAAGATAATGACCCGCGCCAACGCGTTGTTTGATCTGACGGTTACCGTCTGGGCGTCGGCCGTTGCTTGTGGGAACTCGGTGTTCGCTAAGGACGCCGCGCCGCGGCCTGCTTCAGCAGGCCCGCGTAAGTTCAGCGCACGACGCGTTCGTTATACGACGTATATGAAAAGCCCCCCGCGTCTTGTCGACGCGGGGGGCGTTGTTGTGCTTGGCCTTGTTCCCGTTTCGCGGCCGCCCGGAGGGCGGGCT
>JANQSF010000109.1 GCA_028284155.1 Phycisphaeraceae bacterium
GGTCAGCTACCCGATCAGCCTCAGTTCCGACATGATCGTTCCGTTCGCCGAACTGCTGGCGCAGGAGATGGCGCTCGGTTTTGCGATCGCGGAAGACGAGGACATGTTCATCGGCGACGGCACGGACGCCTACGACAACATCGTCGGGTTCACGAACCGCCTGATCAACATCAACGGTGTCGACGACGGCGGCGGCCTGGTGTTGGCCAGCGGCAACCTGTGGTCCGAGATCACCGAGGCGAACATCCTCAAGCTCATCGGCCAGGCGCGCTACGTGCGTCCGGGCATGGGCAAGTTCACCACGTCGAACGAGTTCTTCTGGCAGGTGATGGCGCCGATCACGACCGGCAAGGGCGGCGTGACGATGCGCGAGTCCGAGCAGGGTCCGCGCTTCATGTTCAACGGCATCGACGTCGAGGTGAACCCGGTCATGCCGCGCACGCAGGGCAACAGCCAGGTGTGCCTGTTGTACGGCGACTTCGGCCAGGCCGCGACACTGTACGACCGCCAGCAGATGGAGATTCGCGAGAGCCGTGAAGTGCGGTTCGAGTCGAAGGAGGTCGTGATGCTCGCGACCGCGCGTCTGGACATGGACGCGCACAGCCTCGGCGACGCGACGACGCCCGGCCCGGTGGTCGGGCTCATCACGGCGGCGGCGTAGTCCCCATGACGCAAACAGCCCCGCCGGTGGTGGCGCTACCGGCGGGGCTTACACCCGGGCGACCGGGTTACAGACGAAGCATAGCACCACGGGCGACCCCAACCCAACACCCCAACAAGAGAGACGACCATGCTTCCTTCCCCCAACTTCAACGACAACGTCCTGGCGGCGATCCCGCCGGGCATCATCAAGGACGACGCGGCGTTCGTCGCGAACGTCATCGACCTGGCCGACGAGGCCGTGCGCGGTGCGCAGTTCCTGATCTTCGAGGCCATGTTGGGTTCCATCGACGCGGACCTGGCGGTCCTGCGCGTCATGGAGTCGGACACGAAGACCGACGCGACGACGCTCGGTGGCACGCCCGCCGTCGTCGTCAACGCGCTGTCGACCGTCGTGCCCGGCGCGACCGACGACAACAAAATCTACCGCATCACGATCGACCTGCGAGCGGAGCGCAAGCGCTACCTGCAGCTGCAGGCGACGGCGGGCGACGGTGCGGCCGGTACGTACCTGAGCGCGACGTGTCACGCGGTCGCGCCGAACAAGGTTGCGACGAACAACAACGCCGCCGACGTGATCGCGGGCTGACACGCAACCCCACCCGATGGGTAGACGGCCCGTCACATCCGCGCCCGCCCCGGTATCGGGCGCGGTTTGACCGACCCTCAAACCCCTTTTGAAAGGACATCGACATGGCGACCACCAACTCCAACAAGCCCGACACCGGCAACGCCGACAAGGGCAACGGCAGCAGCAACGGCCGGAGCAAGGGCAAGGTCGTGCAGCTGCAGACCAACCAGGCGGGCCACCTCGCGGGCGAGACGTTCAAGGAAGCGGACGCCAAGAAACTCGGCATCCTCGACCACTGCACGCCGTTCAAGGGCTGAGCTCTGAACGGCGCCGTGCGGCCGACGGTCGGTCGCGCATCCACTGACTGCATACGAGGCGACAAGCCATGAACACCGTCCCACTTTCGGCCATCAGCGCGATGGTGCAGCGCATCCAGATGCTCAAGGACTGGGGTCCGTTCAAGAAGGACCAGTACGTCGACTGCATGACGGAAGAAGTCGCGGCCATCGGCCTGACGCGCTTCGAGGACTACAACCCGATCGGGTCGCACCCCAAGCCAGTGCCGTCGCAGTTGGGCGGCATCGTCGTGCAGATGCAGCTGATGAAGAACATCGGCAAGCACAAGTCCAACGCCGTCGTCAACGGCGAGTTGGCCGAGATCGTGCAGCTGCAGCTGGTACACGGCACGGACTATGTCACCAAGGGCGTGGCCAAGGCGGGCAAGACGTCGGACCTGGCCGCCGTCATCGAGCAGCGACAGGAGGCGACCGCCTGACGTCATGACGTTCCGACTGGCAAAACTCGCCGACTACAAGTCGATGATCGGTGCTTCGGAGACCGCTCACGACGACCGTTTCGTTGCGTTCATCGAGCGCGCGTCGCGCAAGTTCGAGGACGAATGCGGCCACCCGGTCGCGCGGCTCAACGGCGTCGTGGAGTATCCCTACGAGACGCCGAACCGCAGCCCGTTGGTGCGCGTGCGTCGCTGGCCGATCGAGTCCGTCACGTCGATCAAGCAGCTGCACTCCGAAGGGCTGGAAGCCGACTTCACGGCGGGCGACGCCCTGACGGAGAACACCGACTTCATCGTGTCGGACCCGCCCGCCGGTAACGAGGCCAACCGTGGCGTCATCGAGCGCGTCAACGACGTGTGGACGTTGCGGTCGCGCTTCCTGCAGATTCAGTACGCGGGCGGGTTCATCGACCCGGCGGCGATCGACGTCACGCTGGCGACCGCGACCTGGACGGCGGCGACGAAGACACTGACGCAGGTCGGTGCGTTCGCTTCGTACACGTTCACCGCGGGCGACGTGATCGTCATCACCGGCGGCACGGGCGCCAAGATCGGCGCGTACGTCATCGCCAGCCGCACCAGCGACGACGCGATCGTGTTGTCCAAATCGCTGGCGTCGGGCGACCTGTCGACGGGCGACATCACCAGCGTGAGCGGTCAAGCATCGACGGTGATCCAGACGCCCGCGCATGTTCAGAACGCGGTCCTGCTGGAGACGCGTCGTCTCGACGTGACCGCCGACAAGGCGGGCATCACCAACGTCGCGTTGGGCGGCGCCGGTGGCGCGATCTCGCTGGGCGAACAACGCACGCACGAATCGTTGATCGAAGCGGCGCAGGGATACCAGGTGCGGCTATGAGGCTGATTGTTCTAATGGCGTTTATCTCGATCGGACTCACCGATGCGTCGGAGGCCGCCATCAGGCGGAACGCCGATCGTCCGCGCCGTGTCATCGGTCTGCTTGGGCGCGCGTTGGATCAGGGCCTGGCCGAGACCGAAGCGCACCTGCAGAGTCGTTACCTCACCGGCGGCGACGTGAGGCAACCCAGACGCGGCCGCGCGCCGTTGGCGGTGCGTAGCGGCCTGCTGCGCAACTCGACCGACTCGCGGCGGACCGGCCCGCTGTCGGGCATCGTGGGCATCCAGCGCGGACCGGCGTCGGCCTACGCGGGCGTGCAGCTGGGCAAGGGCAAGAAGACGATCACGCCCAAGCGGTCGAAGCACCTGTGGATACCGATCGCCGACAACCTGACCGGCAGCGGCCAGACGCGCATGACACCGCGCGAGGCGATGTCGAAGAAGGGGCCACGCGGCGGGCGTCGCCTGTCGATCTTCGTGAGCAAGCGCGGCAACCTGGTCGCCGTGCTGCGCACGGGCGGCACGTTCAAACGAGGCGCGCGCAAGGGCCAGGCCAAGGGCAAGCTGCTGTTCCGTCTGGCCAAGAGCGTGACGGTCGAGGGGACGGACGGGTTGGCGCAGTCGGTGATCGACAAGTCGCCGCGCCTGCAGCAGCTGGTCGCGCTGGCGATGCGCGAAGGGCTGGAAGGGGGTGGCGTGTAATGGCCGACCTTGCCGCACACCGCAAGACGATCCTCCAGGCGATCGAGGCGCACATCAGAACGGTCGCGACGTTGACCGAAGAGCGCACGCACATCGGCTTCCTGCATGTCGACAAGGTCATGCGCGGCGGCCTGTGGGTCTGGATCGAACCGCAGGGCGACCACGGCGAAGTCATCGACTGCGAAGAGGTCGACCGCGAGCTTCAAATACTGATCGCCGTCGTGACCAAGGTCGACGAGGGGTCGACGCAGGAGGAAGTGTTGCAGATGGACGCGGCGGCCGAACGCGTGCAGCACGCGATGGAACAACTCATCGAGAACAACACCACGGGCGTGACATTCGACGTCAAGGAGTTACCGCCCGGTTGGCAGTGGGGCAGCATCGACGACCACGACACGCTCGCGTTCATCGGTTGCGGCTTCACCGTCACTTATCAGCGCGAACTTGCACCGACCCCATAGAAAGGACAGGTCATGGCGATCGTCGCCGCTACCCGCATCAAGAACATCGTGAGCGTCACGCAGGGTGACACCTACAAGGGCATCCGTGGCGTGAACATCGCCGTCAACAAGGGCCGACTGGCCCCCGTGTTGGAAGAGGGCAACGACTACCCGACCGACTCGGAGAACATGGGCACGGACGACTACCCCGTGCGCACCGACACCATCCTCCAGAGCAGCGACTCGGCCGGGCTGGCCATGCAGGCGCAGGCCAAGGCGTCGCTGGTGATCGTCAAGAAGAAGGAGGGCGGCGCCGGTAACGAGACCGTCACCAACGTGAACCATGAGTTCGGCGACTTCCGGTCGAGCCAACGCCTGCAGCAGCGCGGTGAGGTCGCGCTGTCGGGCGTCGCGCACAGTGCCGACGGGACGACGCTGCCGATCTCCACCGCCTGAACGACGCCCCATGCCAACGAACGAACCGTTCATCCAGGAAGTGCAACTCGACGCCGAAGAGGCGCTGCGCCGCATGCGCGAACTCGGCGACGAGGAGGGCAACCTTGCGCAGTCGTCGCGCCAGGCGGGCGACGCGGCCGAGCAGCAGTCGCGGCAGCAGGACCGCGCGACGTCGGTCGTCACCCGCACGAAGAACGCCGTCGCGGGCATGGTGCAGTCGTGGGTGTCGTTCATCGCGATCGGCGGTCGCATCATTCAACTGATCCGGTCGATCAGCGGCGAGCTTCGAGAGACGGTCAAGGCGGTGGCGGACCTTGGCTCACAGCTGCGCGGCCTGGCCGCCAACATCGGCGGCGCCAACGCGGACGCCGTGGTCCGTCAGATCAACAACATCGCGCGCCGCCAGTCGTTGGGCGTGCAGCAACGCGACGCATTGATCGCGTCGGCGACGACGCTCACCGACCTCGACCCCGGGCTGGAGCGCGGCCAGCTGCTGCGCAGGATCAACCAACTCGGCAACCTGGCGGCGGCGACGGACCGCGCCGGGCCGGAAGTCGCGACGCTGTTCACCACCTTCCAGAACCAGACCGGTCTGAATGATCGACGCACGGCCGACGCGCTGTCGAAACTGTTTAACAGCGGCTTTGAGGTGAGCGCGCTGCAGCAGATCGTCAACAAGGGCGGCGGCGACGTCGCCCCGCTGACCGGGCTGTTGCTCGGGTCGCGTCGCTTCGTCGATCAGAACCGCGCCGGTCGCACGTTGCTGACCGTGGTCGACGCGGTGAGCCGTTTGGATGAGGAGGGCAACCTCGACAAGGACCTGACCCGTCTGGGCCTGACATCGGACCAGTCGCCTGTGCAACGCCTGGCTGCGCTGGCGCGCGGTGTTGAGAGTGGCGACGTCAGTCAGCGTGACCTGCAGGCCGCGCTGGGCAGCGCCGCCGCCGTGCGACAGTTCGAGCCGTTCCGTCGAACGATCGTCAGCGGCGGACTCGACCAGGCGTTGGCCGAGTTGAGCGACGCGTCGGTGTTCGGCGAGATCGAACGCGTGCGCCGCAGCAAGCTGGTGCGTGCGGAGGAGCGGCAGCGCAGCCGCGAGTTGCGCATCCAGATCGCGAAGGAAGGCGGCATCGGCTCCGAGGCCGGAGACGTGACGCCGTTTGAAGCGTTCGACGAGGTTCAAGCCGTCGCGGCCGAGGACAGCTTCGGCTCGCAAACGCTGGGCACGCTCAGAGTGTTCGGCGACGCGTTGACCGGCAACCAGGCGGGCTTCAACCGCAGGGTGTTCGAGGCCGCGAGCAACCTGGCGGGACTCGAAGGCAACGACGGCGGCGGGGGCACGGTCATCAACAACAACATCGGCCTGCAAGTGAACACGCCCGAGGACCCGTTGGTCAGCGACTCGGGCCGACGCGGCGAGTAGCGATGAATGACTCCGCAGATCGACACCAACGCGATCAACGACCGCACGGACTGGCGGCACGACCTGGTCGAAGACCCGGCGCCCGTTGCCGTGACGCGCATGCCGGGCATCGCGGCGCGCTTCGCCACGCAGGACGTCGACCCGCCGCCGCTGATCGCGTTGACGGGCTTCCTGGAGGGGACGCACGCGTCGGTCGTGGCCGACGCCAACAACGCGTTGGACGCCGCGCTCAAAGCCATCTGGGCCAAGCGCGACGGCAACGTCCACAAGATCACGATCAACGGGACGGACTACGACAACTGCGTGCTGGTCTCGGCGCGCTTCTTCGGCCCGGTGCGGTCGGTCGTGACGACCGGCCGGAAGGTACGCCGCGCGGTGCGCATCGTGTGGCGGCAGTTGCTTGCCTAACCCTTGGAGTACTCGCCTTGTCGGCAGCGAACGGACTGACGAGCCTGATGCAGCGGCCACTGCGCCCGACGGTGTACGTCCGTCGCGCGCTGGCGCCGTTCGCGGCGCGGCCGCCGATCCTGCCGATCAACGGCGAGTTGGGCGACTGGCTGGCCGAGCCGCGCCTGCGCGTCGACCAGGTCAAGTGGGAGAAGGGCGCCAGCGTCGGGCACGCCAAGTTCACACACGTCGGCGAGGGCGACCTGGGCGAGGGGACGGACATCGCGTTCGAGGACATCCTGTTCCGTCGCACAACCGACGACCAGGTGCGCGTCGTGTTGCCGCCGATCGACGATGAACGCGTCGGCGCCCCCGGCATCAGTACCAACGACTCCGACGCGGACGCGGGTCGTGTGATCTTCGAGGGCGTGCTCACGCGCAACAAGATCACCGTGCAGGACGGCGACGAGTCGGTCGGGTTTTCGGCGCAGCCGTTCCCCGTGCTGGACAACGACGCGTCCGACCACCTGATCCGTGGCCGGTGGGTCAAGGTCGACGACGTCTCGTCGGTGTCGATCGGCACGCTCGCGGCCGACCGTTCGTATGACGTGATCGAGTCGCCGCGCCTGCCCGCCGTCTTCAATCGCAAGGGGCGACCGAACCGGCACGCGACCAGCACGCTCGACGTGGCCGCGACCGACCTGGCGATCGACATCAGTGGCCCCACCTGGACGCACGACGAGGACGCGAGCAACGGACGGATGTGGACGGTGGGCGAAGCGATCCGCTCGATCCTCGCGATGTGGTTGCTCGGTGAGGAGGAGCACCCGCTGGACCGACACGTCGACATCGAGCAAGACACCCTCCAAGGTCTGGACGGCACGATCACGTCGTCGCGCTTCGTCGGGCTCGACCAGGTGTTGCCGCCGACCAGCGTTCACGGCTTGGGCGTGTTCGAGGCGCTGGACAAGGTGTGTCGCGCGGGCGGCTTCGACTTCCAGTGCGAACCGCGTGGCGGCGTCGACGCGTTCGAGTTCCCTTACGACCGCCGGTACGTCCTGCGGCTCTGGCGGCGTCACTCGGGCAACCCGTTCGCGTTGAAGCTGGACCGACGCGGCAGCGGGTACACGCGCGCCGAGTCGGCGACCGCCCGCAACAACAACGCGCACATCGTGGCGATCGAGGACAGCCAGGAGATCGTGAACGAGGTCTTCGGCGTGGCGCCGGTGTTGATCGAAGCGCGGTTCCAACTCAAGCCGATGTGGTCGCCGAACGACCTGGACTCCGAGGTCACCGGCGCGAACATCGACGAGTCGATGCAGGCCGACGACAACAAGAAGCGGAAGGCGCTGACCGACACGTACTTCATGCGCCACGTCTCCGGCGGCGCCGCCTACGACAGCTACCGGCACGTCGGCCGACGCTGGGGGCTGGACACGTTCGGCGACTTCTCCGGTTACGACACGGGCATCTACCAGCACGACGCGGGCGGCGTGAACTTCCTCGAACTGTTGCAGGAGGGCGGGCCGGTCGGACCCGCGCAAGAGCGCAGCAGGCATCAGGTGTTTGAACGGATGCGCTGGTTCAAGCGCCCGCGTCGGATCATGCCGATGCGTTCACTTGGCGCGCGCGTAGTGAAGCGCAAGTACTACCTCGAAGTCAGCGAGGACGCCGACGCGGACCCGCCGACCTGGTCGTACTGCCCCGCGACGTTCAGCGTGTTCAGGGACCGCTTCGCGATCGAGCTGCGCGGCCCGGCCTTCAACAACCTTGCACTGGTCAACAACGAAGCGCTGCTGCGTGGGACCCCGGTGTCGCCGACTCAGTCGTGGTGGAAGCTCATCGACCAGAAGAAGCTGTCGTTCCGGTTGACGTGCGCAATCGAGGCCGACCACGCGGCGCGCTCGAACGAACACCGACAGTCGTCAAGCGGCACGCGTTACCGACGCGGCCAGATGATCGTGGCGCCGTGGACAGACGTCTGGGTGCAGCCGCGAACGATCTTCAACGACAACGGCGTGTGGCTCAAGAGCGTCGACTACGGCGACCTTGAGCGGCAGTTCGACCAGACCGACAACCTGCGGCAGATCGGGCAGCGTCGGCGCGACAAGCTCGAAGACCGACGCGTGTCGTGCTCCGCGACGACGTGGATGGTCGACCCGGGCATGTACACCATCGGCGACGTGTGTACGGGCATCGACGGACGCGACCACCCGTTCCAAGCCAACGCAGGCCGCGACCCGGTGTACCCCAACCTGGTGGCGATGACGTTCGACCTGAGCGGGCCGAAGCAGCTGCTGCGCCTGCACTTCGACGACCAGGTCCTCACGAAAGGCAACTGACCGACGTGGCGAAGCTCACACTCACCATCCCGATTGACCCCGACTGGTCGGCCGACGACCTGCTGCAGCTGTTGATCGGCACGGAGAACGCGGCCGACCTGGCGGCGTCGACGCCGTCGGGCGGCACGGTGGAGCGCGAGGTCGCGGTGTTCGCCAACCCCGCGATGCGCGGCGGTTGGGGCTTCGGTTCGTGGGGCGGTCCCGACGACGACGGCATCGACGGCAACCACTTCACCTGGGGCGGCGTGCCGCCGCACGCGTGGGGCGATGCGTCGTGGGGCAGCGGCGCCTGGTGGCAGGGCTTCTACCCCGACATCGTCATCGAGCACGACTACGACCCGACCGACAAGTGCGCGACGCTGCCCGTGGGCGTGCGCACGCGCGACCAGGCGGGCAACGTGAGCGCGGCCGTCGAGCAGGTCGTGCAGATCGAAGACCCGCCGATCGGCGCGCGCAACCTGGCGGTGGTCACGACGGGCAGCAAGAACGAAGCGCGACTGACGTGGACGGAGTCACCGGACGTTTAACCCGAGCGAACGAAAGGGCCAAGGATGGCCGCCAAGGACAAGACATCATCACAGGTCGAGGCACTGGCCGGGACGCGCGACGCGCGCACCGGTCTGCTGCATTGGGCGGTGGGCGACACCGCGTACGCCGCGAAGGTCGGCAACGCGCTGCATCACCTGGCGTTGGCGGCGGCGTTCTGGCTGCTGGTCAAGGAGTCCGACAGCAACAACACGTCCGTGCAGGTACAGCAAGGCCACGTCCCTGTCGGCAACGCACTGATCAACTACGCGGGCGGGACGGTCGACCTGGCCGCGCACGACGACGACACCGCCTACGTCTGGGCTTACAACTCGGGCACGCACGCGGCGCCGGTGGCGGCGATCGGTTTCGACTCGGACGGCAACGGCTGGCCGTCGGTCGACCATGTGAAGCTGGCCACGGTCACGCTGGTGTCCGGCGCCATCACGTCCATCGTCGACCTGCGCGGGCAGTCGGTCGTCCGGCCCGCGCACGCAGACCCGCACTACGACTTCGCCATCACCGTGCAGGGCGACACCGGCACGCCGTCGACGGTCACGATCACGTTGAAGGACGCGCAGGGCCAGACCATCCCCGAGGCCGATCGGCTGCGCGTGCGCGTTTGCGATCAGGACGGCGAGACGGACGCGACCAACGCGACGATCGCGGCCGGGACGAACACGACGGCGATCAAGTCGCACACCGCCAACAAGGACATCGACTTCAAGTCACACACCAACGGTGTGTTCACGATCACGTTGACCAACGCGACGGCCGAGACGGTCACGCTGCGCATCGGCATGGCCGAGTTGAGCGGGCGTCGCGCCGAGTACAAGACGACGCAGGACGTCGCACACGCCGCACCATGACCGATCGCCAGTACATCCTCGCGCGCTTGCGTTGGCGTTCGCCCGATGAGGGCGATCCGCTCCTTTGGTGCGGTGTGTCCGGCTCGCTCGCTGTCCTCGATCTGGGCGGCGAGAACGACGCGGGCACGCCCGGCGATGCGCCCGGTGCGCTGGGCCGTTGGGCTATCCAGGTACTCCCCGCCGCCGCCACCGTCCCGACCAACGCGCTGGCGCTCGGCTCAAACCTCCGCGCCGCGATCGACGGCACGGAGTGGCGACGTCGCGTCGGCGTCAACATGCCCAGCGACGTCACACTGTCCGAGGCGGTCGGTCTGTCGTTGACGCGGTTCAGCGACCCGAATGGCGCAGCACTGCCGGGCACGTTGCGCCCGAGACTCGGCGGCTACCGCGTCGTCATCGGCGGCGTCGAAGTGTGGTCGGCGCGCATCCGACAGCTTACGGACGACCGGCCTGTATTGATCGAGCGGGCGCGCGCCATCGCTCGGATGCAGAAGCAACGCAGTCAGGCGGGCGAGCACATCAGCCGCGTCGACGGTCGTTGGCAGGCCGACCCGTTGTTCTACCGTCGACTGCTGACCGAGGCGGCGCGCAACTTGGAGGTCAACACGTCGGTCATCGCCGACCACCCCGACGACACGCCGCTGCCGCGTGGCACGCGGTACGACGACGACTTCAGCAGCGGCGGCAGCGACCCGAGCGCGTTTGAGTTGACGTGGACGGCGTTGGTCGGCTCGATCAGCACGTCCGCCGGTATCTGCTATTCGTTCTCCAACCCCGCGCGGTATCGCGCGGACCACGACGTGGGCGGGGACGTTCATGAAGCGGCGATCGACTTCGTGAACGTGGGAACGCCGCACTACAACACGCAGGTCGGAGCATGTGTCCGGTACAGCAGCAGCGCCGACACGTGCATCCAGGTCTGGTCGCGCAAGTCGAACGGGTCGAACAGCTACAAGCGAATCTCCAAGATCGTGAGCGGGACCGAGACGGTCCTGTCCGACACGGCGGGGCAAGACAACACAAGCTCGCCGTGGGAGATCAAGGCGACCGTCGACGCGGCGGACCTGATCACGCTCTTCGTGCGCGGCGTGTCGGCCGCATCGACAACCGACAGCACGGGCGCGGGCAACACGCGCGGCGGCATGCGCCTGCGTGACGCGGGTTCGGGCAACCCGCAAGGTGACGACTTCTACATCGACGACAACGACGCGGGCGGCGGCGGCACGCTGCCCTCGCAACTTGCAATGAGAGGAGCCGGGTAATGCCTGCACCTACACAAGTCGGATCAACTCTGAATGGCGTCGACGTCGGCGGTGGCATCGCACTGTCGCTTGTCCAACTGGCTGACAACCGGTACGTCCAGCCCGCGGTGGGTTCGTTCATGAACTCGGCCGGGACGGGCATCACTTACGTGCAGCCGGACACCGGGCTGCCGATCGACATCGTGTCGATCGCGTCGGGCGTGACGTTCACGACGTTGCCCCTGCCGACCGACGCCGCCACCGAGACGAAGCAGGATGTGCTCATCGGACACGTCGACGGCCTGGAGTCGTCGATGGGCGACGCGGTCACCGCGTTGCAGATCATGGACGATTGGGACGAGACGAACCGCTGCAAGGTCAACCTGATCGTCGGACAGGCGGGCATCGCGGCGGGCGCGGGCGCCGTCGGCGCGACGACGCCGCGCGTCACGCTGGCCAACGACGACCCGGCCGTGGTCGCGCTGCAGGCGATCGACGACTGGGACGAGACGAATCGCTGCAAGGTCAACCCGATCGCGGGGCAGGCCGGAGTCGCGGGCGGCTCGGGCACGGTGGGCGCGACGACGCAGCGCGTTGTCCTGGCGACCGACGTGGCCGTCCCCATGCCCGACGCGATCCAAGGCCCCGGCGACCCGGTCGTTGACAGCTACACGACAGCGTCGATCAGCGCGTCGGCCAACACGGCGAATCAGTCGCTCGTCTCGGCGCCGGGCGCGAATAAGCAGATCTGGGTGTACGGCTTCCAAGGCACGGCCGACACGGGCGACGGCTCGATCGCGTTTCAGGATGAAGACGACACGGCGGCCAGCGGCGTGATGGAAGTCGCCCAACGCGGCGGCTTCGGCGTCCCGCCGTCGGGCAACTTCGCGCAGCCGCTGTGGAAGTTGGCCACGAACAAGGCGCTGGAGATCGACACCGTGACCTGCGGGTTCAAAGGCTCGCTCCAATACGGAATCATCGACGTTTCATAATGAGACTCCTGCTTCTGAATCATCAAGGCTTGGCGCTCGCGGCGGTCGTGTTCCCGCCGGGCTATCGCATCTACACGCGCACCAACCGAGACGCGCCGAGTGTGTTGCTCGCGTCCGTTCCGGCCGGAACGGCTTCATATGACATGACGGGCCTGGCCAACGGCTCGATCCGCTACGCGCACGTCAAGGCGGTGAGCGCGTGCGACGTCGAAGACGATGACGCTGTCGGCAAGCGCAAGCTGGTGCGTGTGGAGATCGACGACAACGGCGACCTGGTCGGCGCCGTGCCCAACCGACCGATCCAGCTACGGCTTGAACGCCTGGCCAGTGGGCGCATCGTTGCGGAGTGGACCTACCACGACGCGGGCCAGTCGATCGAGCCGTCGGCGTTCAACGTGTACGTGGCGACCGGTTCGTCGGCGTTCGACTTCGACACGCCCACGCACACGGTCAGCTACCTCAAGGGCAAGCAGTCGTTCAGCCAGGACCTGGGCACGTTCGCCGACGGCACGCAGGTGCGCGTCGTCGTCCGGGCCAGGTCGAGCGCCAACAACGAAGAGAGCAACCAGGTAACCGCAACAGCAACCAGCGACGCGACGGCGCCGGACGCGCCGTCGTCGCTGACCGTTCAGGTGACGTGATGCAACCGAAGGACCAACAAGTCGACGTGATTGAGCAGCAGCTGCGCGACGAGTTGCCCGAGCCGGTCGACCAGGGCGCCGAGGAGCCCGTCCTGATCGGCCAGATCGCGCGGGCGCGGTTCAAGAGCTGGCACAACCACGACGTAATCAACGTACGCACCTGGGACGGTCAGACCGAAGGCGGCGCCGACATCAAGGCCGGACTGACGCCGCGTCTGCGCAAGACGGGCAACACGACCGACATGACGTACCCGATGTCGGCCGACGGCACACGGACTTACAAGTCCGGTGACCCGGCCGAAGAGGCGCAGGCGATCAGCCCGCCATTCAGCGTGGACGACGAGTTATTCATCTTCCGGCCGATCGGCGGCGCGGGGGTTCAAGACGACAACGAAAAGAACGTCGGCTACGCGATGCTTCCCGACGAACGCGACTGGTACGACGAGGACTCATGAGCTTTGAATCTGGAGCAATGTCGAAGACGCCCGGCGGCGCTTGGTGCAAGACACCGGGACGCGCGCGGACGATGTGTACCCACTGGCAGGTGTTGGTCCCCAGCAGCGGCGGCGACGTGTCGACGCGCAAGGCGGCCGACCTGAAAGCCGGTCGGCCCGCGACGTTCGACGCGACGGCCGTGCAGGGCCTTTGGGTGGACGCCAGCAACAACGTCTACGCGTGCGGTGGCGGCACGGTGTGGAAGTTCGACCGGCACGGCGTCGAGCAGGAGACGTACAGCCTGCCCGCTGGCAACACGGCCAAGTGCTTGGAGGTCGACTCATCGGGCAACGTGTACGTCGGCTGCGATCGCGGCGGCACGACGAAGGTGAACCTGGTCAAGCTCAATAGCTCGCTGGTGGAACAGTGGAAGCTCGAAGTGGAGAGCGACACCATCCACGGCATCACCTTGGAGTCGGACACGCAGATACACATCGTCGGCGCTGCCAACGCCGACGACGAGAACGCGTGGGAGTACGACGACGACGGCAACGAAACCGCCGCGCGCAGCATCGGCAACCCGGACCCGGTCACGCTGTACGACATCGTCTTCGACAGCGGCGGCAATGAGTTCATCGCCGCGCAGGCTGACAGCGACGTCACGGTGATCTGGAAGAACGGGTCGTCGTGGCAGACGCAGACGTTGGCGTTCGCGTTCTGCGCCGACTTGAGCATCGGCCCGGACGATGAAGTCGTCGGCGCGATCAACGAAAGCGGCGGCGGCGGTGGCGGGAAGGT
>JANQSF010000110.1 GCA_028284155.1 Phycisphaeraceae bacterium
AGATGCGGACGAGCCGGTCGCGGCCGGCCGTGACGATCCGCCCGTCGTGCGTGTATTCGACGGACTGCACGCCGCCGCCGTGCGCGCCCCAGTTGCGCACCTGTCGGCCGTTGTGCATCTCCCACAGCATGACGCGGCCGTCGCGGCTGGCGGTGGCGACGACGTTCGAGTCGGGCCGCCAACTGATGTCGGTGATCATCCCGTTGTGGCCCTTGAGCGTGTAGAAGATCCGCCCGGTGTGCGCTTCCCACACGTGGACGCCGCCGTTGCGGTCGCCGGTCGCCAGCAGCACGCCGTCCGGGCTGAACTCGAGCGCGGTGACCCAGTCGGTGTGTTTCTTGATCGCGGTGACGACCTCGCCGGTGGCGGTGTCGAACAACTTGACGAGTTTGCCCGGACCGCCTGTGGCGATGCGCGTCTGGTCGGCACTGATGTCGGCGGCGAGCACGGTGTCGAAATCGTTGCCGACGGTGACGATCCGCTGCCCAGTCTGGATGTCGTACAACGCCGCCCGACCTACGGCCGCGCCGCGACCGCCGGCGACGAGCAGGTAGTTGCCGTTGCGCGTGAACTTGAGCACCTGCGGGTTGCGTTCCTCGAACGGCAAGACGCCCAGCGGCGCGAGGCTGTCGCTGTGATAGAGCACGACCTGGTTCTGGCTGGCGATGGCGACGATCGGCGCCCATGGGTTGTGGGCGATCGCCTCGACCACGCCGGTGCGGATGCCGCGTTCGGCCGGCTCCAGCAGCAGGTCTTGCGGGATGTTGATCGGCTTGGCCGGCTTGCCCAGCGGCACTTCGGATAGCGCGAGACTGACCTTGGGCTTGTCAGACTTTTTGGCCGTGCCGCCGGCACGTTCGATCAGGCCCTGCTCGATCCACTTCTTGATAAGCGCGAGTTGCGCATCCGGGATGCGCGCCTTGTTGGGCGGCATCTTGGGCTCTTCCATGTGAGCCGTCACCAGATAGAGCACGCTGTTGTCGGGATCGCCAGTCTCGACGACTTCCCCACCACCGCCGCCCTGCATGAGCGCCGAGAACGAGGACAGGTCGAGGTCGCCCTTCTTCTTGTCGCCGTTGTGGCAGCCGAGGCAGTGGTTCTGGAACACGGGTAGGACGTGGTCGGCGAAGTTGACCTTCTCCTGCGCGTGGGCGCGACCGGCGGCGCTCAAGACAAGCGACGTAGCGAGGGCAGTGATCAACGCAGGAATGTAACGCATCTGGAATGGTCTCTTGTGAGTCGGGGTTCGACGCTTCGGTCCGTCGTTGCGTCGGCTTCTGGTTGACCTCGTACTGCCGGCACGGGGTGAGCCGCGCTAAGCCGCAAGCGGCCTGACCTAGTGGTTGAAGATAAATTCCTTGGAGTTCATCAGGGCCCAGAAGAGGTCTTCCAGGTTTTCTTTCAGCTTGGCCGGGTCGGTTTCCTTCGTCAGGGGAGCGAGCTTTTCGGTTTCCTGTTGCGTGGGCGTTCGGCCGAGTGTGCGGACGTATAGCGTTTCGATGATCTGCTGCGGCGTGTTCTTCTCGGCCAGCAGTTTCGCGACGACGCCGCCCTGCGTGATCTTGGCGTTGACCGTCGGGCCGTTAAGCAGGTGCAACGCCTGCGACAAGTTCGGCTCCATCACGACCTCACAGGAGCAGACGGTCTCGCGCGTGGCTCGGCCGAACGTCGTGAGGAAGTAGGTAGAGACATTGCCGTCGGCGATCTGCACGGCACGGGCGCCCAGGGGCAGGCCACGGAACTTGTTTTTCGTGCCGGTCGCCTGGCTGATCGCGTCCAGCAACACCTCGGCGCGCATCCGCCTAATGGACTGTTTGGCGAAGTTGCGGCTGTCCAGTTCGTTGCTTGGGTTGGGTCGCGTCGCAAGCTGGTAAGTCCGTGACGTGCAGATGTCGCGCACCAGTTTCTTGAAGTCGTAGTTGTAATCGGTGAACCGCTTGGCCAGTTCGTCGAGCAGTTCGGGGTTGCTCGGTGGGTTGCTCACGCGGACGTCGTCCACCGGCTCGATAATGCCCTGGCCGAAGAAGTGGGCCCAGACGATGTTGGACAGGTTGCGGGCGAAGAACGGGTTTTCGGGCGAGGCGAGCCACTGGGCCAGGATCTGGCGTCGGTCTTTGCCGCGCGTCTCGGGGGCGTCGCCGCCCAGGAACTTGGGCGCCATCACGCGGTTGCCGATCGGGTGATTCACCTCGCCGCCGCCGCGGTTGTAGATGACCTGCTCGCGCGGGTCTTCGGCCCGCTTACGTCCGACCTGGCTGAAGAACGCGGCGAAGCTGTAGTAGTCGTCCATCGTCCAGCGGTCGAACGGGTGGTTGTGGCATTGGGCGCACTGGATGCGCATGCCCATGAACACCTGCGCGACGTTCTCAGCCACCTTGAGCGTCTGCGTCTCGACCTGGTAGTAGTTGGTCGCGGGGTTGGTGAACGTGCCGCCGGTCGAGCCGAGCAGTTCCTGCACGATCTGGTTCATCGGCACGTTGTTGGCGATGCGCTCCTGGAGCCAGTTGTAATAGAGCAGCGTCGCCTTGTACGACATCCGCCGGTTGCCGTCGGAACGGATCTGAAGCAACTCGGCGAACTTCATCACCCAGATCTCGGCAAACTCCTTGCGGTCGAGCAGTTCGTCCACGAGCTTGGTGCGTTTGTCGGGCGACTTGTCGTTCATGAAACGGTCGAACTCTTCGCGCGTCGGCAGCGTGCCGGCGATGTCGATGTACGCGCGGCGCATGAACGTCTGGTCGTCGCACAAGTCGCTGGGCGTGATGCGCAGCTTCTTGAGCTTGGCGTAGGCTAATTCGTCGATGTAGTTGTTGGCCGGCGGGTTCGGCCAGTCGTACTTGAGGCCTTTGGGGATGACGATGACCTGCGCGCCGACGGTGAAGGTGTCGAAGCGGGCCATGACGAACGCCTCGCCGCGTTGGTGCGCGGTGATGACACCGGCCTCGTCGATGTCGGCGCTGGTCGCGTTGCTGGTGATATACGCGGCCAGGTGCGACACGTCTCGGGTCGTGCCGTCGGAGTAGCGGGCGCGGACGGTCAGGCGTTGCGTGCTGTTCTCGCCTTCGAGCACGATGCGCGTCGGCGTCACGTCGATACCGACGGGCTTGGCGATGTCATTGGCGTCACGTGGCGCGCCGGCCTTGATCCAGCGGAGCGTCTCGTTGTAAAGCTCGCCGCCCTCTTTGAACAACTCGCCGCCGGTGTGGTTGACCTTGCCGACACCCTTTTCGAGCAGCAGGCTCTGCTCGGGCAGCGACAGGTTGATCCGTCGGCCGGCCAACTCGCGGACGATGCGGTTGTAGTCGCCATCGGGGTCGTAGCCGAACAGCGACAGCATGAACCCGTCCTTGCCGCGTGCCGCGCCGTGACACGACCCGGCGTTGCAGCCGGCCTTCATGAAGACGGGCATCACATCGAGCTTGAAGCTGATCGGGCGGTCCTTGGTCGCGTCCTTGACCTTGACGGGCAGCATGACGGCCCGGCCGGCGTACTCGACCTTCAGTTGCGTTTGCCCGTCGGCGACGGGGTGGATCGTGTAGCCGTCGAGTTTGACCAGCTTCGGGTCGGCGAAGCTGTAATTGGCCTGCATCGTCACGTCCTGCGTCACGCCGTCGTCGAAAACGGCTTGCACGACGACGGACTGCCGGTCGCGCTGCGTGGTCAGGTCGATGTCGGGCGGGAAGACCTTGACATCGACGAGCGTCCGCGCGTTGGCGACGACGGTCACGGCGATGACAAGGAAGAGCGCCAGTGCGGCGATGAATGTCTGTTTCGTGGTCACGTCGAGTCCTTTGTTGGATCGGCGGTGTGTGTCGAATCGTGCGGTGTCGTTCGCGATTGCCAAACTGGGCAACCCGCCGCAAGCGGCGGGCTGTGTGCGGATCACTGCTGGTCGCGCGCCTCGGCGGCCTGCTTGCGGAGTTGTTCCAATCGGCTGAGTCGTTTGACGACCGGCTTGGCTGCGGGCTTCGGCTGCGGTTTGGCGGCGACCTTCGGCTTCGGGGCCGGCTTCTTCGGGGCCGGCGGCGGCGGATCGACGCGGAGCACACCGCCGCCACCGACGGAGTGCAGCACCGGCTCCCCCTCGTGCATCACGATGACCTGGCAGAACAGGCTCTTATGTTGGCCGGCCGGTGTCTTGGGGTCCGTCGTCAATGCGTAAACAACTTCCTTCGTGTCCTTGTTGATCTTGGCCTCGCGCGACTCAGCGGCGACCTTCGCGGGCAGGCCGTGCAGGATGACGCGGGCCTCGCCCTCGAACGGGCGGCGTTGTTCGAGCGTGCAGACCAGGTCGACCGGCTTGCCCTGTTCGGTCGCGGCGAGGTTGATCTTCATCGCAATGTAAGGCTCTTCAACGCGCAGGTCGGCGAGCTGCGTGCTGACCCAGCCCGCGCCGTTGCCGATGTCGGCCGAGCCGAGGATGGCGATCTTCCAGGTGCGCGTCTGCGCGTTGCCCGCGGCGTTGATCGGGTAGTACGCCTCGTTCTTGCCCGCGGGGATCGTCACGCTGCCCGACGCGCCGATGCCCGGAGGGCGCCAGAGCATGCGAAGCGTGATCGCCTTGTCGAAGCCTTCCTTACGCTCAGCCACGACCTTGAGGTTCATCGAGCCGGCACGCACGATCGGCGCCTTGGGCTGAACGATGCTGATCTTGAACGGCACTTCCTCAGCCACGGCGAAGGCGGCCTGATTCACATTCGAGCGGTAGTAGACCGTCGCGTTCGGGTTGCCGAACACGAGGTCGACGTTCTGGTTGAACCCGCCTGCAATGCCGGTCTTCTCATCGACATGCTTGGCGATGATGTTGCCGAGGCTGCCGCCGACCGCTGCGTCGGGCGCGGCCTCGAACACGACGGGCACACGGTCGATGTTCGACGCGATCGTGTCGGCGTGCATCGTCACACCGGCGGGCAGGCCCTCGGCGTAAAGCTTCATGTCGCCGCCGAAGTTGTTGCGCTGCACGCGGACCCACGTCGCGTAACGGTTGCCCTTGGGCACGACGATGGTCTGCCGCGTCTGGTTAGCCTGGTTCCGCGCGTACTCCGGGATGTGCGTATAAACGTTTGCCTTGATCGGATTGAACTCGATCCGGTAGACGTAGTTCGGGCCGCCCTTGCGTAGGTGGTCGCGGATGAGGACGTAGTACTCACCGTCGGCCGGCGGGTCGAAACGGAACTGCGAATCGGGCCCGTTCTGGTCGTCATTGCTCGCCAGGCGTTGACCCTTGATGTCATAAACGTAAAGCACGGGGTCCAGGGGCGAGCGGAGCGACCGCGCGTGCGCCTGCACGAGGAACCGCTGGCCCTTCTTGGCCTTGACCTTGAACCAGTCGTAGTCGCCGTCCTGCTGGATGATGCCGTTGAGCGCCACGGGCAGGTCGCCTTCGACGACGGTGGCTTGCTTTGTGCGACTCTCGTTTGGCTCGACCTCGAGCACGTTGCGGTATTCGCTGACGCGTAGCGCGTTCGGCGAGGGCGAAACGCCTGAGTCCTGCTTCGCGTAAACCGGGAAACGCGACACCGACGACGCGGGCAGCGCGACCTGCTGTTCGATGTCGCCGGCCGGGTCACCGATCAGACGGACCTTCAGTTGCTCACCGACCTTGCCACCCGCCGGGTACGCGACCTTCGGTCGGGGGAACGAACCCACATGCAATCGATACCGACACGCACTGCTGCCGCCGTACGACGCCTCGCGCACCATCACGACGTACTTACCGTCTTCCGGAGCGACGACGGAACACGTCGGGTCCTGCAGGAGCAACGCCGAGTCGTCGCTGGCGGCCAGCTCGAATCGCTTCATATCCATGATCGCCACGGCCGCGTCGAACATCGTGTTGCCGAGTCGGATGCCTTCGACCTCGGCGCTGATGCGCTGCCCCTTCTTCACGTCGAAGACGTAGTAGTCCACGTCTTCGGCTTGCACGACGCCGTGCACGGTCGAGTTGAACTGGATGCTTTGCGGTGCGGCAAAGTCGCTGTTCGGCTCCTTCTCGTCAACGGTCGGCAGTGCGCCGACCCAGAACGTGCGGGCCTCGGTGATGCCGCTGGCCGTGCGGACGCGCATGACCTGCTCGCCCAGCGGCGCGTCGGGCGCGATCTTGACAGTCGCCTTAACCGACTTGTTGTTCTCGTGCGGCTCGAGCTTCACGACCTCAACGCCGGGCTGATACATCATGATCTGCTGCGCGTCCTTGAGACGGTCGCCGTGGAAGGTGATCGTCGCTTCCGTGCCGCGCTGCGCGCCGCGGGGCGTGATGATCGACAGCCGAGGGTCGGCCGCGTTGACCACCGACGCGAAAGCGGCGAGGGCGATGATGATCCATACGACAAGTCGGGACATCTGAGACCTCTTGATTCGAGTCACAGGATGAGGGTGCCGTCGGGCTGTGTTTGGCCCGGGGGAGCGCTAAGCCGCAAGCGGCGGTAGATCAGGCCAGGACGTCGCTGATCGGCTTGCCGCCGTCGACGATTTCCATCGGGCGGTCACCGGGAGCCATCAGTTCCTTGTCGCCAACGATGCCCATCCGGTTGTAGACCGTCTGAGCCAGGTCCTGCACGGTCACCGGATTCAGGTCGGGCTCGGAGGCCGTCGCGTCCGACGTGCCGTAGAACGCGCCGCCCTTGATGCCGCCGCCGGCCAACACGACGCTGAAGACCTTCGGCCAGTGGTCGCGGCCGTCGTCCTTGTTAATCTTCGGCGTTCGGCCGAACTCGCTGCTGACCATCACAAGCGTGGACTTAAGCAGCCCGCGCTGGTCGAGGTCGGTGATCAGCGCGTGGAACGCCTGGTCGAACGACGGGACCTGGCGGTTGATGCTGTCGCGGATGCGCTGGTGCATGTCCCAGCCGCCGTACGTCATCGTGACCATGCGGACGCCGGCCTCGACGAGCCGACGGGCCATGAGCATGCGCATGCCAGCCTGGTTCTTGCCGTAACGGTTCTTCATCGCCTCCGGCTCGGCCGCGACGTTGAACGCCTCACGGGCGTGCTTCGAGCTGATCATCGCGTAAGCGCGCTGGTAGAACGCGTCCATCGCGTCGAGGTTGTCGCTCTTCTCCAACTTGCGGAAGTGCTCGTCCACTGTCGCGAGGATCGAACGACGCTTCTCAAACCGCTCGACGCTGATGCCGCCCGGCAGTGTCAGGTCGCGCACCTTGAACCCGCCCGATGCCGGGTCGCTCCCCAAGCTGAACGGGCCATACATACTCGAGAGGTAGCCGCTGCCGGCGTACTCATTCGGTTGATTCGGGATGCATACGTACTGCGGCATGCTCTTACGCGGGCCGAACTCGTGCGACACGACCGAGCCGTACGACGGGAAACTAATCGCCGGACTGGGCCGGTAGCCGGTGAACATGTTGTGCGTGCCGCGCTCGTGGGCCGCTTCGCCGTGGGTCATCGAGCGGATGACGCAGAGCTTGTCCGCGATCGTCGCCGTGCGGCGCAGGTTCTGGCTGAAGACCTGGCCATCGACATTGGTCTTGACTGTGCCCAGCGGGCCGCGGTATTCGATCGGCGCGTAGGGCTTGGGGTCCCACGTCTCCTGGTGGGCGCAGCCGCCGGGCAGGAAGATGTGGATCACGCTCTTGGCCTGACCTTCCTTGGTCTCGTAATGCTTCTGAGCCGCCTGGGCCGACTCGTGCTTGAGCAGGCCGCCGAGCGTCAGGCCGAGGCCGCCGGCGAACCCGGCATAAAGAAAGTCACGCCGCGACGCGCCACGGGGAGCGGGTCGGCCGGGCAGGCCGAAGCCGTGCCAGTGGTCTTGGCCGTTGCAGAATCCGTCCTTGTTCATCTTCGTCATCGTGTCTAATCCTCACCAAATGGGTGTGGGGGTAAAGCCTCTAGGTCAACCTTGCCGGTGACGGGCTCTCATCTCGAGGGTTGTGTCAGGGGGTATTTGCTCAGATCAACGGAGCGGATACGTCGCGGGCGGGTGGCATCAAGTCGATTGGGATTGGGTCAACCGGGTCGAATCAGGCCAAAGTGGGCCTCGCACCTCGCGTTTGCCCCTCAGGGCATTGATCGGAACGTTATGAGCGGGAGATTGACCGGTCAAGGGTATCGGACGGGGATCTTGCGATTCGACAAGGCGTCAACCCGGACCATCAAATCGCTATAAATATCTTAATATCAAGCGATTGAACCTGTTCATTCGGGCCGACATGGCATCGGCCCGTCGCGGTCGATATAGGCCGACCGTCTCGGTCGGCAAGCGCCCAGACGCCCCCATCGCCACAGTACTCACTTGACCCCCATCGCCCCCGGGTACCAAGGCGGCAGCACCACCGCCTTCTCGTCGAATCTCTTCAGCACCTTCGCCGGCACGAACCGCTTGTGCACGATGAGGCAGTACACGTGCTCGTCGAACCACTTGTCGTACAGCGTCCACATCCCGTTGTCGCCCTTGTCCGCGCCCCAACTGTTTTCGACCAGCCACTTGACCGGCTTGCCGTCGCGGACGTCGACGCCCATGAACACCATCGCGTGGTTCGACCCGCCGATGCGGTAGCGGATGCGGTCGGCCTTGCTCATCTTCAGGTTGGCGTCGAACAGCGGGCCGAAGTCGTACAGCCGATCCGCCATGATGCCGTGCTGGCTCGACTGGTCCTTGCCCATGTCGCAGGCGAACCACAGCGGCTCATTGCCCATGACCGAATTCATGGCGACCTGCTTCAGGTCGTTGATCGGCAGGTTGACGAAATCCATGTCGTCCGCCGCGGCCATGTTCTTCGCGCCGCGGAACTGGTACCGCTTATGGTATGGGTTCGTCGGGTCGTTGTAGAGGCACACGAAGTCACCCAGCGGCACGCCGACGAACTCCTTGTAGAACGACTTCGGCGTGTACTTGCGGATCGGTGACAAGGTTGTGCCCTTGCCGCCGCCGTTGATCGCGACCTTGTCGACGCCCTCCACAGCTACCGTTGCGCCCGACCCGCTGTCGGCCTTGTCGTTCTTGATCTCGTACCGCCACTCGAACTCGGCCGGCGGCTCGCCCAAGTTAATCGCGAGGAACCGGTACACCTCGCGCATCGCCTTGCGCTTGTACGCGCGCAGGTCGTCCACGCTCTTGCCCGCCCGGTGCATCTTGTGCATCGCCGCCGCGTCGACGCGCAGCTTGCGCTCCAGCACCCGGTTCATGTAACGCGTGTTCTCGCTGCTGCGCGTCTCGGGCATCACGTCCTTCGGCACGACGCCGTACTTGTCGATCAACGCCACGACGTAATTCCACCACCCGCCGTCGCCCAGCGCCCATTCGTGCGTCAGCTCCCACTCGCGATCGAGGTAGTCCGCGTCGCGCATCGCGATCATGTCCTCCAGATAAAGATTCGACTTCTCCATCTTGTCCCAGAACTGAAGGTAGGCCGTGGAGAACTCGAACTGCGGCAGCTTCTTGTCCCGGATGACCTTCGGCCGCATCGTGTTGAAACCCGCGAACATCCAGCACCGCCCCGACGACTTCTGGTTCGTCACGCCCTTCATATCGATCTTGTGGCTGAACTGCGTGTTGTGGTCACGCATCACCTGCCGGTTCAGCGTCAGGTCTTTCAGGTCGTTGTTCGTCACGGCGTTGTGCAGCACGCGCGTGCGCTGGTCCATCTTGAACGACTTGCGAAACGCCTCGATCGTCTGCGGCGTCAATGCGCCGCTGTCATCGGCGCGATTCTCGGGCTTGTCCGCGAGTGTCGTCGCGGCGAGGAAAAACAAGACGGATCCAACGATGACGACGCTAACGTGTTTCACGAACATGGGCAGGTCTCTTCTATGACGGTCATGGCTATTGAAGTATCGGCAACGAAACAGGTCATCATACACCCACCCGCAAGTATGCGAGTGAAAAGGCGATGCACGGGTCGGGCGTATTCGTCACCAGCCCGGCCCCGTCGATTCACCC
Source organism: Phycisphaeraceae bacterium (assembly GCA_028284155.1). Classification (GTDB taxonomy): domain Bacteria; phylum Planctomycetota; class Phycisphaerae; order Phycisphaerales; family Phycisphaeraceae; genus JANQSF01. The sequence continues at coordinate 9,896 of JANQSF010000110.1, forward strand.
GCATTGGCGATCCAGGCAATCGCTACACTTGATTTGATCACGGCAAAGCTACAGGAGTTCGCAGCATGGCACGCCGACTGACGTTCAACCTATGGGCCGCCGCCCTCCTGCTGGTCGTGACACCGCCGACCGGCGCGCAGTCCATGCGATTCGAAGCCGGGAGCGGGTCGAATCCCCCACCCGCTCCGTTCGTGTACGACCCACTGACGCAGACATCGGCCGCCAACACCCGTTCTCACAAGGCCGCCACCAATCCCACGACGCTTCGAACGACGCTCAAGACTCATGACAGTTTCACAATCGAAGCGTTCGCCAAACCGGTCGGCAAATGGAAGACCAAGCCGCGGCAGTGGTTGCCCGTGCTCGCGTTCGCGGATGGCGACGAGGTGCTCCGGGTGGGGATCCGTCGGAGCACACCGCCGCACAGTTACAACTGGTGGCAGGCGCGATTGGACCGCAGGAATGAAAGTCCTTTGGACCTGGCACGGTCGCGATACAACGGCCTGTCGATGGTGCGTAACGACACGCCTTGGCGGCATGTGGCGTTTGTCTGGAACGCGGCCGAGCGTCGCGCGGCGTTTTACCTCGATTATCAACTGCAGGCGTCGGCGACACTCGACGCAGCTCCGAAGTGGAAACTCGACGGACTCACCGTCGGTGGTGACAGCCTGTCCAAGACTGCGGCGGTCTTCGACGGCCTCATCGACGAGGTCCGCGTGACCGCCAAGCCGCTTCCTCCCTGGCAATTCCTACGCGTGACGAACGTCAACTTGAAGGGCGCGAGTTTCGCACCCGAACGGTCGCCAGGTTTGCCGGACGGCTTCGGTCATGTCGATGTACGATTGCACTACGGCGCCGTGGGCGACGGCGTACACGACGACACCGAGGCGATCCGCCGCGCATTTGCCGACAACGATAACCGTGTGCCCGTTGAATACAAGACCGTCTACTTCCCCGCAGGCACTTACCTGATCAGCGACAGCATCCGCTTCAGTCGGTTCATGGTCGTGCGCGGCGCGGGACGCGACAAGACGGTGATCCGCCTCAAAGACAACGCCGAGGGCTACGCGACGCCCGATGAACCCAAGCCCGCCTTCGCGATGGGGTACGATTGGCCCTACGTCGGCAGAACGAAACGCCAACGGGCCGGCAACGCGATCGGCAGCTACATCTTCGACCTCGCGATCGACACCGGTCGCGGCAACCCGTCCGCCCTCGGGCTGGACTTTCATACCAACAACCACGGGTGCGTGCAGAACGTCGACATCCGGTCCGGCGACGGCGCCGGTATGATCGGGCTGGACTTCAAACGCGGTCGGCCGGGGCCTTGCCTGATCAAGAACGTCTCGATCACTGGTTTCGACCACGGCATCGCCGCGGCGCACCGCGAATACAGCCTCGTTTTTTGCGACATCAAACTTCAAGATCAACGCGTCGCCGCGATCGTCAACGGCGGCAACGTGCTGTCGATGGAAAACGTGCAAAGCGATAACGGCGTGCCCGCCGTGCTGAATCGCGGCGGCGGGCTCGTCGTGCTCATCAACAGCCAACTGCGCGGCGGCGCAGCCGACGCAACGGCGATCGATTCCGACACCGCATCGCTGTATCTGCGCAATGTGAGCATCAACGGCTACGGCACAAGCGTGCTGGAAACGACCACGCCCAGAGACCAACCGAGCCGCTCGCTGGCAAGACTCACCGACCGACAAATTGACGAGCACTTCACCGGCCCGCTGTCCCATCGCTTCGAGCCGCAAGCCAAAGGCTCGTTGAAGCTGCCGATCAAACAGACGCCCGACCAGCCGCTGCCGCCGGTATCGCAATGGACCAACGTCACGGACTTCGCCCGACTCGTGAAAGACGGTGACTGGACGGCGGCGATTCAGGCGGCTGTCGACGCCGGCCAACCGCTGGTCTACTTCCCGCCGGACCTTCGGTACGCCATCACCCGCGATGTGGTGTTGCGCGGCAAGGTGCGTATCTTCCTCGGCGCGTCACCCAAGACCTCGATCGCCACGCCCGACTCCGACCGCCCCGAGGCCGCTCCCGCGTTCGTCCTCGACCCGGCCTTGCCGACATTCACCTTCCACATGCTGGCGACCCGCCACATCCGGCATCCGGCGGCCACCCGTTTGATCCTCGAACATTGCAACACCGGTCATGTTTCCGCGTCGCCCGGGTGTGGCGACCTGTTCATCGAGAACGCTGGCGGCAAGTTCCGGTTCGGCAAGCACCAGCGCGTGTGGGGCCGACAACTCAACCCGGAGACCAAGGGCATCCCCGAGATCGTCAACGATGGCGCGACGCTCTGGATACTGGGGCTGAAAACCGAGTACCTGAGTACCCAGATCGTCAACCGCAACGGTGCTCGCACCGAGTTGCTCGGCGGGTTGATGTACCCCGTCCACGCGGTCAATGACGAAACACTGCCGATGTTCATCAACGAAAACAGCGACATCTCGCTCGTCCATGCGGTCAGCGTCTACAAGAAGAACTACAAGATCTACATGCACGACACCCGAGACGGCCCCACCGGAACCTACACGGATTGGCACTGGGTCGGCGGGAGGCCGATCATGAACCTGTACCGGTCGTCTGGCCGAGCGGGAACGGAGTAATGGCGTTTCCACATCGTTGTTCGGGCTTGACGTGACACACGTCGGCTCGGCGGAACTGCAGATCGGTCTCTTGCGCAGAATTTGCCATTCGACACACTTCGCACAACCGAGGTGAGGCACGAACGGCGCGACGCCGCCGCACGCATCCGACGCGCGCGGTAAACTAAAAAGCACGTCGCGTTGCCGACGGATGGAACAAGCAAGCTACGACAGCTCGCCCCGATGCAATGCCCCTGCCTGACTTTTGGGCGTCGCAATCGCTCACCATCGTTCGATTGAAAGGGTCCCACTTGCTGCACAGACTGACGACATGCCTACTCATCGCCTTAGGTTGGGTCGTGGTATTTGCTCCGATCGTCGGCGTATGCTCAGCCGAGCCAAACCGCCCACCTAACTTGGTCTTGATCTTCACGGATGACCAGGGCTACAACGACCTGGGCTGCTTCGGCTCCAAGACACTCAAGACGCCGAACCTCGACCGGATGGCTGAGCAGGGACGAAAGTTCACGTCGTTTTATGTGGCCGCGCCGATTTGTTCCGCGTCGCGGGCGGCGTTGCTCACCGGCAGCTACTGCCAGCGCGTCGGCGTCACCGGCGTCTATTTCCCCAATTCCAAGAACGGCCTGAACCCCGACGAGGTCACAATCGCCGAGGTGCTCAAGCAAAAGGGCTATGCGACGGCCTGTGTCGGCAAGTGGCACCTTGGCCATCACCCAAAGTTCCTGCCGACCAACCAAGGCTTCGACTCGTACTTCGGCATCCCGTATTCGAACGACATGGACGGCGTGCGCGGCAAGAACCGCGGACTCGACCACACGTGGTCGAAGAACGATTTCACACCGTGGAACGTCCCGCTCATGCGCGACACGAAGATCATCGAACGGCCCGCCGACCAGACGACGCTGACCAAACGCTACACCGAGGAGGCGGTCAAGTTCATCAAGACCAACGCCTCAGCCAAGAAACCGTTCTTCCTTTACATGCCGCACACGATGCCGCACGTGCCGCTGTTCGTCTCGAAAGACTTTTACGATCCCGACCCCAAGTCGGCGTACAAGAAGACGATCGCCGAGATTGACTGGTCGGTCGGGCAGGTGCTCAAGGCCTTGAAAGACGCCGGCGTCGACGACAACACGCTGGTCGTTTTCACGACCGACAACGGGCCGTGGCACGGCAAGGGAAACCAGGCCGGCTCGGCGCTGCCGCTGCGTGGCGCGAAGTTTTCGACGTTGGAAGGCGGCATGCGCGTGCCGTGCATCATGCGTTGGCCGAGCAAGATCAAGCCCGGCACGACCTGCGACGAGATCGCGGCGACGATCGACCTGCTGCCGACATTCGCCAAACTCGCCGGCGCCAAGGCGCCGACCGATCGCGTGATCGACGGGCAGGACATCACCGCACTGCTCACTTCCCACGACGCGAAGACGCCGCATGAAGCGTACTTCTTCTACCGCGGCAATCAATTGCAAGCGGTGCGCAGCGGCAAGTGGAAACTGCATCTGCCACGTCAGGCCAACCGTCGCAACAAGGCCGTCACAACCGGCCAGTTGTACGACCTGTCCGCCGATATCGGTGAGTCGAAGAACGTCGCGGCCGACCACGCCGATGTCGTCAAACGCTTGACCGATGTGGCCAAGCGATTCGACACCAAACTCCAAGCCAACAAACGACCAGCCGGCAAGCTCTGAGGATCATCCATGCGACTCCAATTCCTCGGCGCGAACCGACAGGTCACCGGCTCACGTTACCTGCTTGACGCGGCCGGCCTGCGCATCTTGATCGACTGCGGCATGTTTCAGGAACGCCAGTTCCGTGACCGCAACTGGCAGACGTCGCCCGTGCCACCCGATTCGATCGACGTGCTGTTGCTGACGCACGCGCACCTCGACCATGTCGGCCTGGTACCGCGACTGGTCGCCAATGGTTTCAGCGGTCGCATCGTCACCACCAAGCCGTCCGTCGACCTGGCCGAGATCGTGATGGCCGACTCAGCCCGCATCCAGGAAGAGGACGTCAAGTACAAGAAGAAACGGCACAAGAAGGAGAAGCGCAAGAGCCCGCATCCCTACGTGCCGCTTTACACCGTCGATGACGCCGAACGCGCCGCCGGCATGCTCGACGGCGTGGATTACAACAAGCCCATCAAACTCAACGACGCCGTGAGCGTCACATGGTTCGAGGCCGGCCACATCCTCGGCTCGGCCTGCGTCGAGTTGAGGGTCACGGAAAACGGCTCGACGAAGACCGTCCTTTTTTCCGGCGACATCGGCCAGGCGGACAAGCCGTTCATCGGCGACCCGTCGCTGTTCGAGCACGCCGACTACATCGTCATGGAGTCGACCTACGGTGACCGCTCGCACTGCGACCGCGGCCCGATCGAAACACAACTGATTGAAGTCATCACCGACACATTCGAGCGCGGCGGCAACCTGGTCGTGCCGACGTTCGCCATCGAACGGGCGCAGGAATTGATCTACCACTTCGGCCGACTCATGAACGAAGGTTTTGTGCCACAGATCCCGGTCTACCTCGACAGCCCGATGGCGGCGAAGGTGACGAACGTCTTCAAGAAGTACCGCTCGTGGATGGACGAGCAGACCAAGGCGATGATCGCCGACGGCGACGCCCCACTCGATTTTGATGGCCTGACCATGACGCGCAGCCGCGACGAGTCGAAAGCGCTCAACGAAAAGCGAGGCCCGAATATCATTTTGGCCGGCTCGGGCATGTGTACGGGCGGGCGGATCAAGCACCACCTGCGCAAGAACATCGACCGCGAGGAATCGACGATTCTCTTCGTCGGTTTTCAGTCCGTCGGCACGCTCGGCCGGGTGATCCTCGACGGCAAGGATCCCGTGCGGATCCACGGCCGGCCTTACGCGGTCAATGCCCGGCTGGCGCAGATCTGCGGCTTCAGCGCTCACGCCGACCGCGACGACCTGCTGAACTGGGCGGCGCATTTCAAGTCGCCGCCGAAACGACTCTTCCTGACGCACGGCGAGGAAGACGCGGCCAACGCACTGGCAGAAACAATTCGAAAACGTCAACAGTGGGACGTGGCCGTGCCGGCGTACCAGGATGTGGTTGAACTTGATTAGGGATTGTCGGAACAGTGCATGTGCTCGCCGTAGGGTGGGCTGAGGCTCGGCGAAGCCCACCACTTCACGTCCGGTACAAATCAAAACACCAAGTTTTCAACAGGTCACGAAACGGTGGGCTGCGCAAAGCCTTAGCCCACCCTACCGTCGCGACGAACGCTAATGTACGTGGGCTTGATGGATCAATCCACGGACAACCTCGGGCAACGTCTCGGCCGAGGCCGATCGGCGGTGGTCTATCGGTGCATCGACGGCGGCGGCGATCCCTACGCACGCAAGGTCTTCGTCGGCGACAGGCCCAGCAAAGTCGTTCACCTGGTTCTCAACGGCGCGCCGAATCCGTACACGTGGAGCGACGAGGCGATCGCTACGGCGGTCGGCCGACGGCGATTGCTCGAATCACTCGTCACTTATTGGTTTGACGACCGCCTGCGTCTGCCGCGGCTGATCGGCCACGACTGGGACACAACCCATCGCGCGAACGCGATCGACATGGAGTTGATCAACGGCCGACCGGCCGCGCTTCATCAGCCATTCAGTGGCGCACGCGGCGATGAACTAAACGACCTGCGTGTCAACGTCATGCGACCATTACAAGGCCACCTGCGCGAAAGCGGTTTTGTCGGCCTGATGTGGCAGGCCGGCTGGGGCAACCCGGTGGCGACGAGCAACTTCATGATTGAAGCCGGGCCGGGCGACCTGCGGCGGTGGGTGTGGGTCGATCTCGAATCGGGTGTTCCAGCCTTGTTCCCACTCAATCCGATGGCGTTGCTGTCGCTCTACCTGCCCGCGTCGATCAAGGCGGGCGGGCCGTTGTTCGACGACGTGGAACCGGTTCGGTTGCTGGGCTACCTGCACGAGCACGATCGGTCGTTGACCGAGCGTTTTGGTCAAGCGCACTTCAGCGACCTCTGCCGTGAAGCTGAATCCATCGCCGACCGCCAGTCGGCGTGGCGCGGCATGTCTCGATTGCAACGGAGCGTGACACACGCAAAAGCTCGTGGGCGGATCGACGACGCCGAGGCGGACTGGTACGCCGATCGGCCGGCGCGTTGGTACGCGCGCTTGACGCTGCACGGTGTTCGTGTAACTGCGCGCAAGGTCGCTGAACGACTTGCGGCCATCCGCGCCAAGTTGACACCGCAATGGCTTGCCGCATGCGCAGTGATGTTGTGGCGATTCCTTTTTTCACAGCAATACCGCGCGGAACTGGGCCGGCTGCTGGTCGAGCGGCGCATCGACGCGTGGGCTAATCGAAAGCAACTCGTCCATGAGGAAGCCGACACGTTGAAGGGCCACGTTCGGCGGGACGAAGCGACGGACTACATCACCGACTTCGGCATCCACATCGCGATCAAACCGCCCACCAAGTTCACCGTCTGGGTCATCCTGCCCGCACTGGTCGCGCTGGGCGTCATCAATTGGCAGACCGCGGCGGTCGGCGTCGCGATCGGCGGTGCTGTCGGACGCACGGCCTTCACGCTCTGGCGATTCGTGCAGGCGACACTGCGCGGACACGAGAAGCCGTGGGTGGCGCTGATCGTCGGACTACTGCCGGTCGTCGGCAACGCGGCGTACCCGCTGCAAATCATTTATACGAGCACGGAGCGCGATCACGACGTCGCGCGGTTCATGCTCTACGACCTGTTTACGAGCACCGGCCGACTCATCCCGATCTGGGGTGGCGCGGACACGGGCGTCGAGCATTTTTTCAACCGCTGGCCGACCGTGCTATTACGCGCGGATCGGCGGGACCGTGTGCGCAGGTCGGAGTCAAGTGAAGAGGTTGCGGTGAGCGTGTGAAGTTCCAAGGTGGTTGATCCGGGCCTTCGGCAAGGCTCGGCGTCGCGCGACGGGTGGCACATGGTTGTGGTTGCCGTTGTCACTTGACCTGCGCGAGCCAGGCGGCGAGCAGGTCGCGGCAGGCGTGCATGTCGTCCTTGTGGATCATCTCGGTCACGGTGTGGATGTAACGCGTCGGGCAACTGAAGGTGAGCGTCCGCGTGCCGGCCGCGGCGCGCTGGATCGCACCGGAATCCGTGCCGCCACGGGCGAGAATCGATCGCTGGTACTTGATCTTGTGCTTCTTGGCAACGGCCTCGAACTCTTCGATCAGGTCGTAGTCGTTGATGACGGATGAATCCATGCACGTCAGCGCCGCGCCGTCGCCCTGCTTCGTCGTACGCAGATCATCGGGCACGCCGGGTGTGTCCACGCAGAGCGTTGTGTCGATACCGATACCGATGTCCGGCTTCACCGCGTAGGCACTGGTCAACGCGCCGCGCAGGCCGACCTCTTCCTGCACGGTGAAGACGCAGTGAATCTCGCAGTCGTGGCCGGTCTCTTTGACCATCTCCATCGCGCGGATCGCCAGCCAGCACGCGATGCGGTTGTCCAGGCATTGGCTCACCACCGTGTCGCCGACCTCCGTCACGGGCGCCTTCAACACGGCCATGTCGCCGATCTTGACCTTCTTCTTGACCTTGTCAGCCGACATGCCCAGATCGATCGTGAAGTCGCCGACGTCGGGGATCTTCTTCTTCTCTTCCTCCGTCGCGATGTGGATCGGCTTGCCCGACGGGTTCATCACGCCCGTGATGTCTTTCTTCGGCTCGCGTGGGTCGGGACAGATGGTGACCAACCGCGCGAACAGGTTGCGCGTGTCGAACCCGCCCACGGGAACGACACGGACGAAGCCCTTGTCGTCGATGTGCTTGACCATGAACCCGATCTGGTCCATGTGCGACGCGAGCATGACCTTGGTCGCGTCTCGGACGTCCTTCTTCTTGCCGTCCTTCCCACGCGGATGACGGACGCAAATCAGCGACCCCATCGCGTCTTCGATGATCTCGTCAAACAAACCCTTGGTGTGCTTGCGGATCAGTTCACGCATGCGGTGTTCACGGCCGGGGATGCCGGGCGTTGTGGCGAGTGCTTCGAGCAGTTTCATGGACGACTCCTGGTTCAATCTGTGACTTGGGGCAACGTCGCAACCTGACGACCGCGACGTAGTTTTAACCGCGGATGACACGGATGGGCGCGGATGGGAAAAAACAATCACCTTGATCCGCGCGAATCTGCGTCATCCGCGGTTGCATGCTCGTTAAAGAGCAGGATCGGTCATTACTCATCAACCGGCCACGGTGCCTCGGCCGTGCCGACGCCGCACGCGAGATACCCGCCATCGACCGTGATGGTGATGCCGTTGACAAACGCGCCGGCCGGCGACGCGAGATAAACAGCCGCCGGCGCGACCTCGTCGGCCGTGCCGAAGCGGGCCATCGGTGTGTGCTCCATGATGCGTCGGCCGCGCTCGGTGCGTTCGATCAGGTGGCGGTTCAGGTCGGTCGGGATGAAGCCCGGCGCGATGCCGTTCGTGCGGATGCCAAACTGCGCCCACTCGTTGGCCAACGTGCGTGTCAGGCCGAGGATCGCGCTCTTGGCCGCCGCGTAGCCGGCCACTTCGACCAGGTCGACGAAGCTGGTGATCGAGGCGATGTTGATGATGCAGCCAGAGTGCTGCTCGCGCATCAGGTGACCGGCCGCCTGCGCGCACCTGAGCGAGCCGGCGACGTGGATGTTGTACAGCCAGTTGAATTCATCACGCTCGACGTCGAACGTCGGCTTGCGGAACGTCGTGCCGGCGCAGTTAACCAGGATGTCGAGTCGGCCGAACTCATCGACACATTTCTGCACGGCCGCGTCGATGCTCTCGTCGCTTTCGACGTCCAGCGACGTGCCGACGACGATCGGCTGAGCATCGTCCGCCTCGTCGGCCTCGGTCGCTCGGGCCAGGTCGATGACGGCCTGCTCCACTTTCTTGGTCGTGCGCGATCCAACGAGCACGCGCGCCCCGTGACGGATAAACGCTTCGGCGATCGCCTTGCCGATGCCGGAGGCCCCGCCGGTGATCAGCGCGGCCTTGCCGGTGAGGTCAAACTGTTCGGTCTTGACAGCCATGCGTGTCGCTCCTGACTCGAGTAAATGCCGGCTCGCCACGAGACGATCGATCCGGGGGCGGGCGGACAGGATAGCAGGATCGGCCGCGACGTCGCGTGGACGAGCACGACGAGACCGTTGCAAGACGACGGTCTATCCCCGTTGCGGGCCGACACGGCCCGGCTCGTTAACACCGTGAAACAATGTCTAAACTGTCGGCCATGCCGGATTGGGACGCGGTGATTGTCGGCGGGGGCGCAGCCGGGCTGATGGCGGGCATCTTTGCCGGACGTGCTGTGCGCGAAGCGGGGCTTGCCCCGCGCATCGCCGTGGTAGACGGTGCCAAGCGCGTCGGCGCGAAGATCCTCGTGTCCGGCGGAGGCCGATGCAACGTCACACACAAGGTCGTTCAGCCCGCCGACTTCGCCGGCGGCAGCGCGAATACCATCAAGCGTGTCCTGCGCAGCTTCACTGTCGATCAGACCGTCGCGTTCTTCCAGCCGCTCGGTGTCGAGTTGAAGACCGAACCGACGGGCAAGCTGTTTCCGGTGACGAACAAGGCGCGCACCGTGCTCGACGCCCTGTTGGCCGCGCTCCGCGAGGCCGGCGTGACGTTAATCGAAGCGTGTCGCGTGTTGGACGTATGCGTTGAGTCGAATGGCTTCCGTATCGAAGTCGATGGGGCCGAATCGATGTCCGCTGAACAGGTCGTCATGGCCACGGGCGGGCTGAGCCTGCCGAAGACAGGCAGCGACGGCGTCGGGTTGAGGATCGCTGAAAGGCTCGGCCACACGCTAACGACGACGCGACCGGCGCTCGTGCCGCTGACGCTGCCGAGCAGACATCCGTTGACCGAACTGAGCGGCGTGAGCACGCCGGTCACGTTGACGGTCGCGGGCTCAACCGGCAAGCACATCGCACATCAATCCGGCTCGATGCTGTTCACGCACTTCGGGCTCAGCGGCCCGGTCGTGCTCGACATCAGCCGACACTGGCTCGACGCCCGCGCGAGTGACCCCGGCGCGACGCTTGCGGCCAACTTCGTCGATGGCGCGTCGTTTGAGTCGATCGACAGCCTGCTGCAAGAGGCGACGACGGCGCAGCCGCGCGCGACGGCCGGCGCTGTCGTGCGGCGGTGGGTCAGCGACCGCCTCGCGCGCGTCATCGTGCAGCACGGCGGCGGATTGGCCGCGTCAACACCCATGGCGCAGGTCGATCGTACGTCGCGCCGTGCGATCGCGCACGCGCTGACAGCCCTGCCGCTGCCGGTCACGGGCGATCGGGGGTACACCTACGCGGAAGTCACGGCCGGCGGCGTCGCGCTGAACGAGGTCGATCCCGCGACGATGGCGTCACGCAAACGCGGCGGCCTTTACCTGTGCGGCGAGATGCTCGACGTCGACGGGCGGGTCGGCGGGTTCAACTTTCAGTGGGCGTGGTGCACGGGGCGGCTTGCGGGGTTGGGGGTGGCGCGGGCGATCGGCCAGGGGGAGCGCTAAGCCGCAAGCGGCTCGGAAGGCCATGCGTAGCGTCGAGTTGCTACATCGCGTCGGACGACTTGTGTGCCGTGTGGTCGGTCGGACGGCGGAAGTGGGACAGGTCGACCGATTTGAAGTAGTCGATCGTCTTGGCAAGCCCGGCGCGCAGGGCGACGGTCGGCTCCCAGCCGAGTCGTTCCTTCGCAAGCGTGATGTCAGGCCGACGCTGCGTCGGGTCGTCTGCCGGCAGTGGCAGGTGAACGAGCTTGCTCGACGCGCCGGTCAGCTCGATGACCAACTCAGCAAGTTGCTTGATCGTGAACTCGCCGGGATTGCCAAGATTGACCGGCCCGATGAACGCACCGTCCTGGTCACTTCCGGGGGTAGAGTTGTTCATCATGCGGATGAAACCCTCGATCAGGTCGTCCACATAGCAAAATGCCCGCGTCTGCGAGCCGTCACCGTAGATCGTGATGTCCTCGTTGTTCAACGCCTGCACGATGAAGTTGCTGACCACCCGGCCGTCGTACGGGTGCATGCGTGGGCCGTACGTGTTGAAGATGCGCACGACGCGGACATTCACACCGTTGGACCGGTGATAGTCGAAGCAAAGGGTCTCGGCTGCGCGCTTGCCCTCATCGTAACACGCCCGCGGCCCGATCGGGTTGACATTGCCGCGATACGATTCGGGCTGCGGATGGACAGTCGGGTCGCCGTAGATCTCGCTCGTCGAGGCCTGCAGGATCTTGGCCCGGCAGCGCTTGGCCATGCCGAGCATGTTGATCGCGCCCATGACCGAGACCTTCATCGTCTTGATCGGGTTGTACTGGTAGTGCACAGGCGACGCGGGACACGCCAGGTTGTAAATCTCATCGACCTCAAGCCACAGCGGATGCGTCACATCGTGGCGGATCAGCTCAAAGTTCGGGTTGTCCAGCAGGTGCAGGACGTTCGACTTCTGACTCGTGAAGAAGTTGTCGAGACAGATGACGTCGTGGCCCTGCTCGACCAGCCGATCACACAAGTGCGAGCCGAGAAAACCCGCGCCGCCGGTGACGAGAATACGTTTGAGTTGTGCCATGAGTCGCCATCAAATGCGGTTGGACCGCCGTCAATCGTCCGACCACTGCAGGATCGGCTCAAAGTGTGCCCCGCGCTCGATGTCGAACGCCACGAGTTGGCCCGGCCCGAAATCCGTCGGCCGTTGCTCGTCCAGCAGTCGGCAGACAAACGAGCAGCCGGCCGCGCACTGCACGGTCAACGTATGTCGTGACATGTCGGTCGCCACGACCGTCCCCTGCAACCGGCGCGGCCGACCCATGACCGGCTCGATAAACCGCCCGCCCGTGCGGACGACGTCCACCCGCCGGGCCGTGGCCGTGATCCGCCCGGTGATCGGCTTGCCCACACGCGAACCGACCGGGCCGTCGACAGCCAGGTGCAGTCGATAGTCGGTGTGCGGCAGCGCGATCGTCACGCGTGTGTCGTCAGCGTCAGCCAACACGCCGCGCGTCAGTGCCAGGTCTTTCGCCTGTGTGGCCATGAGCGTCCCAGCGCAAAGCGTTGTCGTCGTAAAACCCGCGAAGCCGCATACGATATCGGCCGACCGCCGCCGTGTCATGCACCGCAATACGCAATTGATCGGTAGATCACGCCAACCCGCGCCGATCCACCCCGCCTGCCCCACCAACCTTCGACTTCCGACTTCCAACTTTCGACTCTCGACCTCCCCCGCCCCATGCCCGACGACGCACGCATCGACCGCCGACACTCGACCGACAAGATCCGCGTCGACTACCCGCACGTCGGGCTGTTCGACACGGACGAAGGTCGCCTGTGGATCGCTAGGAAAAAATGGGGCACGTCACCGGTCCGCGTCAGCCACGCCAAGCTGCTGGTCGGCGGCACGCAGGACACGTCGACCATCAACAAAGACCACTTCCTGTGCTACTGGTTCCACACGCCCGGCTCCGGCGAGGGCAACGTGCACGGCTACCCCATCGAGTGGGACGAAGGCCACCTGCTCGTCCGGCTCGACCCGAACTGGGACTACCGCGGCCGAAAACTCATCCGAAGCGAGCACGCCGCCCGCGTCGAAAAGAACATCGACCAGCAATACAAGTGGGGCCGACGCATCTTCGAGCGATACGTCGCCAAGAAGCCGGACTACCCAATCGCCTGGCACATGGTCGGGCCACGGCCGACGGACTCGATGTTTTATGTCGAGCGCGTGGAACCGGATTAAGAAGCTTGGACGACATGCTCAGGTGTGCCACTGGCGGCTTGTCCGCCAGTGATGTTGCCACACAATTGATGCACTGGCGGACAAGCCGCCAGTGGCACCCATTGCTCGAAACCCTGCCCTTTCTTGACCTCTACACGTCATCCGACGAACCCAGCACGACGCGCATCGTCGGCAGTTCGCGGTCGATCAGCGCGCGGACGTAGACACACAGCAATCGGTTCGCGCGACGCAAAGCGTCGAACGACGCGTCAACGGCATCACCTCGATCCACCGCACGCAGCAGGTCAACGGTCGACGCCCGCACCCGCCACGGTCCGCGCTGCGACGTCGCCATTGCATCGACGTCGTCACCCGTCAGCCCGCCGGCCGTGGCGTCGAACGTGTACGCGTCGCGCACGGGCAACGGCCGGTCGTGCCGCGCGTCGGTATCGACCTGCGGTCGGTAGCCGCAATCCACCAGCGTGACCCACTGAAATCGCAGCAACGCCGCCTCGCGCGCCGCCGCGTCACCGTTCACCGCCAGCAGGTCAAGCAAAACGTCAAAACAGGCCGTGTGCGGCTCACGCTCGGGCACCAGCGCGTTGACCAGGTCGGCCGCGTACAACCCGACGCGCATCGCGTCCAGGTCACGCCGCAGGTGTGTGAACGACGCCTGCAGGTCCCACTCGGTCAGCGTCGTCAGTTGCGTCGCCCCGCGCAACATGCCAACCGCTTCGCCGCGCGTCAGCAACTCGAACCCGCCGGAATACCGCTGCACCAGCGACGGACTGAACCGCTGCGCCCCCTTGGCCAACCCACGCACCAGCCCGTGCTCACGCGTCAGCAATGACACGACCTGACTCGACTCCGACCACTCGGTCGCCCGCACCACGACAGCCTGGTCTTTGAATCGGGGCATGGTGTCATTGCCGATGTTCGATCGCCGATCGCCGACTGAATCAGACCGCTTGCGGCTTAGCGCGACTTCGATGCGTCAATCCACAAGCACATCATCCAGACTGGGGATACTCTCGCCGCACTCCGGACACGACTTGCCCGACGACCCGCGCAGGTCGTATTCGCACGCATAGCACTCCGGCGGTCGGCCGTCCCGCCACGTTTCGCGAACGAATCGCCGCAAGACCTTTCGATAGTAAACACGATAGCCCAAGTACGTCATAACACAGTAGATCGTCACCAGAGTGACCACTGTGGTCGTATAGGCCTGCCGCGTCGATGCGTGCATGAGCAAGCCTGTCACACCAAGGATGGTCAACGGGCCGACCAGAGCCAGCACAAACTCCATCAGGATCGCGGGCGGGCGACGCAGTTGCGACGCCTTGCACGCCCGGACCAGACCCGCCGCCGTCGCCGGCGACAGACCACGCAGTTCGGGGAGCATGTACAGATTGTGCGGTGACATGGCCGAACTCTAAAGGCCCCCCAACCGATCGCGCAACTTCGCCGCCTCACTCTCCGCCTCGGCCAACTTATCCCGCGTCTCCTGCACGAGTTTTTCCGGCGCTTTTTCCGTATACCCCTTGTTGTTCAGCCGACCGGACAACGCCTTGACGTTCTTTTCGACCTCCGCCAAACGCTTAGTCAGCCGGTCGCGCTCAGCCTCGGCGTCAAACTGCTGGTGCAGATACACCTCGGCCAACGGCCTCACAACCACGGCCGCGTGCTCGGGTTTGGCGACGTCCGGCCCCATCGCGACGATCGTGATGTTGGCCAACGTCGTGAACGCCGCTTCGCTCTTGCGCAGCATGTCCGCCAACTCGGCGTCGAGCTTGATCGACACCTCGACCTTTTCACGCGGCGGGACCTTGTTCTCCGCCCGCACCTCGCGGATCATCGTCACCACCGTGCGGGCCCGCTCGAACTGATCCTCAGCAGCCTCATCACGCAACGCCACGTCCGCCCTCGGCCAGGCCGCGTGGCTGAGCAGTTCGCTCGGCTCGCAAGGCAGCCCGTCCACGCCACGCTCCGGCGCGCTGGCTTGCAAGTGCTCCCAAAGCTTCTCGGTGATAAACGGCATCGAAGGATGCAGCAGACGCAGACACACGTCGAGCACCGTCGCCAACACACGCCGCTGCCCCGCGTCCCCTTTCACCGTCGGCTTGATCGCCTCGATATACCAGTCACACACGTCGTTCCAGATGAACTGATAAAGCGTGTGCGCGTACCGGTGAAAGTCGTACTTGGCCAACGCGTCATCCGTCTGAGCAATCACGTCAGCCGTGCGCGTCAATATCCAACGATCCACCAAAGACCCGCCCACTCCAGACCCTTCGTCCCTCCGTGCCTCCGTGCCTTCGTGCCTCTCTTCCAAGTGCGACAACGCAAACCGCGTCGCGTTCCACAGCTTGTTCGCAAAGTTCCGCCCGTAGTCGAAGCGCGACGACGTGTTGCGGGCCTGTGGCATCTCGTCCGTCGCCTTGGCTTCGCCTGACGCGACGCCATAGCCCGTGACGAACTTCTTGTTCCCGTCAGTTGGGCACTTCTGCACCGGCGCCGCCACACGGAAGCCGGCTTTGTTGGTGATCATCTTTGGGTGGAACGCCTCGCCCGTGTGCGGGCACACGACATCGACGGGCATCCGCACGTCCTGCGTGTGCGTCGTCATCTCCGCAAGCGTGAACCGCATCGCGTCCGACCCGTGCGAGTGGATGATGTCTAGCGGGTCAACGCCGTTACCCAGCGACTTGGACATCTTCTGCCCCTCGCCGTCCTGGATCATCGCGTGAATAAACACGTCGGTAAACGGCAAGCACCCGCGGAAGTACGTATTGAACATGACCATCCGCGAGACCCACAGCGTGATGATCTCGCGGGCGGTGCACAGGACGTTGGACGGGTTCCAGGTCTGCAGCGCGGCGTTGTTCTCTTCGTCCGGCCAACCGAGTGTGGAGATCGGCCAAAGCGCGCTGGAGAACCAGGTGTCGAGGACGTCGGGGTCGCGCTCGATGCATGTAACGCACTCTGCTAGTTGTTGGAATTTCGAATGGATAGGGATACCGCGCTCGGAGTCCTGGAGCTGCTTGGCGAACTCGGTCAAGAGTTCATCGACTCTTGGGTCGCGTGAGCAAATGCGAATTACTGTAGGACAGGATTCATCGACACCTGCCTGCCTATCTTTACGACTCGTCCCAGTCGGGATCGACTGGTCCCATGTGATGGCTTCGTCGGCGTCATCGCTCCAATCAAACAACTTGGTAAGCTGCGCGACAACGATGCCGAACGGTGTCGGGCGATTCAGGCCCATCTTGCTGACATCAAGCCATCGTGATCTCGTGTTGATCTTCGCCGTCCACACCGGTATCCGATGCCCCCACCAGAGCTGTCGGCTGATGCACCAGTCGCGGATGTTCTCGTGCCACGACTGGAACGTCTTGGCGTACCGCGCCGGATAAAAGCGCAACGCCCCCGGATCCCCCTCACCCTCAAAGCCCGCCGACGGCTGTCGGCGGGCGTTAACGTCGCCCGCACCCGCGCCGTCCCCATCCGACTCTTCGTGCCTCCGTGCCTCCGTGCCTCCGTGCCTCTCCTCCTCCCCATCCCTCCAGATCGGACCGTCACTGTCCGACCGCTGATCCGCCACCATCGCACGCAGCGCCGCCCCCGCCAACCGCTCGTCCGTCACCTTCACGTACCACTGATCGCTCAGGTACGGCTCGACCGGCACGTGCGAACGATAACTGTGACCCACGCTGTGCGAGTACGGCCGAACGTCGTCGAGCAGCCCCTGCTCGCGGAACCATGTCACGATCGCCTCGCGGGCTTCGTAACGGTCCATCCCCAGCAGGATCTCGCAAAACTCGTCGCGCGGCGTGTCGTCCCAATCGCTCCAACCGTGGTCCTTGCTGATCGACGCGTCCGGCGCCATCACATTGATCACGCTCAAGTCATGCCGCTGCCCGATCTCCCAGTCGTTCGGGTCGTGCGCGGGCGTCACCTTCAGGAAGCCGGACGCGAACCTCGCCTTCTCGTCCTTGCTCTCGGGGTCGGGCTTGACCACATAGTCGTCGCCGACCACGGGGATGATGCGGTTGACAATGGGCAGGCGCACGTTGCGTCCGATGAACTTGGCACGCTCCGGGTCGTCCGGGTTCACCGCCACGGCCGTGTCACCGAGCATCGTTTCCGGGCGGGTCGTCGCAACGGTCACGAACTCGCCAGTGTCGACGAAGCGACCGAGGGACCGAGCCATCGAGCCATCGAGGGATTGTTCCGAACCTTGGTCGCTTGATCCCTCGGTCCCTTGATCCCTTTCCTCCACCACCGGGTACTTCATGTACCAGAAGTGCCCGTCCACCGTCTCCATCTCGACCTCGTCGTCCGCCAGCGCCGTCTGTGTGACCGGGTCCCAGTTGACCAGGCGTTTGCCGCGGTAGATCAGGCCGTCTTTGAACAGTTGAAAAAACGCTTCGCGCACTGCCTTGGCGCACACGTCGTCCATCGTGAAGCGCTGGCGGTCCCAGTCACACGAACAGCCCATCTTGACGAGCTGGTCGGTGATGCGGGCTTCGTACTCGTCCTTCCACTGCTGCACCTTGTCGATGAACTGCTCCCGGCCGTTGCCGCCCTCGGCTTCGATGCGTTTGTAGTCCTTGAGCGCAGGCTGACCCTCGACCTGCAAGCGTTTGTCCACGACCGTCTGCGTCGCGATGCCGGCGTGGTCGGTGCCGGGCATCCACATCGTGTTGTCGCCCATCATGCGGTGCCAGCGGACGAGGATGTCCTGTAGCGTGTTGTTCAGCGCATGCCCCATGTGCAGCGCGGCCGTGACGTTCGGCGGCGGGATGACCACGGCGAACGGGTTACCCCCGGCACTCTCGTCGGCATGAAACGCATTAGCGTCGTCCCAACGTGCGAGGATCTCGCCCTCCACGTCGGCGGGTCGGTACTGTTTGGCTAACTCGGTGGTCGTCGCGGGCATTGTTTGGTCTCAATGTCGAATGTCGAAATTCAAATGTCGAAAGAGTGTCTGTTGCCGAACGAAGGCCAAATGTCGTAATTCAAATGTCGAAACAATGACGAAAACCGAATGACGAATTTGGGACCCCGACCACCATCTATTCGGGCTTCGTCATTCGAGATTCTTTCGACATTTGAATTTCGACATTCGTCAATTTCGCGTCACCGGCTCTTCCGCTTGCGCTTCTTGATCTTCGGCTTCTTTCGGCCGGACCCGCCAGCGCCCAGGTCCGGGGCCTTGCCGCCGCGGGAGCCGAGCGCGGACAGGTCCATGTTGCCCATGCCGGCCAGGGCTTTCATTCGGCTGACCATCCCCATGCCCGACATCTGCTTGCTCAGATTCGACACCATGCCGAACCCCTTGACGAGTTGGCTGACGTCCTGCTGCTGCGTGCCCGAGCCCTTGGCGATGCGGCGGCGGCGGGAGTTGTTCAGCACGTCCGGGTCGCCGCGCTCGTCGAGCGTCATGCTCTTGATGATCGCCTCGGTCCGGTCGATCTCCTTCTCGTCGATGTCGACGCCCTTCAGTTGCGAGCCGATGCCCGGCATCATGCCCAGCAGGTCGGTCATGCGGCCCATCTTGCGCATCTTCTTGAGCTGATCGAGGAAGTCGTCCATCGTCATCTTGCCCTTGGCCATCTTCTCCTGAAGGGCCGCGGCTTCTTCCTCGCTGACCTGCTCCTGCGCTTTCTCAACGAGGCTGACGATGTCGCCCATGCCGAGGATGCGCTGTGCGACGCGGTCGGGGTGGAACTCCTCGATCGCGTCGAGCTTCTCGCCCGTGCCGATGAACTTGATCGGCTTGCCGGTGACCTGTTTCACGGACAACGCCGCGCCGCCACGCGTGTCGGAGTCGAACTTGGTCAGGATGACGCCGTCGAGCTCCAGTTCGTCGTTGAACGCCTTGGCGGAATTGACCGCGTCCTGCCCGGTCATCGCGTCGATCACGAGGTAAATCTGATGCGGCGTGACGGCGCGGTTCACGCCGCGCAGTTCATCCATCAGCGCGTCGTTGATGTGGAGTCGGCCGGCCGTGTCGAGGATGACGACATCGACACGGTCTTTGCGGGCCTTGTTCACCGCGTTGCGGCACACCTTGACCGCGGCGCCGACGGCCTTGCCGTACTCCGCCACCTTGTCCGGCTCGGAATAGAATGTCACCTCGCCCTTGCCCGAATGCGGCGACTCGACCGTTTCTTCGACCTGCGTTGCGAGCACCTCGAGCTGCTTCACCGCCGCGGGCCGTTGCAGGTCGGCTGCGCAGAGCATGACTTTGCGACCGTCCTTCTTCAGCCGCGCCGCGAGCTTGCCGCAGGTCGTCGTCTTACCCGAACCCTGCAGGCCGCACATCATCACGACTGTCGGCCCGGGGTCGACCAGCAGCAGGTGCGTGTCGATCGGGCCCATCAG
This sequence comes from Phycisphaeraceae bacterium, assembly GCA_028284155.1. Classification (GTDB taxonomy): domain Bacteria; phylum Planctomycetota; class Phycisphaerae; order Phycisphaerales; family Phycisphaeraceae; genus JANQSF01. The sequence goes on from JANQSF010000110.1 coordinate 29,640, forward strand.
GTTGACCAGCTCGTCGAAGACGATCTTGATCATCTGCTGACCGGGCTTGAGGCTGGACAGCACCTCTTCGCCGACGGCCTGCTGCGTGACGGTCTGACAGAACGACTCGACGACGTCGTAGTGCACGTCGGCTTCGAGCAGCGCGTTGCGCACGTCGTCCATCGCCTCGCGGACGTTGGCCTCGGAAATGCGGCCGCGCCCCGAGAGCTTGCGGAAGGTATCGGAAAACTTCTCGGACAGATTGTCGAACATGGGTTCGCCCTGTTTGCTGCTGGCGGGGCAGGCCTTGACCGGAGGCGGCAGATCATAGGCGAGGGAGATGTGCGATGTGCCCCGTCGCACAGACTCACCCAGTCAGCGAGCCGGGCCGTGTCGGCCCGGTCTCTGTCACGACACCATTCACCGGACCACTGGTTTCCCATACATGCGGAGTTGGCACGCACACCGCATTTGACCGATAGTCACGTACACATGCCTGACACCGCCCCGCTGACGACCGACGACACACCGCTTCCCGCGCTGGCCGTGCGCGGTGTGGTCGGCGGCGTGCTGATGGGTTTGGCCAATCTCGTGCCGGGCATCAGCGGCGGGACGATGCTCGTCGCGGCAGGCGTTTACCAACGGTTCATCGACGCGATCGCCGAGGTCACGACGTTGCGATTCCGCATGGCCTCGATGGTCACGCTCGGGTCGATTGTCGCGGCGGCCGGCCTGGCGATCGTCTTGCTCGCCGGTGTGGTGCGCAATCTGGTCATCGATCATCGCTGGGCCATGTACAGCTTGTTCATCGGCCTGACGCTCGGCGGCGTACCGGTCGTCTGGCGGATGGTCGGCCGAGCGACGCGCGGCGTGTGGGTTGGCGCGGCCGCGGGGTTTGTCGCGATGGCGGCGCTCGCGTGGTTGCAGACGACCGACCAAGCCAGCGGAAGCGACGGCGGCGACGCGGGGTTTGTCATGTTGCTGGTCGCTGGTGTCGCCGGCGCGAGCGCCATGATCCTGCCCGGTGTCAGCGGTGGGTATCTCTTTCTCGTACTCGGCGTGTACGTCACGATCCTTACCGGCATCGACGACCTGAAGCAGGCGGTCTCCGCGCGCGACATGAGCGCCGCTGGTGAAGTCGGTGTCGCCGTCGTGCTGCCGGTGGTCATTGGCGTGATCGTGGGTGTCGTGGTCGTCAGCAACGTGCTGCGCTGGTTGCTTCATCGATACGAAAAACCGACGCTCGGTGTGCTGCTGGGGCTGCTCGTCGGCGCGGTCGTGGGGCTTTGGCCGTTTCAACGCTCGGTCACGCCGCAAGTCGGCGATGTGATCAAGGGACAGGTGATGACAGCCGAGTTGATCGCCGACCTCAAACCGAAGGATCTGCCGACGGCGTTTTATCAACCGGGGATTGGGTTGGTCGTCAGTGCGCTGGGGTTGATCGTTGTTGGGTTTGTCGTGACAGCATTGATCGCGCGACTGGGTCAGGAGAAGAAGCGCGCTAAGCCGCAAGCGGCGGTGGAAGGGACGGCGACATGAATGTACTCGTGACGGGTGGCGCGGGGTATATCGGGTCGCACGCGGTCAAGCGGCTGCACGGTGATGGGCATCGTGTCGTCGTTATCGACAACCTCGTGCGCGGGCACCGCGCGGCCGTGCCGGACGGTGTCACGTTCGTCGAACTCGACCTGCGGCAGACGGAAGCGGTGACCGACGTTCTGCGAGAGCACGGCGTTGAGTGCGTGATGCACTTTGCCGCGTTGGCGTACGTCGGCGAGTCGGTCGAGCAGCCGTTGCGTTACTACGACAACAACGTCGGCGGGTCGATGAGTCTGCTGCGGGCGATCGACGCGGCGGGCGTCAAACGCATGGTCTTCAGCTCGACCTGCGCGACGTATGGCGAGCCGGCCCCCGAACACATGCCCATGAACGAATCGCTGCCGCAGCAGCCGATCAACCCGTACGGCTGGTCGAAACTCATGACCGAGCGTGCATTGATTGACTACGCCGTCGCGACACCTGACTTTGCGTTCGTCGCGCACCGTTACTTCAACGTCGCGGGCAGCGCGGCGGATGGGTCGATCGGCGAAGACCACCGGCCGGAGACACACCTGATCCCCATCTTGTTACAGGCCGCGCTCGGTCAGCGCGAGCACGTCACGGTGTTCGGCGACGACTACCCAACGCCCGACGGCACGTGCATCCGCGATTACATCCACGTCGAGGACCTGATCGACGCGCACGTGGTGGCGATGGACGCTCTGAACGACACGGGCACTACCGGGGGTGATTCCGGGGGCGGGGGGCGGTTTTTTAATCTGGGCATCGGGCGAGGTTACTCGGTGCGCGAGGTGATCGACGCGGCCAAGCGCGTGACGGGTGTGGACTTTGCCGTGAAGGACGGCGCACGCCGCGCGGGTGACCCGCCGCAACTGTTTGCCGACCCGTCGAAGATCAAGCGCGAACTCGGCTGGTCCGCGACGTACACCGACATCGAGTCGATGATCGAGACGGCGTGGAAGTGGTTCCAAGCCCATCCGAAGGGGTACGTGGACGACGCTTGATCAACCGAAAGACAGTCGCCCGCTGCCCGACCCCGATTTCGTAGGGCCGAACCGCCACCACGGGTCGGTCTTGAGCAGCAGGTAGCCGACCGGCAGCGCGATCAGCGCTGTGTAGATGACCTGCACGAATCCGTGGATCAACTGCGCGCTGGCGCGCCAGCCCGGGATCGGCTCGCCCAGCGGCCCGCCGGCTAGTGGGCCGAGCGTGAACACGCCGCGCAAGCTCATCAGTGTGACGAACATGAGCAGCGCGATCGCGCCGAGCACGAGCGATGCGATGCCGAGCGCGATCGGCGACTGTCGGAACAACACGCCGCGCAGGCGCAGCGTCACCGCGACGCCGATCAGGTAGCCCATCGATGTCGGGCCGACGATCAACACGTCAAGCCCCTGCGGTGTGACGGCGACGGGCGCGAGGTCGACCAGCACGCCAAGGATGATCGCCGCCCACGCCGCGTGGACCGGGCGGGCTGAGAGCGTGACGAACACGAGCAGGACGAGCGTGAGGGACGGCGCGACACCGCCGCCGATCGGCAGCGACCAGAGCGTGCGCAGGCCGACTTCCACGACGAGCATCAGGTAGGCGAAGATGAAGAACGTCAGCCAACGCATCGTGGTCGCGCCGCGTGCGCGGCTTACTCGGCTCCCTCGCCTGTGGGCACAACGACGATCACCTCGTCGATCGTGGTTAGTGATTGATTGGGTGTGACGACGATCAGCCGACGCAGCGTCGGGTCGGCCGGATCGGGGTCGACGGACGTGACCTGTCCGACGACGAATCCGGCGGCCTCGGCCGGCCAGGCGGGGTCGGCCAGGTGGGCCAGGTCGCCGACGCGGATCGGCGCGTCGCGGACGACTCGGCCGTGAAAGACCGTCTCGCCGCCGCTCGTCACCGGCTCGAGCGTGCACCGGCTTTGCGCGCCGGCCGGGCGGGCGTCGAGTTTCGCGGCGACAAACTCGACACTCAGCGGGGTGGTCGGCGTCGTGATCAGTTGCACGGTCGAGTCGCCCGCCGACGTGTCGACGACTCGGCCGACCAGGTCGAACCCGGAGGCGACGACCTGTCCTTTGGCGACGCCGTCGTTCGACCCGCGGTTGAGCGTGAGCGTCGGCGCGGCCGGCTTGGGCGACCAGGCGGTGACGGTCGCACGGCGCAGGGCGTGGCCGGCCGTGCGCACGCGTTGACGCACGCGCATCAGGTCGGCGATCTGCTTGTCGGCTTCGCCCAGTTGTTGACGCAGCCGTTCGATCTCGCGCTTGGCCCATTTGAGTTGTTCTTCGTCACCCAGTTCGACCGGCAGGTCGTCGGTGCGGCGGACGGAGTCGCCGACGGTTTTGAGCGGCGTGGTCAAAGGCGCGGCAACGACGTTGACCAAGTCGCGCGGCGGGTCGGCGAGCCAGTGGGCGGACTCGGTGGGCAGGAAGGTTGCGATCGCCAGGGCGACGATGGTGAGCGTCAAGGCGCGGCGTTCGGTGAAGACGGGGCGGGGCATGGGGGCATTTTCGATTGCCGATTATCGATCTGTTGTTGACTGAGTGTCGGGGGTCAAACCGAGGGGACGTTGGTAGCCTTCGAGGAAACGCGCTAAGCCGCAAGCGGCCTGTTCGATCGGAAATCGACAAACGCAAATCAAAGCGCGTCGAGGTCGCTCTCCATGGTCGCCTTCCATTCTTCTAGGTGTTCGAGGTAGGTGGCCGTGCCGCGGGCGACGCAGGTAAGCGGGTCGTGGGCGATGCGGACGTCGAGGCCGGTCGCGTTAGCGATGACGGTGTCGATGCCGCGCAGCAGCGCGCCGCCGCCGGCCAAACAGATGCCGTTGTCGACCAGGTCGGCCGCAAGTTCCGGCTCGGCGCGTTCGAGTGTGCGCGTGACGGTTTCGATGATCGCCTGCAACGGCTCCTGCAACGCCTCTCGGATCTCTTCCGAGGTGATGACGGTCTTGCGGGGCAGGCCGGAGATCATGTCCCGGCCGCGGACTTCCATCGTCATGTCTTCGGGCAGCGGCGCGGCCGAGCCGATCTCGATCTTGACCTTCTCGGCCGTCTGCTCGCCGACCATCAGGTTGTATGCCCGCTTCATGTGGTTGATGATCGCCTCGTCCATGTCGTCGCCGGCCACGCGAACCGACTCGCACTGGGCGATGTCGGCCAACGAGATGATGGCCACCTCGGTCGTGCCGCCGCCGATGTCGACGATCATGCTTGCGGTCGCTTCGACGATCGGCAGTTGCGAGCCAATGCCCGCGGCCATCGGCTCTTCGACCAGGTACACGCGTCGCGCCCCTGCCCGCTCAGCCGAGTCGAGCACGGCCCGTTTCTCGACGGCCGTGATGCCCGACGGCACGGCGATGACGACCCGCGGCTTCATGAACGGCCGCTTGCCGTTGACCTTGTGGATGAAGTACGAGAGCATCGCTTCGGTGATCTCGAAGTCGGAGATCACACCGTCTTTCAACGGCCGGATGGCGGTGATGCTGCCGGGCGTCTTGCCGAGCATCTCCTTGGCGACCCAGCCCACGGCGTTGCCCTCGCGCAGTTTGAGCACCTGGTTCGTGCCCTTCTTGACGGCGACGACGCTGGGCTCATTGAGAACGATGCCCTCGCCGCGCACGCACACCAGGGTGTTGCACGTCCCGAGGTCGATGCCCATGTCAACGGAGAACCAGCCTAGCAGGTCGTCGAGTTTCAAATGTCATTCCCTTGACATCCGCCCGCTCAGATCGGGCGTAGGTTTGCCCCGCGCCGTTTGACGTGCTACGCGGGACTCGCGATCCATCGCTTGATTATTGCCTCTGCGGCCATTGGGGTCATGTGCGGCTGGCTGATTCAGTCAGGTTCAGGTTGTTATGGCGTCGTGCCGGGGGCCGGCGTTGTTGTGCCGCCCGGTGCGGGTGTCGTCCCGCCCGGGGCCGGGGTTGTGCCGCCTGGCGCAGGTGTCGTGCCGCTGGTCGATTCGGCCGGGTCAGTCCGCAGGGCCGGCCTTTCGGAGCGCACTGTCGTGAGCCAGTCTTCGGTGGTCGTGCTGACCGGCGCGAGCGGCGGGCGGTTGAGTTTGACGATGAAGAACGGATTCTTGCCCTGGTTAGGCTGATCCGGCTTCGTGATCTCAACCGACTTCCACCAAATGAAGCCGACGGCTGCGCCCAGCGCGACGAAGGCGACAAAGGCCATGAACGTGTAAACGTTCGCACGGGGCTTGGATCGCGGTTTGGGGCCGGTGGGTGCTTGCGACATCAGTTGGCCCCCCCACTTTGCACGCGGTCGCCGATCGCGATCGCCGTGCCCTGCGCCAGCTCGATTCGACCCGCGGCGGACTTCTCATCGACTGCGCTGATCACCAGTCGGCCTAGGAATTGGCTGCCGCGGTGGACACGGAACAGGACGTTCGGCCGAACGCCGTCGACCTTGCCCAAGTCGATCTGCACGAAGGTGATACCGCCGTCGTTGCTGACAAGAGTGACCTTGCCGGAAACGGGCGGGTCCATCTCGATTCGTGATGTCGATTCGTCACCGGCGTCGGCGGTCGAGTCCGCCGCGTTCGGGTTCTTCGCCCGCTCCAACACATCGACAGGGATACGACTCAGCAACTCGGCGTTGGCGATGGCTCGCTCTTCCTGCTCGGCGATCGTTTCCCTCTGCGAACGGACCTGACGGTTGAGCACCTGCACGCGGCTTTCGAGGTCGGTGTTCGTGCCGGCCAATTCGATCGTCTTCTGGCGGAATTGGTCGCGCTGATCGCGGATCGTGTTCAGGTCATTCTGCGTCGAGGCGAGCAGCGTCGTCTTCTGCGCGTCGGCCGCGGAGAGTCGGCCGAGGTCGGCCTCAAACTTGACGTTCTTGTTGTTCGCGGCGATGAGCTGCGTCTGCATGTTGGCCAGCTCGTTCTTGAGTCGGCCGATCTGGCCCTCAAGTAACGTGACCTCGGCCTGCTTCTCGGCGATGCGCGTCGCCTCGGCCGACCGCATCTTGACCAGCGCTTCCTGAGCGACGCCGATCGCGACCTTCGCCACGTCGCGCTCTTGCTCGGCCAGCTCGCGCTGCGCCCGGTAGTCTTCCACGTTCGAGACGAACGGGATGATCAGGGCGGCCAGCAGCACCGCCAGAATGGTGACCAGCAGGATGAAGATTTTGCTGAGAATGCTCACGACAAGCTCCAGGAACACACGCGGGACGGATGAAGGTCCGGGTGGCGAACCGGGTCAGGCCGTGGGGCCAACGGTTCGTCGCCAGAGGACTTACGGGGAGGGCGGGCCGATTCGGGGGTTGGCGGTCGCACCTGATCGCAGGTGACTTCGGCCACCCGTGGTCATTATCACCGAACCAACCATCACTTGTCAAACGACCCCTGCGGCCGCTGAGGCCCTCAATCCGCGATCCTCGCGCGGGCGTTCCATAGATGCGATTATCGGTCGTGGGACTGGCTCAGCCGTAGACATTGGGACCACACCGCGACTTCAACGGCGTTTTGTCTTGCTCCGGCCGCGTTTATCCGGCTGTAAACCCTTTTTTTCAGGCTGCTTAGACAACTTTCGACGTTTCACAATCGGCACGACCAGCAACGCTCCGAGGCCGCTCATCATGAGCCAGACGGGCAGGGCACCGACCTGTCCGTATACCGTTTGCCGGTCGTCGAGCCGCATGGTCTGAACCGACCAGCCGGCCACATTGACGGACCGACCTTCGGACGTGACCAGTTCCTGCACCCGTCCCGCTGAGTCGATAAACCCGCTGACCCCGCCGTTGACGCTGCGGGCCATCGGCACGCGGTTCTCGACACAGCGGAACACGGCGAGTTGCATGTGCTGCCACGGCTCGGCGCTGCCTTCGAACCAGCCGTCGTTCGTGACATTCACCAACAGGTCGACGCGCTTGCCTGGCGGGTCGCCGGACTTGCGCTCGTAGACAAGTCGTCGTGTGAATCGGCTGACCGCGTCTTCGAAACAGATCGGCGTGGCGACACGCACCGGCTCACCTTGTGGTGATGCCATTTCAAACACGGTCAACTCGCGACCCGGCGTCAGTGTGTAGTCAAAGTCGTAAGGCGTCAGGTTCTTGATGAAGAACGTGCGCAGGCTCGGCCAACCGTCGACCCACGGCACATACTCACCGAACGGTACGCGGTGGACCTTATGAAACACCAACGGGTTGTATCGCCCATCCCTATCGATGTGATAGACCGAATTGGATCGCCGGTACGGCTCGGGCACAATTGTGGACGAACCGACCAGCAGGTGCGCCCGTTCCTGCTTCGCCAACTCACTCAACTCTGAACGGTATCGCCGCGAGTCGCTGCTGACCGCGGCGGCTTCGGGGTTGATCGGACCGGGCGTCATCGTTTCCGGCGTTGCGACGAATACCGGGGCGGGGTCGTGCTGCGCAGCGGCGCGCATCATGCTCAACATGTCCTGCCAGTCTTTCTCGCGCTGCGATTCCGTCGGGCTGTTCTTATTGCTTTGGGCTACATTGGTCTGCACGACACCGGCGACGACCTCTCGTGTTTCCAGCCCGTTCGTTTGCGAGATGCGCCATTGGCCATACGCCCAGGCGCCCGCCGTTGAGCCCACCCACAGACCCGCCATCGCGACGAGCACGGGATTCGGCTTGCGCTGATCGGCGTTTGGCGAACGCCATAATGGCCGGTTCAACAGGTCGACAATCAGCCCATTCGTCATCGCGACCAGGCCGCTGACGCCCCACTCACCGAACAGGTCGGCAATCTGGATCAACCGGCTTGCCCCGTGGTCCGGCTCGTACGGTGCATGGACGTGGCCGATCATGTACCAGCCGAACCCGCCGGCCAGGATGATGCCGCGCACCCACTCGCACGCGACCCAAACCATGGGCAGCGCGACGGTCATGGGCAGTTGCCATTCCCGATCAACCCGTCGCACGAGCAGCATCGCCAGCGGGAAGTAGACGGCCAGGTACGCGGAAAGCGCGACGAACCCGCCGCCGGTGATCGGGACCAACCAACGCACGATGACCAGCCACCACGCAAAGCCGGCCAACCAGCTCGTCCAAACGACGTGCCGCGCCTTGACGGCGCGCAGCGCCAGCAGCGTCATCGGCACGAGTCCGACATGCGCCAGCAACCACCACCCCGGTTGCGGGAAGGCCAATAGCAACATCACGGCCGACGCCGTCGCCAGCAACAGGTGAACCCAGATCGACTTGACTTCCGCAACACGCATGACGGGCAAGCATAGCGACGGCTGAACGGGCCACGCCAACCTTTGGCGAGGACTGGGCGCCTTACGTGAACATGTCGACCACGACCGACCGCAGGATCGCGTCGGCCGCGATCAGGGCGAGCAACACAAATGCGATGCGTTGCAGCACCGGTTTGGGAAACTGCCTGCCCAACCAGAGACCCGGCCACACCCCCAGGATGACGATCGGAAAAAACAAGCACGCGATGCCGGTCGCGTGCCAGACCGGCTCACCGAACCGTAAGCCCTGCAACAAGAGATTCGTCGGCACGGCCAGCAAGAACACGATCCACAGCGCGGCTCGACTGCGCGCCGACGACCAGTCGTGCGCCATGACCCAAAGCACCAGCGGCGGCCCACCCATACCGCACAGGCCGGTCAGCACGCCCGACACCGCGAAGGCAAGCAACCCCCACCCCACCGGCACGTGGTCGCGCGGCCGGGGTCGGAGCCACGCCTGCGCAACCAGTGCAAAAAGAAGGATAAAGCCAAACACCTGCCGGATGCGGTCCTGCCCGATCTCGACGAGTCTCCCCAGCAGCCAAACACCAATGGGCTGACAGGCGACTGCCAACACGGCCAGCGGGAGGATCGCCTTCCACGGCGCATCCTCGCGATGTCGGTAGAGGCTCCAGCCAGACTGGATAAACACACACGGGATTACCGTCGCGATCGCCTCATACGGCTGAAAGCCGATCAGTAGCAACGCATTGATTGCGAACAAGCCGAACGCGAAACCGATCGCCGACTGCAAGGCGCTGCCGACAAACAAGATCAATCCGACGAGTATCAAGTCGAGTGGGCCGAGCGTCATCCGTCGCCGCTCGATTCGGACGATCGGGGCGGCGTACTGGGATCGACCTCCTTTTCGAATTCCTCGTCCTCAAGAACAATTTCGTCAAACTCCGGTAACGGTGCATCAACCGGCAGGTCGGTCGACCGGTCGATCTCTTGATTGACTTGGTAACCGACCAACTCGCGCACGTCACGCAGTTGCTCTCCGGTCAGGGGCGTCCCGCACTCGGGGCATCTGCGGTGGCCCGCCGCGACCGACGCGGACAAGGGGTAATCACACATGAGACACGCCGCGACCAGGTCCGGTTCGTCCCGCAGTCGACTGAAGATCACCAGCAGCAACATCTCGATCGTCGTGGCAAAACCAAACACCATGGCGGCGACCGCAAACGTGATAATCCCCTCTGCGCCGGGGGCAAAGCCGGTTGGCCGCTTCTGAAACCAAATGAGAAAAGTACCGGTCAGGGCGATCATCAGCACAATCCCACACGTCGCGAACCGGATGCCCGAGTACGCGCGACGCGCCCTGGGCCACCGCCTCTCATTGGTGAACATGAACAACGCGACCAACAGGCCAACCAAGTGCAATCCGCCCGAAGCCAACAAGGCCAAGCCGGCACGTTTGTATTCCGAATCCCAGTCCTTCACGTTGTAATCGTCTTCGACGACGTCGATCATCACGACGGTCAGGCCGACGAGAATCAACATGACGGCCAACGTGAGCAGCGCGTGCATCACGCACTTGACACCCAGTTGAGGATCGCGCCGCTTGTGTCGGGCGTCCCTTAAACGCAAGACGATGTATGGGATACCGACAAGCCCAAACATACCCATCAGAGCCCAGACGATCACCGTGCCCGTCAAGACGATCAGTTGCTCGAACGCATACATGGCGACCTCCCGGGGATATGACGGGTTGGAGTATACCTCGCCCAAGCCCGCGTCGAAGCGGTTGATCGCCGCCGCGTGCAAGACCCAAGTGAATCAACAACGATCACCGTCGTCGATGTGTCACACCCCCCAAAATAAAGATTGTCTGATGCGCCGTCACATCGACGGGATATCCGCGTCCTTCGTCGCCAACTCGCCTGACTTGACGCGGTCGTATTCGCTCTTGACCCACGGGATGTCCTGGTTGCGTTCCATCCAGAGCGGGATGGGCGTGCGCAGGCCGTCGCGATCGATCTCGGCGAACTCGACGATCATGTCCTGACGCGAGTACGCGGACAGGTCGTGGTTCTTGCCCATGTGGATGCAGTCGGTCGGGCAGGGCTCGGTGCACAGGGCGCAGAACATGCACTTCTGGTAGTCGATCGCGAATCGGAGCAGGTCGCCGCCGGTCGCTTTGCCGGTGGCCTTATCGATCTTGCGCGGCTTGGACTTGTCGATGTAGATGCAATCGACGGGGCAGGCCTTGGCGCACTGGTCACAGGCGATGCAGATGTCGGCCTCGAACTCGTGGATGCCTCGGTAGCGCGGGGCGAACGCGAGGCGCTCGAACGGGTAGCTGATCGTCACACTCTTGGAGAACATGTACTTAAGCGTGATCTTCATGCCGATGAAGATGCTCTTGAGCGTGTACCAGATGTTCTGGAAGTAGCCCTGCGGCGCGGAAGACTTCGGGGCGGCGGGTGTGGCGGAGGGCATGGGAATGCTCATTCGCGGTGGGTGGCTGTGCGGCGACATGGTAGCCGAACCCGAGTCGGGCGACCATCGCCTCGGCGGGCTTCGTCCGCCGGGCAAACCTGTCCGAAATAATCGATGACAAATGACCATTGAGAAGTGATAAATTGCCTTGGTCGGGTCGCGAGACCGGGCCTGGGAGATTGGTCATTTGTCAGTGCTCATTACTCATTTTCCATTGTGTCGCGGCCGGTGATCAGGGGTGTGATCTGGCGATCGCGTCGCCCGCAGTTCTACAATCGCCACATGACCCTCCGCCTGACCTTTCTGGGCACGGGCACGAGCGCGGGCGTGCCGATGATCGGCTGCCACTGCGACGTGTGCGAATCCGACGACCCGCGCGACCGCAGGTCCCGGCCGAGCGTGCTCGTGTCGTACGACGACCCGGCCGCGCCGCCGGCCGACGACGCGCCGGCGACCCGTCAGTTTCTTGTCGACACGGCGCCTGAACTGCGCGACCAATGCATCCGCCACACGGTCGACCGGATCGACGGCGTCTTTTACACGCACGCCCACGCCGACCACATCTTCGGCCTGGACGACCTGCGCCGGTTCAACGCCGTGCAGGGCGAGGAGGTCAACCTGTACGCGGAGTCCACCGTCCACGAGAAGTTCCAACGCATCTTCCGATACATCTTCAACCCGAATCGCAGCGTGCCCGAGTCGTTCATCCCGAAGCTCGCGCCGCTTACGATCGAGCCGAATGTCCGCCTCGACCTGTACGGGGCGGCGTGGACACCCATGCGGCTGATGCACGGCCGACTGCCGATCGTCGGCTACCGCGTCGAATCCGGTGGCCGATCGTTGGCGTACTGCACCGACGTCTCGGCGATCCCGCCCGAGTCGTATGCGCTGCTTGAAAACCTCGACGTGCTCGTGATCGACGCGTTGCGTTACCGCCACCACCCCACGCACTTCACCGTCGACCAGGCGTTGGCGCAGATCGATCAGATTCGACCGCGTCAGGCCTACCTCACCCACATCGCGCACGACATCCAGCACGCCGACCTCGAAATCCGACTCCCCGACGGCATCTCGATCGCATACGACGGCCTCGAAGTGACACTCGACACCACCGCTCCCCTCAAACCGGGCCTTTCCGAAGGCCCGGATCAGGTCACACATTGATTCCAAATGATCCGGGTCTTCGTAAAGACCCGGCTTCACACTGCCGCTTGCGGCTTAGCGCTCCCCCGTCGCGCGTCCCTACCCCATCAACTCACGCAACGCCGCCCCCACATCATCCTGCCGCATCAGGTGTTCGCCCACGAGGATGCGGTGAATGCCCGCGTCGCGCAACCGCTTCACATCGCCGGGCGCGCGGATGCCCGACTCGCTGACGACGATGTCCGTGTTCTCGACATACTCGACGAGTCGCAGCGTGTGCGCGACGTCGGTTGTCATCGTGCGCAGGTTTCGGTTGTTGATGCCTAACAAGGTGTAAGACGGGTGCGGGAAGCCCAGGTGCGGGCGAACGCGCAGGAGGCTTTCGACATCGTGCACTTCGACCAGTGTGGAGAGCTTCAACTCGGTGGCCAGGATCAGCAGGTCGAGCAGTTCGGCCTCGCCGTCGATCGCCTCGGCGATGAGCAGGACCGCGTCGGCTCCAATCGCCCGCGACTCGTAGATCTGGTACGTATCGACGATGAAGTCCTTGCGCAGGACGGGCAGCGTGACAGCCTCCTTAATCTGCGCGATGTAGTCGGGCGAGCCTTGGAAATACTTGGCGTCGGTCAGGCAACTGATCGCGGCCGCGCCGTTCTCCGCGTAGGCCGTGGCGATGGCGACCGGGTCGAAGTCGTCGCGGATCAGGCCGGCCGACGGGCTGGCCTTCTTGACCTCGGCGATGACGCGCAGCTCGTCCTTCGGCCGCGTCATCGCCTTGAAGAAGTTGCGCGGCGTAGGCGTGTCGATCGCCCGTCGCTTGATCTCGTCCAGCGAGACACGCTCCTGCGCGGCCGTCACCTCGCGTCGTTTGTCTTCTATGATCTGCGACAGGATGTCGGTCATGGCGCGGGTGGCTCGGTGCGGCGTGCGATCGACAGGCGGTCCACGGACAGGTCGTTTGAGACCGCCGCGGCGCGAGGCGAAGCATAGCGGTGCGCAGCACGCGCAGACAAGCCCGCCGATCCACCCCCAAGGAGTGACCCGCTTTGCCCAAGATCGGTCTGCTCTCGGACAGCCACGGTCGGGTTGAGACGACGCGGCACGCGGTTGTGCTGCTGGTCGATCACGGCGTCGATCGGCTGATCCACCTCGGCGACGTTGGCGGGCCCGGTGTGCTGGATGAGTTGGTCGTTCCGAACGGGGCCGACGACGAGACCATCCCCGCGCACGTCGTGTTCGGCAATGTCGATTGGGACGAGGCCGACCTGACACGGTACGCCGAGGCGTTGGGGCTGATCGTCAATCACCCGGTCGGTCGGCTGACGTTCGGCGACCGCGAGCTTCGCTTCATGCACGGCCACGACGGGCGTGCGTGGGATCGCGCTTTGGCTGACAAACCGGCTTGGCTGGCGCACGGCCACACGCATCAGAAAAACGATAATCGGATCGGAGCGACGCGGGTGATCAACCCCGGCGCCCTGACGCGGGCCGCGACTTACACCGTCTGCGTGCTCGACACCGACCGCGACGACGTGACCTTTCTGACCGTGTCCCGCGACTGAGCCGCGGCACGCGATGCGCGGCGGCGCAGGATTCGGAGCGCTGCCCTATAGTGACCCCGTTTCGACGCAGAGGATCAGGGACCCGACCCATGTCCGACAGCCAGTCAGATGCCCACGCGCTCGACCGCGTGGTCGTCCGGTTCTACGACCCGGGCGACCAGGGGGCTGTCGAACACCTCTACCGCGACGGCCTGCTGGTCGGGCAGGTCGATCCGGGCGACACGGGGGCCGACATCAGGGACATCACCGGGGCGTATCGGTCGGACGGGCGCAGCCAATTCTGGGTCGCCCAGGTCGATGGCGATGTGGTCGGGATGATCGGCGTGGCCGTCGCTGAGGAGCACACCGCCGAGATCCGCCGCCTGCGGGTCGATAAAGCTTGGCAGGGCTCGGGCATCGCGGCCGCCCTGCTCGAAACAGCCCTCGCTCACTGCCGACACCACCAATTCCTCAAGGTCCGCCTCGACACGCGTTTCGACCCGACGGTCGCACGCGGCCTGTTCGACCGGTTCGGCTTCCAGCACACCAAGACAACGGCTGTCGCGGGACGTGAGTTGCTGGAGTTTTACCTCGACCTGTACCGGACGCAGGAGTGAGGCTGGTCAATCTGGACTGCCTTCTTTGGATTCCTTTGGCGCGGCGAGCCCTTGGGCGCGGCTTTCAATCCGTTTGAGACGGCTAAGACCGCTCTGCAAGAGGATCACCCCGGCCAACAAGCCCACCGCGGCAAAACAGATTCCGCAGCACACGCACGTGGCGATCCATTCAAACCACCGTATGCCTCTGCTTGACTTCGAAGCATTTTCGATCAGTTGAATGACACCGATAATCAAAGCAAACGCCGCTGGGATGACCGCGAACCACGACAGGAACCGGATCGGATGCGCGCGGCGCTTCCGCCACAACTCAATGTCTCGGCTACTGAATCTCCTCGTCGAATAGTCGATTAGGTGCCATAATGCCATGGCGTCACACCGTACTCGTAAGAGAGTACTCGTATTTGAATCATTGAGATGGCATGACTCGATGACGATTCCAATCGTGCGAGAAAAACACAGGTTGTCGCAACCCTGCGACTCATCGCTCGAATACACTAGTGGCAGTCACCTTAACTTGGACGTCTTTTTATGGACCAGGACAAACCCAAGATCCCACCCATCGCGTGGGTCGTGTTCGCTCTGGTCGATTTGGTGATCGTGGGTGTCATCCTCTGGTGGTTCGTGTTCCGCGGCGGGTGAGTCATGGCTGACAAGAAGTTTCCATGTGGTCAGTGCGGCGCGAAGCTTGAATTCAAGCCCGGCGTCC
Source organism: Phycisphaeraceae bacterium (assembly GCA_028284155.1). Taxonomy (GTDB): domain Bacteria; phylum Planctomycetota; class Phycisphaerae; order Phycisphaerales; family Phycisphaeraceae; genus JANQSF01. The sequence goes on from JANQSF010000110.1 coordinate 44,844, forward strand.
AGTCGCTCAAATGCCCGTACTGCGCGCACGAGCAGGCCATCCCGCAGTCGGAGGAGGATGTTCAGGAACTCGACTTCAACGCGTTCCTGCGCGACGCGGCCGCGAAGGCTGAGTCGGTCACCGAACAGGTCGTCAAGTGTCAGACGTGCGCGGCTGAGTACACCCGCGACGCGTCGGTCACCAGTGACGAATGCCCCTACTGCGGCTCACCGCAGGTCGTTGAGGGCGGGTCACTGAACGTGATCAAGCCCAAGGCGCTGCTGCCATTTGTCATCACTCACCGCGAGGGGCAGGAAAAGTTCAAGACGTGGATCAAAGGCTTGTGGTTTGCGCCGAGCAAACTCAAGACCTACGCGCGGGCTCAGAACAAGCTCAAGGGGATGTACACGCCGTACTGGACGTACGACTGCGAAGCCACGACGTGGTACACGGGTCAGCGTGGCGAGCATTACTGGGTCACCGAGACTTACACGACGATGGAGAACGGCAAGTCGGTGACCAAAACGCGTCAAGTGCGGAAGACACGCTGGTACCCGGCCAGCGGGTTGGTGTGGAACGAGTTCGACGATGTGCTGGTGTTGGCCAGCAACTCGCTGCCGCACAAGTACGCTGAGAAGCTCGAGCCGTGGGACCTGCCCAACCTCACCAACTACAGCGACGAGTACCTGTCCGGATTCCGGGCTGAGGCGTACCACGTCGACTTGGAGCAAGGTTTCGGCGTCGCGCAGGGCAAGATGGACCCGACGATCCGCTCGACGATCCGCAGCGACATTGGCGGCGACGAGCAGCGAATCCACACGACCCGCACGCGGTGGGACGAGATCACTTTCAAGCACATCCTGCTGCCGATCTGGATCAGCTCGTACCGATTTCGGGAAAAGGTCTACCGCTTCCTGATCAACGGCCGAACGGGCGAGGTGCAGGGCGAACGGCCGTGGAGCTTCTGGAAGATCTTCTTCGCCGTGGCGGGTGTGCTGGCGGTCATCGGCGGCATCGTGGCCATTGTCGCGGCGGCCCAAGGCGGGTGAGGGTCGCGCGGACCGACCTGTCGGTCCTTGGTGGTTCGATGTCTGACCTGGGGCGGCGATCACGCAAGCCTCGTCTGTGGGATTACGGGAATCGCTGATGGAAGAGAGGGTGCATTGGTTGTTATCATGTTTCGATCAATCCTTATTCAGCCGAAGGGGCCGACCATGACCAATCTCCGCCGCGTTCCCGTGCCATTCACCCTCACTTGCCTGCTCGCCGTGGGGCTGCTGACCATGTCCGGTTGCTGCCAGTGCAAATCCGAACCGGGATCGGACGACACGAAGACCGCCGGCACCAATGTGGCCGGCCCGGACGACCCTGGCCTGCGATATCCGCCCCCCGGATCGGACGGCAAGACGGACGACCCGAAGTTGACCGCGCAGCGCATCGCCAAGTCGCAAGGGCGTGTGGGCCTGTCAACGGACGCCGACCAGGCGTCGCACCACTTGGCCGAGTACCACGACAAGACCGGCAAGCCGCTGAAGGCCGGCCCGAACGGCGGGACGCTCGTGAAACTGCCCGGCGTGCCGTACATGGCTGAGTGCATCCTGAACCGCGACGCGGGCACGTTCACGGTCAACCTGCTCGACGCGCAGGCCAAGCCGGCGGGCAGCGAGCAGTCGCGCCTGCTGCTCGACCTGTACTGGGACGAGACGGCTAACCCGTTCGACGAAGAAGGCTTCCCGGAAGCCCGCGTGCGCCTTTTGGCCAAGAAAGCGGACGGAGACAAGATCGCCACGTCGTTCAGCGGCACGGAACGCGACTTGGCCCGCCGGCCGGGCACGTTCGTGTTCAAACTCAAGCACGTGACCGTCGCGGGCAAGGAAGTCGAGACGGCGGTGTACAAGTTCCCGCAGGGCGTTCCAGTTTCCGCCAAGGCGTCCACGCGGACGGGTGTGACTCAGTAGACAATTGACCTATGCGAGGTCGGGACATGACTTGGTGGCGAGACACCGGTTCGTGGTGCGTGCTTATATTCGCTATCGCATGCTTGGGAGTGGGCGTCTTCCCGCAAAGCAACTCTTGGGCAGACGCCACAAGCGGGGATCAAGTCCAAGAGTTCACGCTGGGATTGGCCCGTTCACCGGCCTATCGATACACGCGACGCGATTACGTACACCCAGCGGGCGAAAACATTCGAACCGGCTTTCGAACCGAGTCCGGTGTCAGACTGATATCTTGGTCTATGTTGCTGATCTTGATCGGCACGATTGGACTGGCGGTCCTGCGTGAGCGGGCAAGAGTCGTATCCCAACGTAGTAGTCTTAGCCGAGAATACCAAAACACGAACTGAGCTCAAAGTGCATGGGTTGCTTCACGACACACTTTGCCGAGCCAAAGTGTGGCACCCTCGCTTGGGTGTTCGCACGAATGGCGAACGCTGCCCGAGTAGCGCTTCGACGACACCGCGCGCGCTGCTACCGGCCAGCAGAAGACCCATCGCGCACAAGGCCGGCACACGTCGCCAAACGCCAATGCCCGCCCTGCCGACCGCGCGTTGTCCGGCGATGAGGTAGGCAATCGACGCCGCCATCGCCGCGGCTGCGCATCCGACGCCAATCAGGCCGACGACGCGCGACGTGACACTCACGTCGCCCAACTGAGCGATCAACACGATCGGGGTCAGCACGGCCGCCGTACAAGACGCCAGGTGCGTCAACGGCGACGTCAGGTGAAACCACGCTTCAACCTTGTTGCGCAGCGGCGCGTCCGATCGCAGCAATGTCGGCATGAGTTTGATTGCTGTCTGGATCAGCCCCTTCGACCAGCGGTGCTGCTGGCCGCGCAGGGCGCGCAACGTCGCGGGCAGCTCGGCTGGACAGACAACGTCGTTGCGGTAGACGAACCGCCAACGGGCGAGTTGGCTGCGGTAGCTGAGGTCGGTGTCTTCGGTGAGCGTGTCACCCTGCCAGCCGCCGACGTGGTCTTCGATGGCTGAACGTCGCCAGACGCCGGCCGTGCCGTTGAAGTGCATCCACAGTCCCGCACCGTGACGGGCGGCGTGCTCGATCGCAAAGTGCGCGTCGAGACAGATCGCCTGGCAGCGTGTGAGCCACTTCGTGTCGCGGTTCAGGTGTCCCCAACGCGTTTGCACCAGGCCGACGCGCTCGTCATCGAACTCCGACATGACACGTCGCAGGAAGTCTCGTGGCGGGACAAAGTCGGCGTCGAAGATGGCGACGAATCGGCCCCGCGCGAAACGAATGCCCTCGCCCAGCGCGCCGGCTTTGAATCCGACCCGCCGCTCACGGTGACGCAACGTGATGTCAACGCCTCGGTCCAACCAATGCTCAACCCGCCTCTCCACCACGCGGCGCGAGGCCGGTTCCGTTGAATCGTCCAATACCTGAATCTGCAAACGATCGCTCGGCCAATCCAGCGTGCAGACCGCGTCGATCACCCGCTCCGCGACGTGCTGTTCATTGAACAGCGGCACCTGCACGGTCACCACCGGCAGGTCGCGTTCAGAGCCATTCGATTGGGAACTTGAAGACTCACCCCATGTGCGTCGCCAAAGGCAGACCAATCGCAGCCGATGTGACGCGTACACGAGCAGGACGAGCAACGCCGCCAACCAGACAACGGCGACCGGCCAGAATAATCGCGGCTCGCTCAGCCAATCCGCCATGTCGTTGCCGGTGAACATCGTTCAATGATACCGATTGGCAAGGTCAATGATGCGCAAGGTTTGCGCGTTCGTGGCGTCTTCCCAAGCCCTTCAAGCCGACGCGCCAACTCGTCCGATAAAGGCCTGCGGTGAGGTCGATCTAAACCCGCCGGTCCAACGACCCGATAAGCGGTCCAGTTGTACCGATTGTGACGTTTCGATCGCCCCCCCAGGACGCCCGACGATCGCACCTTGCGACACGGACGTTCCACATGAGATCAGATCATGAAGTTGGCTACTTTATTCCTGACCGTTGCCGCAAGCCTCACCTTGGCCATGACCGCCGGCTGCGGCGTGCAGTACAACGGTGCGGTCTCACTCAACCCCGTCGAGGTTGAGCAAGCCAACGGTGACCAAGAGCGCAACGCCGGCCAGACGTCGGCCAAGTCGGCCCACTCTGCGATGCCCTCGAAGTCAACGGCATCGCAACCCGGCGTGCAGTACACTGAGGCCGGGCCGAAGCCGATCAACGGCTCGCAGTATGTCTCGACGCATCGCGACCCGGACGTGTCGTCGCTCACGCTGTACGGGCAACTGCCGGGCAAGAGCCAAGGTGTGGCCAGCCCGCTCGACTCGCCCCGCAACATTTCGCAGATTACGTTCGCCAATGAAGGCGGCGACTTCGACCCCGTCATCGATCCGAAGGGCCAATGGCTCGCGTTCGCGTCGACCCGGCACCGCAAGACGAGCGACATCTACTTACAGCGCATCGGCGGCAGCGCGGTCAAGCAACTGACGGCCGACAAAGCCAACGACGTGATGCCCGCGTTCAGCCCGGACGGCAGGATGATCGCATTCGCTAGCAACCGCTCAGGCACGTGGTCGATTTACCTGCAGGACATTGTGGGCGGCCAGCCGATCAAACTCACCAACGACGACGCCGACGACATCCACCCGAGTTTCTCGCGCGACGGGCAGACGCTGGTCTACTCGACGCTGAGCAGCAACGGCGGGCAGTGGGAGATCGCGCTGATCGACATCGAACAGCCGAACGTCCGCAAGATCATCGGGCACGGCCTGTTCCCCCACTTCTCGTCGGTCGACGACCGCATTGTCTTCCAGCGTGCACGGCAGCGCGGGACGCGCTGGTTCAGCATCTGGACGATCGAACTGGTCAACGGTGAGCCGACGCCGCCGACGGAAGTGGTCTCGGCCCGCAACGCGGCGACGATCACGCCTCGATTCAGCCCCGACGGTAAGTTCATCGTGTTCAGCACGGTGACCAGGACGGAGTTCGAACAGAAAGAGAAACCGAAGCAGGCCGACGTCTGGATCGTCGGTTCCAACGGCATCGGCCGCGTCAACCTGACGCAGTCGCACCACGCGAATCTTCAACCGGTCTGGGCGAAGGATCAGACGATCTTCTTCGTGTCCAACCGTGCTAAGGACGGCATCGAGAACATCTGGTCGATTCGGCCGGAGCGCGTGCAGTCGCTCGTGAACTCGACGATGGGCGTGGGCAACACGGCCACGGCCGGCGCGTCGCCCAAGAAGATGACGACGCCCAAGGCGACCGACGGCACGACGGCCGAGGTGCCGACCAACCCGTAATCAACTGTTTGAGTCTGTCGACGGGTGGAACCCGTCGTTCCTTCAACCGGCAGGATGCCATGACAAGTGAAAAGGTCATGCTGACCCTGGCGGTCGTGTTGATCGGCGGCTGTGCTCCGAGACAGGCCCCGATCGCCGAGCCACTGGTCGCGCCGTATGACGGCCCGCGCGTCTGGGCGGTCGCCCCGTTGAACAACGAGAGCGGCAGCCTGGAAGCCGACGGCGTCGCCCTGGCCGACCACCTGGCCCGGCAGCTCGAAACCACCGACCGCATCAGCGTCATGCCCGTCAGCCGAACGCTGGCGGCGATGGACGCCCTGCGGATGTCGCATCTCGCCTCTCCGCAGGATGCGACGCGGCTGCTGGCGACGCTCAACGCCGACGCCCTGCTGGTCGGGACGGTCACGGATTACGACCCGTACGACCCGCCGAAGTTGGGCATGGCGTTGCGGTTGTTCACGCAACGCCGGCTGGACGAGTACGCCGACCCGGAGTTGGACATCCGACACCTGACCAGGGCCGCGACCGACGGCGGGACGAACCCCAAGCCGCGACCACGGATGACGCTCGGCAGCAATGTCAGCGCCGTGTTCAACGGGGCGTCGCCTCAGGTGCGTGAAGCGCTCAAGCGATACGCCGTCCGCCGCGGTGCAAACGATTGGCCGGACCCGCAGGGCACGCTCGAACGCGCCGTGACACCGGCGCCGGACGAACACTGGCGGCGTTACCTGCTCAGCATCGACCTTTTCAGCGAGTTCGTCAGCTACGCGATGGCTAAGCGCTTGTTAGGCGCTGAGGCACGCAGGCTGACGCCTCCGCCGCCGACACCGTAGCGGCCCGCATCGGGCCCCGCGCGTCGGCCGCGAGGAGCCCGAGCATGCCACCGAATTCGGATTGGCAATCTCCGACGCCGGACCACACGCCCGAACACCGTTCGGGCGACGACACCGGCCCCCCACCACAACCGGCCAAGCCGTGCGACGACGGCTTGACGCCCGAGGCGGTGGCCGACAGCTCGCCCTTCGAGCACGGCCCGGAGACGCGGCAGTTGGTGCTGGTTAAAGACGGCCAGCGCTACGTCTTCCGCTACGCCGCTGGTGAAGAGAACGTCGTGCTCGAAAGGCTGATCGAACTCGTGCGCGACGACAGCTCGGACCTGGACTGGTTCGACGCCGCCGTGCTCAGCCACCAGATGGGACAGCGCATGAGCAGGAAGCTCGAAACGCTGCTGAAAGGATGAGCCAGATCGCCCCGGCCGTTGCCGGGGACACGCTGCATTCGCCCCCGCAGTTTGCGGGGGACACCACGCTTTAGCCCCCGCCTTTGGTGGGGGATCCCCCGGCAAAGCCCGGGGCTAAAGAGCCCGACCCTTCGGCAAAGCCGGGGGCAATGAAAGACGCCACCACACACGCAGGAGCCGACCGCATGTCCGTCCAAAGCCCACTCGTTGAACAGTTCGCTCACTACCTCAAGTTCGAGCGTCATTTCAGCCCGTACACCTCACGCTGCTACGAGGCCGACCTCCGGCAGTACGTCGAATACCTGACGCAGCAAATCGCTGAGGACGACGCGCCGACTAACGGCGACGAAGCGGCGCTGGCCCAGAAGATCGACGCCCGCATGGCCGCGGCCGACGCCATGCAGATCCGCGCCTTCCTGGCTTACCTCGACGGCTTCGGCTACTCCGCCGCGACGACCGCCCGCAAGATCGCCACGCTCCGCAGCTTCTACAAGTGGCAGCTCAAGCGCGGCACGATCGAGAACAACCCGATGGTGCTCATCCGCACGCCCAAGCAGGCCAAGCGGCTGCCTAAGGCCATCACCGTCGAGCAGGTTGACAAGCTCCTGAGCATGCCCGACAACCGCGACACGCTGGGCGCCCGCGACCGCGCGATCCTCGAAACGCTCTACTCAACAGGCGTCCGCGTCAGCGAACTGGTCGACCTCGACCGCAGCGACCTGGACATGGAAGAGCAGACGCTCCGCGTCCGCGGCAAGGGCAAGAAGGAACGCATCGTCCCGCTCGGCACGCACGCATTGGCCGCCATCCGCCACTACCTCACGCTGCTCGAGCCGGACCCGCAGTTCAAAGGCCTGCGCAGCCGGGCGATGATCGACCCGTCCGTTCCGCTGTTCATCAACAAGAACGGTGGCCGACTCAGCAGCCGAAGTGTCCGCCGCAAGCTCGACAAGTACCTCAAGGCCGCCGACCTCGACTCGACGATCAGCCCGCACACGCTCCGCCACTCGTTCGCCACCCACCTGCTGGACAACGGCGCCGACCTGCGCAGCGTGCAGGAACTGCTCGGCCACCAGTCGCTGTCGACAACGCAGATCTACACGCACCTGTCCACCATGCGGTTGCGCGAGAGCTACGAAGAAGCCCACCCGCGGGCGGTGTGACGACCGTATCCAAAGCCCCCGGCTTTGCCGGGGGATCCCACCGCAAACCGGTGGGCTTTGAAAACGTCATAAATCGCACAGCCGCTTGCGGCTTGGTCAACCCACCGCGCAAGGACGCGCACCGGGCAACACACCAGGCCGCAAGCGGCTGTTTCATTCCCCCTCAACAAGTCATCAACACATACTGCTTCAACTGCCCCCCAAGCCGGGTCTTTCCGAATACCCGGATCCGAGTCCACATCAAACGCCCTCACTTATCCACGTCTCACCCACCCCGCGCATACACCGGCACCAAATACGTCGCCTCGAAGTCAACCCCTGGCGTCACCGCCTTGATCTCAAGCTCCCAATACCGCGGCTCCTTGACCATCAGTTGCGTGCCGATGTCACGATCCGGCAAGAGGAACGACACCGACAGCGCGTCACCCGCCTGCTGATCGATCGCCTCGTCGAACCTGTAAGTATCCGACCACAACTCGTAACAGACGGTCGTGTGCGTCGTCGAGTTTTCGCTCTTGCTTTTCCGCACTTCACGACGTTCCTCGATGCATCGCAACGTAAACTCAATCGACTCAGCCGCGACGATCCCCTTGTCCACCAGGAACTCGACCTCGAACATGTCACCCAGAAAGAACGGGAATGCCGCGTACCTCACTTTGCTTCGGCCATACTTGAACCGCTGAACGATCTGCCGAATGCCGTGCACGGTCATGCCCACGATGACCAGGTCGAACAGCGCGACAAACAGGAGCATCGGCCACGCCCCGGACTTCGTAAGCCCGATCCAATGGAACGGGACAAGAAACGCGCCGACGAATACGACACCGGCAAACGTCTTGACGATCTTGCGGACGCCGTCGTCCCGCGCGTATCGCGTGTCCCACGGGTGGTCCGCCAGCCAGGGCTCGCGTGGGTTGCTTGCCAGCCGACGCTTCCCCCGCGCCGATCGCCACATCGACACAAAGCCGTACCCGATGATCGCCACGCCCGGCAGCCCGAAGATGCCGCCGACGACAAACAGGATCGGCATCGGCACGTGGACCTTCCCCGCCGTGATCACATTCGCCGCACGCAGGCAGATCAGCGTCCCGACCGCCGCGAATATCAGGCCGAAGATAATCGTCCCGATACCGCCCGTGCCGGACCCCCCACGCGGCGTACGCTGCACCCACTTACGGTCGTCGCCGTAGTCCGGCCCGCCCTCCCGCATCGCCCGCTCCACCGCTTCCTTCAACTTATTCAGCGTGTCCTTCATCGGCGCTCCGAGTCGTACAGATCTCTACCTGTATTATCGACCCGCAACCCGTTGCAGGCCCGCCGATTCCGCCCACCGTGCTCGCAACATCGCAAAACATAAAGCCCGCGGATGGACTGCTCGGAGGCCTTCCGCGGGACACCGTACGTCACACAACAGACGCACGAACCTCACCGCTTCGCCCGCTTGCTCAACCGCTTGCCCAACCGCTCCAACGCCTTCGACGTGTCGTACTTTTCCAAGTGCACATTGATGATTGAAAACGACGTGCGGTATTCGCGTGCCTGCACCAGCGCGTCTTCTAACTCGCCCTCCGTCCGCACCTCGCAACCCCACCCATTGCGCACGATGTTCGGCCAAAGGTGGTAAGCCCAGTCGTTGATGTCGTTGTAAGGCCCCTCCGCGATGAAACGTTCCGTCGTGTAGCCCTTGTTGTTGAGGACAAAAACGATCGGGTTCAGCCCGTTGCGTGCGATCGTCGAAAGCTCCTGCCCCGTCATCTGGAACGCCCCGTCACCCACGAACACGATCGGCCGAAGCTTGCGGTTCTTTATTTGCGCGCCGATCGCCGCAGGCACGGCGAAACCCATCGACGTGTAGTAAGCCGGGCTCAAAAACTCCGTCCGCTTGTGGATCGTCAGGTCGCTGCCGCCGAACAGGCTGTCGCCGATATCGCAAATAACAATATTGCCCTCTTCAAGGTATTCGTCCATCCGATCGAAGAATCGCCGAACCTTCAACGCCGCCTTCGGCCGAACCTTGAACGGACGCTCCGCAGGCCGATCGATCTTGACCCGCCGACGCTTCGGCACCGCCTTGGTCAACCCCTTGATGAAGTCGCGCAACACGATCTCGTCGAAGTGATGCCGCTTGATCGACACACGCTCGCTGTGCGCGTTGACCGTCCGCCCCTCGTCGAGATTGGCTGTGTAGATCCCAAGATTAATGTCCGTCATGAACGCACCCAGAATGATCACTGCGTCCGCCGACTCGACCGTTCGTCGCACTTTGTCGTGACCCATCGCGCCCTCGTAAACGCCCAGGTACTGCGGATGCCGCTCGCTGATCACGCTCTTGCCCAACAGCGTCGCGGCCACCGGCAAGCCCGTTTTCTCGACCAGTTCCAGCAACGGCTCCTGCAGGCTGAACCGGTGGATCTCGACACCCGCCAGGATCACCGCCTTCTTCGCGCCCTTGAGGATCGCCGCCGCCTCAGCCACCGCCTCGTTCAACGCCCCGCGGTCGCTCTTGCGCCTGTTCAGTTGCAAAGGCTCGGGAGCACGTACCTTGGCGTTGACCTGATCCCGCGGGATCTCCAGATAGACAGGCCGCTTCTGACGCAGACACAAATCCAAGCATTCGTCAATCTGGTCCGGCGCACGGTGCGGGTCTTCCAACGCCTCCGCCGCGACCGTGACCTGCCGAAACACCTCAAGCTGCGTGTGGAAGTCGCGTACCTGGTGGTGCAGCAACGACGAATGCTGTCGCTCGTCCATCCCGGGCGAGCCGGTCAGCACGATCATCGGCGACTTCTCCGCGTACGCCCCGCCCACCGCGTTGAGGATGTTGAACCCACCAACGCAGTACGTCACACACGCCGCGCCCAAACCATTAACGCGCGCATACGCATCGGCCGCAAAACCCGCGCCCAGTTCCGTGCACGTCCCGATCACGTCCAGTGAACTGTCGATCAACATGTCGTAGAACCCGAGCACGTAGTCGCCCGGGATCCCGAAGACATGTTTCAATCCAACCTCTTCGAGGCGCGAAACGATGTACTGTCCAAGCGTGGTTGTACGGGGCATGTCGTCTTCCCTGATCGTTCTACAAATCTTCAACACCAAATCCCATTCACACCCACCAATCCATCACCCTAAAGCCCGCGGATGGCCCGTATCCGGGGGTTGGGGCTTTCCACGGGATAGCAACCCAATCACTCAATCCCCGCGGTCCCCTGCGCAACCGCGTCACGGATTGCCTTCAACTCGCCATCACTCAATACGACCTGACCCGCCGCCGCGTTCTCCTTGACCTGTTGCTCCGTGCGACCGCCGACCAGTGCGTGCGTCAAACCTGCCTGCGCGACCGTCCACGCCAATACCAATTGCGTCAGCGTCAAACCCTTGTTGTCCGCAATCGGCTGAATCAACGCGAGGAAGTCCGCCACGCGCTGCCGGTTTTCGACGCTAAACCGCGGACGCCAACTGCGGATGTCGCCCTCGTTGAACTTCCGATCGGGCGTGATCTTGCCCGTCAGCAACCCGTTCGCTAGCGGCGAGTACGCCAGCACGGCAATACCTACCTCAGCCGTAAACCGCAGCGTGCCATTATCCTCCAGTCTGCGGTCGAGCATCGAGTACTTTTCCTGCATCGAGTCGACGGGACCGACATTCTGATACGCCTTGACATGATCCACCGTCGCGTTGCTCACGCCGATCGCGCGGATCTTGCCCCCGTCTTTCAGCTTCATCAACTCAGCCATCGTGTCTTCACTCGGTGTCGTCGAGTCCTGCCAGTGGGTCTGGTACAGGTCGATGTAGTCCGTCCCCAGCCGTTGCAGACTCGACTCGATCTCCTCCCGGATGCCCTCCGGCCCGCTGTACTTGTAGATGTCGTACTTGGCCGCGTCGCTGCCCTTCTCCTGCCAACCGTCCTCGTCAGCCGAGAAGTGATACTCGCCCTTCGGCGGGTCCATATCCCAACGCAGGCCACACTTGGTCGCCAACACGACCTTGTCGCGCTTGCCCTTGAGCGCCCTGCCGACGACCTGCTCGCTGTGGCCGTAGCCATACACCGGCGCGGTGTCGATCAGCGTGATGCCGTGGTCGATCGCCGCGTGGATCGCGCCGACCGACTCGCTGTCATCCACACCGCCCCACATCCACCCGCCCGTTACCCACGCCCCGAACCCGATCACCGACGCCTCGATCCCCGATTGCCCAAGCGGACGCGTTTGCATGATGACAACTCCTGTTTGGTGTCACGCGTGCGAGCAAGATACCAAGTCAGCGCAATAACGTGCACGACGAACCATTGACGCTAACCTTTGCCCATGCCGTTCGCCGACTTGCGCATCGCCGTCATCATCCCCGCCCTCAACGAGGCCCCGGCGATCGGCCAAGTCATCGACGACATCCCCGATTGGGTCGACCGCGTGGTCGTGGCCGACAACGGCTCGACCGACGCGACCGAACAGGCCGCGCGCGACCACGGCGCGCACATCGTTGGTGAACCACGCCGCGGGTACGGCTCGGCCTGCCTCGCCGCGATCGCGCACCTGCGTGACGACCCCGGACAGCCGCCCGACATCGTCGTCTTCATAGACGGCGACGGCAGCGACTACCCGCAGCAGATGGACCGACTCGTCACGCCCATCGCCGCCGGCCAGGCCGACCTCGTCATCGGCTCCCGTCCGCTGGGCCGGGCTGAACGCCGATCCATGACGCTGACCCAGCGCGCGGGCAACGTCGTCGCCTGCCGACTCATCCAGGCCTGCTGGCGGCAACGTTTCACCGACCTCGGCCCATTCCGCGCCGTCGCATGGAACGCCCTGCTCGACCTGCACATGGACGACCCAGCGTTCGGCTGGACCGTGCAGATGCAGGCCCGCGCCGCCCGCCGACGACTCCATTGCGCCGAGTCGCCAGTCGACTATCGCAAGCAGGTCGGACCTTCCAAGATCACCGGCACGATCCCCGGCACTCTCGCAGCAAGTCGCGGGATCCTTGGGACGATCGGGCGCGAGGCGTGTCGCGCGATGCTCGCGCCTCGGCGTGCGTTCGGGCCTGACCGGGCCGACACGGCCCGGCTCGCTGGCCGGATCAGCGTCGTCGTGCCGACAATCAACGAAGCGACGCATCTGCGCGACACGTTGTCGCGGGTGACCGCGTCGCCGAATGTCGAGTGCATCGTCGCCGACGGCGGCAGCACGGACGCGACTTGCGACATCGCCCGCGACTGCGGCGCGACCGTTGTCGAGTCGCCACGCGGACGGGCGACGCAGATGAACGCCGGCGCGGCCGCCGCAACCGGAAACGTCCTGCTGTTCCTCCACGCCGACACGCTCCTGCCCGTCGGCTACGAGCGTCACGTCAGCCACGCCCTGTCCCTGCCGGGCGTCGTGGCCGGCGCGTTCGTCCTGTCGTTCGACGAACCTCGCAATGCGTCGCTCCGCCTCATCGAGCGGGCGACCAACTGGCGCTCCCGCGCCTTGCAGATGCCCTACGGCGACCAGGCCTTGTTCATGCCAACCGATGTCTTCCACGCCGTCGGCGGCTACCCGGAACTGCCCCTCATGGAAGACTATCAACTCGTTAGGCGACTGCGGAACGTCGGCACTGTTGCGACCACCCACACGTCCGTCGTCACCTCCGCCCGCCGCTGGCGCCGCCGCGGCGTCTTGCGGGCGACGATCAGCAATCACCTGACCATCCTGGCATTCCGACTCGGCGTCAACCTAAACCGGCTGGCGGCTCGACGCAAATGAAGCACACGTCGCAGCCACCCTTGGCCCCAGACTCCACACGTCTCGCCGTCACCCCCCATCCCCCATCTCACTGATAAACGCGTCCGCTTCCGCGATCGACGCCTCCATCTCCTTGATCAGCGTCGCCACCTCCTGCTCCACCGCATCAAGTTCGCCCTGCAACGACGCGATCGCCCGCGCATTCAGGTTGTGTTTCAGAAACAACACCTGGTCACGGAACGCGTTAAGCACCGGTTTCATCCGCCGTTCGACGCGACGCATCGACGAGATCAGCGCGTGATAACGCGTCTTCGTGTCGCGTAGCAACCCCTCGCTGACCTGCCGCTGCTTCTCGTCCGAATACTGACCTAACTCCTCCTGCCACTCTTCGAACAGGTCTTCGGCAACGTCTTCGATATCGTTGATCCGATTGCTCACGTTCTGCGCCCGCGACTCGGAACGGTCGAACGCGCTCTTCAACTCGTTGTACTTGGTCTGAAGCTTGCCGCCCTTGAAACCCGTCACGGCCGTGAACTTCTCGAGCGCCGTGCGAAACTGTTCCTTCGCGTCGTGCTGAGCCTCTCGGCCGTCCTCCACACGGTCAACTAGGATGTCGCGCTTCTCTTGGCCGAACAACTCCATCGTCTTGTAGTAAGCGGTCGAACACCCGCCCAGTGAGGTCGCACCGATCAGGAGCAATCCAGCCAACACACAACGAGACGAAATCACACTCGGCATTGCACGAAACTCCACAAGTCAGTCATCGGCCGATTGGGCCTGAACACGCATCTCAAAACACGACTCAAAGCTGCGGCAGCCGACCACGCGGCTTTTTCGGCGGAACGACACGACGTGCACGCTTCGGCGCATCGATCGACTTGCCGTACTTCGCGCTGATCGCCTCGAACCAACGCTTGGCCATCTCCGCCTGGCCGGCCGCGTTGAAGTGCGCGCCGTTATGACGCCACTGCCGGCCGAGCAAGTCGTCCAGGTTCGGCCCCTCGTACGCCTCGCCGCCCTTCCACACCATCTGCTGCCCTTCAGCCACCTGCTTCTCGACGCGCTCGCCCGCACGCACGTGGAACGACTCCTGCGCCACGAACCAGTCCACGGGGTAACCCACGTCCTGCCGGGCTGAACGTACGACCTGGATCAACTGATCGTGGTACTTCTGCGCCGGCGTGCCGGCCAACGCGTCCCATGGCCCGTGCACCCACAGGACCGCACGCACGCCGTTCGGGTTGAACCAACGGGTTTTCTGAATCAGGTTCGGATACTGCGCCACGCCGCGTGCCTTGGCTGTCGGCAGCCACTGCGCGATCGTCGTGTACTCGATCGCGCAACCCACGAAGCAGACCGGCAGCCCCGTCTTCTGCGTGATCAGGTCGCCCAGACCGATCCAGTAGTTGCCCATATCGCCCATCACGCCAGGCATCGGGTCTCGGGCCGGGCTGAAACGTGAACCGTCGAAATAGACGACATTCTTCGACTTGGCGACCTGCCGCTTGGCCGCGTAGTTGGCGGCGTTGTGTTGGCCGGCCGTCACGAACACGTCGCCGATGCCAACGTGCGCGACCGACGCCTTGCCCACGATGAACCGCCCGTCCAAAGCGCGGACGTCCAACTGGTACCACCCGCCCGCGTCGGCCGTGATCGACCCGCGCACCACACCGTTTTTCAGTTCCGGCGCGGTCAGTTCTTTCCAATCCAGGTCCCGCCCGCGCGTCGCGCCGGCCAATTTACGCAACCGAACCTGAACGACCCGCGTCCCGCGCGGCACGGCTACCTCGACCAGCACGCGGCCGCGGCTGGCGTTGTCGCGCTGGATCACCTCGTAATCCACAGGTCGAGTCACGCGAACCTCGGCCAACACGTCGCCGACGGTGAGCAGCGAAGCCAAGCCAAACACGAAACAGGTCAATACCGAACGGAGCAGGTGTCGCATGGTGTCTCCCAACAGGTCATCAGACTCCGATACCAGCGTACCACACTCCGCGACGGCCTGAAACCGCGGCCTATCTCGAACGCCGCCGATCGCGCAGCCGCTGCAACAGGGTCTTCGGTTTGTCCTTCGCCGCCTCGACTGGTTTGTTATTCACGTAAAACTCAACGTAGCCGATCAACATTTCGTCGGTCGTCTGATCGCCCCAGCGCACTTCTTTGGTCGGGTCGGGGTTGGCAGGATTCTCCTTGCTGTTGTCGAACCACCCGATCGCCTCGATCCGCGACCCGCGCGGCAGGACGAAAGGCTCAGCCAGGTCGTAACGCAGTTGCCAGTTGAAGTCGTAACGCGGCACGTCGAGCAACGTCTCTTGCCGGCCGCTCGGCAGCGTCGCGACATACTTGAAGGCCTTGCCGCGCGTGTGCATGTGCGGCATGAAACCGAGCACCGTCAGGTCGGCGGGGATCGGCCGACGCGCGACCTCCTTGTGATTCGACGCGCCGGCTGGGATGCGGATACGGCGGTTTGAAACGCCGTGCGTCACGACTTCGTGCTTCGGCAGTCCCTTGGCGAACTTGATGCCGATCCGCGTGCGGTCCGTCGTCGCCTTGCCGTTGGGCGTGTAGTGCAACTGGAAGTGCAGCGTCGCGTCGGCCGGCAGACGCTTGGCCAACCCCTGCGGATAGATCACGTGGCTGTTGCCCGGCACATAAGCGGCCAGGAAACCCTTGCCCCAGTCGCCTTTCACATGCACCAGCACGTGATGCACGACACCCGGCGACGTCGGCTTGATCTCGACCGCCTGCACCCAACGCTCCTCACCCACACCCGTCCCAGCCGTGAGATTGACGTACGGCATCACCCCTTCAGCCTTGACGTCCACCGTTCGCGGCAGCTCGACGATCAGGTCCGGCTCGCCAATGGCCCATTCGCTCTTGAATACGCGCGGCAGCGGCGCGTCGGCTTGGTCGCCCTCGACGCACCCGCCCTCGACCCACGCGATCAGGTCGCGCTTGTCGTCGGCGCTCAGCGACCGGTCGTTGCGGAACGGCCCGCTTTCCTTCGACGCGAACCAGGGCGGCATGATGCCGTGCTCGACGACGTAATCGATCATCCCCTTCTTCGACCTGACCTGCTTGTACGTCTGCAACGCAAACGGCGCGATGCCGCCCGTGTGATGGCATTCGACGCAGTTGTTCTGCATGATCCGCGAGATACGGTTGTGATAGGTGATCTTCGTCGCGGCCTGTTTTGCGGGCTCAAGCCCGAGCACACAGCCCGGCGCGTCGGTCGCCACAACGTTCGGCGACTCGCCGCGCTGCAACGCTTCGAGCGCGTCGTTCAAGTAGGTCACACGCGGCGCGTCCAGCGCGTAACCGAGCCCGTAACGGTCGTCGACCGCGCCGCGGTAAACGAGCGTCCGCGCCGCGTCGAGCACGAACACCTCCGTCGTCGTCTTCGCTTGCAACGCCTTGCCGAACGCCTCGGTCTTGTCGTGCACATAAGGCCCACGGAATCCAATTGTCTTGACGGCCTCGCGCAGCTCCGTGACGGGCGCGGCCGTGTCGAGGTTGAGAAAGACAAACGACACGCCCCGCGATGACCACTGCTTTTCGAACCGAGCGAGGGCCGGCGCATACTTCATGCTCAGCGGGCAGCTCGTGTTTGTCAGGGCGATCACCGTCGCGTTCGCGCCCTTGACCTCGCTCAACCGATGGGCCTTGCCCGACAGGTCGTTGAACGTGACATCGGGCACCAACCGACCGACGCCCAGCGCCGCAGCCGACGCACGGTCGAGCACACGCGGTCCGCGCTTGGCCGCGTCGTCCGCCCAGGCCGACGGCGACACACTCAACGCCATCAGCAGCACACAAACCATCACCGGCAAACGACTCGCAACCATCGGCTGACTCCCACAAGGGTGATTCCGTACGTCTCTGCCCACTGATAACCGATCGTCGCCGCTCAGGTTGCATCGCCAACGGCGACTCACACGATCACAAGGCCAAGCCCTGACTGGCAACCCACCGCCTCCCCCCTCCCCCCAACGCACCCAATCGCCTCTAAATGCTTGATTGAAACAATCTTGTGCAACAAAGGCGGGGCTCTCACCCTGACACAGCCCACCCAAACGCCGTCGAAGAGCCAAGCCCCGTCGAATTAAGCGATTACGTCGCACATGCGGCGGACGACGCGGTGTCCGCCCTGACGCAACCCCGCCACGACCCCGCCATCGCTCAGACACGGCCAACCGGTCACCCCGACACCGACCTGACACGACCCCGCCACAGCGTTGAACGCTTCGGCCGTGGCATTGCAGTTCACCGTCACACCAAGCCACCGGACGGCAGGCTCGACGGCATGCTGCGAGACACCAGCTTTCTTCAGCGAATCGTGTCATCGGTGCTCCTGTCACAAAAGCCCGCGCAGCACAACACTCGCGACCGCCGCGCACGCCCCAACAGGTCCATCCAACCCAAACCGTGCGCACGGCCGGATACCAAACACGCCTCACGCACGCTGCACAACACTCGACGGCCTGTTTGCGACGCTTCCGTGCGCTCTGCGCTGTGCGCACATCCCAAGTCGATGTCTGGGAGGTGTTGGTGGATTGGGTTGAACGCGAGGTCGCGAAGGGGGAGGAGACACGAAGAATGAAGAAGATGAAAAAGATAGAGCGGAAAACAGAATGAACGAGCAAAGCAATATCACGGCAACAACGCGCCACGATTCCACGCGACGAGAAACCCGGTCTTTCCGAAGACCCGGATCAGCCATCACCCATCCCCCCTTTCGCGCCTTCACATTTCACTCGGTCAATGACACCGCCACCCATCGCACCCATCACCGCTTGACCACAAACCGCCCGACCAGCCCTGCCGCCGCCGCGACGAACGACACCAAAGTGATTGGCGGCAACCCGCCGTACCAGTCGCCCGGCGTGCGCCAATTGGGGAACCCCATCAACACGACATGTACCGCGCCCAACGTAACGACAAGGAGGCCCGCCCATCGCAGCAATGACATGTGCGGTTGGCCGCCGTTGGCTGGGCCGGCCAACGCGTCCGTCGCCCTCCATTGCGCAATCAGCAAGAGCAACGCCAACCCGCCGGCCAACATCGACCACTCGACCCGCCCGCGCATTCGGCCGTCCTCCAGAAAAAACTCCTCGAAGTAAGCGGGGTTCAGGATCAACCCGCTCAGCACCAGGTGCAAAACGACCAACGCCAACGCCGCCAAGCCCAGTCGGCGCGGGTGCAGCGTGTGCTGTGGCGACGCGCCCCAACGGCGCAGGATTGGCCCGGTGACCAACGACGCGGCCAACAACACCAAGGCCGACATCGACACCGCCTTATTCAGCACAAACACACCGACGTGCTGACCCGACGTGTTCCCGAACACGACGTAACGCAGCAGCGCATAGACCACGCTGAGTATCAGCACGGCAATCAGGAAAGCTTGTTGCTTCAACACATCCAGCAACGAACGACTCCGTCGGATCGTGGGAACAGAGGAACCCGGGGGACCGGGGGGGACCGGGGGGGACCGGGGGCGGGTATGTTACGGGATGGTGAGCGCGGCGTCGGCTTAGTGCCATTGAGTCGTGGACGCCGCGTGTTGACTGGGGTTTAACGCGGAGAGGCGAAGGGAAGATGAGCGCAGCCTGACTTCAAGCCTCGACGGCCGCGCCGCCCTGCTCCGCGATCCGTCCGTCTTCAAGCGTCACCGCTTTGGCCATCATCCCGGCCAACGTCGGCGCGTGCGTCACCACGATCAGCGTCACCCCCTCCTCGCCGTTCAGGTCGACCAGCAACTGCGAGAGGTTGTCAGCCGAGGCGCGGTCGAGCGCGCCGGTCGGCTCATCAGCCAAGAGCAACGCGGGTTGATTGATCAACGCCCGCACAACGGCCACGCGCTGACGCTGCCCGCCAGACAGTTGGCCCGGCCGATGGTGCAGACGGTCGGCCAACCCGACACGTTCGAGCAACCGCTTAGCCCGCACGTCCGCCGGCTCGTCCGACGCGACCCCCGGGAGGGTCGGCACGAGGACGTTTTCGACGACCGTGCATTGCGGCAGCAGGTGGTGGTCCTGAAAGATGAACCCGATCTCACTGTGACGCACCACCGCCAACTCGCGTTCGTTCATTGACGACAGGTCACGCTCCTTGAGCAGCACCTTCCCCGACGTCGGCTGATCGAGCGTGCCGATGATGTTCAATAACGTGCTCTTGCCGCAGCCCGAAGGCCCGACGATCGACAACGACTCACCCGCGTCAAGCGTGAGCGACACCCCGTCCAGCACTGCCGGCGACTCGACACCGTCGATCGCGTCGTAGCGTTTCGTGATGTTCTGAACGTCGAGGAGCATGGGTGTTTCTTCAGCCCCGGGCTCCGCCCGGGGATCGGTCTGCCGTACGTGACACTTCGTCGAAACGCGTCGAGTTATCCGATCGCGTGCTTTGGTCTGACCCCCGGCCAAAGGCCGGGGCTGAAGGCGTAGGTCAGGTCATTGATCTGACACGATTGCCCGAAAAAGGTCCGGTGTCAGGTCGATGACCTGACCTACGCGCGGCCCAATCATACAACCGATCCATGCCATCCGTGGCCAACATCACTCAATTACCACCCAACGTTTCGCCTTCATCTCAAACCGCGGCAACGACTGCGGCGCGACGGCCGCTACCGGCACGCGCAGGTTGAGTGACTCATTGAGCGCCTGCGCCACGCGCGTCGCCAGCGCCTCGCCGTCGTCGCACGACGAGGTCGGTTCGACCTGCACGTTCAACTCTGCCATCTGCCGGTCGTGGCGCACCTCGACGCGGTACTCAGCCACCTCGTCGAAGTTGCGCACGACACGGTCGATCGCGGCGGGGTAGACGTTCACGCCGCGCACCAGCACCATGTTGTCCACTCGGCCGAGGATGCCGCCTTCGAGCGTAAGCTGCGGATGCACGTCGAACGGGATCGCTTTGACCAGGTCGCCAGTGCGGTAGCGCAGCAGCGGCGAGCCGAGTCGGCCGAGCGTCGTGAGGACCAGTTCGCCGACATTGCCGGGCGCGACGGGCTCCGTTGTCTGCGGGTCGATCACCTCGGCCAGGTAGCTCGACTCGATGATGCGAAGTGTACCGGGCGCGTCTTTCGGCTCATAGCTAACGGGTCCGACCTCGGTCATGCCGTGATGATCAACGACCCGCGCGCCGGGCCAACCGGCCTCGATGCGTTGTCGAACGGTCGGCACGCTCCCGCCCGGCTCGCCGGCGACGATGATCGCCCGCACCGCCGACGCGGACAGGTCGAACCCTTCGTCGCGCGCGACCTCGGTCAGCCGCAGCGCGTACGTCGGCGTGCAACACAGGACGGTCGCGCGGTTGTCGATAACCGCACGCAACCGGGCGACGCTCGACAGCCCGCCGCCCGGGATGCACATCGCGCCGAGCTGCGCGGCCGACTCGTACGCTGTCCAGAAACCGAGGAACGGGCCGAACGAGAAGGCGAAATAAACGCGATCGCCCGTGCCCGCCTCGACCCCCGCCGCCTTGAAGACCTGCGCCCAGTTGCCGAGCATCCAGCCCCAGCTCTCGGGTGTGTCGAGCCATCGCATCGGCGTGCCGGTCGTCCCACTGGTCTGGTTGAAACGCGTGTACCTATTCAGCGGATAGGTCAGGTTCGACCCGAACGGCGGGTGGGCAAGTTGGTCATCGACGACCCGCTGCTTGGTGGTCAACGGCATCGACGCACGGAACACGTCAAGCGATTCGACCTTACCGGCAAGTTCGGCGCTGCGCAGGACGGGCGCATAAAACGCGTTGCTGGGCACAAGCTCAGCCAACAGGCGGCCCAGCCGATCGAGTTGATCGGCTTCGATCGCGGCGCGGGTTGTTTCGATCGACTCGCTCATTCCGACCTGGTCGGATCGGACGGTGTAGGCGACGCAGACGCGACGGGCGGCGCGGACTCGACCTGTTGCGTCGGGGCCGCTGCATCCGCGCCCGGCTTCTTCGGGCCGGGCTTGAAGTAGGTGGCCATCCCCGCGCCGAGCGCGGCGACGAGGATGCCGACGTAAAACAGCGGGTGGATCGAACCCCAGCCGTTCTTGGGCGGGTGAATCAGCAGCGCGACGATCGCGTTGACGATCGGCGCGCCGGCGAACACGACGCACATGACCACCGGTATCATCCACGGCCGACTGCCGACCGCGCCCATGGCTGACAGGACGAAGAACGCGCCGAACGCGCCGAGTGTGCCGGCCAACAACGCGTACATGATCCCCTTGCTCGGGAACGACCACGACGCGCCCTGCACGCCCATGAGCACCATCGGCGCGAACACGGCGATGACCAGGTACGCGACGCCGACGAAGATGTAAGCCTTGTACCGCGAGTGCGGGTCGGTCTTGCCGCCCATGCTCTCCGACGCCGCGTGCATCGCCACGCCGTAGCAGCCCCAGAACACAACGACCAGCAGCGCGAACAGGAGCCACATCAGGCTGTTCGAAGCGGACGAAGAATTGGCCAGCGTGGGCATGAGGGAGCCTCGGTTGGGTGCGCAAAGAAGTTAGGCCGATCTTAGGTCATTCGGTGGTTGAAGGAGGTGCCGCCTCCAACTGCCCCGCAATCTCAGGCGGGATCGCGACGGACTTCATCTTCCCGGCCGCGTCGCGTTGCACGCAGACGGTCACGACCGACCCGCGCGCGACCTGCTGTTTCTGGTCGCCGTCGATCTTGTGAAAACGGAACTCGAGTTCGAGCGACTTCGGCCGAACGTCACGGACGAGAAGTTCGATCTCGACGGTGTCTTCAAAGCGCAATGGTGCGCTGAAGTCACACTCCGCACGCACGCGCGGCCAACCGTAACGCTGGCCGTTGATGTCCGTCACCACCGAGTACCCCATCGCCCGAAACATCGCGTGCTCCGCCACCTCCATGTACCGAAAAAAGGCGGAGAAGTGGACGATGCCAGCCATGTCCGTGTCGGAAAACTCAACTTGTTTGGTGACGGTGAAGCGGTGCAAGTGTGTTTCTCTCTGGGAGGGCGAGGCTCCGTCCGAGCCGTTGGGCGGGCGTGCGAACAAGCAGCACTACGGCTCGGACGGAGCCTCGCCCTCCCGGGGAGCGGTTCTTTGCGACGTCCCGACAACCTGCTCGTACACCTTCAACGCATCGGCCGCCATGCGTTCGACGCTGAACTGTTTGAGGACGGCGTCGCGGCCGCGCATGCCCATTTCGCGGGCCTCAGCCGGGTTGGTCAACAGTTCTTCCCACGCCGCGGCCAGCGCCTTCGGGTCGTCGGCGTCAAACAGTGCGCCGGCCCCGCTCGGCTCGATCAGTTCGGGGAACGCGCCGCGCCGCGGTTGCACGACCGGCACGCCCGCGGCCCACGCTTCGAGCACGTAAAGCCCGAACGACTCATCCATCCGCGTCGGCACGCTGAGCACGGAGAGCGAACGCAGGAAGTCGATCTTCTCATCCCGCGTGACGTTCGGGAGGAACTCGACGTCGTCGGCCATGCCCGCCTCGTCGAGGCGCTGCTTCACCTTCTGGACGACCTTCTCGTCGCCGGGCGTCATGCTGCCGCAGATGCGCAGCTTGGCGTTGTGGATGCGCTCCCGCCAACGCAACTCCAGGAACGCATCAACCAGGAACTCGATCCCCTTGACCCAGCATATACGGGCCAGGTACCCGATCGTCGGCGAGTGCGGCAACGACTCGGCCGGCGAGTAGCCGTCGAGCAGGATGCCGTTGAGCACGACGTGCAATTGCCCGTCGCGCATGGCGAGTCGCTCGCGCATCAGGTCACCGTACCACTGGCTCACGCCGATGAACGCGTCGACATCGCGTGCGCGTTCCTTGAGCAACGCCCACGCGTTGTCGTTGTAGGGCGAAGGCAGGTCGTCGATGAACGAGTGCTCGCCGTGCATTGTGCAGACGACGGGGACGTTCAAACGCTCTCGGATCTGACGCGCCAAACCGATCAGCAAGACGTTGGACAAACACACGACGTCCGGCTTCAGGTCGTCGCGCAGGTGTTCGACAAGTTTGTCGAGTTCGCGCGTCTGTCGGCCGTCCTCGCCGCGTAGCATCGAGATCGTTATCTCGCCGAGCTCCGTCGGCTTGGTCATGTCCGATCGGCCGGCCGCCCAATTGAGCAGCTTCGGCGAGTCGAGCTTGCGGCGCAGCCAATTGGGCAGCTTGCCGAGCAAGCCGCCCTTTTGCTCAAGATAGACGTTGATCCCGCCGTAGTAGATGTCCTTGTCTTCATGCCCCGGTTCGTCGACGACGGTGGGCAGGTACATCGGGATCATCAACGCGTCATGCCCCAGGTCACGCAACGCGTTGACCAGGGCGTTGTCGCGCATACACGACCCGCAGTGGAAGTTGCCGGTGCCAGGGGTGAGCTGCGCGATTCGCATGGCGGAAAACCAGGAAATCAGGAGAGCAGGAAAACTGGAAATGTTGGTGTGCTGGAATGCGTCAGTCAACCAGGCGCATGATTTGATTTCCTGGTTTCCTGATGTCCTGCTTTCGGTCGTCGGCCGATCAGGCCGCGTCCGTATGCACCGGCTCCGGCAACTGCGCGAATTCGCCCACAGCGTTGAACAGCTCGTCGAAGTCGCGGAACAGGTTGCCGATGAGGCAGTCGGTCAGTGCGGGGCGGACGTCGGGGTGTTTGCGGATGAGCTTGCCGAAGCTGAATCCGTCGTCGTAGAACGCGTAAACGAGCTTGCGCATCGCTTCGAGGCCCGTGCGAATCTGCGCGCCGTACTCGACAAAACGGTCAGCCGTGACGTCGCCGGCCGACAGCGCGGCATCGACGGCGTCGGCCGCGAGTTCGCCGCCGCGCAACGCCAGGAAAACACCCGAGCTGAACACCGGGTCAAGGAACGCGTACGCGTCGCCGACCAGCACGAGCCCGTCGGTCGCGATCTTGCGCGAACGGTAGGAGTAGTCGCCCGTGACGTGGAAGTCGGTCACGCGCTTGCCGGGCGCCAGGTGCTGCTTGATCCACGCGTTTTCCTGCACCTCGCGCTCGAAGATGGCCTCGGGGTTGCGTTCGCCGCGGTACAAGTAGTCGCGCTCACCCACGATGCCGACGCTCACGCGGTCGTTCGCCAACGGGATATACCAGAACCAGCCCTTGTCGGGGATGTACGCGACGGTGGTCGAGCCTTCGTCCAACCCCTCGTCGCGCATTGCGCCTTCGTAATACGCCCAGACCGCGATCTTCTTCAGTTGTGGGTCGTTGACCCGCCAGTCGTTCTGGTTGATGCCGAACATGTCCCGGCCGGAGCAGTCGAGCGTCACGGGCGCGCGGTATTCATGATCGACACCCTCGGCGTCGCGGGCCCGCACGCCAACGACGGTGTCGCCCTCCTTGATCAACTCACGCACGTTGACCTGCTCGACGACCTGCGCGCCCTTGGCCTTGGCGTTCTCCAACAGCATCATGTCAAACTTGGCGCGATCGACCTGCCAGGTGGTCGCGGCCTCGTGCTTGAGGTGCTGGAAGAAATAGAACGGGGCGGACAGCTTGCCGTCCGTCCGAACGAACTGCACGCTGTGCTTCTGGACGAAGCCGGCGTTCTTGACCTGGTCGATCACGCCGATGCGTTCGAGCGGGTAGTAGCAATACGGCATCAGCGACTCGCCGACCTTGTAACGCGGGAACTTGTCCTTCTCGAGGACGAGCACGCGTCGGCCACGCTGCGCGAGCACCGCCGCAACGGTCGAGCCGGCCGGGCCGGCACCGATGACGATAGCGTCGAGTTGGTCGGTACTGGTATTCATGTCTTGGTATTCGTGCTGCTGCCGTGGTCGGTTTCAACGCGAACAGGCGTCTCTTCTTCGCGTCTTCGCGTTTGAATCGGTTGACATCGCGGTCGATAGACCACGCAACCGCGGGCCAAACGCACGCGGGGCAAGCCCCGCAGCTAAACGTGCTCACGTCGCGTCGTCCATGGGCGGCAGGATCTCGACGACGTGGGCCAGCGGCTCGCCGGCAGGTGATACGTGTACGTTATGTCTGCCGTACAACCGTAGGCCGGTCGTCCCGTTCAGGCCAAGCGCCTCGCGGATCGTGTCGTCCGGCTCGACGCTCACATAGGCCGACGGGTGGGCCGTGTGCTCGACGTTGAACCTCGCCATGATCGTCCCCAACGGGACGCGGCACGCCTCGATCACCGGCCGAGCCTCCTCAGGAAACAGATCGACCTCGATGCGGATCGCGCCGAACTCGACTGCCCGTTCGTCGTCATCGCGCACCAGCGCGACCTCGCGGAACAGCGTGCCGTTTTCCTGCCGCCGTGAGAGCAGCCGCAGGTGCAGCTCGACGCCGTGAAACCTCTCGAGCGTCGGCGTCATGTCGTCTTCGTGGACGAGCAACCGGCGGTAAGGCTGCGGCATCGACTCGCCGTCGATCGCGTCGAACGCAGGCGCGGGCAGGCCCGACGCGGCGTAAAACTCGTCCAGCGGGTAGAGCGGGGCGGCGGATTGTTCAGCAAATCGCGACACAAAATCTCCATCGGACGGGTCGGCCAGGAGGATTGACCGAAACCGGCCTGTGATTACGTATACCGCGCGCCCTTGTGTTCGGGCAGGAAGAACTCGAGCAACAGCCGATCGACCTGCAGCAGACCCGCGCGGGAAAGCTGGATCGTACCATCGACGGTCGCCAGTTGCGCGTCGGCCAACAAGGCCAACTGTCGGCTGAAACGCTCGCGCACGTCGACGCCGAACTTCGTCTTGAAGTATTCGATATCCACGTGGCCGGTCTTCATCTGCAGGATGAACTCGCGGATCAGCGGCTCCTCGCCCTGCATCGTTCGCGCCCGGTAAATCGCAGCGCCGGCCTTGTCGCTCGCCTCCATCTTCTCCAGGTAAGGCCCGAAGTTGGCTTCATTCTGGTAATGCGTCCCGCCCAGGTGGCCGAACGACGACACGCCCAGGCCAAGCAGATCGGCGCCCGTCCACAACGCGTCGCGGTAGACGAACTTGATCCGATCCGGGTCTTTCACGGCCGTGTAGGCGCTGGTCACGGTGTAGCCTGCCGACTCGAGCGCGGCGAACGCCTCGTCCACCCACCGCCGCTTGGTGTGCCAATCGGCTACCGGCGCGGTCGACTTGCCGCTTTCTTTCATCTCGGCGTAGATCGTCGTGTTGTACGGGATCTCCATCTGGTAGATCGTCACGCAATCCGGCTGCATGTCGATCGTCTTCTGGACGCAGTCGGCCCAATTGGCGTCCGTCTCGTCGACCATGCCGGCGATCAGGTCGATGTTGATCTGATCGAAGCCGATCGACCGCGCATAGTCGTACGCCTTGTGCACCTCTTCGCTGCGGTGGGCGCGGTTGTTCAACTCGAGGATGTGATCATCGAAGTTTTCGATACCCAAGCTCAACCGCGTCACGCCCATCTTGCGGATGCGTTCGAGCCGGTTTTCCGTGAGCGTGCCCGGCTCGGCCTCGAAGGCTACCTCGACCGCGTCGTCCCACGGGAAGATTGCTTTCATCCCGTCGGTCAGTTCCTTGAGCTGGTCGGCCGACAGGTACGACGGCGTGCCGCCGCCGAAGTAGATGAACTTCGGCCGTCTATCCTGAAGATAGGACGTCGCCGCGTACTGACGCATCTCATGCAGCACGGTGTCGATGTACCGGCGGATCTCCTTGCTGTTCTTGTCGGTGTAGACCTTGAAGTAGCAGAAGTGACACCGCTTGCGGCAGAACGGGATGTGGACGTACAGCCCAAGGTCGACGTCCGTCGGCGCAGGTCGATCGAGCACGGCCAGCGCGTCGGCGACCTGCTCCGGCGTCCAGAAACTGAACGGCGGGTAATTCGAGACGAAATAATTGCCCGCCTCGGTCTGGCCGGTAGCCTTGTCGGGCAGGTTGGTAGTGATTTGTTCAGACATCGTTAAGCCGCAGGCACGGACGCGTCGCAGATGCTCGCTTCAGCCCCGGGCTTTGCCGGGGATCCCCCGGCAGAACCGAAGGTTGAAGGACCGGGGATCGCCCGGAGGCCCCCCGGCAAAGCCGGGGGCTGAAGGAGAAGGTCCTCTCGATCTATCTGCTTCTCATCCGCGTCGATCAGCGGCTCTCTTCAGGTTCAGGACTCATAACAATACACATTGCCGTCTTCGGCCCCGATCACCACGACGCCCCCCGCCACAGCGGGCGACCCGAGGATCGGTTGGCCGATCTCGTCACTCCAGATTTCCTCGCCGTCGCGCAGGTCGAGGATATACAGCAGGCCGTCTTCCGACCCGACCACGACCTTGCCGTCGACGACGACGGGCGACGAGTCGACCGCGCCGCGTGTGCGGAACGTCCAGACCTCCTCGCCGTTGTCACGCTTGGCGCAGTGAACGTGCTTGTCCTGCCCGCCGAACACGACGAGCTTGTCAGTCACCGCGGGCGAGCTGAAGTACGGGAACTGCTTCTTCTTGTAACGCCAAACGATCTTGCCCGCGTCGGTGTCGGCGCAGATGAACTTGTTGGCGTAGTTCCCGACGTACGCCCGGCCGCCGTCCATCGCCACCGAGCCGACCACATACGACTCCAGCTCGATCTGGTGCACGACCTTGCCATCGGCGATGGACACGACGTGTAGCCGGTTGTCGCAGCCGCCGAACGCGGTTCGGCCGTTGGAGATCGCGGGCGCGCCGTTGATGAAACTCTCGGTCTCGTATTTCCACTGCACCGTGCCCGTGCGGGCCTCGAAGCAGTAAAGGTAATTGTCATAGCTGCCGACGACCACCCACTTGGTCTTGCCGTCAGGGGCTGTCGTCCAATTCGGCGAGCCGAGCAACTTGTCGCCCGTCTCGTGCTTCCAGACGAGCTTACCCGTGTCGGCTTCGAGCGCGTAAACAAAGAAGTCGCCGCCGCCGACGTAGACCATGTCGTCCAGCAGCATGGGCGGCGCTTCGACGACGTCTTCAGTCTCGAACGACCAGACCTTCTTGCCTGTCTTGAGGTCGATGGCGTGGACGTGCGTGTCGTTGGAACCGATGAACGCCTTGCCTCGGCCGATCACGGCTGACGACTTGACGGCGTCGCCGGTTTTGTAGGTCCACCGTTTCTTGAGCCGGTCGGCCAACTTGCCCTTAGCCACACCGCGCAGCTCCGGCCCGCCGCGGTAGATCGGCCAGGCCGCGGCGTCGGCTTCCGCGGCCTCGGCCGACCCGCCGGGCCCGATGCCGCCGGCCAGATCCAGGGACACGGTCGAACAAGCCACCGCCGCGCCGGCGGCGCGGGTCACGAACTGTCGCCGAGTGATTGCCATGTGAGCCTCCACGTTGGGGAAGTATACCAATCGGTTGATACGCACGCGAGGCATTTTATTACTTATACGTATTAAGTGTCAAGGTGGTACGGCTGGGCGTTCTGGGCGGGTTGTACCGTCGGGTGGAAAACAGGCCATCTGCCTGTCAGGTTATCAACGCCATGTTGAATCGAACGACGCAAACACAACAGTGCTACGGCTGTTTCGGTTCGTCCTGTTCACCTGATGCGTGGAGTTCTTCGCGTATGTCCTGCCATTGTTCCCAAATGTGCTCTGGATTGAGATCGTCATATCCACGCGAATCTGCCATTTCGCGCGCATGAGAAGACCTCATCATCATGCATACACACTTGTTGCGAATCTCTAGTACTTCGTCTTGGGTCAACGGCGAGCCCTTTGCTCGCTCTTGGTCCAATAGGATCGTAATCAAAGGTGGAATTGGAACGGGAATGAGCGGGTCATCTTCCATCGTTTAGGTCTCGCGCTCCAACCCTCACTTAACGCCCACTCCCCACCGCGCGGCCTTCCAGCGCGGCGTGATACAGCCGCTCGAAGTCGTCCGCCACGACCGGCCGGGGGTTGAACGTGGCCGTCCACTGCTGTGACGCCTCGGCCGCCATCACCGGGATCGTCTGGTCGTTCACGCCGTACTCGCCGGCCGACGACGCGATGTCCGACGCGTCGAGCAGCCGCTCCAGGTGACGCACCAGCCGACTCACGGCGTCGCCCGTGTCGCCGTTGCCGTTGGTCAAGTTGCCGATGCGCGCGAGTTCCGCGTAGTGGTCGCGTGTCTCGTCGTGCTCGGCGTT
>JANQSF010000051.1 GCA_028284155.1 Phycisphaeraceae bacterium
ACCAACTACGCCACGGCTCGGACGGAGCCTCGCCCTCCCCAAAAACGCACGCCAATCGTCAACAAGATTGCTCAACAGCCTGAACCCATGAACCAGCAACACGACATCATCGAAGAGGAATTCACCGGGCGCATCGACCTGCGCATGTGGTGGAAATTTCTCAAGCGGGCGCGCCCGTACAAGGCCAACCTCGTCGCGCTGGGCGCGGTCGGTGTCGGCGCGGCGATCGGTGACGCGTCGTTTGGCCTACTGACCAAGTTCGTGATCGACGAGGCGATCGCCGGCGGGCCTTACCTTTGGCATTGGGTCGGGGCGTACCTCGGCGCGGTGCTGTTGCTGTGCACGTGCGTGTGGTTCTTTATTTACAACGCGGGCAAGGTGTCGCGGTATTTGAGCCACGACATCCGGACGGAGGCGTTCAGCAAGTTGCAAGATTTGTCGTTCGCGTACTACGACCGCAAGCCGGTCGGCTGGGTCATGTCCCGGCTGACGGGCGACTGCGACCGGCTGGCGCAGATCATCGCGTGGGGGTTGCTCGACATGCTCTGGGGCGTGCTCGTGCTCGTCCTGATGGCGGGCGTCATGCTCGCGCTGAACTGGAAGCTCGCGTTGATCGTGCTGGCTGTCGTGCCGCCGCTGGTCGTGGTCAGCAAGTGGTTTCAGCGGCGGATTCTGTTGGCCAGCCGACGCATCCGCAAGACCAACTCGCTGCTGACCGCGTCGTACAACGAGCAGTTGATGGGCGTGCGGACGACGAAGACGCTGGTGCGCGAGCGGGAGAACCTGGCGGAGTTCCAGGAACTGTCGGGCAGGATGTACGACCAGTCGATGCGCAACGCGATCCTGACGGCTGTTTATCTGCCGGTGGTGATGACGATGGGCGCAGCAGCGGCCGGCGCGGTGTTGTGGCAGGGCGGTGGGCAGGCGGTCGCTGGGGCGATGTCGCTGGGCACGCTCGTCGCGTTCGTCAGCTACGCGGGTCAGTTCTTCGCGCCGATCCGCGAGTTGGCGGCCACGATCACCAACATGCAGGGCGCGCAGTCGTCAGGCGAGCGCGTCATGGGCCTGCTCGAAACCGAGCCGGCGATCAAAGACTCCGACGATGTGCTCGCTCGTTTGGAGCAACACACGCATACACCCGACGCAAACGCGGCTGACGGCTACCCCGACCGCATCGAGACGATCACATTCGAGAACGTGTCGTTCGAGTACGACGACGGCACGACCGTGCTGCAGTGTTTCGACCTGCGCGTCGAGGCGGGGCAGACCATCGCGCTGGTCGGCCCGACCGGCGGCGGCAAGAGCACGATCGTCAACCTGGTCTGCCGTTTCTACGAGCCGACCGACGGGCGGTTGCTGATCAACGGCATTGACTACCGCCAGCGGTCGTTGCTGTGGTTGCAGTCGAACCTGGGCATCGTGTTGCAGGCCCCGCACCTGTTCAGCGGGACGGTGCGCGAGAACATCCGGTACGGCCGACTGACCGCGACCGACGCCGAGGTCGAGCACGCGGCGCAACTCGTGCGGGCGCACGGCTTCATCATGGACATGGAAGACGGCTACGAGACCGAGGTCGGCGAGGGCGGCAGCCGGCTGTCGACCGGGCAGAAGCAACTGGTGTCTTTCGCGCGGGCGATTCTGGCTGACCCGCAGGTGTTCGTCATGGACGAGGCGACCAGCTCGATCGACACGACGACCGAGCACGCGATCCAGCAGGGCTTGTCGGCCATGATGGAAGGCCGGATCAGCTTTATCATCGCGCACCGTCTGTCGACGATCCGCTCAGCCGACCGGATCCTGTTCATCGAGGACGGCGCGGTTGTCGAGGAGGGCACGCACGGCGAGTTGATCGGGTTGCGCGGTCGATACTTTGAGCTTTACACGAGCCACACGCGAATGGGTGCGGTGGGGTGAATCGCGCTTTTGGAAGTGTTGCTCCGTGCGAGATCATTGCTCGACGCGAAGCGGCCGACGCGCGTAGCCCAAGACTCGAAGATCCATACAACCACGCGCGTCTGGATTGAGGCGGTGCCCTCGCCGGGCGGGCCTGCTCAAGCGCCGCAGGGGCTTGGCGCTGCACTTTGACGGAACGGCTGCGCCTTGCGGACGACATCGATTGGGGGACGCTCGCCGCCGCTCCCCCAAGCCCCCGAGGCTCCCCCTCGGAAGGGCGGGCCAAACCTGTCGCGTCGGTTGCGCGCCTCACCTTACGGGGTAGCCGGGCGGCTTGGGGCTAGGTTGTGGAATGCTCCAGCCGGGGGTCGGCCGAGCCTGAAGCGTGTGCGACACATTGCCGGTAGTCGAGGCCGAAACACAGTCGTGTCCGGGTGCCAGGTCCGAGCCACTCTGGCGATTGAAGAGGCCCGCCCGGCAGGGCACAGCCTCCTTAAGAAACACGCAAGACGACACAAGTAAGGTTAAAGAGACAGGGCAAGCCGCCGCGCCTAGCTCAAAAACCGCGTCGTTACCAACTTGTGACGAACCGGCGGGGGGATTGCGCGTCTAATGACGGACCGCTGACGGCGATCCTGCCGCGGCGGTTGGTTTACGTTGCGCTTTACAACGACTCAGGAGGTCCGCCGTGATCCGCCAGACACCTCGCTGCTCCCTCGTCCTGACCATCTTGTTGATTATTACCGGGCCGGCTGTCGCGGCTGGGCCGGAAGACCTGGCCGCGGGTAAGACGGCGCTCTCGGCCGGCGAACTCGACAAGGCCGCCGGGCTGCTCCAGTCGGCGGCGGAAGCGTTGCCACAGTCGGTCGACGCGCAATTGACTCTGGGGCAGTGCTTTTTACAGATGGGGCGCGTCGACGATGCGCTCAGTCAGTTCCGCGCGACGCTTCGGCTTTCTCCTAATCACCGGTTAGCCAAGCGACTGGTCACGGCGTTGAGCGAGCGGCAGCGGACGTTCGAGCAGAGCATGGAGGCGGCGCGGCGTTTGGCGAAGTTGCAGTCGCACAAGGTTGCGCTCGACCTGATCAGCAACCTGCTTCGCCAGCCGCTCGAGCCGGCGGACCGCACACAAGCCCGTTTGCTCTACGTTGAGTACGCGTTGTGGGCGGGCAACCCCAGCGCCGTGCAGGTCGAAGCGGTCAAGCTGATCACCGAGAACGACGACGTGGCGGTGACGACACCCGCGCGTGTCATCGCGGCCTTGTCCGCGGCGGCGGGCGGGTATCACGACGCCGCGGCCGCGTTGTTGGCTGAGGCCGGCGAGCCGCAGGGGCAGTGGCAGGCGCGGGCGCAGTTGA
Organism: Phycisphaeraceae bacterium; assembly: GCA_028284155.1. Taxonomy (GTDB): domain Bacteria; phylum Planctomycetota; class Phycisphaerae; order Phycisphaerales; family Phycisphaeraceae; genus JANQSF01. Next base: position 3,252 of record JANQSF010000051.1, read on the forward strand.
TCGGTCTGCTCAAAGCCATTGACGACGGCGACGACCTGGCGGCGACGACGCGTCAACTGACCGGGCCGCTTGGTTCGATCCCCGACGACCGTTTTCGTCAGAAGCTCGTGGGCGATCTGGTCGGCAAAGTGACCCGCGCGGCGATGGCCGAACTGGGGCAGGGCCGCCCGGACGCGGCGCTGGCGTTGGTTTGGCCGATGCTCAGCAATCAGGCTGTGCCCAATGCCGACGCGGCGCTCAAGCCGGTGGCGGTCGCGGGCGGTTGGCTTGGCAATAGCGCGTCGTCGGCCGGCCATTGGGCGACGGTCGGCAACGTGTTGCGGGCGATCGGCGAGTTGGAACGACAGACGCAGGATTACCGCGCCACGTTGCTCGGGCATTGGCTCGCGGCCGAGGTCGCGCGCCAGGCGCCCGGTGACGACTCAGCCCGGGTCGACCGCACGCTCGACCTGATCGAGTTGCTGGGCAAGGTCGGGCGTTCAGCCCCGGACCGCAAGCCGGGTGAGGCGCTCAGCCAGGCCGATGTCATGCAGGCCAACCTGATGCTCCGCGTTCTGCCGCAGACTCACAACGACAAGCAGCGCAACCGGCTGGTCGCCGCGATCGGCGGCTACCTCGACCGGCATCAGAAAGCCAGTGAATTGCCGCTGGGTTTGAAGACCTTCGCGGCGCAGATCAACGACGGGTTCGCCGCGTTGCCCGTGGGCAGCGCGCAACTCAACCTGCTCGTGAGTCTGGGCAATCGATTCGCGCAGCAGGGTAAGTCGCGGTTCGACACGCAGGCCAAGTCACTCGACGCGCAGGCCAACGCGACCGTCAACGACGACGACAAGCAGGCGCTGGTGCTTTACCGCCGTGCAGCTCAGCAATACCCGTCGGCCCCCGCGGCGGCGCAGGGCGCGGCCGCGATCACGCAGCGTTACATCGCCGCACAGCACTGGGCGGCTGCCGAAACAGCGCTCACGCTGTTCCATGGCGAGGCCAACGGCGGGTCGCGCGCCAAGTGGGCGCAGCTTCGCCTGCGTGTGACGCGTGCCCTGTATGAAGAGCAGCAACGTCTCGACGCGCGTCGTAACCTGCCGCAGGCAATCAATCCGAACCTCGTGCAGGCCGTCAATGAAGCGGTCGCGATCCTCAAGTCGAACGCGAGCCAGGCCAATCGGTTGGCGGTCATCGGCCTCGTGCAACCGCTTGTGGATCGCTACGCATCGCTGCAACGGCTGGACCTTTCTGAAGCGCTGATCGCGGCGGTCGTCGCCGCGCAGGGCAACGTCGGCGACGTGAAGCGAGCCGACCTGCGCGACTGGGCGATCTGGACCCGCGCCGACCTGCTCGAACGGCAGGCCGTCGCCGCGCTGCAACGCCTGGCCCGTCGGCAGAAGGGCCAACCCGTCGCGCTGCACCCGCATCACGCTGCCGAGTTGAAGCTTTTGAGCCAGTTGTTGAAGGAACACCCGGACTCGATCTACGTGGGCCTGTCGGTCAACCGCGTGTCGGCCATCGCCGACGCGTACCAGACGCTGCGTTCCGCCGACGTCGCGCACAAGGTGCTCAGCGACTTCATCGCGGCGAACCCCAACAGCCGCGTCACGGAACAACTGACCTACAACCTCGCGCAGATCCTGTTGGCTGACGCACGGATCAAGTTCGCCGAACGTCTGAACTCGACTGAAACACCGACGGAGTTAAGCGAAGAGTACGGCGAGGCGATCGACGCGCTGGCGGCGTTCATCAAGGCGTACCCCGCCGGCCGATTCACCGCCGCGGCCGAGGACGACATGCTCAGCGTCGCGCGGACGTACGGCGGCGTCGGCGCCTGGCCGGTCGTTCGGCAATTGCTCACGCGCATCGTCGCGGCCGTGCCCGACCTGCGGTCCCCCAACCACTTCAAGATGCTCGAAGCGGCCAGCTACCTCGGCGAACTCGACCGGGCGTTCGGCCTGAGCCTGTTCAAGCCGCCCACCAGCGCACCGAGGAAAGACAGCGACAGGTCGGACGAAGCGGCCACCAGATTGGCGTTGGGTAATCTTGACAACAAGCCCGACGACATCGACGAGTTAAGGCTGGCGCTCGACCGGTCAACCGCCGTGCCCGGCGGCTTCGCGGACGACCCGTCGTCGGTGACCAAGAGCCGCGCCGCACGGGTGCCCAATCCGCCCGTTGATACGTCGCCGGCCCGCCCGCGGGCCTCGGATTCGGCGCTGGCCATGATCCGCCGAAACGAGCAGCAACAGTTGGCACGCTTGGCCATGGCACGTGGCGGCGGCAACAAGAAGCTGGAAGGGCAGGCCGCGCCGGCGCAGGCTCAAGGTGCCAGCCAAGCCGTCACTCTGCCGGGCGGGTCGGTGCTCAGCGAAGAGGAAATGAAGCGTCAGAACGACGCGGCCGACAAGGCCTATGCGATCCTGCTCGCGTTGATCAAACTGGACGACCCCGAGAATCACGCCGTCGCCGACGCCGCGCGCAGCCACCTGTTCTGGATGTTTGGTTTCTTCGAAGGCCAATCCCGACACGACCACGCGATCGTTCTCATCCGGCGTTACCTGAAGGATCAGCCAAGCGACCCCGACCGCGTCGCGCTGGCGTACCGCGCGGTGAACAACCAGGTCGTTTTCGCCGCGACGCGCCGCGGCATTGAACGCGTCAACCAGGCGTGGGTCGATGAGCGCCACCAGCGATTCGTGCAGGCGCGAGCGGACATCGCCGCGTTCATCAAGGCTTACCCCGACGAGGCGGACTGGGTGAACCGCGCCCGGCTGCTCGGGTTCGACACGTACCTGCGTGAGGCGGAACTGGTCGCGTCCGTCAGCGCGGTCCGCGCCGGCGGGCTGCTCGTTCGCGCAGCCGACGAGTTGCTCGTGTTGCTCGACAACACGCCGGCCCACCCGGACTCGGCCAACTTCCCGCAGCGCATGTGGTCGATTGCCGACCGGCTCAACAGCCTCGGCCAACGCGACCAGGCGATCTACCTGCTCAACCGCATCACCGCGACGTTCCCGACGCACAGCCTGGCGCGTCAGGCGTTGCTGCGCATCGCGCAGACGCACGCGGCCAACCTCGCCTCGCCGTTGCGCGCGGTCGAGACCTACCAGGAATACCTCAGCCTCGTCGGCGACGACGCCAACATCCGCAAACAGATCTTCTCGATCGGCTCGCAATTGGCCAGCGGTCGGCGATACATCGAGGCGCTGCACGTTTACGAGGTGTTCGTAGACAGCTTCCCGACCGACCCAAACGCGGCGTCGGCGTTGATCGCCATCGGCGGCATCCACCAGACCAATGAGGTGTGGGACGACGCGATCGCCGCGTATGAGCGGATGATGGAAGAGTTCCCTCAGAGCAAGCTCATCCCGCAGGTCAAGTTCTCGGTCGCGGAATGCCAGATCAACCTGAGCCAGTGGATGAAGGCCCGCAAGCTGTACGAGGACTACCTGGCCGCGCACCCGAAAGACAACCGGGCCGGCGTCGCGCGGCAGCGCATCGCCATCCTCAAGAACTTAGACCGTTACGAGAAGCTGTTGGCCGACGAGGCCGTCGAGCGCAACAAGGACGACGCGCAGTTCCAGATCGGGCGCATCGTGCTCGAGCAGTTGAACTACCCGCGCAAGGCGATCCACGAGTTCCGCAAGGTCGTGCAGACGTTCGGCAAGAGCCACGTGGCCGACGACGCGCAACTCGAGATCGGCAAGGCGTTGCTCGCGCTCAACGAGTTGGACAGGGCACGCGACGAATTGCTCAAGGTCGCGTCCAATCACCCCGGCAGCCCGCTGGCGGACGACGCGCTGTACCTGATCGCCCAGAGTTACGAGCGGCAGGCGATGCGGTTGGCGACGGTGACCGTGCAGACGGCCCGGGCCGAGGCGTTCGAACGCGGCCAGCGGTTCGCCTACCGCGCCGCGCAGAGCGACTTCCTCCGACAGAACGAGGACATCCAGGAACAACAGAAGGCGCTCAAAGAGGCCGGCCGGCAACGCGACTTCGACCTGAACGCGGCGCTGTCCAACACCAACTCCAGCGGCCGCCGCATCGGCAACGTGGTGAACCAGTCGCTTGCGGCCGTGCAGCAGGCCGAGACCGAAAGCGCCATCGAGGTCGCCAACCGGCAGGACAAGATCAACGAGGCGTTCCGCAAGGCCGTCGCCCTGTACGGCCGAGCGGCGCGTGACTACCCGCTGGGCGACCGCACGAGCGAGTCGTTGCTGCGCATGGCCGAGATCTTCGAGACCCGCCTCAAGGACCAGGCGGCCGCGAAGCAGACCTACGAACGCGTGGTCAAGTTCTTCCCTGGCACGCCGGTGGCTGAAAACGCCGCGTGGAAGGTCGCGCAGTTCCACCTCGACGCCGGCGATTTCGACAAGGCCGTCAACGCCTACCGCGACTTCATCCGCAACTACCCGGCCAGCGGCCGCGTCGCCGACGCGCAGTTCGCCATGGCCGAGGCGCTCGAACAACTCGGCCGATGGGTCGAAGCCATGGACGCCTACCAGACCTTCCGCGACAAGTTCGCCAAGCACACCAAAGCGCCGGCCGCGATCGAACAGATCAACTGGATCAAAGCCTACCGACGCTAAACGGCTTGCGTGAAAGAACGACTCATCGAAACAACCCGACCAACGATCGGAGCATAACCATGAAACGATACACCGCACTCGCACTGACTTTGACACTCACCTTTGCCACGTCGAACCTGCTCGCGCAGCCCACGGCCGATGGCCCGGCCAAAGCGCAGCCCGACAAAGCTAAACCCGACGCCAAGGCCAAGCCGACCGTCTCCGCGGACGACGCGCGCAAGGCCGAGGGCCTGTTTGAGGCCGGCCGAAAGCTCTTCTTCCAAGCCAAATACAAAGACGCCGCCGCCATCCTGGCCGACGCCGTCAAGACCGACCCGACCAAGGGCAGCTACAAGCTGCTGCTTTCCAAGGCCTACCGCTATGCGGGCGAGGGCGACAAGGCCGTCGGCTTGTTGGCAGACATCCTCAAGGAAAACCCCGAGCACGTCGAAGCGGGCGTGACGTTGGCTGAGCTGCTCTCGCCCAAGAAGCAGCCGGACAAGGTCATCGAAACGCTCGAACCGCTGCTCAAGTTCAAGCGCGACTACCCGCTCTATCACCTGTTGGCCGAGGCGCACAACGAGAAGGGCGACCTCGACAAAGCGCGCAAGTACTACGAAGAAGCTGTCCGCCTCAACCCGCGGGCCGGCGGCGACCTGTACGAACTGGGCAACATCTACCTGGCGCAAAGCCGTTTCGCGCGTTCGGCCAACGCTTACGAACGCGCCAACGCGCTGGGCGTTGACACCGACGTGTTCCACTTCAAGCTCGCCAGCGTTTACTACAACCTGCGCAACTACCTCGGCCGAATCGGCACCGCCAAGGTCGTCGGCGGCAAGCCGGGGCAGATCAAAGACCAGATGTTGCTGATCGACACCGTGCCCGGTCAGGCCGACACGTTCTACGTCACCGGCCCGAAGTCAGCCGTCTATCAGGTCGTGCTCGCGCAGAAGATGGGCGTGAAGCTGCCGGGCATCCGATTTCTCGAAGGCAACATTTGGCTCAGCGCCCGCCGCCACGCCAAGGCCGACACGATCTACAAGTCGCTCGAAGGCAAGTTGGAGAAGGGCGACCAGGGATTGTTCTGGTACTACTGGGCGCAGACGGCGCTCGGCTTGGGTCAGGCTGAAACGTACCTCGAACGTTTGAACAAGGCGATCGAAGCCGAGCCGGATGTCTACAAGCCGACGTTGGCCGAGGCGTACCTGACCGTCGCGCAGCGCTACCAGCAGGCCGGCGAGTCGGGCAAGCACATCGCCTATCTGCACCGCGCGGTGCAGACCAACCCGCTGTCGGCCAGCCTGCACCTGACGCTGGGCGACGCGTACTGGCAGGCGGGCCACCGCGACAAGGCGATCGAGCAGTACAAACTCGTGCTGGAGTTGGAGCCGAACCACGGCCAGCGCGTCCGCCTGCTCAACCGCATCCGCGGCGAGGAAGACACGCCCAAGGTCGGGCCGATCAAAACGGTTGGGCGGTGAGACGGCGGCGCTCTCCGTCGATGCCGCAAGGTGAAACACACTCGTTCTGATGCGCAAGGTCATTTTATAAAATGACTTATGCGTCATATCGCACGTCGAGGCCGACGGGTCCGCAGAAGTTTTTTCAGAAATACGACAAATTTCGTTGATTTCGACGAAACACTTCGTACATTGGGGCGTCTCTTATCACGGACGACCCCGATCGCGAGGTGTTGGCGATGGCCCATAGTGACGTACCCAAACCCACGTCTGCCGAGTTGGCGATCCTGCAGGTCTTGTGGGACCGCGGCCCCAGCACGGTGCGCGACGTGCACGGCGTGCTCAACGACGACAAGCCCACCGGCTACACGACCGTTCTGAAACTGATGCAGATCATGTTGGAGAAGGGGCTGCTCGAGCGCGACGACTCGCGCAGGCAGCATGTCTACACGCCAAGCGTCGCGGCCGACCGGACGCAGCGGCAACTCATCGGCGACCTGATCGACCGCGCGTTTTCCGGCTCGGCCCAGAAACTGGTCATGCAGGCGCTTTCAGCCAAACGGATCTCGCGGGAAGAGCTGGACGAAATCCGCGCGCTGTTGGACGACATCGAGAGGCAATCGTCATGAACGACATGCTTGAAACGCTGCAACACCCGATCGTGCACCGCGTGGGCTGGAGCCTGGTGCACCTGCTCTGGCAAGGCTCCGTGTTGGCCTGCGTCTTGTGGGTTGTTCTGTGGCTCATGCGCCGACGGTCGCCGAACGCGCGGTACCTGTGCTCAGCCTGCGCGTTGGCCACGCTGCCGGTCATGTTGGCTGTGACGTTCGCGCTGACGCCGGCGAAGCACGCGTCGGCTGAATCGCAGGCCGATGAAGCTCCGCCAGTCGCGTTGATCGATCGTCAAACACCGGCGCCGGTTACGGCGGTCGAAGGGGCAGATGCAAAAGGATCGCGACACAGCCCACCCGCGGTCGCCACGCCGACAATACCGTTGGCTGACGACGTTCGCGCTGATCAACCTGCATCTCCTGCGCCGTCGTCCGACATCGACACGGCGCGAGGGGCGTCCCCAACCATCGCGACACAAGACCCCGCGCACACCGTTGCAACAACCTGGCAGGACCAGGCATTCGCCACGCAAGCCATGCCCTGGGTTGTCGCCGTCTGGTTCGTCGGCGTTTTTGTCTTGTCATGCAGGCACGTCGGCGGATTGATCGCGTCACGCCGATTGCGCGTCCGCGGGGTCTCGGCCGTCGCGTCGCCGATCGCTAACTCACTGGACGACCTGCGTTGCCGCCTCGGCGTCGGTCGGTCGGTCTCGGCCCTGTCGTCGCCGCACGTGCACGGGCCGTCGCTGGTCGGGACGTTGAAGCCGGCCATCCTGCTGCCCGGTTGCGTGCTGACGGGCATGACGACGACGCAGTTGGAAGCCGTCCTCGCGCACGAGCTGGCGCACGTCCGTCGGCACGACTACCTGGTCAACCTGTTGCAGGCCGTGGTCGAAACGCTGCTGTTCTTCCATCCGGCGACGTGGTGGATCTCGCGGCAGATGCGCATCGAACGCGAGCACTGCTGCGATGACCTTGCGGTGTCGGTGACCGGCGATCGGGTCGCGTACGCACGCGCCTTGGCTCGTCTGGGCGAGTTGCTCGACGATCAGCCGACCAGATCGGACGCGCTGGTGGTCGCCGCATCGGGTGCGTCGCTGCTCGACCGTGTGAGCCGCGTGGTCGGTCTAAAGCGTCGTCGGCCGACGCGCGCATACCTGGCGTCGGCCGGTGCGACGGGGCTGGTGGGTCTGACCGCCCTCGCGTCAGTAGCGCTGCTGCTCCTGTCGGGCGCGCTCGCCCCGACACCGAGTGCGCATGCCGACGACGTAACACCCGCTACCGAGACCAATCGCGTACCACTCGCGGAGTCGAACTCGCCCAGTCAGCCGGCTGCCGCGGATTCGCAAGACTCTTCCACACCTGCGTCGTCGCCCGATGTGCCCGCGGTGCCATTGGTCGTGCCGCCCATCGACCTGGGTTTGCAAAACGTTCGACTTGAAACACACCCCATTGACAACACGCCGGCTGAACTGCTGCCGGTCGGGCTGTATTCCGTCAACGAGCAGTTGTCGGTGAAGAATATTTATCACCGGCGGCGCGACGGCAAGATCCCGGCCGGTTCCTATCAGGTCGTCGGCCGACTGCCGGGCGCGTTCTATCGGGGTGACGGTCTGCGCGTCGTCGCGTTTGAGCGGCAAGGGCGCGCGATCACGATCGATGTCCAGTACAACCGCAACGCGCGGTCGCATCGCGAGTTGCCGCCGCGCGAAGCGGTCTATTTTATCGCCGATCTGCAAGGCCCAGCGCAGCGTGGCGCGAAGCGGGTTCAAGTTCGGCTCGACGACGACCTGACGGGATTCGAGCAGGTACTCGCGTGCGAGGTTCCGTCCGTCAACCCCGAACTCGACGACGCGATCAACGTGCTGGCCAGGGCGGCGATCAAGGCCAAGGCCGGCCCGACCAAGTTGACCTTCCACAGCGGCCAGACGCCGACCGGTTTGGACCTGTCGCCGGTGTTGGAACTATCGGGCCAGACAAACGACTGGCGACAGTTCCCCACGGACAACCGCAACTTCCGTTCGACCGTCGACGCGCTGGTCAAGGCGCGCAAGGTCTGGGTCTTGTGCGCGGCGATCGAACACCGCAACGTCGACGCGGGCATCCTGGCCATCAAGGGTCTCGAGAAGCTGGCCGACCCCGCGAGTGTGCCCGTCCTGTTGGCGGCGGCGAAGGTGAACCACTACGGCGTGTCAGGCAGCGAGAACGCGACGCTTCACATGATCTTCCGAACGAGTCTGAAACGGGCTTTGCAAAAGATCACCAGGCTGGAACTGACGCCCAAGGGCCTGCGGATGACACTCCACGAGCAGGGCAAACCGCCGCGCGTCGTGAAGTCGGAAAACCCCGGCGACCGGGCGATGTTCGCCGAGGAGGTCGATTTCGCGAAGGTCGAAGCGTGGATTAGGCTACACCTGCTCGACGAGGTCGCGGCCGCGACGCCCAGCACCCCCGGCGCGCGGATTCTCAAACAGGTCACGCAACCTTCAGATCGGGGCAAGTTGCACGACGCGCACCAGAAGCTGCACGGCAACCCGCGCGCGACGATCAACGACGAGTTGTTACACGTCCCGCCCGTCGATGAAATCGCCAAGTACACCGACTACGACGCCTGGTTCAACACGATCAAGAAACGCGGCAAGGTCACCGTCGCCGCGGACAAGAATCAGTGGGTCATGTTCCGATCGACCCAGGTCAATGACAACGACCGGATGTGGATCGACCGGATCGAACGCCGGGGCGACACGTTTACGATTCACATGACGCGCGCGATCTGGCGGGGTGTGTACACGCGCAACGTAACGTTTCACGAGTTGTTTGGCGTCAACCTCGGCAAGCTGCCCGCCGGCCGGTACAAGGCGGTCTGGGTTATCACGCCCGCCGCGTACAAGGACCCTGACGCGCGCGGGTATCCCAAGCAACTGCTCGATGAAAAGCGGTTTCGGAAGGGCGAGTCGTTGAAGACCACGCTGACGGTCGACTGGACCGTACCGCCTGCGAAGGGCGCGGTTGACAAGTCACCCGACGCACCGAAGCAGGACAAACCAAAGGACAAGCCCTCGGGCCTGTTCGATCGGGGCACGGCGAGACCCGCCCCGGTAGCGCCCGCCCGAGCCGCGGCCGCTCTTCCACCGGTCGAGGACCAGAAGACCGTGTCCATCCGCGTGGTCGATGGCGACAGCGGTCGGCCGATCCCCGGGGCGACGTTTCACTACGACGCGAAAGCGAGTCAGACCCGGCTGAACCTTGGTGACAAGCCCTTCGACGCGCGGCTCGTGTCCGACGCACAAGGCGAGGTTGCATTGCCAAGAAACGCGGCCGAATTCCTCCAGTTTCGCGTCACCCATCCTGATTATCTGAGGTCGCGGTTTGCGCAACCGACCATAGTCATCGCCGGCATTGGCATGCTCGCCAAAGCGCCTTGGCCATACGGCGAAGTGGATGGACAAAAGGTCATCCGACTATGGAAGGGCGAGTCGCTGACGGGTCGCATCCGATTCAAGGATGGCACTCCCGTGGCCGACTACATGGTTCGCATCTCCGCGTCGGTCACCGACAGCGACTGGTTCCACAAGACGGGCGAGAGCATCTGGAGCGGCGAGGGGCCGAACCGATGGCAGACTTTCGCAGTGACGGACGCGGCCGGCCGGTTTGCCATCGCCGTCCCGCCGCGAGCCATGCGCCGCGAGTTTCAGATCCACAGTGTGTCGCAGCGCGCCGCCCCGTTCCTGCGTGAGTTGAAGGGGAACGAGATCGGCGACATTGACATTGAGCGAGGCGTCATCGTCCGTGGTGTCATGCGCGACGCGGAAGGCAAGCCGATCCGGCGGACGCTGGTCAATCTCAAGTCGGAAGCCGAACGCAGCCAACATCCCGAATTGTCCGTCGTGCTCAACCGCCAGACCTATACCGACGACGCCGGCCGATTCGAGTTGCCGCCCGCGGCGGCGGGGCCGCACATCTTGCGTCCACTACATTGTCTACCTCGGCGTCTGACACTTGATGACAGACAGCGAGTCGTTGAAGTTTCGGCAAGCCCGACGCCGCACACGACACTGACGTTCGACGTGAATGACACACGCAGCGGTAGCCCCGGTATCAACAACGTCTCCTTGCGCGGGCTGATCCATCCGGAGGGTGGCGGCGCACCGATCCCGTACGTCACGACCGCCTATGTGGACAAGGCGCAGAAAGAACTCAAGCTTTACGTCCCCACCGCATTGCGCGACGCCCAGCTTGTCGCGCGCAACTTCCTCAACCATGTCGTGCATACGACGGACGCTCAAGGCCAAGCCAGGCCGGCCGGCGGCATCGACGATCGCATCGACGTCCCCGATCTGAACAACCCGCCTCGGCTGAAGTTCTGGTTACAGCCCGGCGCGCCGTTGCACGTCAAGGTGCGTCACGCTGACGACTCGACGCCGGATAACCTCGTCGTCGAAGGCGTGGCTGACGGCATGTTCGGCCCGCGCAAGCTGCGCCCCTTCACGCCCGACCGCGGCACGTGGACCAGCCCCGGGCTGTACCCCGGCGAGCGCGTGTCGGTAACGATTCGGTATGGCCAAGACCAGACCGTCCAAAGCCAGTCCAAGCCGATCCGGCCGGGCAGGGCCAACGTCGTCACCGTCAAACTGCCGTAGTAAAGGCCCCGTCCGACAAGGCGATTTGGTGCCGACGCAGGGTGGGCACTGTTCGCCTTGGTCGTAGCACACTGCGAAGAACGGTTCAGCGCGTGCCACTGGTGGCTTGTCCGCCAGTGTTGTAGCCGAACGCCGATAGCACAGGCGGACAAGCCGTCAGTAGCACTCGACTCGGTGAGACACCTCGGTCGGCTCTGCTTTAGACCCATCTCATGCTCATAGGGGCACGCGACGCGCATCGCGGTCATATCGATGTGTTACGCTATCCGCATCGTTCATTGCCGTGATCGACCTGTATCCAGGTCTTGACTGAAAGGTATTGCTATGCGTTCCTGCTCCCTTCGCGTGTCGGTGCTGATGTTGTCGCTCGCTGTGCTTTCGTTCGCCGGCGTGTCACGCGCACAGGCGGCGGACAGACCGCTGAACGTCGTGCTCATCCTCGTGGACGACATGGGCTGGATGGACCTGGGTTGCCAGGGCAGCACGTATTACGAGACGCCGAACATCGATCGGCTTGCGGCGACGGGCATGCGATTTACCAATGGGTACGCGGCGTGCGCCGTTTGTTCGCCGACGCGCGCGGCGGTGATGACCGGCCGATACCCCGCGCGGACGGGCGTGACCGATTGGATCCGCGCTCGTTTCCAGCGGGGCGGCAAGAATCCGACGGTGAATCCGACGGAGTACGTCGGCAGCGCGAACCGCAAACTGCTTTGCCCGCCTAACCCGTTCTGGATGGAGCACCGCGAGCAAACGATCGCCGAGGCGCTCAAGCCGGCCGGCTACGTATCGATGCACATCGGCAAGTGGCACCTGGGCGACCCGCCGCACTTCCCGCAGCACCAGGGCTTCGACTACAACTTCGCCGGATGCGACCTGGGCCAACCGCCGTCGTACCACGCGCCGTACGCGGTCAAGCGTTACGACTTCGACCCGCCGGTCAAGGCGTTGACACCCGGCGAATACCTGACCGACCGCGAAGGGATCGAGGCGGCACGGTTCATCAAGGCGAACAAGGACAAGCCGTTCTTCCTTTACATGGCCAACTACGCGGTGCACACGCCGATCCAGGCGCGCCAAGACCTTGTCGATCATTACCGCAACAAACCGAACGAGTCGAAGCAGAAGAATGCGGCCTACGCGGCGATGGTACACAGCGTCGATCAGGCCACGAAGCGTATCGTCGAGGCGCTCAATGAGGCGGGTGTGGCCGAACGCACGGTCATTATCTTCACGTCGGACAACGGCGGTCTTGACCGCAACGGCAGCCCGACGGAAAACGCGCCGCTGCGCAGCGGCAAAGGCTACGCGTACGAGGGCGGCATCCGGGTGCCAGTCATCATCAATTGGCCTGGCGTCGTGAAGGGCGGATCGGTTTCGCACGAGCCGGTGACCAGTGTTGACTATCTGCCGACCATTCTTGCGCTGGCCGGTGTCAAACACCAAGGCCCGAAGATCGACGGTGTCTCGCTCGTCCCGCACCTGCGGTCCAGTGGTAAGCAACCGATCGGTCGCGACGCCGTCTATTGGCACTTCCCGCACTACCGCCACGCGCCCGGCCCATACTCGATCATCCGCAAAGGCGATTACAAACTCATCCGCTTCTGGGAAGGCCCGACATATGAGTTGTTCAATCTGAAGGACGATCTCGGTGAGACGACCAACCTCGCGTCACAGATGCCTGACCGCGTCCGCGAACTCGACGCGCAGTTGTTCGCGCACCTGAAGCAGGTCGGTGCGAAGTTGCCGAAAGCGAATCCCGGCTACAAGGGCAAGCGGTAGGGGGCCGTCTTGCGTGTGCGTTGCGCACAAAAAAAGCGGCGACCCGAAGGTCGCCGCCCGCATCAGTGATCGGATCCCCGCTTGCGCGGGTCCGCGTGAGACGATGCTGAATGTCCTGTTCTGTCCGGCCCGGGACGGGCCGGCTATTTACGTTGATTACCCGAGCAGTCCGAGCACGGATTGCGGCTGCTGGTTGGCGAGGGCCAACACGTTTGTCGCGGCGTTGACCAGGATCTGCGACCGGGTGAGGTTCGCCGTCTCGGAGGCGAAGTCGGTGTCGCGGATCACGCTCTCGGCGGCGCTGGTGTTCTCGAGGGCGACGCCGAGCGACCGGATGGTGGCGCCGATGACGTTCGACTGGAACGCTCCGAGTCGACCGCGAAGCGTCGAGACCTGGCTGATCGCGTTGTTGACGATCTTCTGCGCGTTCTCGATGTTGCCGTCGACGACGTTCGCCGAGGCGCCGTTGCCCAGGTCGTCCAGGAAGCCGTCGGTCACCGTGCCCAGGTTGCGCGTCGCGACGTTGCTGATGCCGATCGACACCTGGTTGCTGATGTCCACGTTCGGGCCGAGATTGAACTTCGCGCCGCCGCCGGTGATCGTGAAGGCGGTGATCGCCGCCGCGGATTGGGCGCCGGCCGTGGTCAGCTCGACCTCGAGGTCGAGGAAGTCGGTGTTGATCTGCGCGACCTTGCCGTCGCTGGTGGCGGCAATGCCGTTGATGATCGCGTTGACGTCCTGGCCTTCGTCACGGATGGCGTTGGTGACAGCCGAGTAGGCGGTCGCGCCAGCCGTGCGGGCGACGTCTTCGTCGTTTGAGCTGAGGGCGTGAATCGCGCCGGCCTGGCCGCCATCGTTGGCGATGTCGACCGAGACGAACTGCCGCGAGCCGAAACCCGTGCTCTTGAGCACGATGCCCGTGCCGCTGGTCGCGGCGCTGACACCGGTCACGCTCGTGAAGGTGTTCACGGCGCTGACGACACTGGCGAGTGTTGTGCCCGACGCGAAGCTGAATTCACGTGAGCCCAGCGTACCGGCCACCTCAAAGGTGAACGAACTGGTGGCGGCCGTCAGGTCAAGTGCGGCGGCGCCGGCCGACAGGAACAGACCCGCGTGCTGAGCGGAGGCGGTGACCAGCACGTTCACCGTGCGGCTGTCGCCCGTCTCGAGCTTGGCGGCGTTGATCTGGAAGTCGGCGATGGTCGTGGCCTGACCGCTGATCGTGAAGTCGTACGTGCCGTTGAGCAACTTAATGCCCTGGAAGCTCGTCGACGACGAGATGCGGTCGATCGTTTGCAGGATCGAATCGATCTGCAACTGATTGGCCTCTTTTTCTGCCTGGCTAAGCCCGGCGTCGTTGGCGGATTCGCCGACGAGACCTTGCAGCTCGATCAGCAGCGAGTTGATCTCCTGAAGGCCGCCTTCGGCGATGTTAATCACCTGGTCGGCGCGTTCGGCGTTGCCGATCGCGGCGGTGAGGGCGGCCTCTTCGGAGCGCAGGTTCTCGCTGGCGATCAATCCGGCGGGGTCGTCCGCGCCGCGGTTGATGCCGAGGCCTGTGCTCAGGCGCTCCAGTGACTTGGTCAGGTCACTGTTCTGTTGGCCCAGGATGCGCTGGGCAATCAAGGAACTGACGTTGGTGTTGATGCGACTCATGACTGGGGGTCCTCCGTGAACCAGTTACGATGATTCACGCCTTGGGGGGTCGGGCGTCCTGCCACCGATGCGGTCTTCCGATCCGATCCGATCAGACAACGCGGTATATCTTCAACAAGGCCCCGTCGCGGTCCGTCGCTCCGAGTCGCACGGTCGGGCCTTGTCAATCTCACCGACGCAGTCTGTTGGTCGGAAGTTGACTCGGCTTGGCCGCAGTCAAATCGGGCGAGTTCTTTATCGGACAACGACATAACAATCCGTCTGGGGGTAGGGGCGCTTGCCCTGTCTCGGTCTTGCCGCATGCATCGTCACGACCGCTACACGGCTTAAGGTCGTCACAACCGGTACAGACGAAAAAGGCCAAAAACCCCCTACACACCGCGCAAACGGCGATGTGAATCGCAGGTCAATTCAGACGTGTCCGGATAACGCGCGATCACAGCGTTCGCGAAGGGGCGAAACAACACACGCACGCCATGGTCGAAGTGAAGTGATTGGATGACGATGCGGTCAGAGTAAGAACCTATAGAAGACGAAGCCCTCGCCGGAGCGGACCCGCACAAGCGCCGCAGTGGCTTGGCGCCGCGCTCGCCCGCGCCTTAGACGTGTGCGGAGCGAGAGGGGCTATCGTGGGCGCAACACGGTGATCGACCGGCGCGATGTACGAGCCACTGCGGCGATTGAGCAGGCCCGCCCGGCGAGGGCGCTGCACTCCACTCTTCATACAGTTCCCAGCCTGTCAGCGCATAAGAAAAGAGCGACCCGCGGACGGGTCGCTCTATCGTGTGATTGGATTATCGGTCAACGCGTCGCGCGTTGCCCTCGTTTCGACTTACCCGAGCAGGCCGAGCACGCTCTGGGGCAGCGAGTTCGAGATACTCAGGACGTTGTTCGACGCGGCGACGAGGATCTGCTGCCGTGTCAGGTTGGCTGTCTCTTGTGCGAAGTCGGTCTCGCGGATTGAGCTCTCGGCCGCGCTGGTGTTCTCCAGAGCCACGCCCAGCGAACGGATCGTCGAACCGATCACGTTGTTCTGCACCGAGCCGAGTCGACCGCGGAGGCTGGAGATCTGGTTGATCGCCTTGTCCACGACCTTCTGAGCCTGGCCGACGTTGCCATCGACCACGTTATTGGCACCGGCGCCGCCAAGCGAGTCCAGGAATCCCGTTGAGCCGTTGCCCAGGTGCCGGGACGCCACGCTCGGCAGGCCAAGCGCGATCTTGTTCGTCAGATTGACATCGGCACCGATATTGAACTTGGCGCCGGAGTCGGCCACCGACAGAGCGGTGAACGATGCGGCGGCCTGCGACGCGGCCGTAGTCAGCTCGAGCTCGATCGCCAGGGCGTCGGTGTTGACCGAAGCGACCTTGCCGTTACCGCGGGCCGTGATGCCGTTGATGATCGCCGTCACGTCCTGGCCTTCGTCGCGGATCGGAGCCGCCACCGAGCTGAACGCCGTCGCGCCGGCTGTCGCCGCCACGTCTTCGTCCGTGCTCGACAGGTTATGCACCGCGCCGGCCTGACCGCCCACGCTGGACACGTTCACGCTCACAAACTGCTGCGAGCCGAACTCTGTGCTCTTGAGCACGACGCCCGTGCCGCTGACCGCGGCCGAAACGCCCGTGACGCTCGTGAAGTTGTTGATCGTGTCACGCACTGCGTTCAACGTCGTGCCCGACGCGAAGCTGAATTCACGCGTGCCGTCAACGCCCGCCACCTCGAAGGTGAACTTGCTCGACGCGTCCGTCAGATCCAGCGCGGCTGCGCCGGCCGACAGGAACAGACCCGCGTGCTGCGCGGAGCCCGTCACGATGGCCTCCACGCTCACCGAGCCGCCGTGCTCGACCTTCGCGGCGTTGATTTGGAAGTCCGACACGTTCGCGTGAACCGAACTGGCCTGGAACTCGAAACCGCCGTTGAGCAACTGCGTGCCCTGGAAGCTGGTGGTTTCGCTGATCCGGTCGATCGTCTGCAGGATCTGATCGATCTGCTGCTGGTTCGCCTCTTTCTCCTCCAGGCTCAGGCCGGAGTCGTTCGCCGCTTCACCGACCAGGCCCTGCAACTCGTTCAGCAGCGTGCTGACCTCGGCCAAGCCACCCTCGGCGATGTTGACGACCTGTTCGGCGCGTTCGGCGTTGCCGATCGCGGCCGAGATCTGCGTCTTCTCAGAACGCAGGTTCTCGCTGGCGATCAGGCCGGCCGGGTTGTCCGAACCGCGGTTGATCGCAAGACCTGTGCTCAGACGTTCGAGCGACGTCTGCAGACCTCGGTTCTGCTGGCCGCTGATGCGCTGTGCGATTTGCGAGCTTACGTTTGTGATGATTCGACTCATTGCAATTCTTCTCCTTGCTGGCCGACCGCGGAATACCTCTCGGGGAGTCGCGGCCGATCATCCGTTGCGGTTGATTGGCAACCCAGTTAGTTGGCGGGCTTCATGCCCATTGTCAAACGAGGGACGGCCGCCAACCTCCGTGGCCAGCCTCCGTGCCGCGACGGTCATCGTGATCCGTCGAGGCGTCCGAACGTCGATCGCATGATCGGCCAACAATCCCGCCTCCGCGGGGTCGGCCGCCAGCGCCGCCCTTTAGTCGAAGCGACCGTCCCGTTCCAACGCAACGTGCCGATCAAGCACGCAACGATCCGTTTGCCGGCAAGGCGGATCGCCCGCGAAGGGCTGGGGGGTCGCCACAAACTGTGTGCGACAAGCCTTGCTATCGGTGGCCCGACTTGAAAGGTCCATACCCTCGTCAACGATGCCCCGGACTTCACACCGCCCGCCCTCGCACGACCGGCAAAGCCCGAATCGCCCGCAACGATCACGCAGTCCGCACAACCGGAACAGCCCGCGTAACGCGTCCCTTTACAATCCCCGTATGGCCTCTCACACGCGACCCCGTATCCATATGTATGTCGCACTGGCCGCGGCCGCCCTCGCCTTCGCCGCGCCATACGCGATGGGTACGCCACGCCCCGTACTCGTCCAGGCCGCCGTATTCGTCTCACTGGCGGCCTGCCTCGCTGTTCACCGGCGTTTTCGGACGTTCGTCAGTTCGTTTCGGCCAACGCAACGCGCATTGATCGTCGCCGCACCGCTCGCCGTCGTCGTCGGCCACATGACCTATGCGGGATTCCCGCTGCCCGATTGGCACATGTTCTCCGCGGGCAGCGGCGACGACCCCGTCTACTTCGATCTGAACGCCACGACCCGCAGCGGCGCAACGATCCGGCTCCACCCCGGCCGCGCCGCGTCGTCGCTCGACCGTTTGCGCGCCGACGCACGGCTCCGCCAACGTCTCAAAGACCTGCCGGCCGACGGCAGTGCGGCGCAGTTGCCCGCTTGGCGGCGTGCCGCCGATCTGATCCAAGCGCTGGCCAAACTGCACAACCAACGCCACGCCGACGACCCTGTCGTCTACGTCGATGTCGATCGCTGCACCGTCCCGTTGGACGACTATCAAGGTGAAAGGTCGATCCGGCGGCAGCGCGTCGGGAGGGTTGAAGTGGTGATTGAAAACATCCCGGCGCGGCCATGACCATGCTCCACGAACACGTCACATGGCGCACGCTCGGCTTCGTCCGCTTCTGGGTCTGGGCGGTTTGGCTGTACACACTCGCATCCGACCCGATCGGCGACTTGGCGGTCCTGCCGCGCGCCGAGTTGCACGCGGTAGGTGTGCTCAGTTGGTTGCCCGCCGATTGGCTGAACGTTGTCTATATTGACGGCCTACTCCTCGGCGGCAAGACCGTCCTGCTTCTGTTTATCGCCGCGGCGATGATCGGTGTTCGGCCGTACCAGACCATCGCCGTGCTCGCGGCGATCGGGCTGACGTTCTATCAGGGCATCGTGCGCAGCTACAGCTACGTCGATCACAACGAACTGGTCCTGCTCTATGCCGCGTACATCCTGGCGGTGTGTCCCGCGAACGGCGCGATCGGTGATTGGCAAAGACCGCCGGATTACAAGCCGGACGACCGTTCGCCCGCCGGCTCCGCCGCGCTGCTCGCGCTCACGCTTGTCATGCTCGCGACCTACGCGGCGACCGGCGCCTACCGGTTCGCCCACGCGACGCCCGGCATCTTCACGTCAAACACGGTCGAAGCCTGGTGCGCCGCTCGCGCTCACGGCCACAGCACCTTCGGCTTCACCGCCGGCTCGGTCCTGCTCGAACACCGCTGGCTCATCCCCGTCGCCCGCGTCGGTTTTGCCCTCACCACACTCTTCGAAGTGCTCGCTCCGCTCTGTTTGATCTCGCGCTGGTTTCGCTACGCCTGGCTCGTCGTCATTGGTTCGATGCACGCCGCATCACTGCCGATGATGAACATCCTCTTCCTCGAGAACGTCCTGCTGTTCCCGGTCGTCATGACCGACGTCGGCCGATGGTGGCCACGCGTGGTGCGACGGGTCAGTCGTATCGCACACCGTGTTTCGCCCCGTGGCTTGGCCGAATGATCGCGCGGGCCGGCGCGCCCTCCGCGCCCATCAGATGCAACGGCAGACACACCAGTTCATAGTCGCCCGGCTCGATGTCGTTCAGCCGAAGCCCTTCGATCACCCACACACCCGCGCCGAGCATGACCTGGTGGCATTCGACGCCGTCGGTCTTGTATCCGCCGATCGACAGGTAATCGACGCCGACGGTCTTGACCTGCCGTTCGACCAGGTATCGCGCGGCGTCGGCGCTGATGTGGACGAAGTCCTCGTCGAACGGCTGATCGTGCCAATCCCGCCGTGCGTTCCGTGTCTTGAAGATGATCCGCTCGCCCGCTCGGATGTCGAACTTCTCCAACTCGCTCGGCTGAATCGCGACCGGGTCGTCGATCGCCACGACCCGCGCCGGGCCGACCACCGCGTCCAGCGGCATTGCGTCCATCGACACGCCGTCGCGGACGAAGTGCAGCGGCGCATCCATGTGCGTGCCAGTGTGGGCCGACATGTCCAGGTGTGTCAGGTTGCACACGTTCCCGTCGGCCATGTCGACCTTCCGCGTCGCGACAAACGCCGGGTCGCCCGGCCAATGCACCATGCCGTTCTGTAACGGTGTCGAGATGTCGATCCAGTCGTGCTGCATGGCCAACATGATACCGACACAACGATCGGCCGCTTGCGGCTTAGCGCGATTGTTGACCGATCGGGTTGAACCACCGAGGTCAACGAGAGCACGTAGAGATGGAATTGTGGAAGGCACAGCGCGCCAACGGAAACGCAATGACGATTGTCGAGACGTTCGTGTAGGGTGAGCACTGCCCACCACGGAACACCAAGGCTCAACGAGAACTGATGGTGGGCAGTGTCCACCCTACAGCGATGCGTCACAACACCATCGTCGCAACAACGCGCGCATCCCACGCGCCCGCATGACGTAGTAAGAACTCAGTCAGCAACGACGACAGTCCTTCGGCGTGTTGCAGCGAAACGGTTGTCAAAGAGGACCCCGTTGCGTCATCTCCGGCCGGTACAGGCGATTCCGCCAACTCATCACGAAACCGCGGGTCGGCCATCGCTCGTACAAACCGTTCCATACACACCGCGACCTGCTCAAACCCCTCATCCCCGCGCGCGTCGTACACCGCCGCCAGCCGTTGCATCGGCGTCAGGCGCAAACGTTGCGTCACCCACGCACGCGCGTCGTCGCCGTGCAAGGTCGACTCAGCCAACAGCCACGTCAGCGCGACGTACTCGATCAGTCGGCTGTGGCGCATCTTGGCCTGCCGGGTGCCCCAACCGCCGCGTTGCGGATCGAAATCCCACTGCCGCCAAGCGAGCCCCGCCGCGCGGTGACGACGCAGGTCATTCAGCAGGTACTCCCATGGGTGAATGCCCGTCGTGTTGCGCCAGCCGGCGCCGCCGAACGGCCCGATGGTTCGGTCGAGCACGCTCTCGCGCACAGCTTCGAACGCGTCAGGTCGATACGCCGATCGAGCGTCGAGCAAGACGTGCAACCGCTGCGCGAACAGCACGGGGTCGTCCGCGACGAGCCCGCGCGTCTTTGGGTCGGCCAGCGCCGCCAGCGACGTCGGCTGAGCAAACACGCCACCCGGCTTGGACGCTTCGAATCCAACGTCGCGCACGGCTTGTGCCACCCGGTCAGACGCATCGCGCGCTTGTGATTCATCACACGACACGTCGTCTTGCAGCACGACCAGCAGATCGGCATCGGAATGCGACGACGCTTCCAACCGACCGAGCGACCCGCAGGCGGCGACGCAGCGCACCGTATCAACGCCGTCTAATCGATTGTTCAGTGACTCTGCAAGGCGGTCGAGCTGGGTGTTCGACCACCGCCATGCTTCGGCCAACGCGGGTGTTGCGTCAGTTGGCGACCACACGTTCGTATCGGCCTGGCCGCTCACGCCGCGCCCATCCCGAGGCTGGTGCCAAGCCAGACGGCCGCGGCACTGAACACGCCGCAAAGAAAAGACAGGTAGCTCAGCCGAAGGTAGCGGTACTTGTGCTTCGAGAGGTATTGCCCCATGACGTAAACCTCACGGATCTGCGCTTCGTAGGCCGAGGCCGGGTCGTGCATCACGCGTTCCATCGATTCGAGATACTCGTCGTAGCTGAGCGCCTCAAAGTCACCGAAGAACAGCGGGTTGAACAGACGCCCCGTGGGGTTGGCTAGTCTCTTTGGCCGAATCTTCGGCATGATGGTGTAGGTGGCCAGCAGAACGGTGAGCATGTTGAATCCGATCAACACGATGGCCGGCCATCGGAATGCCTCCTCTTGCAGGTAGCCGACCGTCAAGGGGATCACGATCGCGCTGATCGTCAGCAGCATGTTGGCCTTTTGATCGGCCATCGCGCTCAGCGACACGTGGTGCGCCCTGGTTTGCCGCATCATCTGGTCGAAGTGACCGCCGGGTTGCCCCGTCTTCATCGCCCGTGACTTGGTTTCGCTTGCGTCTGACATGCGCGGAGTATAACGGCAAGACGGTCAAGCGGCAGTGGATGAAGAATGACGAATGCGGTTTGATCCGCGCACAAAAAGGCCGGGCCATTTCAATGGCCCGGCTTCGCATGTAATCGTTCGGTGTCGTGAAACCGCGTTACTGCAACTGACGCATCGCCTGCGTCATCGCGATCACGGCGTAGCCGGTCACCAGGTTCGGGTCGCCTTCCAGCCAGCGGTCGGCCTCGTTGATGAACGACCCGTCCGCCCGTTGCATCTTGGCGAACAGGTTGACCATGTCGTGGTCCCAGCGGATGCGCTTGCCCGCTGCGTCGGTCAGGTGCCGGTCGCGCAGCGAATGCCACGCGTCCAGCGCGCGGGCCATCGTGACCAGGTAGTAGTAGTGCCCCTGCATCTTGCGTTCTTCCGGCATCCCCGGATTGTGCGACACCGTGTAGTTGCGCTGCAACCACTTGACCGCGTCGGTCACGCGCTTGTCGCCCGGTTCGAGCTGCGCGTGGATGTACGTCTTGAACATCGCGTACGTCATCGAGCCGTAGGTGCGCAGGTTGCTTACCGGTCGGCCGGCCTTGCCCTCGTCGATCATGTCCTGGCTGGCCTGCGACTGCGGGATACCGATGTGGTCTTTGTTGATACTCGGCGCGTAGATCGCGCCGCCGTCCGGCTGAATCTGCTTGCCGAACCGTTTGTTCGTGCTCGACCCTTGCAACTGGTTCATGAAGCCGACCGCCCGCAGCACGGCCGGGTCTTTGCAGTCGATGTTCATGTCGATCAACGCCTGCACGAACATCTGCGTGTTCGAGCCGTCCGGTCGGCCGTGCTTGCCGTATCCGACCCCGCCGAAGTGTGGGTGATTCTCGGTGATCGGTCGGCCCTGCTCGTCCACGCCGCTTTGGTATTGCAGCTTGCGGACGTACCGCTCGGCCTTGAGCATCGCTGCGGCGACGCGCTTTTGCAACGCCGTCGGGTCGCTCGGCGGCTTGTGCGGGTCGGGCACGATCCGCGACAACGCCGAGATCGAGATCGACGTGTTGTAGTTGCCCAGGATGCCGTCGTGGATGCCGCCATCGTTCCGCTGCTTGCGCAGCAGGTACTCGATCGCCTTGCGCGCCGTCGGGTCGTTCGCGTCGATGTTCGGCTGATCGAGCAGGCCGGTCAGGACCAGCGCCGTGATGGCCGGACCCGATTGGGCCGACCAACTGCCGTCGGCGGCTTGCGTCTTGCGTAGGAACGCCACGGCCTTGTTGATCGTCTGTTGCCCGCGTTTGGCAACCGCCGCGTCGTCCGCCGCCAACGCCGTCGGCCCGGCGACCGTCAGCGCGACCAAAACCACACACATCCAGCAAGACAAGGCGCGTGTCATAGCCGATTCCTCAAGTTAGATCGTGAACGAAAGCCACCCAGGGCGGACGCAAACCTGCCCGCCCCCATTACCATAACTCCCCGATCGGCTGATTTCCCAGCCGATGCAAGAAATGCACGCCGTTTACAGGCCCGGAAACAGGGCTTATCGGAGTCCGACCGGCCGATGCCAGATTCAGGACCGGGCCGACCCGCTTGACACGGCGGGGGTGTCGCCTGAATCTATCTTGTGATTGGGGATCGCACGATCCTTCTTTTGCACGTCGACCTGGGGATTCAACATGCCAGACGTCGATTCAACGTCCAAGGTGTGGAGCGTTGTGGGCGTCGCTCTGCCGGCGCTCGCGACGGTGTTCGCCGCCATCGCTGCGCTGAAGACCGAACAACGGGCGATCAACATCGCCCTGATGGTCATTTGTCTGATCATGACCGTGTTGGCGATACAGCGTGTCTACGCGTGTTCGGAGCAAAGCAGTCATCGGATGGTCAAGGTGCCGCCGCCGAGCAAGACGCAGACGCGAATGACTTACAAACGTGAGTCGTGTCGCTTCGTCTCGTAGACGTCGGCTGACCTCGCCTGAGGCATCACCATCGTCGCTACGCGACCTCGGTCAGCGTCATCGTACCCGTGGACGAGTTCCACAGCCCGCCGCCTTCCTGGCCGTTGGTGGCGTTCACGGTTCCCGCGTTGTTCTCGATCCCGCCGCCTGCTCGGGCGTGGTTGTGCAGGCCGCCACCGTTGCCAGGGCCATAGTTCAACGTGCCGCCGGCGTCGTTCCACAGTCCGCCGCCTTCGCTAGAAGAGGTGATGTGCAACCCGCCGCCGTTGATTTCCTGAACGTTCAACGTCCCGCCGTTGTTAAAGAGCCCGCCTCCACCCTGATCGCCGGTGGCGTGCACTGTACCGGCGTTGTCTTCGATCCCGCCGCCGGCGCGGGCTTTCGAGTGGACGCCGCCGCCGTTTCCTGGGCTAGCGGCTACCAGCCCGCCGTTGTTGAAGATGCCGCCGCCGCCCTGATCTCCGGTGGCGTTCAGCGTGCCGCCGTCGTTCAGGATCCCGCCGCCGCTGCCCAGCGTCTCGACGACGACCGGCGCGGTATCGGTCGGCTGCGGGGTGTTGGCGACCGATTCAGCGCCTACAGCGCTCATCAGGACGCGGCCTTCGAGTTGCTCGTAGAAGCGGACGTTGTCGTTGGCTTGGCGTGTCATGGCAGGTCCTTGTCATTGGGTGTTTGCATTTGGGTCGCGACTCGTCGTCGCGTCGCGGGGACTAGATGCACGCGGCGTGCCAGGGCGACGAACCCGTTTCAGCGGCCGTGCACAGGGTTCGCCGTTCGACAAGTGGGGGATATCACCCAATCTGGGTGGGAATCGCCACGCGACCGCCCGCCACCTTCAGCCCCGGGCTCTGCCCGGGGACCGATGACGGGCCGTTGTGCGATTGTTTGGAAACGTCGGGTCTCTTTCGATGTTCAGATTGACGGGTGCCCAGCCAACGTCCGGGGCTGAAGGGCGTGTCGCACCTTGTTAGCATGTCGCCCCATGTGGAACGTGAAGACGTGGGCAACATGGGGCGGGCTTGTCGCGGCCGGCGCGACCTACCTGGCGTGTCGCGACGCCGACCTGTCGAACCCGGCCAGCATCACCGCAGCGGTTACCGCCGTCTGCGCGATCTGGTGGATGTTCGAGGCGATCCCGATCGCCGCTACGTCGCTCGTCCCGTTGGCGGTCTTCCCCGTCTTCGGCATCCTCGACCACAAACAGGTGGCCGGCGCATACGGCGACAAACTCGTCCTGCTGTTGCTCGGTGGGTCGATCCTGTCGCAGGCGATGGAGAAAAGCGGCGTGCACCGGCGACTGGCGCTGGGCATGGTGCGCGCCGTCGGCGGGTACGGCGGTCGACGGCTCGTGCTCGGCTTCATGGTCGCGTCGGCCGTGCTTTCGATGTGGATCTCCAACACCGCGACCACGCTCATGCTCCTTCCCATCGCGCTGGCCGTCGTCGCCGACGCCAAAGACCAGCGGTTGACCATCCCGCTGCTGCTGGGCATGGCCTACGCCGCGAGCGTCGGCGGGCTCGGCACGCCGATCGGCACGACGCCGAACCTGCTCTTCCTCGAAAGCTACAACAAGCACCTCGCTGAAACAGATCGGTCGCCGATCACTTTCCTCGGCTGGATGAAGATGGGCCTGCCCGTTGTGTTCATTATGCTGCCCATCATCTGGCTGTGGGTCACGCGCGGCCTCGGCAAAGCCGAACACGTCGAGATCCCCAAGTCCGGCGCCTGGCGGTCGCCCGAATGGCGGGTGCTGGTCGTCTTTTCCATCACCGCGCTGGCGTGGATGTTCCGCAAGCAGCCGTTCGGCGGCTGGAGCGATTGGTTCAACACACCGATCGCGCACGACAGTTCCGTCGCGCTGATCGCCTGCGTCCTGCTGTTCCTCCTGCCCGACGGCGAGGGTGGCAAACTGCTCGACTGGAAGTCGGCGGTGCGCGTGCCGTGGGGACTGTTCATCCTTTTCGGCGGCGGCATCGCACTCGCCCGCGCGTTCGACGCATCCGGCTTGAGCCAGGTCATCGGCGACGAGCTGAGCGGCATCACCAATTGGTCGCCCGTGCTCATGATCTTCGCCGTGTGTCTCACTGTGACGTTCCTGACCGAGGTCACGTCGAACACCGCGACGACCGCGCTGCTCATGCCCATCCTGCTCGCCGCGGGCAAGGCCGCCAACATCGACCCGGCCCTGCTCATGATGCCGGCCGTCCTGTCCGCGAGCTGCGCGTTCATGCTCCCCGTCGCCACCGCGCCAAACGCGATCGTGTTCGGTACCGAAAAATTTACCGTCGCCCGCATGGCCCGCGAGGGACTCATCATCAACCTCATCGGCGCTTGCGTGATCACCGCGCTGTGCATGGTCATGTTGTGATCGGGTGTGACGGGTGTCACAAGTGCAGTGCGATCCCGCCCCTTCAGCCCGGGCTTCGCTCTAGCTTTTCTACCCAAGTCAGGCCGACCGGCGTAGAGAGGCGGTGTCCTGCCGGACGGGCCTCTTCAATCGCCAGAGTGGCTCGGACTTGGCGCCAGCAGACCACCCTGTTTCGCCCGCGATCACACCCTCCGCGCCGCACACGCCAAGGGCGCGGGCGATTGGGGCCTTCTGCGGCCAGCCCCACCCCCGGATAAAACCCCCGGCCGCCCCCGGAAGGTTCGGGCGTGCGTCGGGCGCGCAATGATTGGCCCACCCTTCCAGGGGGGGCCGGGGAGTTTGAGGGGCCGGCGGCGAGGCCCCTCATCTGATGTGGTCTTCACGGCGAAGCCGTTCCGTTGAAGCGCAGCGCCAAGCCGCTGCGGCGTTTGAGCAGGCCCGCCCGGCACGGCACTGCATCTTTTAATTCTGCGACTCGACTCGTGTAGAACAACGAGGACAATGCCCGGGGCTGAAGGGCGAACACGTCACCGCCGCAGCGTAAGATCAACCCATGCCCGACCCCGGCCCGCCACTGGTTGACCCGTATGCACTGCCCATGCCCGACCTGGGCTTGCTGTGTCGGTCGTGCGACTACAACCTCAACGGCGTCGGCGAACACCGCTGCCCGGAGTGCGGCCGACCGTTCTCGCCCGACGACTACCTGCCCGAGGGCGCGTTCCCGCCGCTCTACGTCGACGGCGAACCGGTGCGACCGGACGACGAACTGATCGCCCTGTTGCGCACGCACGGCATCGTCGTGGGCAGCCAGATGAACGCATTCGACGAGGCGTTCGGCTTCAAGTTTGGCGTCACGCAACAGCCGGCCGTCACCGTCCCGCGAGACGACTTCTGGGCCGCCGTCGACCTGGTCGTCCGCCACCGCCGCGACCTGCCCCTGCCGCCGCCGCCGCAAGCCGACGAGCCAAAAGCCGACTGGGTCTGCAAGGGCTGCGGCGAAGAAAACCCCGGCACCTTCGACGTCTGCTGGCAGTGCGAGGCCGAACGCGGGTGAAGCGCGCAACGCCGCCGACGTAGGGTGGGCACTGCCCACCACAGAGTACGGCAGCGCATCGAAACACGATGGTGGGCAGTGCCCACCCTACGCATGCACCCGAAGGATCAACGGTTGGTGAGTGGGCAACGATCCGAGACTGCGCGTGATGCGTGGTATAACTGAGACGCACCCCAAATACGTACCCCATCATCAACGTCCCAAACCAACATCCATGCGTCAGGTGATTCTCATGTTGAACAAACCCCATTTGCTCACGTCACTCGCCTTGACCTTAACCGTCACCCTCCTCACCCACGCCGCGCACGCGCAGACCGACAAGAAGTACGACCCGCGCAAGTGGGAGAAGACGATCCAAAAGTTTGAGGCCGCCGACAAGAAAGAAACGCCGCCCACCGGTGCAACGCTGTTCATCGGCTCGTCGAGCATCCGCGGGTGGGACCTCAAGAGGTTCTTCCCCGACCTGCCGGCCATCAACCGCGGGTTCGGCGGGTCACACATCGAAGACTCGACGTTCTACGCGCACCGCATCGTTTGGCCTTACAAACCGAAAACGATCGTGCTTTACGCGGGCGACAACGATATGGCGTTCGGCAAGTCAGCCGACACGGTCGTCGCGCACTACAAGCTGTTCGTCAAACGCGTGCGCGAGAAATTGCCCGAGGCGCGCATCGTGTACGTGCCGATCAAACCCAGCCTGTCACGCTGGAACCTTTGGCCGAAGATGCGCGACGCCAATGCGAAGATCAAGGCCGTCATCGACAACGACCCCAAGCAAGCCTATGCCCCGACCGACGCCGCCACCCTCGGCGACGACGGCAAGCCGCGCAAAGACTTCTTCCTCAAAGACGGCCTGCACCTGAACGCCAAGGGGTACGCGGCGTGGACGAAGGTTGTGCAGGCGGTGTTGGATAAGAAGTGAACGACGCGGGTTGGGGCGAGAACCGCACGAAGCTCATGCCCGCTCAGTCGTATAGCGATTCCAGCGTATCAAACATTGACCGTGCGGCACGCGCTCGGTTGATTGATGTCGTGCGACAGTACTTGGACGACGAGATCGCCGCCGTGTCATTCGACGATGAACTTCAAGAAATCAGATCAAGTACCGAAGACCCGACCGTTAGTCACGTTGTCTCGTCCCTTTGGTTTCACTACGACGATTTCAGCGATCATCACGCCGTTTTGGATCGACATGAATGGCGGTTGATCCAAAGGTTTCTACTCGTTCTTGAGTCGGATGCGACGATCTGTCTGGAACATCACCGCCGATGGTCGCTGACGCAAGCTGTGGCTATCCTGGCGTTGGTCGGCTTTACGTTCTGCCTGGGGCGGTTTGGTGTTAGCGCGCAATCCGCAATCATGACGGCGTCATGCGGCGTGGTTTCGATGTTGATCGCCCTGTGGGTCTACTGTCGATCGCCAAGGCTGACGTTACGCGAGATGGCGTTGTCGCCCTTCAAGTCAACCGACCAACTGCGGGCGGTGCGGCGATTGGCTCCATCCTTTGTCAATCAGCCGTATCCGATCCGTTTACGCGGCCGACGGATTCGGGCGCCGTGGGTTGCCGTGTTGATGAGCGTTCCGGCGTTTGCAGGTTGGTTGTTCATTGCGCCGTTGGCGCTCGCGATTCAGGCACTGCCCACAACCGACACCAAGGTCACAGTGCATACGCCGTCAGTGTAGTGTTGAACGAGTCAGCCTGAACTCTTTTGGATACGAGCGTAGTGATGGGCTTTGCAATCTGCGTCCAGTGTGGAAGTCAAAAGGAGGCGGCATTGGAGCAATGCCGCCTGTGTGGCTTCGATCCTTCCAATTCCGACGACGACGAGGTCAAGAGCGTTTACCTCTCGGTCGGCCGATTTGCCTGCGATGACGCGGAAGTGCAGCAGGCGTATCGCGAAGAGTTGCAGGTAATCGCAGGTCGTATTCAATCCGGCAAATCCGTCGATTACGACGCGCAGGAACTCGATCGGTTACGGGTGCAGAAGGAGATGGTGGAGAGTGTGCCTGCGATGGCAGTATGGGGCGCGGTTTTTCGTTTATTCCTGCCAGCGTTGATCTTTCTGGCGATTCTCGGTCTCGTCAACGTTCTTCTGAAGATAGCATTGAGATAGGCTAGGTCACCCAACCTCACAAAGATGACCGGTGTCTGGTCAACCGATCTGACCTATGCGACTCCCGACCTCCTCCGACTTCGTCACTCGCCATTCGTCCCTCGTCCCTCGCCACTCTCCTGACTTCGAGGGTCACCACTCCCTACCGACTCACTCCAACATAAACCCCGCCTCAGCCCACGCGCCGTAGTTCTCCTCTTTGCCGTGGTGGTAGATCGTGATCGTCTTCGCGCCCTCGGGGATGTCGACAATGATCTGTCGGCCCGGCGTCTGTCGGCCGAAGATGCCGGCCGGTTTGTCGTCGTCATCGTCACCCTTGGACTTCCCGCTCGACCAGATGAGGCCTTGCTTTTCGAGTTCAGCTTGCGAGGCGTCCCCGTCCTTCTTGTCCTTCCCGTCGTCGAACTTGATGCGGAACTCTCCGGCGCTGCCCGAGCCGTGTGCCAGACCGATCACGGCGACAAACCTCTTGTATTTCGGGTCGAGCTTGTACGTGATGGGCGAGTATGGCAGCGTCGCGTAGCCGTTGGCGAACGGGTAGCCGCGCACGGTCAACGGTTCCCCCTTCGTCGTCTTGCCGTTTTCCAGCGCGCCGTTCTTCCCGCGTGCGCCGAAGCGTTCCGGCTTGAGCGACGCCAGCGGCACGTCGGGTTTGATGGGTTGGCCGGTCTCCGGCAGGTCGGTGACGATCGGCTCGACCGATGCCCGCCCCCACAGGATGCCGGCCGCATCAACCCACTTGGTCGGGTTACCGAACACGACTATCTTCAGGTCAACCGTCTTGCCCGCCCACTTGCCCAGCGACCACCGCCGGTCGTTGTACGAGCCCCGCGAGGTGACCGTGCTGATGTCGCCGTTCATGATCGTGCCGGCGTGTTCGCCGTTGACGTGCAGTTGGATCTTGTGTCCTTCCATGGCGTGGCTGTGTCGCGCGGCGGCGATGTGCACCCACGCCGACGCCGGTGTGACCTTGACCCGACGCGTCAATTCGAGAATGGGCTGATCTTTTTTGAACGGCCCCTTCGTCGTCGGACGCATCGCGGCCATCCAGCGTCTGGACGGGCTGTGCCAATAGCGAATGACCTCGACCCGTTGGCGGTCGGCCTCGCTCAACTGCCAACCCGACAGCGCCGGGAACTGCTCGAGCAGATCGTCGTCGTCTCTGCGGGGCAGTTTCGAGCGGTCGACGCGGACCATCGGGTTCAGCCAATCGACCTCGTCGCGGATGTCGGCCGGGTCGGCGCCCTTCGGCCGATCGCTGTGCGCGAACTCGGTGACCAGCACCAATCGCTTGCCACCTTCGAGGCCGCCGATGTCAATGCGCACCGGGTCGGTCCCGCCGCGGATGATGTCGCTCCGCCACAGCGGCTTGCCCTTGGGCTCGTCTTTGTAGATCACGCAGCGCACACAGCCGCCGCCGCCGACGGCCCGGTCAAGCCCGACCCACGCGGTGAAACGGGTCGCGCCCGGTGGCAGGTCGAAGGCGACCTCGCTGTACGAGTGCGTGCCGACGCCCAGGTCGCTGAGGTACGGCCCACTGGCCAGGTGGCCGCCGCGCACGTTCGCGTCGCGCTTCCACGGCCAGACGAAGCCGGTGTAGCTGCGCTCCGCCAACGCCCTGCCCGGCAGGACGGACAGCGGAACCTGCTCGGGTTCGCGGTAGCTGCGCCAGACACTTTCTTCAAAAGGTACGAGCACCGGGTCGAGCGCCCACGTCGGCGTCACGGCGTGGTAATACTTGACGTTGCGTCGCCCGTCGTTGTCGGTGGCGCGCGTCATGCCCCGACGGAAGGTCAGCACCGCGCCGTCCATCGTGCGGAGTCGGCCGACCAGGTCCGGCCAATCCTTCTTGCGACCGTCTTCCTCCGGTGCGGTCGCGGTGACGTCTTCCAGGATGGCGTCGATACGGTTCAAACGCATGCCGATCGGCGGGTGGACCTCGGCCAACTCAAGCCAGGTCGCGGTGAAGCTGTCGTTGTCGGTCAGGGCGCGGACGCCGGCCGACGACCAGCGCATGGCCTTGGCACGCACGCGACGGCCGTCGCTGAACACGATCGTGCCCGGGTCGATCGGCCCTTGAGGGCGTCCGGCGAACACGATGCGCGCGATGTGGTTCGGGCGCACGGCCACGGTGTCTTCGCGCTTGGCCCACGCGGTCAGCGGCGCACGCAATTCGACCTGCGCGTGCTCGGGCATACCGCTGGATACGTCGGGCGGAAACACACCTTTGAGAATTCCAAGCAGTCGGTCGCCGTTGGCGAACTCGACGAAAGGCCCGACCGGGTCCAGCAGCGGCAGCGTCGTGTCGTGCAGCAGCAGCAGCGGGTTCTTCTTGTCGAAGAATCGCTTGTTGTTCAGGTGCGGATTGCCGTGGTCGTGGTGCCAGTCTCGAATGTCCTTGCCGATCACGACCGTGCCGTCGCGCAGCATCGCCCAGTATCGGTCGTCGCGGTCCTGCGCTGACGCCGTGCCGGCAAGTAAGGCTGCGAACAGGACGAGGCACGTCAAGAGTCGTCGCATGAACAACATTCCGTGTCCGGGTCGTTGGGGTTGCATTGGGAGGTCGGCCAACGCTTGACGCGCGGCACGCCGGTCACGCCGCGACGCCTTGCGTCACTTGACGGCGAAATAGAAGCCGGTGTCGTCCGGGCCGTTGACGATCTTCATTAGCACGCGGTTCTGCCCCTTGCGCAGGGCGATCTTGACGCGCTCCTGGTCCGGCGCGACGCCCCGGCCGATCAGGTGCTGCAACACCGGTTCGCCGTTGACCCACACCTTGATCGCGTCGTCGCTGCCCAATGACAGCGTGACGGTGCCGTCAGCCGGCGACTCCACCGTGCGGTAGAGGTAATTCGCAACGTTGTGGCCGGACAATTCGTGAACTTGCCCGTCCTGCCAATCCGGCTGCTTGTCCCACTTGAGTTTGCCGCCCTCGAACTGCGCATTGAGGTCGATCTTTTGCTCGGGCGGGAAGATGTTGTGATAAGCGTTGTTGAAACTGTTGCTCTGGAACGGGCCGACCGCGTGCCAGTCGCTCCACTTGAGTTGCTTTTTGTCCAAGCTGTTCAGCAGCAGGACGGGCGTTTCGTTTGAGTCGTTGGCGTTGTTCGCGTCGGCCGCGCGCGAGCCGTTCTTGTCGGGCTCGATCGTTGAGAGCACGGCCTTGGGGTTGTTGCCGCGGGCGACGACGTTGGTGATCGTGATCAGTCGCTTGCCGTCGCTGAGCAGGTGTTGGGCCTCGTAGATGTCGCGCTCATGCTCGGGCAGGCCAAACTCGCGGACGACCGTGCCGTCCTTGACGTCTCGCCAGCGTGCGATACGCACTTCCCGCGCGCCGGGAGTGCGCCGCCGTTCGCGCGGCGAGACCTCGTCGAGCGTCAGCGACATGACCGTGCCGCGGTCGGCCATGGTGATCGCGCCGGGGCTGGCCGACTCCGGCACATGCCAAAGCAGCTTGCCTGTCTCCAGGTCGAGCCCTTCGAGGTGATCGACCACCGAAACGAGGAGCACGCCGTCGGCCGATCCGACCACGCGACGCAGCATCGGCTGAACGTACGTCCACTGCGCCTCGCCGCTGCGGGCATCGATGGACGCGACGGTCGGCGAACCGGGGCTTGACACGATGACATACCGACCGTCGTGGACAATCAGGTCGTCCAGTGACTGCGACTCGAATAGTGTCGGGTAGGCCTGCGGCGGAACGAACGGCAGCCGGCGGATCCAGCGCGTCCGACCCAGCAGGTCGCAGCAGACCAGCGCGCCGCCCGTGCGGAACACCAGCGCGTCGCCGACGAGCGCCGGCCGACCGACGCGGAACAGCGATTCGCCGTAGCGCATGCGCACCAGCCGTTCGCTGAGCACGGATTCGCCCGTCGCCGGCGAGATGCGTCGCAGGATCAGGTCGCCGTAATCGCCCAATTCGCGACGCACGCTCAGCACATAAAGCCACGGCCCGACGAGGATCGGCTCGCCGATCACGTCGTCGTCGAACGACTCCCGCCAAACGGGCTTGCCGTCTTTGAGGTTCAGGCAGGTCAGTTCGGTGCGGCGGTCGCGGTAGAAAACGAGGTAGACGTGCTCGCCGGCGACCAACGGCGTGGCCGGCCGAGCGTACGACGATGACAGGTTGTCGCTCTTGGCCTCGTACCGCCACAGGACACGGCGCGACGCGGTGTCGATCGCCTGCACACGCGCGTGCTGGTGCAGGAGCAGGCGACCGTCGTCAAAGGCGTAGCCAAACTCCGCAGCCCGATGCGACCGGTCTCGCCGCAGGTTGTTCGGCGGGTTCAGGTCGGTCACGCGTGTCAGCTTCATCGGCCGGGCCGACGGCGCGGGCATGTTGTTCGGCGCGGGCACGGCCTCGAGCGCGACGCCGATGCGGCGCTCGCGCAACAACGAGCGCACAAGCCCCTCGAACTGGTTCGGGTCGAGTGTTTGCCCCGGGAGCTCGACCGACTGGGTCACCGGTTCGCCGACCTGTTCGCCCGTCATGGCCATCGCCAACCGACGCTTGGCCGCAATAGTGGGGCGGAGTTCCTCTTCGACCTGATCGAGCAACGCCTCGTAGCGCGCGGCCGCGGCGAAGAAGTTGCCCATCGACAGGTCGCGGTCAGCCAGGATCGCCAGGGCCTGCGTGGCACCGGCCGTACCGCGGAACTGCGTCGCCAGCGACTCGATATCTTCCCATCGGTTGTCGTCGATTGCACGGCGTAGCCGCAGCAGGCCCATCTGCTCGTATTCGTCCTTGATCTTGGACGCCAGCGTCGCGTGTTCGTCGATCGTCTGGCGGAGCAGGACGTAAGTCGACTTGAAGAGCTTGCCATCGCCGCCAGTCTGCGCCAGGCCATCAGGGAACGACCTGCGGGTGAGGATACGGCAGGCGTGGTCGATCGCGTCGGTTTCGACCGCCGCGAGGAATTCGGCGATGGTGTTGATCGACTCGCGGTCGGTATCGACGACCAGCGGGTGGGCCGGCCACCGCCGGGCGCGTCGGTCGCGGCCGTCGTTCACGGCCTTGGGCGCGTCGGGCGCTTTGGCCATGGCTTGGGCAAGCATCCACGACGACAGTTGCATCGTGACGCCGTTACGTTCCTGGTCATGCCCCCAGCCGCTGCCGCTGCGTGTGATGTAGTCGTACCGTAACGCCTCACGCAGCAGGTCGGTGTGCGCGTCGCGGCCGAGCAGGTCGAACTGACGGAGGCGGGTCAGTCGGATCGGCGCGATGTACTGCATCGTCGTGTCGCGCAGGCCGGGGCCCAGATCCTGCCTGTACCACGTATCGATCAGCTTGCCCAGGTCGTCGCGTTTCTGTCGTGCCCACTGCCGCTGTGCCAGTTGATCGTACATCGCGCGCAGGCGACGCCAGTTGCGCGGTTGGCTTTCGTCGGTGTTGAACCAGATGCGTTGTGGCAACTCGACCAGCGCGGGCAGGACGGCGTCGAACGGCGCGCCGCGCGCGATGGCGTCTTCGACCAGGGTGATTGCCGCTTCACGCCGCAGCGGCACGCGGCAGGGGCGGTGGAGCATGGCCGACAACCAGGCCGCTCGCCAATTGTCGGCGTCGATCTTCTTCGGCGCGGCGTCGAGCAGTTGGGTCACGCGCGCATCGCCCGAAATGCTCGATACCTCGGCCAGGTCGGCCAGCGGCAGTTGGTCCACGACCGCCGCGTCGGCCAATCGTTCGATCGCGCCGAATCGACGGATGCGGACCGAGTCGATCGTGACATGCCGTTCGCCCTTGCCGTAGGTCAGCCAGAGGCCGAACGTCGCGTGCGGATCGACGGGGCGGTCTTCGCCATAGAAAGGGTGCTGGTGGAATCGCGCCCAGTGCACGCCGTCTTGGCTGAAATCGATCGTCAGGTTGTCCAGGCCGTACGTAAACCGCGCGTGGAACGTTTCGCCAACGAGCCAACCCCGCTTGAGCCGGCGTTGGAACTCGCCGTGGTCGGTCGGGTGGTGAGCTAACACTCGCTGGTCGCCGCGCTCGTTGAGGTAGATGATGTTCCGGTGACCGTTCGACGGCGCGGTGCAGAAGATACCCGTGCCGGAAGACGCGCCGGTGACGCGGAAAGTGACCTGCGCCCCGGCTGCGTAGTCGAATTGACCGATCGCCCGGTATTCGCCTTCACCTTTCAGTCGCTTCGCGTGGACGACGCCGTTCGGGTCGGCCTTCAACTCGGCCTGGTCGTTCGGCTGCATCGGCTCCAGCCGCCAAACGACCTTCGATTCCGCGTCGAGCGTCGTGAGTTCGCTTTCACTCAGCGGCAACGGCTCGAGGCGTAACTGCTCGACGTAGTTAAGTCGGCTGCGCAATTCCGCGACGGCCCGCTGCGGCGGCTTGGACATTGGCACGGTCAACAACACGACCCCGCCGCGCGCCACGACGACCCGCCCGTCCTGGTAACGCAGGTCGAGCGCGCCCGAGCGCAGGTGACGCCACTTCCAACCGTCGTCGCCGACAAACTCGACGGTTTGTCCGTCGTCGGTATCCAGCGGCGGGCCGAAGCAGTATCGGCCGAGCAACCCGGGCTTGCCGCCGGCGCGCAACGCACTGCTTGGAATGACCTGTCTTTTTATGTCGGGGCCTTCCCACTCGAGTTTGCAGACGGCGTCGCCTTCGCCCTGGAAGAATTCCAGCGCGATGTCGTGTTCGCCGGCGTCGAGCATGACCCGGCCGTCGCGTGTCGCCGCCGACTGCTGCGCCCAGTTGTGAACGACGCCGCGGCCGTTGACGGTCAGCCGTGTCCCGTCATCGCTGGTCGTGAAGAACCGGTACTCGCCCTTGCGCGGTACGAGCAGCTTGCCCGACCAGTAGACGGCGAAGTTCGTGCCCGGCACACGCATGCCCGGCGACCCGCCGTTCCACTTGAAGTCGATCTGCTTGTCAACGCGATCGACAATGGACTGACGCAGGAAGATGTTGTCGATGCCTTCGGGCAGCCCGCGTCGTGCGTGGGCCGGCGCGGTCTTGCGGGTGACGCGGAAACCGGCCAACCGCCGGTCCGGCAGCATTTCGATGCGGGCAGTCTCGTTGCCGGCCTCGAAGTCGAACACCATCCGCTGCTCGTTCTGCGTGCGCAGTCGGACGACCCGGCCGTCGGCCGCGGGCGGCGCCAAGTGGTATCGGCCGTTGACGGTGAAGTAGTTTTCCCGGTCGTTCAATTGGAACTGCGCGCCGCCGATCGGTTGAAGTACGCGTTCGACACGCGCCAGCCAGCGGTGGTCGCCCCGGCCGGCCGGGTCATCGTACAGCCGCCAAGGCGGGTCGAAGTCTGGCGGGGCGTCGGCCGCACGCACGACGGTCGGCGGCGGCGGTGGGTCGGGCGCGGTGGCCTCAGCGATGCGCGCCGCGTCGTCGCCCGTCGCGCCGGTCGTGTCCACGCGCGCGGTCGTCGCGTCGCCCGTGTCGGTGTCGTCGCCGCGCTTCGTATCGTCCTTCGCCCCGTCGTCGTCCTGCTTGCCGTCGTTCTGCGCAAGTTGCTGCGTCGTGATCGGCGGTGTTGTGGGGCGGTTCAGAATCCACGCCGTCCCGCCAATCAGCGACGCGCTCAGCAGCAGAATCAAGCCGAACCACATCCACCGCCCACGCCGTTTCGCAGCGACCAGTTGTTCGAGCCGTTCGATGAACGCGTCGGGCTGCTGCGGCTCCGGCGCCAAGTGCATGGCCACGCCGGTCTCGATCTTCAGTTCATCAAGCAACGCCTGCCGCAGGTCGGTGTTGCGACGGATGCCGGCGCGCAGCGCATCGATCTGCGCCGGGGACAACTCCTGCGGGAGTTGCTCCTGGAGCATCTCGATCAATTCAGCGTCGGTCCAGTCGCGATTCTTCATGGGTGCGTCAGTCTAATCAAGAGTCGCATGTTGCGTGGGTCGTCAGTTCAACCGTTCGATATCGTCCTGATCGTCGCGTGCTTCCGCGGCCCTCTCGTCCAGGTGCTTCTTGATGCAACGCTTGAGCGCCTGCCGCGCTCGCACCATGAGCACCTTCGTCGCGCCGAGCGTCCGCTCCAGCCGATCGGCGATGGCCTGCACCTTCATGCCCGCCATGTAGTGCCAGTTCAGGCTCTTGGCCGCCGCCTCGTTCAGCCCCTTCATACACTGCGGCACCAGGTGCAACACGTCGTCGTAAAGCCCCTCGTCGTCGACCATCCCTTCCAACTCGATGCACAGCTCGGTCCAGCCGGACTCCCGCCGCCGTTTGATCCCGCGGACGTACTCGCGCAGGACGTTTCGGCTGATCCCCATGAGCCACGATTGGAACCGCTGCGTGGTGTCGTACCGCCGAATGGCGTCGAAGACCCGCAGGAAGACTTCCTGCGTCAGGTCCTCAGCCTGGCTGTGGTCGAGCACCCGCGCCCGGAAATAGCCGAACACCAGGCCGTGCCGACGCTCATAAAGCTGCGCAAAGGCGTGCTTCTGGCCGTCCTTGGCCGCGGACGCAAGCTCGGCGTCGTCATGTTGTGCAACGGGTTCGTTCACAAGCTGGCCGCCGCCTTGGGTCTCTTGCTTACCGCCGCAGGCCGGTTACAGCCCGTCGTCTGGGGCGCGAGGTTGAACACTATGTTAATGCCTCACAGGGGGGTGTGAGTCAAGCGGAATCCGCAATCACACGGAAATCTTTTATCCACAATGGGATGTGTGCGTTTGACGCCGCCCGCACGGGCTGGGTTCCGACCTGGAAGCGCACGACCACACAGGGGGATAACGCGCCCGCGCCACGCGGGGTTGGCGGCCTGAACCGGTCGGTACAATGGCCGCCAACACCGGCCGCGCCCGCACGCTCGCCACTGGCTCAATCCCAGGAGACCGCGATGGCCCTTTCCGGAATCGCCTATCGACACTGCCTGGCGGTCTCCCTCGCCCTCGCCGTGGTTTCAGCGGCTTTGGCGGAACCGACCGTCGAGTTTGTAAAAGTGGACGCACCTCTGCCGTCAACCAACTTCACACTGACCGAGGACGGCGAAACGCTGCTGTTAGCGCACGAAGACAAGGATCAAATCACGGCGATCGATGTCAAGTCCGGCCGGTTGATCAAGACGTTTCATTGCCCCGCTCCGCGGCAGTTGATCAGCAGGCGCAATCTCGTGTACGCCTTGAACCGTCGGGACGCGTCGATCAGCATCGTCAGCCAGAACAAGTGGTCCGTCCTTCGAACCGTGCCACTGGAAATCGGCAACCCATACTACTTCTCGGCTCCCGGAGGTGGGAGTTTCAGGGGCCGGTTTGTCGTGACGGCGGGAGGCAGGTCGAGTAAGAAGATCGTGCTGGTCGACTTGGGAGACCGGACGACTCGCGTCGTCTCAAGCCCGATCTATTTCGGCGCGGCCATCGTCAACGCGACGGGTACGAAGATCGCCATGCAGGGTGATTATGGCCACAGTCCTGGCAGCGCGAATGTGCGGTCCATGTTCGCCTTTGGTAGTGACGGCAAGGCGACCAAGCCGAAGTTTTCCGCGCCTTTGACCGCATTGGACGAGGCCCTGCAACAGACGCGTGACAACGGTTACTGGTTTGGTCGCAGCCGTGTCATCGCCGAAGGCGGGAAGCCGGTACCCGATTTGAAAGCGACGCTGGTCGTTCCCGACATGGAAGAGAAGCTCTTCTATTCGTTGTCTCAACAACGCGGGACGTTGACCGCGCACGTGTACGACCGCACATTCACACCGGCCGGCCAGCGTGAGCTGACCCGCCTGCCGATCTTCGCACGCGGCAAGAATGACGGGTACGCCGACCGCAGGCCGGGCGCGTCGTTTGTCCATCCGCTTGCGGTCACGCTCGATCACGGGCTGTATCTGTTTGTCTACAACCCATTCGCGAAGGCCGTTTACAAGGCCAAGACGATTCCGTTTGACCCGAAGGCCCGATTGTCAGTCGGCCAGCCGGACAGCCTGTCGCCGGCGATGCGTCGCGCCACCGTAAACCAAGCCGACCTCGCCGCCACCAAGCCGGGGCAGGGTCAGCCGATGACCAAAGAACAGATCGTCGCCAACTACGCCGATGCCGTGGTTGTGATCAGTTCAGGCGAACGCAGATTCACCGGCACGGTCGTCGGCCCACGCGGTTACATTTTGACCCGCCTTGCCACAATCGGTGACGCCGGCGCGACCGTTCAGTACGCCATGCGTGTCAACGGCCGGCGGGTCACTTTCAAAGCCAAGGCCGACTTCGTCCACGCCTCCGCCAAAGACAATCTCATCCTGCTCAAGATCGAGGTGCCGGGCACGCTCCCAACGGTTCGGTTCGGCCCAGACGATGTCGTGATCAAGTCCGGCGATCCGGTCGTGTCGATCGGTTTCCCGACTGCGGGTGAACCAGGCGCCAGCGACGTCATCGTTGAAGCCAAGGTGCTCGACCCGAAAGCGAAGATCAAACTCTCCCCACTCGTCAAGACTGACGTGTCGTTGAGCGACGGCGCCGCCGGCGGGCCGATGTTTAACGATCAGGGACAGATGATCGGTCTCGTCCTGCCGCGGGCTGACGACGACTGGTCGGTCGCGACGCCTGTCGCGGACCTGCGCGCGTTCCTGGAAGCCGCGGTGAAGGCATCGGAAGCGGCAACACCATAAAGCCCATGCGTAACCGAACTACGCGCCGGTCAGCGTGTGCAGAGGCAGGATCTTTGACGACCCCGTTGCGTAAGGTCGGCTGCGGACAACCCGCACCGTCTTGGCCTGCGACCAGAAGTCCGACATCAGCCGACCGCCCGCCCAGTCGGCCAGGCAGCGGTAGACCGCCTCGACGACCGCCGGCTCATCGACCTGGCCGACGCTCGGGCTGACCAGCAGGTCGATGATCGGCATCCCGCGCTGCTCGCGTTCGACGAACTGATAGTCAGTCGGGTGTCCGCCGAACCGGCTGGGCAAGACCTCTTCGACAATTCGCGTCAGGTCGATGCCGAGGAAGTTCATCCCCTCGCTCGTCGCCTTGTCGTAGCTGCGGATGTGTGACAAGTGCTGATCGAAACCGAGTTCACCCAGCGGGCAGCCGCACGCGCGCGTTTCGAACTGCGCGTGGTCACCGCATTCGACGTTGATCATGATCTTGGGGCAGCAGGGCGAAAGCGTCGTGATCGACAGGGCGTTGATAGGCGGCGCGTCGGGGTGAATCGTTTTGGCGTGCGTGGTGACGGCCAACTTGTCCATCGCCACGTGGACATCATCGTGCGATCGGCCGGCCCCGCAGGCGATAGCGATATGACTGATCTCCGCCATCGAGTAATGACACGCCGCCCGGCAGCCCGCTTTGTGAACGACCTTCGCCTTGGCGTCGGTGAACGGCTCGCCGCCGAACCGGAAGAACGTGCCGGCGATGTCCAGCCCGGCGTCGAGCGCGGCGATGCAGATGCGAATGCCCGAGCTGGCATTGGTGTCGAGATGCGCGGGCTCGCCGTCTCGTTTGATCTCCGCCAACCACCGCGCGATGCGCACTGCGTCGTCTTGATGGACGTACTGGGGCACAGGCATCGGCCAATCGGCACGACGCCCCGCGCGCAGCACAGCCAATGTCGTCGCGTGATGCTCAAGCGTGTCGGCCGTGCGCGGCACCTCGTTCTGCGCGAACCAGCGGGAGACGTGTTTGCCGAT
This sequence comes from Phycisphaeraceae bacterium, assembly GCA_028284155.1. GTDB lineage: Bacteria > Planctomycetota > Phycisphaerae > Phycisphaerales > Phycisphaeraceae > JANQSF01. The sequence goes on from JANQSF010000051.1 coordinate 43,899, forward strand.
CCGCGCGTAGCGCAGCAGCAGGTTGATCCCCGACGATACCGGCGGCACGCCACGCCAGCACGCCAGCGGCCGATCGGTCAGGCTGAACGCGCGCATGTACTGCGCCGCGTACGCCGACTCGTGCCCCAGCAGCTCCAACGGCGTGTGTACGCGCGTCGCGAGGTTGCGCGAACCGGTCGTCTCAACGGCGAATCCCGCACCGAGCAACGGGTTGTCAAAATCACCTGCTGACACGTCGATGTGCAACGCTCCACGCTCGATCGGCTGACGCCCCTTGAATTGCTCTTGTGTCAACCAAACCCCCGCGTCCCGAAGCTGATCCAGCGTTGCGTGCAACCCGCAGCGATTCACCGAATCGATCACATCGTCGCAGGAGACCCCCGCGTGGTCGAACAGTTGGCGGTAGGGGTTGCCGTACGGGCCGAACACCGCGTGGCGCAACAGGTCGCCAAACGACGACTCACGTGCATCGAGCCGTCGGCGCAGGTCGTCAGCCGACTGTTTCGGCGACGTGCGCGTCTTCAAGTACTGCGTGGTCGCATCGACGAGCGCCCGTTGTCTTTCGAGCAGCGTTGTCATCACCCGTCCCGCCGCAGCCAAGGCCGAGGCAACTCGACCACATCGCCGAGCCCCGTGTACGCATTGCCGTCGAGCCGGGCGACAGGTCTCCATAGGCGCGGGTCGGGCACGCCGTCGCGCACGACCGCGTCGTCCATTTGGAACAGCACGACCTCGCCCAGCAAGAGCGTGTGTTTCGATCGGCCGACCTCGCGCAGGTCGACCGCGACGCACTCCATGGCGATCGGCGCACGCGCGACGCGCGGCGGCTTGACCTGTTCGCTGGGTGTCGTCTCGACTCCAACATGCGCAAACTCGCTCTCGCCCGGCGGCAGGTCTTGCGCTGTCGCGTTCATCGGTTCGACCAACACCTCGGGCACGGGGTGAACGACGAACTGTCGCGTCAACTCGATGTTGCGCAGCGTGTCTTTGGGCGAGCCGTCCGCCCGAAGTTCGAACGACAGCGCGATCGTTGGCGGGTCGAGCGCGACGAACGTGAAACAACTGTAAGGCGCGAGGTTGGGTCGGCCTTGCTCGTCAACGGTCGATACCCAGGCGATCGGCCGAGGCGCGATGCACGCCTTGAGCAGGCGGTGCGCGGCGTTGGCGTCGAGTTCGTTGGCCGCGATGCGCATTGAATCCCTCAGGCCGAGGCGGACAGAGGTCGCGGCGCAATGTGCCGCCGAAGGGCATTGATCTGATCGTCCAGCGACCGGGACTCGGTGATGACGTGTGCGGGCTGCGCCATCGACGTTGGCGCCGCGCCCGCGCCGCCAGTCAGGCTGCACAACACGCGCTGCCCCGGCTCGATCACGCCTTGCTCGATCGCGCGCAGCGTGCCCACGCCGCCCATCAGCCCCGCACGTTCGAGGTACTCCATCCGCCCGTCGCGCATGAAGGTCGTCGGTTCGACGCCCGCGTCGCGCAGCATGGCGACGTACGTCTCGATGAGTCGATCGAAGTCACCGCGCGTGACCGCCTGCATCGCGCCGCGTGTGTCGCGCAGCGTCGCGGCGAGTTGCGGGTATGTCGCGGCCGGGTGCATGTTGTAGAGCGTCGGCTCGATCGGCGCGGGGCGAGCTGAGTTGTCGGTCGGCTCGGGCAGCGCGTCGAGGCCGGCCTGCCAGGCGTCGGCGATCGGGCTGAGCCCGACCTGCTGCACACCCAGAAAGCGCGGCACGGACGAGTGGTCGATCGTCCCGCCCGCTACGAGGTCGTGCATCACGCGGTAGATGCCCAGTGGGCCGTACCCGGCGCAGACCGATTGGGAGAGCCAGTCGAATTGTTCGCCATCGCGGAGTCGCTCAGCGAGAAACAGCCCGCGCAATGACGCGGCGAGCAGCCGCCAATCGAGTTGCGGCACGACGGGCAGATCGAGCCAATCGGCCATCGCCTGCGCCGCCTGCTTGACGCGGCGGTCGTGCCCTTCGACGGCGATCAGGTGCGCCGACGGCGGATCGAACAACTCTGCGTCGAGTTTGTAGAGCGTGCTGACGGGGCAGAAGAAATACGTAGCCAACCCAGCCCGCGCGCCGTAGCGGGTTAAAGCGACGCCCGCGTTCGCGCCAGATGAAAAGACCATCGCGTCCAGTCCCAGCGACCTGCATAATGCGGTCGTGACGCACCCGTCGAGCGACTTGTACGTGCCCGTCGCCATGCGGGACGACTCGTCGGCAACCCACAACGCGACACCGCGCCATTCGCCCAGCGGCAGGATACGCGCGCCCTCGCGCAGGCTCGTTGCGGCCAGCGCCCGGCGGGACAAACCGAAAGGCTCCAGCGCGTCGGCGTAGCGGAGCGCAATGCTCTGCTCCGCCGGCTGCGCGTCGTCGATACGCAGTTGAAAGCCGTGGTCGTTTGCGGGCGGCTGGGGTGCGGTCATAGGGGGACGGGCGGGCGTTGGTGTAATTCCGGGCGGGCATTCTAACAACGACGTGAGGCGACGGCGTGCCGCCTCGGCCGTGGCACGAGACAGAACGACGAGTCAATTTGTGCGAGCGCTACACCGCCGCGGTTGCCGCCGTGCCCGCGACCTGTCGGATGTGTTCGACGACCTCGTCTTCCGTCCAGCCGCGCGGCTGCGGCGCGGCGCGCAGGCGGGGCATGAGGAGCTCGACCCGTTCTGGAGTGAGCGTCACACCCGCCCGCTGTGCGAACGGCTCGAGGGCCTTGGTGTAATCGACCGGCAGCGAAAACTCGTACGTGCGTCGCGCGCCGACCTGAGCGGGGTCGTACGGCTCGAACGCGCCGGGGTTGCCGCCGGCGATGCAGCGGATGTGCATGACGGGCGAGTGCGCGAAACAGAACTCGCCGACGACCGGCTTGAGCGTCGAGACGGGGATGCCCGTCATGTCCGCGACCTGCCGCGACACGTCGGCCAGCAGGGCGAGCGCGACGCCGGTGTTTCGGCCAAACAGGTTTTCGAGCGCCAACGCGACCTCTTCCAGCGCGGCGTTGCCCGCCCGCCCGCCCAGGCCGTTCACGGCGACGTCGGCCGCCGACGCGCCGCCCTCGATCGCCGCCAGCGTGTTGG
>JANQSF010000135.1 GCA_028284155.1 Phycisphaeraceae bacterium
GGCGGTGCGGTCCATCCAGAGCGATCCGCACGCCCGACACGGCCGTGGCACGAATGTGAGCCTCAAATGACACCACGACCCAGTTGCTCTTGGTCGGCGTAGCTCGCACAGGATCGGCTACACTACTGACCCACCACGGCCGGGAATACTTTGCTACCCCTTGCCGCTCTTAGACTAACGGCGGTCTCGCGACCCACGAACGACGATGCCGGACGACTTCATCGCTTACAAACGGTCGCGGTTCCACGCCCGCTTGCCCAAGGACCGCCTCTACACCAAGAGCCACTTCTGGCTGCTGGAGGACGAGGGTCGGCCGGGCGTTTGGCGGATCGGCTTCACGCGGTTTGCCGTGCGGATGCTGGGCGATTTGGTCGAGCACGACTTCGAGGTCGCTAAGGGCGACGCCGTCGAGGTCGGCCTGACCATCGGCTGGCTGGAAGGGTTCAAGGCCGCCAGCGACCTGTACTGCGTGGCTGACGGCGTGTTCCTGGGCGGCAACCCGACTCTGCACGAGGACATCACACTGGTCGCGCGCGACTGCTTCCATCGCGGCTGGTTGTACGAGGTCGAAGGCACGCCGGAGTCGGATGCGATCGACATACAAGGCTACATGGCGTTTTTGGACGTTTCGATCGACAAGATCCAGGGTGAGCACGACGCCGGCCTGCTCGATGAAGACAAGGAGGCGGCGGGTGACTGCTGAAGGGCACGACATGCAAGACAAACCACGCTACATCATGGTCGGCGGCTTCTTGGGTGCGGGCAAATCGACGGCCGTCGTGAAACTGGCTGACAACCTGGCCAAGCAGGGCCAACGTGTCGGCCTGATCACCAACGACCAATCGGTCGGCCTGGTTGACACGGCGTTCGTCCGGTCGCACGGGTTCGCCGTCGAGGAGATCCCCGGAGGTTGCTTCTGCTGCCGGTTCGACTCGCTGGTCGAGGCTGCGCAGAACCTGCAACGCGAAGCTGCGCCGCAGGTCTTCATCGCCGAGCCGGTGGGCAGTTGCACCGACCTGGTCGCGTCGGTCAGCTACCCGTTGCGTCGGATCTACGGCAATGATTTCGCCGTCGCCCCGCTGAGCGTGCTGGTCGACCCGGTGCGGGCGCGTCGTGTGCTCGGGCTGGACGACACCAAGTCGTTCTCGCAGAAGGTCACGTACATTTACCTCAAGCAGCTCGAAGAGGCGGAGGTGATCGTTATCAACAAGGTCGACGTACTCGACGACGCGCAGCTCGACGAGCTCCGCACTGCGCTGGAGAAACGCTTCCCGCACACGCGCGTCTTCGCCGTCTCAGCCCGTCACGGCGACGGCCTGGAGCAATGGTTTGAGCACATCACGTCGCACGAGTTGGCCGCGGCGCAGGCGATGGAACTCGACTACGAGACGTACGCCGACGGCGAGGCGTTGCTCGGTTGGCTGAACGCGACGGTGAAGCTGTACAAGGGCGAGCCGTTCGACGGCGAGACGGTGATGATGGACATCGCGCAGGGCGTGCAGCAACGGTTGGCCGACGCGGGCTTCGAGATCGCGCACCTCAAAATGACACTGATGCGCGACGGGGCAGGGAGTTCTTCAGGTCCTTCCGTGGGCGACATGGCGACGCTGAACCTCGTGCGGAGCGACTTCGTTCCCGAGATGTCCCAGAGCCTGCACGACAAACTGCGGGCGGGCGAACTGATCGTCAACATCCGGGCCGAGGCCGACCCCGACCTGCTCAAATCGACGCTGACCGAGGTCCTGCGGGCGACCTGCTCGGCTGCGGGCGTCGAGCACCATGTCGACCACGTCGAGCACTTTCGGCCCGCCAAGCCGACGCCGACCCACCGCATGGACCGTCTGGAGGCCGTGGGCGAGGGGTAATTCTGGGCTGATCCCGGGGCGAACCGGACATGGGGGTTGTCCCCATGCACCGCTGCGAGTTAGGATCGAGGGCGTCGGCCCCGGCACGCGGTCACGGATCGAGCCTTAGCGGGCTAACCTTGGCTGACCGTTTGCAAGATCGGCGTGGCGCGGCTCGTTCCCTCCTTAGGCTCCGTATGAGTGACCGTCCCCGAATCCTCTATTGCCACTGCGCTTACGCGCACGTTGTGCCCAAGGCGACCAAGGAGGCCGTCCTGCGCGGCCTGACGGACGCGGGGGTCGATTTCGATGCCGCGCCGGACCTTTGCGAGATGGCTGCGAGGCGTGATCCGAGCCTTGAAAAGCTGGTCGAGCGCGAGGGTGAAGACAGCCCATGTAAGATAGTGGCCTGCTACCCGCGTGCGGTGAAGTGGCTCCTGCACGGGGCGGGCGTCGAGTTGCCGGACGATGTCGAAGTCCTGAACATGCGGACCGAGACCCCTGAGACGATCCTCAATGACCTGCTGAAAGATGCGGAAACCCGTGGACTGCAATCCACGGGCGTCTCGGACGCAACAACCCCCGACCCCTGACGCCCTGCCCCCCCCGACTTTCGACTATCTAAACCCCATGGTCAAAGCCGCCACCAACCCGAATTTGCGAGTCGTTCTCTATGAGGGCGAGGGCAGTTCCACGCTCGACGCCGACCAGCGATTCGACGCGATGCAACGCCTGCTGGAGTCCGGCTACAGCGTGACCCGTGCTTCAGGTGAACGGCCGGTCAGCCGGGGCGACGACCGGGCTGTGGCCGTGCTCGGGCGATTCGACGACCCCGACCAACTCGACACGGGGCTAGAGGCTGACGCGCCGGTCCACATCCACGACGTGACCGACCGCGACACTGACACGCTTCTCAATACCGTCGAGTCGGTGAACACGCAGGTCGCGCAGCACCAGACCGAGTACTGGAAGCCGTGGTTCCCGGTCATCGACTTCGACCGCTGCACCAACTGCATGCAGTGCCTGTCGTTCTGCCTGTTCGACGTATACGGCGTGGACGACAAGCAGCAGATCGAGGTGCGCAATCAGGACAACTGCAAGACCGACTGCCCCGCGTGTTCGCGCGTATGCCCCGAGGTGGCGATCCTGTTCCCCAAGTACCGGCACGGCCCGATCAACGGCGACGCCGTCAAGACCGAAGACATCGAACGCGAGAAGATGAAGGTCGATATTTCGAGCCTGCTGGGTGGCGATATCTACGCGGCGCTAAAAACCCGCAACGCCAAATTCAAGAGCCGCTTCGCCAAGGAACGCGACGAGGACAAGGCGTTGGCGGAACGGAAGAAGTGTTTGACGAAGTTAGCGGAGCAGTTCGACATCCCGGCTGAAGCGCTGGAGCACTTGCCGACGATGAGCGAGATCCAGGCGAAGGCGGAGGCCGCCGCGGCCAGAACAGCAGAACAGCAGAGCAGCAGAACAGGAGATCAGAATTGAGCGGGCGACTGGACGACGACTTGATGGACCGATTCGTCGAATTCACCGTCCGTGTGTTGCATGTAGTTGGGCAGCTTGATGCGGATCACCGCCCCAAACGCATTGTGGATCAGTTGACAGGATCAGGTACGTCGCCAGGAGCTCAGATACATGAGGCAAGCGAAGCGTTAAGTCGTGCGGACTTTGTGAAGTCGTTAGGCTGGGCGGCCAAAGAGTTGAGTGAAACACGTTACTGGTTGACGGTCATCGCGCAAATGGAATGGATACCTGCCAGTCGATTGGACCCATTGATTCAAGAGTCGAGAGAATTACTCAAGATCCTCAAAGCCATGATCGTCAGAACTCGGGCCAACACGAAGAAGAAGGCTAAGACATAGCCATTCCGATCTGTTGCTTTGCTGTTCTGATGTTCTGCTGCTTTGTTCCGTCCGAGCCCAAGTATGCTGCTCAAACTTTCATCCCGCATGCTCCGAACCGTGGACAAGCGCTGCCTGTTCAAGTTCGGCTACAACTTCGGCTACAAGGGCATGCGGTCCGTCCAGAAGTTCAAGAAACGCCTTAAGAACGGCGTGCACTTCCCGCCGTTTCTTTACATCTCGATCATCAACTCGTGCAACCTGCGTTGCCAGGGCTGTTGGGTCAAGGTCGACGGGCCGCAGGCCAAGATCGATCTCGAAAACATGAACCGGATCATCGCCGACGCCAAGCAGCACGGCAACAGCTTCTTCGGCATCCTCGGCGGCGAGCCGACGCTGCACCCCGAACTGCTCGACATCTTTCAGCAGAACAGCGACTGCTACTTCCAGCTCTTCACGCACGGCCAACTCATCACGGAGGAGATGGCTGAGCAGATGCGCAAGTGTGGTAACGTCACACCGCTCGTGTCCATCGAGGGCAGCGAGATCGTCAGCGACGAACGGCGCGGACGGCTGGAAGTCTTGAACAAGACGATGGAAGGCCTTCACAACTGCGTCAGGGCCAAGCTGATCACCGGCGTCGCGACGAGCGTCTGCCAGTCGAATTACGAGTTGGTCAGCGAAGACTGGCTCGATCGCCTGATCGACCTTGGCGTGCACTACTGCTGGTTCCACGTCTATCGGCCGATGGGCGGCGACCCGTCGCCCGACCTGGCGTTGTCGGCTGAGCAGGGCCTGGAGCTGCGCAAGTTCGTCGTGAAGATGCGATCACGCAAACCGATCGGCATCGTGGACGCGTACTACGACGACAAAGGCCAGGCGTTGTGCCCCGCGGCGACGGGCGTCAGCCACCACATCAATCCGTGGGGCGAGATCGAGCCCTGTCCGATCGTCCAGTTCACGCGCGAAACCATCTACGACGACGAGTCACTATTCAAGGTCATGACCGAGTCGCAGTATTTGGAGGACTTCCGCAAGTCGGCGGCCGAGGCGACACGCGGCTGCGTCGTCCTCGAACGCCCCGACTTGCTGCGCGAGCTGGTCCAACGCCACGGCGCCGCCGACTCGACCCACCGCGCCCCCGGGAGCGGAATGAACGAACTCAACGCCTTGCAGCCGCTGCCGAGCCAGTACAATCCCGGCAACGAAGTGCCCGAGGAGCATTGGTTGTACCGTTTCGCCAAGAAGAACTGGTTCTTTGGGTTCGGGGCGTATACCTGACGCGAAAGCTGGAAATCAGGAAGACAAGAAAACAGGAAATCAGAACAAGATCAAGCCTGCGGACGGCCGGCTCTGCGGCCTTTCGCGGCGTACCGAAATACAAGCACTACCCGACGACGCAACGAATGAAACCCCAAGCAGAAATCACCCCCGGAAGCCACTCATCAGGACCCGCGCACGGCCACGCTTGCGCATTTCCTGCTCTCCTGCTTTCCTGATTTCCTGCTCTCCCGCCGGAGCCCCCATGCAGTTACCGCTCATCGAACTCCCGCAGATCGCCCCAGAGCGACCCGAGCGTCCGACGCAGGACAACGTCCCGCCGACGCGCGAGCTGCGCGAGCGCATCCGCCAGTACATCCAGACGTATGTCGAGCAGGAAAAGCCCGTCCCGCCGCTGGCCAAGGACGAACTGCAGCGGCACTCCGAGCACGTCTTGTCCGAGTTGAAGCTCGACGAGAAGTTCATCGACTACGTGGCTGTGCTGATCGGCAACGAGGCCTGGCGTGACCAGATCGCGTCGGTCCCGTTCGACCGCCGACTGCTGCTGCTGCCCAAGTGTTTGCGTCACGAAGAACGATGCCCCGCGCCGTTCGACGAGTTCGGTCTGCTCTGCAAGCAGTGCGGCCTGTGCACGATCCAGGACCTGCAGAACGAGGCGGAGCGGCTGGGCTACGCCGTGCTGACCGCTGAGGGCTCTGCCATCGTCATGGCCATCATCGAGACGGGCAAGATCGACGCGATCGTCGGCGTCTCCTGTTTGAGCGTGCTCGAACGCGCGTTCCCGTACATGGAGGCCGCCGCCATCCCGGGCGTGGCCATCCCGCTGCTGCAGGATGATTGCAAGGACGTCAATGTCGATATCGAGTGGGTGTGGGATTACATCCACTTCACGGCTGACGACAAAACGCGCCGTTTGAATCTGGATGAGCTTCGCCGGCAGGTGCAGTCGTGGTTCGAGCCGGCGGCGCTCGACGCGCTGCTCGGGCCGGCCCAGAGCCACCCGGAACAGGTCGCCCGCGATTGGCTCACGCGCGATGGCAAGCGTTGGCGGCCGTTCCTGGCGGTGTGCGTCTACGCCGCTTTGCAGGACGACCCCAACGACGTGGTGTTCACCGACGACCTGAAGCGCGTGGCCGTGGCGGTCGAATGCTTCCACAAGGCGTCGCTGGTGCACGATGACATCGAGGACGGCGACGACAAAAGGTACGACTCGGCCACGCTGCACGCGGAGCACGGCGTGCCGATCGCGCTGAACGTCGGTGACCTGCTGCTGGGTGACGGTTACAAACTGTTGGCTGAGGTCGAGGCCGAGCCGGCCGTGCGGGCCGAGATGGTGCGTGTCGCGGCGGACGGCCACCGGCAACTTTCGATCGGGCAGGGCGAGGAATTGCATCTGACCGCCGAGCCGCGCCCGCTGCGGTCGTTGCAGGTGCTCGAAATCTTCAAGCGCAAGACCGCGCCGGCCTTCGACGTGGCGCTGCAACTCGGCGCTGCTTTCGGCGGCCGAACAGACGCGTCCGATGGTTTGCGTCAGGCATTGGGCGAATACAGCGAGGCGCTGGGCATCGCGTACCAGGTGCGTGACGACCTGGACGACTTCGGCGGCGACATCGACTCGCACGACGCCGAGGCCGTTCGGTTGTCGATCCTGCAAGCCCTTGCCCATGAGAAGGCCGGCAAGGACGACAAGCAACTGCTGGCCGACGTCTGGTCGCGCGAGGTCGCGTTCAACGACGTGGCCGGCGACGTGAAGCGGATCTGCGACGAGCTGGGCGTCGAGGAACGCGCCCGCGAGTTGCTGGACATCTATAAAGAGCAGGCCATCCGCTCACTGCGGACGGTGGAGAACGCGAACCTCAAGGGCCTGCTGCGGCGCGTGGTCGGCAAGGTGTTCAACGACCTCGAGATCAAGGGCTGGTGCAGTGAGTACGAGGCTCGAGCAACTGCAGGTGGCCCGGTTGGCGTCGACGCTGCTGGGTGATTCAGCCGACCTGGTCGCGGACTTCGTTTCGAGCACGCATCGGCCGCGCGTGGAGGGCGACGCGGCGTCCGGCGGTTTCACCGACCGGGCCGGGCGGTGCGATCTGTACTACACGGTGTTCGGGGTTGAGAACCTGCTGGCGTTGCAGCGCGACCTGCCGGCTGACGACCTGCGCGATTATCTCCAAACGTTTGGCGACGGGGAGGGGTTGGACCTGGTGCACCTGGGTTGTCTTGCACGCTGTTGGTCAGCGATCCAACTCGATGGCTTGGATAGCCCGACGCGCGACGGGATCGCCGCTCGCCTCGCGGTATATCGCAGCGAGGACGGTGGGTTTCATCAGGTCGAAGGCGAAGCGCGCGGTTCGTCGTATGCGTGCTTTGTCGGGTACGCGGCGTACCAGGACCTGGGCGTGACGTTGCCCGACGAGTCGAAGATTGCCGCGTGCGTGCAGTCGTTGGCTGACGAGAGCGGTGGGTACTGGCTGGACCACACGTCGCGTTCGACCACGACGCCGACGACGGCTGCGGCAGTGACGTTATTGCGGCAGTGTCGGGCTGACGCACATACGAAGGTGGGTGAGTATCTGCTGGCGCAGTGTCGCGAAGGTGGTTTTGTGGCGGCGCCGCTGACGCCGGTGCCCGATCTGCTTTCGACGGCGGTCGCGCTGCACACGCTGTCGGGGTTGGGTGTCGATTGCGCGGGGATCAAGGAGGATTGCCTCGACTTCGTGGACACGCTCTGGACGCCGCGCGGCGGGTTTGTCGGGTCGTGGCAGGACGATGAACTGGACGTGGAGTACACGTTTTATGGGTTGTTGGCGTTGGGGCATTTGAGTGTGTTGTGAGTGCAGCTAAAACCCGCGGACCGCTGTCCGCGGGCTTTATCGAAAAGTGGGTTGTTTGCCATGGCCCTGCGGGACCTGATCGATGTCGAGGCGTTTGAGCGGACGCGGCGGAACGCCGTCCAGCGGTTGCTCGACGAGCGCAACGAGCAGGGGTGGTGGACGGGTGAACTGTCGTCCAGCGCGCTGTCGACGGCGACGGCGGTGACGGCGCTGGCGTTGGTCGATCGGATGCGCGGCGAAACCGACCACGCGGAGCGCGTCGCGCGCGGGATCGACTGGCTCGCGTCGCATCAGAACGACGACGGTGGGTGGGGGGATACGGACAAGAGCTTCTCGAACATCAGCACGACAACGCTGGTGTGGGCTGCGTTCGCGGCCGCGGGGGTAGACGATGATGAGCGCTATGTGGAGGTGATGTCGCGGTGTGAGGTGCGGTTGAATGAATGGGTGGGTGAGTATCTGGAAGGTGAGGATGGAGGGGGACAGGGGGGAGCGCTAAGCCGCAAGCAGCGGAGAGGGACGGGGCGCGAGGGGGTTCATATAGGAGATGGATCAACCGTCGATGTCGCGATGTTGGCCGAGGCGGTGGCGGCTCGGTATGGGGCGGACCGGACGTTCAGTGTGCCGATCCTGACGATGTGCGCGCTGTCGGGTCGGTTGGGTGACTTGCGCGACCGGGCGACGTGGGGGAAGATCAGGCCGTTGCCGTTCGAGTTGGCGGCGTGCCCGCGTCGTCTGTACGCGATGCTCAACCTGCGCGTCGTCAGCTACGCGCTGCCGGCGCTGATTGCGATCGGGCAGGTCCGGCATCACTTCGCGCCGACGCGTAACCCGGTGACGCGCGTGCTGCGCCACGCGATGCGCAAGCGCACGCTGAAACTGCTCGAACAGATTCAGCCGAGCAACGGCGGGTTTCTGGAGGCGACGCCGCTGACGAGTTTCGTGACCATGAGTCTGGCGGCGATGGGCGGGGCGTTGGATGGTGATCGCGCGAATACACCCACGGATTGGAATCCGTGGGCTTCCCCGGAATCGGCAGCCGCGCGTGTCAGGGAGCGCGGGATCTCGTTCCTGGTGGACTCGATGCGCGACGACGGGTCGTGGCCGATCGATACGAACCTGGCGACGTGGGTGACGACGTTGAGTGTGAACGCGCTGGCGTCGGGTGCGCGCATGCGCGAGAAGTCACATGCGTTGGACGAGGTGTTGTCGGAAGATGAGCGGGGTGCCATCCGTGATTGGTTGCTGGGGCAGCAATACATCGAGGCGCATCCGTACACGGGCGCCGCGCCGGGCGGGTGGGCGTGGACGGATTTGCCGGGGGGTGTACCGGACGCGGACGACACGAGTGGGGCGGTGCTGGCGTTGATGCACCTGCATGAACGGTCACTTGTCGACGAACCGCACGCCGCATGGGAGGGCGACGACCCGGTGCGCGACGCGGCGCTCAACGGCATTGGCTGGCTCAGTGGCGTACGCAATGCGGACGGCGGATATCCGACCTTCTGTCGGGGTTGGGGCAAGTTGCCGTTCGACCGCAGTTCGACCGACATTACCGCTCACGCGCTGCGAGCCATCGACGTGTGGTGGGGTTGGATCGAGCCGGGAGCGCGGTTCAATATCGATGTCGCGTCAGCTAACCCTGAGAGGTACCTAAGCAAGACCCAGGCGCAGGATGGGTCATGGACACCGTTGTGGTTTGGGAATCAGCACGGGAACGATGAGTCAAACCCAACATACGGCACGGCACGTGTGTTGACAGCGATTGGTTGCGGTGTGTTGTTGGAGCCGCCCGACGTGGAACGCGCGTCGGCCTGGCTCCTTGCCGCGCAGAATGACGACGGAGGTTGGGGCGGCGCGCGTGGGACGCCTTCGACGATTGAGGAGACGGCGCTGGCGGTGGAGGCGTTGGTCGGTGAGGTGGGTGGGAAGAGCGCTAAGCCGCGAGCGGCTGTGGGGGCGGTGGCGCGTGGGGTGGCGTGGTTGATCGAGCACACACGCGAGGGTACGCAATTCGACCCTGCGCCGATCGGGTTCTACTTTGCGAAGCTTTGGTATTACGAGAAGCTTTACCCGATCATTTTCGCGGTCGGGGCGTTGCAGCGGGTGGCGGGGGTGTTGGAGTTGGAGGCGGGGCGGGAGTCCGAGGTGACTGATGAAGAAGCCGGGCCGGAGGCCGCGCCGCTAAACGCGGGGGGGTGAACAGCCACCCCGACCGTGCGTCGTTGTCCCCTGTCCCCTTTCCCTTGTCTGTCGGCGCACAGCACGCTGAAGCGTGCCTCGCCGCTGCCCTCAACTTTCATCCGCCGCATCGCGGCACGCGTCGGCCAGCGTGTCCAAGTCAGCCAAGAACCGGTCACGCCGATTCACGGGCAGGGACTCCAGAACCTGGACTTGGAGTTCGACGGCAATCTCTCTCGCCTTGACGTAAACCGTCCTCCCCAGCGGCTTGAGTCGCACGCGTTTGGCCCGTTTGTCGGTCTCGTGGGGCTTGCGGTCGATCAGGCCTGCCTTCTCCATTCTCACGAGCAACGACGTGATCGTGTTGGGGTCGGAGGCCATCAGGTCGGTTAACTGACGTTGCGTCAGACCTTTGTGATCGTCTTCGCGCAGCCAGCGGAGGACGGTGAACTGGTCGGGGGTGATTTCGAGGTGGGCGATGCGCCGGCGGAAGGCCTGGTTGATGCCGAACCAGGCCCGGCGCAGGGTCGGCGGCAGGCGGCGTTGGCCGGGCGCATCGGGCGCGCGGTCGTCGTCGAGGCCGAGGGCGGCAGAATCGGCCTTGCTGGTCTTTGCCTTGCGGGTAGCCATGCGATATCCTATTCGGCTTGATTTTACGGACACGTATGATACCGAGCGGGCCGGTTTTACAATCGGTCCCCAACCGTCGGGGCTGAAATCGACCGGCCGTGAGCTTACCGGTTGGTCCAGCCCCTTGGCAACCCGCTGAACCCCACGCCCCGCCGCTGGGCCGGCTCATCAGGACCCGAGCCGACCCGCGGGAGGCTGAATGCGAGCAATCACGAATGACACGCATCACGCGCTGGCTGTTGTTGCTGACGATCGTTTCCCTGCTGGGCCTGACGGCCTGCGACCCGAACGCGGGGGGCAAGAAGGCCGACGACGCCAAGGCCGACACGAAGGCTGACGCGACCAAAGCGGACGACTCCAAGGCCGACGATGCCAAGGCTGACGACACGAAAGCCGACGGGGACGACAAGAAAGACGGCAAGTCCGCCGACGCGACGAACGGCGGGCCCAGCCCGTCGCCGATCAGCACGGCTCGCGTGAACGGTTGGCTGCATTGGCGCGGCCCGAATCAGGACGGCGTGAGCCCCGAGACCGGCCTGCCGGACACGGTCTCGACCGACCCGGACGACGGCAACCTGCTCTGGTCGTACGACATCCAGGGACGCGGTCAGCCCGTCGTGGTGGGCAACCGGGTCTACTCGTGGGGCTATTCAGGCGAGGAGGCGGACCTGCAGGAACAGCTCACCTGCCTCGACGCGGATACGGGCCAGGTCATCTGGAAGCACCGTTTCAACGACTTCCTGAGCGACATCATCTACGACCGCTACGCGATCGGCGGGCCGACCGTCGACCCGGACACGGGGTTGATCTATCTGCTGACGACGCCCGGCGTGCTCAAGTGCTTTCAGCCGGACGGCAAGCTGGTCTGGCAGGTTTCGATGATGGAGGACTACGGGCGGCTGACGTTCCCGAACGGCCGAACGGGCGCGCCGGTGATCGAAGGCGACACGGTGATCGTCAACGTCATCTCGACGAACTGGGGCGCGCAAGGCCCGCCGCGCAACCGTTTCTACGCGTTCCAAAAAACGACGGGCGATCCGGTCTGGGCGTCGACGCCGGGTGTGGGCCCGCCGTTCCTGAAAGACTCGTCATTCTCATCGCCGGTATTCGACGTGGACGCGCAGGGTCGGCGTGTGTTTTACGCGGGCATCGGTTCGGGCGCGGTCGTGTGCGTGAACGCGCGGACGGGTCAGCCGATCTGGCGTTTCCAGATGTCGGTCGGCGGTATCAACTCCACGCCGCTGATCTACCGCGCGCCGAATGGTGAGCGACACATCATCGCCATCCACGGCAAGGAAAACCTGGACAGCAACAAGATGGGCCGAATGGTCGCGATCAAGGCCGACGCCGAAGGCACTCCGGACGCGCAGCGCGGCGGCGCGCCTGTTTTGCCGCGCGAGGCCGAGGTCTGGCGGAACAACGACCTGATCATGTTCACCAGTTCGCCGTGTCTGGTCGGCGACCGGGTGTATCAGGTCGTCGCGACGGGCGAGCTTTACTGCATCGACGCGAACACTGGCAAGACGCTTTGGCATAAGAAGCTGGGCGCGAGTCAGATTCATGCGTCGCCGCTCTACGCCGACGGTAAGCTCTACGTGCCGATGAACAATGGCACGTTCTGGATCCTCAAGCCGGGCGACGACGACGCGGAAGAGTTGAGCAAGGTGCAGCTCGAGGGCAACTGCCTCGGCGCACCGTCGATCTGGAACGGCAAGGTCTACGTGCACACGACGCGTCGGCTTTACTGCTTCGGCACAAAGGGCGACAACCCCGGCGCGCCCAAGAGTTGGCCGACCGGGCCGAAGGTCAAGGCCGGGCAGACGGTGTCGTTGCGGGCGATCCCGCAGGAAGTGCTGCTCGCGCCGGGTCAGAAGCGCAAGGTCGACCTGCAAGGTATCGATGACAAGGGCGTGCCGACGGGGCCGGTGGCCGGCGCGGCGTGGGCGAAGTACATCCCGCCGACGGCGCGGGTCCGCGCGGAGATGGACGCCAACTTCAACGACGCGGGCGAGATCGTGGCTGCGGCCGACGCCAATCCGTCAGCCGGCGCGTTCCGTGCGACAAAGGACAACATGCACGCGGTGATCCGCGGCCGGGTGTTGACCAGCCTGCCTTACACCGAAGACTTCGAGTCGTACGACATCAACGTCGAGCACGCGACGGAGACGGGCGCGATGTTCGCCTACCCGCCGTTGGCTTGGATCGGCGCGCGGTTCAAGTGGGAAGTCCGTGAGGTCGACGGCACGAAGGCGTTAGCCAAGACGCTCGACCGCCTCATCCTGCAACGGGCCGTCACGTTCTTCGGCCCCAGTACGATGAGCAACTACACGCTCCAGGCCGACGTCAAGACCGACGGCAACCGCCGACTCCGCAGCGAGGTCGGGCTGGTCAATCAGCGGTACATCATCGTGCTTAAAGGCAACCACCGGCTGATCGAGGTCAACTCGAATCAGGAACGGATCAAGGTGAGCGAGAAGTACCCGTTCGAGCCGAACAAGTGGTACACGCTCAAGACGCGGGTCGATGTGAACGACGACGGGTCGGGCGTGGTCAAGGCCAAGGTCTGGCTGCGCGACGAGGCCGAGCCGGATGAGTGGACGATCGAGGTGCCGCACAACGTCGTGCACAAGCAGGGCGCCCCGGGCATGTTCGGCTTCTCGCCGCAGGGCAAGCACCGTGTCTACATTGATAACATCAAGGCGACGCCGAACGGGCCGGTCGCGAGCGAGTGACGCGAAGCGTCACGCGGTTAAGCCGCGGGGCTAGCCCCGCGCGTCGAATGAAAAGCAGATTGAACCACCGAGGGCACCGAGCACACCGAGAATGAAGAGACAAGAAAAGGGTTGAGAGGCATCCGTTCTGAATCCTGCCTCGGTGGTTAAACTGAATAATCCTTAATGCAAGGAAACACCCATGCGAATCACACGCCACATCGCACTCGTCCTGACCCTCGCACTTCTCACCGCGACCGCTGTCGCCGACTGGCCGCAGTGGGGGCGGGACGAAACGAAGAACATGGCCGACCCGACGGCGACCAACCTGCCGGACACGTTCAACCCCGGCGAGCTCGACGCCGACGAGCAGGTCGATATGTCCACGACCGAAAACATCAAGTGGGCGGTCAAGCTCGGGTCGCAGTCCTACGGCAACGTCACGGTCGCCAACGGCCGGGTCTACGTCGGCACGAACAACGACTTCGAGGAAGACGAACGCTTCCAGGGTGACTTCTCGCTGGTCGTTTGTTTCGATGAGAAGACGGGCAAGAAACTGTGGAAGCTGACCGTGCCGAAGATGGGGTCCGGCAAGGTCGGTGACTGGGAGTACTTGGGCATCTGCTCGTCGCCGACGGTCGATGGCGACCGCGTGTACGTCGTGACGAATCGCTGCGAGGTGCTCTGCCTCGACGTGAACGGGCAGGCCAACGGCAACGACGGGCCTTACACGGAAGAGGCGCAGTACTTCATCGGCCCGGGCAAGGAAGCGGTCGAGGTCAAGGCCGACGACGCGGACATCATCTGGCGGTACGACATGGGCGACGACCTGGGCGTCTTCCCGCACAACGTCACGTCGAGCAGCGCGTTGGTCGTCGGCGACAAGGTCTGGGTCTGCACGTCGAACGGCGTGGACTGGTCGCACAAGAACATCCCCAACCCGCTCGCCCCGTCGTTCGTGTGCCTGGACAAGATGACGGGCGCGTTGGCCGGCGAGGAAGACGAGCACGTCAGCGACAACATCCTGCACGGCGGCTGGTCCAGCCCGGCGCGCGGGGTGATCGACGGTCAGGGCTACGTCTACTACACCGGGCCGGACGGCTGGCTGTACGCGTTCAAGGACAACGAGTTCGGCAAGGACGAAGACGGCTTCGTGCTGTTCAAGCTGGCGTGGAAGCTGGACGGCAACCCGCCGAGCATGCGCTACCGCGTCAAGGACCCGACCTGGATCCAGGAAGGCCCGGGCAAGTTCCGAGTCACCGATCCGACGCCGCTGCTCAATGAGAAGGGCGACAAGCAATACATCAAGTATGTCAAGCCCGACGGGCCGAACGAGTTCATCTCGTCGCCGGTCTTCTACAAGGGCCGGATCTACGCGGCAGCGGGCCAGGACCCGGAGCACGGCGAGGGCATGGGCAACATGGTCTGCGTCGATGGCAAGACTGGCAAGGTCGTTTGGCATTATCCGCTGATCTACCGCGCGATCTCGACGGTCGCGATCGTGGACGACGTCGTCTACCTCGGCGACTACTCGGGCTACACGTATGCGTTTGACGCCAATACGGGCGAGCTGTTTTGGCGGCACGACACGCAGAGCCACATCTGGGGCAGCCCGCTGGTGGCTGACGGCAAGATGTGGATCGGCAACGAAGACGGCATCCTGACGGTCGTCCACTTGGCCGAGATGAAAGCCCTGGCGGACAAGCAGGAAGGCATCTTGAAGACGCGCATCAAGAGCAAGCGTTACGAGGTCGAGGTAGACGGCGAGACCAAGCGCATCCGCAAGTACATCCTGGAGATGGCGTACGGCGACGGCGAGACGACCGAGATGAGCGAGGAAGAACGCTCCAAGTTCATCCGCGAGATCGAGATGCCCGGCGCGGTGCTCGCCTCGCCCATCACCGCCAACGGCGTGCTCTTCCTGCACACGCACACACACCTTTACGCGATCGCCAAGCCGCAGGCGCCGGCCGAGTAATCCCGCTCGTGCGGGGTTGGCGATCGTTGTGATGATGTCTTCGGCCCGTCGCCGGCGACGCCGCCTTGCTCGCGACGTTTGCCCACCGTTCAAGACGACCCTGCCGATTTCCCGTTCGTGGCGTCCGGGCGCCCACTGGACCTGACTGAGTTTCGCTCATGCCCGATGTATCCGACTCGACCCGTGTCGCCCCGAAGGTGATTTTCATCGTGGCGATCGTGATGGCCCTGCTCCATCAGGACTCTTGGTTCTGGGACAACCGGGCGCTGGTACTCGGCTTCCTGCCGATCGGCCTGTTTTATCACGCCTGTTTCTCCGTCGCGGCCGGCGTGCTTTGGGCGTGCACGGTGAAGTTTGCCTGGCCGGACAAGATCGAGGCGTGGGCCGATGAGTTCGACGACGCGCCGCAATCGACACCCACGCCGGCGTCGGCCGACTCGGCTGGCGACGGGGAAGGCGGTGCCGCGTGACCGACCTCGCATCGCTCGCAATTACATTGGCTCAAGCGCCCGCCGGCAAGCCGCTGACGGCGCTGTGGATCATCGTCGGTTACATGGCTTTGCTCATGGTGTTGGGCGGGGCCAGCACGTTCTTCTTCCGCGGCACGTCGAAGGATTACTTCGTCGCGTCGCGCTCGATCGGGCCGTTCCTGCTGCTCATGTCCGTCTTCGGCACGACGATGACCGGCTTCGCGCTGGTCGGGTCGTCGGCCAAGAGCTTCGAGCACGGCATCGGTGTGTACGGCCTGATGGCCTCGTGGTCCGGGCTGATCCACTCGGCTGTCTTCTTCCTGGTCGGCATCCGGCTTTGGGCGATCGGCAAGCGTTACAACTACATGACGCAGGTGCAGTTCTTCCGCGACCGTTTCAATAGCGAGTCGATCGGCTACCTGCTGTTCCCCATTCTCGTCGCGCTGGTCATCCCGTACCTGCTGGTCGGCATCATCGCCGCGTGCAAGACGATGCTGCCCATCACGCGCGGGATGTTCCCGGAGATGTTCGCCTCGACTAATGGCGCGGTGCCGCCCTGGCTGACCGGCCTGGTCGTCTGCGGCGTGGTGCTGTTCTATGTCTTCTTCGGCGGTGTGCGGTCGGCCGCGTGGGCGAACACGTTCCAGACGGTCGTCTTCATGATCATGGGCGTGGTCACCTTTTATATGATTAGTGACGCGCTGGGTGGGTTGAAGTCGGCCACGCAGACCGTGCTCGACTCACCGGCCGGGGCGCACACGGCCCGCGAGGGGCTGATCGGCCAGCCGCACTTCTTCTCGTACCTGCTCATCCCGCTGAGTGTGGGCATGTTCCCGCACCTGTTCCAGCACTGGCTCACGGCGCGGTCGGCCAAGACATTCCGCCTGACCGTCGTCGCGCACCCGCTGTTCATCGCGATCGTCTGGGTGCCTTGTGTGTTGGTCGGCATGTGGGCCGCGGGCCAGTTCGCCGCGGGCAATCTGGCGATGCCGACGACCCAGCCCGGCGAGTTGGTCATCTCGTCGCCGGAGCAGCAAAAGAAGGGCTTCTCGATGACCGACGGCCTGATCAAGGCCAAGCCGAACGGCCAACCGGTCATGGTCGAAGCGAAGCCGGCGGAAGGCGCGGACGAGACGGGCGAAAAGAAGATGGTTCCCGTCCCGGCTGAGGGCAAGAAGGTCGTCGCCAACGGCGCGCTGGGCCGCATGGTCGCGTTCCTGGTCGCCAATCCCGTGCTGATCGGTCTGCTCACGGCCGGCATCCTCGCGGCGATCATGTCGTCTTTGGACAGTCAGTTCGTCTGCCTGGGCACGATGTTTACGAACGACATCGTCGTCCGCATGACGAGCAAGGACCGGTTCTCAGACAAGCAACTGGTGTGGATCAGCCGAATCTTTGTTGTCGGCGTGGTCGCGCTGAGTTACGCGCTGTCGATGGCGCTGCTGAACACCAACGTGTTCGACTTGGGCGTGTGGTGTTTCAGCGGCTTCGCGTCGCTGTTCCCGCTCGTCTTTGCCGCGATCTACTGGAAGCGGACGACCCGGGCCGGCGCATTCGCATGCGTCATCGTCACCGTCCTGACCTGGCTGGCGTTCTTCATCGACGACATCTTCCTCAAGCAGGACGCGGTGCTCGGCTCGGTGCACGGCGGCGAGTACCTCGTCGCGGGCGTCATGCCGGTGACGTTTATCTTCCTGGCCTCGGTCGTCACGCTGGTAGTCGTTTCGCTGCTGACCAAGCCGCTGCCGAGCGAGACGGTGGACAGGTTCTTTTTCAGTAAGACATCCAAGTAACCCAGAATCATTGACCGGAGCGAACTCCGAATGACCACGACCGTTGACACTTCCTGCACGACCGAAGCGATGGCCACGACGCCGACCTCGCAGGATGAGGCCCGCGCGCAGCTCGACGCGCATCTGCGCGAGATCATCGAGTGGCACTTCAACCCTGAGACCGGTTGCCCGTTCTGGCTTGATTGGGCCGGCAAGAACTTCGACCCGCGCAGCGAGGTCCAGTCCTGGGACGACATCACGAAGTTCCCGCACTTCGAGGACGACTGGCTGCGCTTCGAGCAACCGCAGCGCTGGGTGCCCAAGCCGTACGAGGGTCGGCCTTACACCATCTTCGAGACGGGCGGCACGACCGGCATGCCCAAGCAGCGCATCGGGTGGGACGACTACAAGTTCGACTACGAGCAGTTCAGCGAGATCCTCGACGACGAGGCGTTCCCGCGCGGCGGGCATTGGCTGATGATGGGGCCGACCGGCCCGCGCCGTTTGCGGTTGGCGATCGAACACCTGGCGATGCACCGCGGGTGCTCGTGTTACTTCGTCGACCTCGACCCGCGCTGGGTCAAGAAGGTCATCAAGGCCGGGCACGGCGACCAGGCCAAGGCGTACATGGAGCACGTGATCGACCAGGCGATGCTGATCATCAAGCACCGCAAGGTCCAGGCGTTGTTCACCACGCCGAAGCTGCTCGAGTCGCTGGCTGACCAGATCAGCATCCCCGAGGCGGGCATCAAGGGCGTGTTCTGCGGCGGCACGGAGATGAACCCGCAGAACGTCCGCTTCCTCTGCGAGGAAATCCTCGAAGGCGAGACGAAGCTAATGCCGACCTACGGCAACACGCTGATGGGCCTGGCCCATTGCAAGCCGACCTTCGCCGATGAGGGCTACTCGGTGACCTATTACGCGCCGCAGCCGCGGGCCGTGACACGCGTCGTGAACCCCGACAAGACCGACGAGACGGTCGGCTACGACGAATGGGGTCGTGTCGAGTTGACGACGCTTACCCGCGAGCTGTTCCTGCCAAGATTCCTTGAACGCGACGAGGCGATCCGCCGGGCCCCGTTCGGCCCGCGATACCTGTGGGACGGCGTCGGTGAGGTTCGGCCGTATGCGAAAGAGAAGAAAAAGATCGTTGAGGGCGTGTATTGATGTGCGATCGGCGATGTGCGATTTCAGAGTTGCGATCTGAGATATTGAGATTTGAAGCCAGAGAGTTGAGATTTCAAATCTGAGCTCACCGAATCGCCTTGCCGGTTTTGCAGGTTGCATTCGCACGTCACGTACTGACGTTTGATACGTGACCCGCCGCCCGACTCGCGCCCCCCTCGCCCCCGCCACCCCGCCGTGCCCATGCCCACCCCTTCGACCGGTTTCGACCACGCCCCGCGCACGCGCCTGATCTTTGGCGCAGACTGCGTCGACCGCGTGGGCGAGCTGGCGCGCGAGTTGATCGACTCGCCGCCGGAGGTCACTGGCGATACCGGTAACTGCGTCCTGTTGGTGACCGACCCCGGCATCGTCGCGGCCGGCCACGCGCAGCGCGTGCGAGACAAACTCGAAGCGGCAGGGCTGAACGTCACGGTTTTCGATCAGGTCAACGAGAACCCGACCACGGCCGACGTCGATGCGTGTCTTGAGGTGGCGCGGAACTGCCCGCCCGACCTGATCGTCGGCCTTGGCGGCGGGTCGAGTATGGATACGGCCAAGGGATGCAACTTCATCCTGACCAACGGCGGTCGGATGCGCGACTACCAGGGGCACGACAAGGCGGCCAATCCGATGCTGCCGTTGATCGCGATCCCGACGACGGCCGGCACGGGCAGCGAATGCCAGTCGTTCGCGCTGATCGCCGACGCCGAGACGCATATGAAAATGGCCTGCGGCGACGCGAAGGCTGCGCCGCGCGTCGCGCTGCTCGACCCGACGCTGACGCTCACACAGCCGCGGCTGGTCACGGCCGACACGGGCATCGACGCGATCGCGCACGCCGTCGAATGCGCCGTGACGACCAAGCGCAACGCGCTGTCGCTGCTCTACGCGCGCGAGTCGTTCAAGCTGACGGCCCACAGTCTTGAGACCGTGCTCGACCGTCCGAACGACCTGGAGGCGCGCGGACGGATGCTCCTGGGCGCGGCGTTCGCCGGCATCGCGATCGAAAACTCGATGCTCGGCGCGGCCCACTCGGCCGCCAACCCGCTGACCGCGCACCACGACGTGATCCATGGACAAGCGGTCGGCCTGATG
>JANQSF010000151.1 GCA_028284155.1 Phycisphaeraceae bacterium
ATGAAGAAGCCGGCCGCGCACACGCCCCAAGCCGTCCACGCATTGAGCAGGCCGAACAGCGCCAGCAACCAGTCGAGCATGAGCATGACGCCCAGGCCCGAGGCGAGTTGTATGACCACGCCGTTGCGCGCGTCGCGTGCCAACGTGTTCCGGACGAGCAACCCCCAGCCGGCCGCGCCAAGCCAGAGCGACAGGACGTACGGCATCGACGACAGGATGAGGTAGACCACCGCGGCGACCTTGCCGCTGACGGCTGGCAGCGTACCCGGCGCAGGCATCAGGCCGCCCTGCACGGCGCACCACAGGCCGACGAACAACAGCGCCAGCGCGCCGCAGGCGATCGCCAGGTGACGCACACGCTGCGGCGTCGGCTCAGCCATCGCCCCTCGTCGTCTGGTTGGCGTGTTCGGGTTCGACGCGTTCAGGCGGCGCGTCGGCTGAGTCGGTCGCGGACGCGTCGGGCTTGGGCGCTGGGTCGCGTGACGCGTCCGGTGACGCGCTCGGTGCGTCGTCATCGTGTTCCAAACCGAAGAGCCGTCGCAAAGCCGAGGCGTAGAAGGCCATCGGCGCGTCGGGGTCGCGCTGGTCAAGCCGCTTCAATGGCATATGCAGAAACTTGTTGACCATGCGGTGGGTCAGCTCGTCCAACGCCGCCTCGATCGTCGCCCGGTCGCCGTTGGGAAACGCGTTTTCAAGCTTGCGCATCGTGCGTTGTCGTTCGGCGTCGCCCATGTCGTGCATGTGCCGCCGCAATGCCTTGATGAGCTGGCCGATGTCGCGGTGCTGGATTTGCGCGAGGCAACTCCGTACGCCTTCGCGCACCAGCGATTCACACGCGGCGATCTGGTCGCTGCGCTGGTCGTGTGTCTGGCGCACGACCTGTTGCAGGTCGTCGATGTTGTAGAGGTACACGTCGTGCAGTGACCCGACGGTCGGCTCGACGTCGCGCGGTACGGCGATGTCGAGGATGACCAGCGGCCGCCCGCGCCGCCGGCGCAGCAACGGCTTGAACCGGGAGCGCGTGATGACCGGGTCGGTCGCGCCCGTGCTGGTCACGACGATGTCGGCTTCGATCAGCAGCGTGTCCAGGTCGTCCAGCGAACGAGCGCCGATCGGCGGGCTGTCCGCGTCGGTCTTGGAGGCGAGCTGCTCGACCAGTTCGCGAGCACGTTCGACGGAGCGGTTGGCGACCCAGAGCCGCTGCGGGGCGAGTTTGGTCAGGTGACGCAGCGTGAGCTTGGCCATCTCGCCCGCGCCGACGCAGACGACCGTCTTGTTGTCGAAGTGGTCGAACACCTGCCGCACGTAATCGACCGCGACCGACCCGACGGAGACGCGACCCTCGCCGATGCCCGTGTCATGCCGGGCCCGCTTGGCCACGGCGATACCGTCCTGAAACACCTTGTGCAGCACTGACCCGACCGCGCCGCGGGCGTCGGCCTCTTCATACGAGCGTTTGAGTTGGCCGAGGATCTGCGGCTCGCCCAACACCATCGACTCCAGCCCGGACGCGACGCGGAACAGGTGTGACAACGCCTGCTCGTTCTCGCGCTGGATCGTCGCGGGAGTGAGTTCGTCGATCGGCACGCCCGTGACCTCGGCGAGAAGGGCGCGCAGCGCGTCGCCGTCCGGCGGCTCGTGCGCCGGGCGGGCGATGTACAACTCGGTCCGGTTGCAGGTCGACACGATGACGTGTTCGACGCCGGGATAGCGGTCGCCGATGGTGTCCAGCGCTGCCGACAGCGCGTCGCCGGCCAACGCCACGCGCTCGCGCAGCTCGACCGGGGCCGTCTGGTGACTGAGGCCGACCATCACGACGCGCATTACGGGCCACCTCCGGTCGGGGGGGTCGGGGTGGCGAGGTCGGGCAGGTTGATGGCGATGGCCATCGTGGCCAGCAGCAGGGCCATGCCGGTGATGCTCAGCCAGGCCGCGCGCGAGCCGCGGAACGACGCGGTGTGACGCACGTTCATCACGAGTGCGAAGATCAGCCAGACCGCCGCCGCGAGCACGACCTTGGGCGAGTACCACCAGCCGGGGCCGAGGCGAGTCTGCTCCTGCGACACGATCACGAGGCCGGTGACCAATCCGAGCGACAGTAGACCGAAGCCAAGCGCCGACGTGCGGATGATCAGCGTTTCGATCGACTCGAGGCTGGCGAAGCGACGACCGCCTTCGGGTGACGGCGTGACCGGCGCGGCCTTGCTGCGCAGGCGGCGCTGCGCGTAGAGGAACATGACGCCCGCGACGGCCGCCATCGCGAACAGCAACGTGCCGAGATAGACCGACGCCAGGTGGATCGCTTTCCAGACCGAGTCGATGTCGAACAGTTTGAGTGTCCACGCGCTGGCACAGATCGCCCACGCGAGGATGAGCACGAGCATCGGGCCAGCGAACACACCGACGCCCGGGATGCGTGACGGGTGTTGCAGGTAGAGCACCGTCGCCCCCAGCAGCGGGGCGATCAGCAGCAGGCCGTCGATGTGCGCGTGCAGCGGCTGCCAGACGTCATGAACCCAGACCGCGCGGTAGACGAACAGCGCGCCCGCTCCGAGCGTGCACAGCCAAATCAATCCGCGCTGCCATCGGCCGACTGAGCCGCCCGCAGGCTCTCCTTTCAGCCGCTTCAAGCCCAACACGCTGGCAACACCGGCCGCAATGGTCAGGGCGATCAGGATGAGTGTGGTCAGGTCCATCGTCGTATGGCCGTAACGATCAGGTTCCCGGCGGTTTACAGCACGCGGGCCGGTGCATCTTAGGAGGCTCGGCGGTCGGGTCGTCGGCGTGCGGAATCGCCGGCTCGCCGGCCCGTTTGGAGGTGTCGGAGCGTGACAGTACGATAGGGCCCGCCGGGTCGGTCCGCGGTGGGCGGGCGCCGCCGGCAGGCTGCACGCGCCGGGGCTCAGCGTTCAGCCGAATCACGTCGCCCCGCGGAGACATTCCATGCAACCGCATCGCATCCAACGCTGGCTTTCGCTCGCCCTCGTCGCGGCATTCCTGTCGGTTGGACTCGTGCCCGTCACGGCTGCGCCCGACAAGGCCAAGAAGGCCGACGCCAAGAAAGCCAAGACCGCCAAGAAGCCCAAGTCGATCGCCAAGGGCGAGTACGCGATCATGATCAAGTACCTCGCCATCGAGGGCGACCAGTTGGCTGCCTTTAACACAGCCGTCCAGGCGCGCAACGAAGCGTCGGCCGCGTGGAAGGCCAAGCACGCCGACAAGCTGGCGCAACTCAAGGAAGCCGGCAAGTCGGACAACGCCGACGCCGCCAAAGCCGCCAAGGCTGAGATGCGCAAGCTCAAAGCCGAAGAGCGCGAAGTGATCGACGCCCACCGCGACAAGATCTTCGCCGTGCTCACACCCGACCAGCGCGTCACCTGGCAGGGCTTCAACTTCTACCGCGGCGCGATGACCAAGTTCAGCAAAGCCAAGCTGACCGAGGAGCAGTCGCAAAAAGTACGCGCGTTGGCGGCCTCCGCGTCGAAAGAGCACGGCCTTCTCAAAGACGACAAGCGCAAGACGCGCGACGCCGTCGTCAGGCCGCTTTACGAGCGCATCGAAAAAGAGGTGCTGACAGACGACCAACGCGCTGCGCTGGCGAAGCCGAAGAAGGACGACAGCAAGAAGAAGCCTGAGAAAACGACGAGCGAATAACGACCAAGCGTTCTCGCAATCTAATTGGTGCAACAAGGCCGGGGGGACTTAAGTCCCCCCGGCCGTTCGCCCTTGGTCATTCGTGAGTTCATACAAACACACCGCCGCCGCGATCGCGACGTTCAGCGAATCCGTGCCTAGGTGCATCGGGATCGTGACCCGTCGATCGCACAGGTCGAGCCAGACCGGCTCGAGCCCGCGGTCTTCGCGCCCCAGCAGCAGGGCGATCCGCCCGTTGGCCGGGCGTTGAACACCGCGTAGCGATTCCGCGTCGTCGTCGCAGACCGCCCCGACGCACTGCACGTCCCATTCGTCGCGCAGACGAGTCAGGTCGCGTTGCAGGTCGTCGGATTGGCGGATCGGCAATGTGAAAACCGTGCCCATCGACACACGCACCGCCCGTCGCCAAAACGGGTCGCAGCACTGCGGGCCGAGCAGCAGCGCGTCGACGCCGAACCCCGCGGCGATCCGCATGATCGCGCCGAGGTTGTCGAGCTCGTTGACCTGCGGCACGACCAGCACGGTCATGGGAGAAATGTTGTCGCGTGTGTGTCGGGATAACAGCAAGTTGAGTGTCGGCGGCGTCGGCCGAACGCCGCATGCCAGCACGCCGCGGTGGAAGTCGAATCCCACAATGTCTCGCAGCAGCTTCTCGTCGGCGACGTACAGCGGGACGTCGTTCGGCACGATCGATTGAACGGTGTCAACACAGCGCGACGCGACGAAGACCGACTCGACCGTGAGGTCGCTTGCCATCAGTCGTTCGACGACTAACAGACCCTCGGCGATGAACCGTCGTCCGTCGCGCGCCAATTGATTGTCCTTAACGTTCCGGTATGGGCGCACACGCTCGTCGTCGAGATGGGTGACGGTTTCAGCAGCCATATTGCCTCATCTACGGCATCTTCCGGGCGGGCACGTGGATGTTCCACTTCAGCGCGACCAGGCGCAAAACGACCGTCACGGCGATGCCCGCGCCCACGGCGACGCCCGACGCGAGCGTCGTGCGTTCGAGCAGCAGGTACACCCACGCGCCGACAAAGGAGCACGTCGCGTACAGCGGGCTGGGTCGGAACAGGCTCGGTATTTCGTTGCAGATCACGTCGCCGATCACGCCGCCGAACGTCCCGGTGACGACGCCCATGAGCACCGCGACCGGCAGCGACGCGCCCGCCTCGACGGCCACAGCCGCGCCGACCACGCTGAACAGACCAAGCCCGATCGCGTCGGGCAGAGCGAGCAGTTTCTCGATCCGCGCGAGCCGACCGGGGATCGCCGCGCCGATCAGGCCGATGCCGAACGCGATGACCAGGTAGTGCTCATGCTCGATCCAGAATAGCGGGTGCCGATCCAGGAACAGGTCACGCAACGTCCCGCCGCCGAACGCCACAGCCAACGCCAACGCGATGACACCGACGACGTCGAGCCCCTTGCGCGCCGCCCGCAGCACGCCGTAAATCGCTGAGACGACCACGGCCGCGAATTCGATCCCGTCGAGCATGGGGCAAGGATAGGAACGCCGGGAAGAGGGGAACCACAGATGAACACAGATGGACACAGATGGGAAAAGCAGGAAAGCAGCAAAGCAGGAAAGCAGTAAATCGGAGGGAACGATACAGGGCATGGCTTGGTCGTCGTATGAGTGCACACGAGGGACCATTGAATGACTCACGCGGTATCCCGCAGAAGGCCCCAAGGCGGGCCATCTGCGGGCTTGGGTGGTCGTTGTTCAGAGACCCGACGATTCAGAACTCCGCCAATCTGTGTCCGTCTGTGTTCATCTGTGGTTTCATTCCTGACGGCTTGTTCGCGCGGCACGGTGAATAAGACAGCACGCCGCGCAATCGCGCGGCGTGCTGACGGATGAACCTCGACTAATCGAGTGCGGCCTGTCGGTTTACTTCGGGCTGAACGGGTGCTTGGCCGTGTCCTTCTGGGCCACGACTTCGTCGGCGGTCGGCTCGCCCTTGACGGCGCGGGCGATCGACTCCTTGGTCGCCTCGTAGTTGTAGTCGTAGATCTTGGTGTCGTCCTCGGCCGCGGGGTGGATGAACACGCCGCAGACGATGACCCAGTCTTCGCACTTGTCCTTGGGGATCACGCCCTCAGCCACGCTGTCGGCCACGGCCTTGGCGACGGCGGCCTGCGCGGGGCCGAACATCTGCACAGCCTGCTTCAGGTTCTTCTGCGTGACCTTGGTGGTCAGGACGGTGGCCGGCTTGACGAGCACGTTCGGCGCGAGCACAGCCATGAGGTTGGTGTGGCCGGCCGTCTGGCCGCCGGCGAGCGACGCGGCGAACGCGTTGCCGACCGGGCCGGACTTGTCGCCGATCAACAGGTCGATGTGCGCGACCTCGTTGCCGTCGCCCTTAAGGGATTCGCCGAGGAGCATGGTGGACATGGGTTGCCTCCGTGTGGATTGCGGTGTCGTGTGAGTTTGGCCGAGCGACCTCGCCCGGCCGTGCGGCCCAAGGTTGTAGCGAATGGGCGTGGGGGATGCAACCGGGCTGAGGGACTCCCGGTTGTTGACGGTGGGATTCTTTGAAGTGAGCGTGTGTCTCGTGCCACGGCCGGGAATACTTTGCTACCCCTTGCCGCTCTTAGACTAAGGA
>JANQSF010000154.1 GCA_028284155.1 Phycisphaeraceae bacterium
GACGGTTTCGTATTGGGATGAGGTCGTGGTGATCGGGCCGAATACCTGGCCTTCGATGGTGACCTGGCCTTCGTCGCGTGTCGTCGTCTGGTCGCCGAGCGTGACGGAGATGTCGTACGTCCCGTCCGGCAGGTCGACGAGGAACGTGCCGTCCGCGACGGCGTTGAAGTCGCGGAGCAGGTCGTCGGGCGCGCCGCGGTCGCCTTCGTTGACCGGGCTGGACGACCAACCGAAGCCGGCCGACGGGGTGTAGAGCGTGTCGGCCCGCGCGGCGATGAAGCCGGCTTCGACCGGCGAGGTCGGGTTGCCGAAGTCGAACGCCAGCGGCACAGCCGGGCCCTGCTGCGCCCCGAAGTCGATGTCGTTGACGACCTGCCCTTCGGCGAGCGTGACGTGGTGCGATCGACCCTCAGCCGTCGAGAACACGAACAGGCCGTTGACCATGTCGGTCGCAAGGATGCGGTCTTCGCCGAGAAACGGGAAGACGCCCCAATTGCCGTTGAACGTGCCGCTGTTGCCCTGATACGTATCGAATCGGCCGAGTTCGGCCGGGTTGGCCGGGTCGCTGATGTCGAACACGATGGTGCCGGCCTGGTACCACGAAACGTACAGGCGGTCTTCGACGATCAGCGGGTTGTGCGGCGTGTACGCGTCGATGCCGTAGCTGGCCTGATCGATCGTCGACACGAGCGACACGTTGGCGGGGTCGCTGATGTCGTGGATGCGCACGTCGCCGTTGAACGTCTCGCGCGCGGTGACGAGGAAGTTGCCGTCGGGCGTCGGCCAATTCGAGTGGCTTGCGCCGCCGGACACGAACGAGTCGATCAGCGTGACGCCGCTGGCCGGGTCGCTGACATCCCACAGGCCGGTCACGCCCGCGCCGCTGATGCCCGATGCGTAAAGGATGCCGTTCTCGACGGTGATGTCGTGCGGGTCGCTGTTGCCCGGATTGACAAAGTGCGCGACATGCACGGGGCTGGCCGGCGTGCTGACGTCCCACGCGTGCAGGTTGGTCGACCGGCTGTCGGCCGTGTACATGAAGTCGCCGTCGATGAAGACGTTGTGCACGTTGCTGTGCCCGCCGCCGGCCGGCCCGGCGTTGGCCAGGAAAACCGGGTTGGTCGGGTCGGCCACATCGACGATGTCCACACCGCCGCCGTTGTCGAACGCGACGTAAAGGATGCCGTTGTCAACCTTGATGTCTTGCGTCTTACGGTTGCTTAGGCTCGCGACGTATTCGGCGACGAGCGTGGGCTGCGTCGGGTCGGAGATGTCCAGGATGTGGACCGTGCTGTCGCCGGACGACCTGCCGATGTAGGCGTAGTCGCCCTCCGCCCAGATGTCGCCGAAGCCCTGCCCGTCCGTGCCGCCCTTGTCGTCTTCTTCGTGCTGCGGGCTGATGCCGCCGCTGGGGAACAGGGTCGAGCCTTCGCCGTCCCATCGGCCGACCAGTTGCAGGTAGCCGCCGCTCGATGCGCCGAACGCGGGCGACGTCTGTACCCAGCCGATCGGGACCTGCACAGCCACGTCGTATTCGCCGGCCGGCAGATCGACGAATGAATAGTCGCCGTTGACGTCGGTTGTGCTTTGCTGCTCGCCGGGGTCGACTTCGCCGTCGGCGTCGTCGTCGAGGAACACGGTCCAGCCTTCCAGGCCGGTCTCGCCACCGCCCTGTTGGCCGTCGCCGTCCAGGTCGTTGAAGACCGTGCCGTGGATCTCGGCCGTGTCGGTGCTGCCGCCGGACAGGTCGAGGATGCCCTCCGCCAACGCGAACATGTCGATTCGGCCGAAGTCCAGACCGGTGTTCGTGACGTTGTCGTCCTCGTCGTCGCCGTCGTTGATGGTGACGCTCGTCGTCTCCAGCAGTGAGCGGAACTCGGTCACCGTGAGCCGTCGGCCCAGCTCCTGCATCGCCAGGTCTTGTGCCAGTACGGCCGCGCCGGCGACCTGCGGCGTGGCCTGGCTTGTGCCGTGGAAGCTGGACGAGCCGGTGTTGGACGCATGCGACGCGCCGGAGATCCGCGCGCCCGGCGCGAACACTTCGGTGAGCACGTCATGCCGCTGCGAGAAGGGCGCGATGCGGTCTGCGGCGGAACTGAACGCCTGCGCCCCGCCGGAATAGGTCACGCCGCCGATGCTCGCGTCGAACACGGCGCCGATGGCCAGCGAGTTTGGGTCGGCCGCGGGGTAGCCGACGCCCTGCTCGCTGTTGTGGTCGAAGAAGTCGTTGCCCGCGGCGGACACGACGATGACATCCATCGCCGCCAGCGCCGCCAACTCGTCACTGATGTTTGAGCCGAACTGCGGCGTCTGGTAGTTGTCGTCGTCGCCCAGCGACATGTTGACCGCGGCGATGTTGTACGTGGCCACATTCGCGACGACCCAGTCCAGCGCGTCTTCGACAATGCCGAAGTTGCCGCTGCCGCTGTCGCGGAACACCTTCAGGTGGATGATGTCCACACCCGGCGCGACGCCGGGGAATGACGCGTGCTCCGACGCGATGATGCTGGTCACGTTCGAGCCGTGGCCGTCAACGTCGGTCGCGTCGTCGTCGTCGTCGGCGAAGTCGTACGAATAGACGATGCGGTCGGCCACACCGTCGCTGTCGCCGTCAGGGCCGAACGCGGTATGGTCGAGGTTGATGCCCGTGTCGAGCACGACGACGGAGAACCCGCTGCCATCGACATCGGTGAATCGGGCGTCGCCGTTGAAGTCGTCGAGGTTGATCAGCGGGCCGGACTGCTGCGTCGACGGCGAGATGGCGCCGCCGTCTTCATCGTCGTCCGCATTGATAATGAAGTCGCCATCGTCGGTGCGTTGGCCGGCGACATAGATCGGCCGATCCGAGCCTTCGGTGTCGACCGCTTCGAGCACGGGCGCGATCTGCACAGCCCGTTCGTTCGTGATCCAGTCGGGGACGGCCCGCGTGGTCACGCCGAACACGTCGGCGCTGAGCAGGACGCGCGGCTCCAGCGATTCGCAGATCGCCGCGCGTCGATATCGCGCGGGCGCGCGGCCTGCCCGGTGTCGCATGTCGGCGCGTGGCGCACGACGCGACCAGCTCCACAATCGACGGATCCATCTGTCCATGGTCTTTCGCCCCTGTCCGTACAGCTACGACCACCGCCCGGCCGGCCGGTCGCATGCTTCGCTTCTTCCCATGCCGGACACGACGGGGCTGCCGAGCGCTCGGCACTCCCTGAGCGTGGCCTGAAACTTCTCTGCAAGACGAGTTTATGTCGCCATTACCCCCGATGTGAAGGTGAATCCGCGACGTTTTGACGGATTAACAATGACCCGAAAGTCGGCTTGGAACAAGAACCCAAGCCCGTCTTCGCCGAATTGACCCGTCCACCGGACGGGCAATCACCCAATTGACGGGTTGAATATGGGACTCACGAGGCCCATGAATCATCATAAACAACCTAATTACAGTAGTTTATAGAAAATTTGGTCTAAATGCTGTGACATGATAGTTGCACGGACAACCATGTCTGCATGCAACGACGTATCGATATAGTTAGACCAATGCACGTCCACCTGGACGGACCCGTTTGGAGCCTGCGGATGATTGAGCGTCGAAAAAGCATCGGACGGTTTCGGCTGGCGCGAGGGGTCGGGGTGGTGTTGGCCGGCTGGGCGGTCTGCATATTCGCGTCGCCCGGGTCGGCGGCCGTCGAGTTCGCGCGCGACATTCGGCCGATCCTGTCGGACAACTGCTTCGCCTGCCACGGCCCGGACGCGAAGCATCGCAAAGCCGACCTTCGGCTCGACACCGAAGCCGGGCTGCTAGCCGTGCGACCCGGCGACTCGCCCCGGCCGGCCGCGGTCGTGCCGGGTAAGCCCGATCAAAGCCTGCTCTTCCAGCGCATCACCCACGCCGACCCCGACAAGCGCATGCCGCACAAGTCGTCGGGCAAGAAGCTCAGCCCGGCCCAGATCGGTCTAATCAAGCGTTGGATCGAGGAAGGCGCGACTTGGCAGGGGCACTGGGCGTTCATCACGCCGACACGCCCCAAACTGCCGGACGTCGGCAACGACCCGTGGGTGCGCACCCAGATCGACCGATTCGTGCTAGCGCGACTCAAAGCCAAAGGCGTTCAGCCAAAGGATGAGGCCGAGCGACGCGCGTTGATCCGACGTGTCACCTTCGACCTGACAGGGATGCCGCCGACGGTGCGCGAGGTCGAGGCATTTGTCAACGACAAGAGCGCCGACGCGTACGAGAAGGTCGTCGATCGGCTGCTCGCTTCGCCGCGCTTCGGCGAGCACATGACGCGCTACTGGCTCGACCTGGCGCGCTACGGCGACACGCACGGCCTGCACCTGGACAACTACCGCGAGATGTGGCCCTACCGCGACTGGGTCATCAACGCGTTCAACGCGAACAAGCGGTACGACCGATTCGTGATCGAGCAGTTGGCCGGCGATCTGTTGCCTAACGCGACGTTAGACGACAAGGTCGCGTCGGGTTTCAACCGCGCGCACGTGACCACGGCTGAGGGCGGGTCGATCAAAGAAGAAGTGTACGTCCGCAACGTGGTCGACCGCGTCTCGACGACGGCGACGGTATTCATGGGCCTGACGGCCGGCTGCGCGGTGTGTCACGACCACAAGTTCGACCCGCTGACGATGCGCGACTACTACGGCCTGTTCGCGTACTTCAACAGCCTCGACGGCAACCCGATGGACGGTAACCGCAAAGACCCCGCGCCGGTCGAGCGTGTGCCGACGGCCGAGCAGAAGCAGCGGATCAAGACACTGAACGCGCAACTTGCGCAGGTCGATGCCGACATCCGCGGCAAGGTCGCGCAGGTCAAGTATGTCGAGCCGGTCGCGCCCAGCGAGGCCGAGCCGCCCAAGCCGGTCGAGGTCGTCTGGATCGACGACGCCGCGCCGGGCGGCGCGAACCTGCAGGGCAACACGCCCTGGCAGTGGGTGACGAAGGACAAACACCCCGTGTTCAGCGGCAACCGCGCGACACGCCGGCAGGCCAAGGGTCTGAGCCAGCATTTTTTCGACGGGGCCAAGTCGCCGCTGCGCGTCGGCAAGGGCGACAAGCTGTTCGCGTACGTCTATCTCGACCCGAAGGACCCGCCGAAGGAGATCATGCTCCAGTGGAACTCGGGCCAGTGGATGCACCGTGCGTACTGGGGGCAGAACGTCATCCCGTGGGGCGCGGACAACTCGACGCAGCGTCGGCCGATGGGCAAACTGCCGAAGGCCGGCGAGTGGGTTCGGCTGGAAGTCGATGCGCAGCACGTCGGTTTGAACCCCGGCGCGCTGATCAATGGTTGGGCGTTCACACAGCACGACGGCACGGTCTACTGGGACAAGGCCGGCATCGTCACGATGACCGACCAGAAACCGGCGTTCGACTCGTTGAAGCGTTGGGTCGTCTACGAACGGTCGCTGCCGAAGCCAAGCATGGCCGCGTCGCACGCGGCGGTGGCGGCGATCGTGAAGCTTGACGACGCCAAGCTCAACGACGCGCAGCGCAAGCAACTGACAGGCTACTTCATCGAGTACGTTTACAGCGGCTCGCGTGAGACATTCGAGCCGTTGCACAAGCGACAAGCCGACCTGAAGCGGCAGGTCACCGACATCGAGAAGTCGTACGCGACGACGCTGGTGTTCAAGGAACTGGCCAAGCCGCGCGACGCGTTCATCCTCAAGCGCGGCGAGTACGACCAGCGCGGCGACAAGGTCGGTCGCGCGACACCCGAGTTTCTGCCGCCGATGGCTGAGGGGTTGCCGAACAACCGGCTTGGCTTCGCCAAATGGCTGGTCGACCCCAGCCACCCGCTGACCGCGCGCGTCGCGGTGAACCGTTACTGGCAGCAACTGTTCGGCGTCGGCCTGGTGAAGACCAGCGAAGACTTCGGCAGCCAGGGCGAGCCGCCCAGCCACCCGCAACTGCTCGACTGGCTCGCGGTCGACTTCCGCGAAAGCGGTTGGGACGTCAAGCGGATGATGAAGCAGCTTGTCATGTCCGCGACGTACCGCCAGTCGGCCAAGGCGACGCCCGCGCAGTACAAGGCCGATCCGGAGAACCGGATGTTGGCCCGCGGTCCGCGGTTCCGGCTCGACGCCGAGATGCTGCGCGACCAGGCGTTGGCCGTCGCCGATCTGCTTGTCGAAAAGATCGGCGGGCCGAGCGTCAAGCCGCCGCAGCCGGACGGCCTGTGGTTCGCCGTCGGTTACTCGGGGAGCAACACCGTTCGGTTCAAGGCCGACACGGACGACAAAATCTACCGGCGGAGCGTGTACACGTTCTGGAAGCGAACCAGCCCGCCGCCGCAGATGACGGCGTTCGACGCGCGGTCGCGCGAGGAATGCACGCCGCGGCGCGAGCGGACCAACACGGCCATGCAGGCGTTGCTGCTCATGAACGAGCCGCAGTATTTCGAGGCGGGGCGACGCTTGGCTGAGGCGGCGATGAGGTCGGGCAACAACCCGAAGGCGCGCGTCGCGTTCATGATCCAAAAAGCGCTCAAACGCCCGGCAACGGCGCGCGACTTTGACGACCTGCTTGGCGACCATGCGTTTTTCCAGAGCGTTTACCTCAAAGACCCCGAAAGCGCCAAGGCGCTGATCGCCGTGGGCGAAAGCAAGCCTGACGCGTCGCTCAATCCGGGCGAGTTGGCCGCGTTGACGATGGTGGCGAGCACGATCATGAATAGCGACGAGTTTGTGACCAAGCCGTGATAGGCGGTCGGTGTTGAACGCATCCAACGACACACGCATCGGAGCAACGACATGCACCCGATCGACGAATACATCCAGCTCGAAACACGACGCCAGTTCTTCGGCCGAGGCGCCAAGGGGCTTGGCTTGGCGGCGCTGGGCTCGCTGATGGGCGCGAACGCGCTGCCCGCCGGCGCCGCCACCGGCGCGGCTTCAACCGGTCGCCCCGACGTCCCGCACTTCAAGCCGAAGGCCAAGCGGGCGATCTACCTGTTCATGTCCGGCGCGCCGGCCCAGATGGACATGTACGACTACAAGCCGAAGATGGCGGACTGGTTCGACAAAGACCTGCCCGACTCGGTGCGCAAGGGTCAACGTTTGACGACGATGACGTCGGGCCAGTCGCGTTTCCCGATTGCGCCGTCGATCTACAAGTTCAAGCAGTACGGCCAAAGCGGCGCGTGGATTAGCGACCTGCTGCCTTACACGGCGAGCATGGCCGACGACTTGGCGATCGTCAAGACCGTGCACACCGAGGCGATCAACCACGACCCGGCGATCACGTACATCCAGACCGGGCGGCAGATCCCGGGGCAACCGAGTTTGGGCGCATGGTTGAGCTATGGCCTGGGCAGCATGAACAACGACCTGCCCAGTTTCATCGTGATGAACGCGACGTGGACGGCCAAGCGCGACGCGCAGGCGTTGTACAACCGCCTGTGGGGCTCTGGCTTCCTGGCCAGCAAGCACGCCGGCGCGATGCTGCGACGCACGGGCGACCCCGTGCTCTACCTGCGCAACCCGGCGGGCGTGAGCGACGCGGTCAGGCAGCGCATGATCAAGTCGGTCAACCGCATGAACGAACGGCTCTACAAAGAGGTCGGCGACCCGGAGACGCACACGCGGATCGCGCAGTACGAAATGGCCGGCCGAATGCAACACTCGATCCCCGACCTGGTCGACCTGCGTGACGAGCCGAAGCACATCTTGGACATGTACGGGCCGGACGTGCACAAGGCCGGCACGTTCGCGCGGTCGTGCCTGCTCGCCCGCCGCATGATGGAACGCGACGTGCGCTTCGTGCAGGTGTTTCATCGCGGGTGGGATCAGCACGGCGCACTGCCGCGCGACCTGCCGCTGCAATGCCGCGATATCGATCAGCCGTCGCACGCGCTGATCCAGGACCTCAAACAGCGTGGCCTGCTCGACGACACGCTGGTCGTCTGGGGCGGCGAGTTCGGGCGGACGGTCTACTGCCAGGGCAAGCTGACCAAGACGAACTACGGCCGCGACCATCACCCGCGTTGCTTTACGATCTGGATGGCCGGCGCGGGCATCAAGGGCGGCGTCGTGCACGGGGAGACCGACGACTTCAGCTACAACATCGTGCAGGACCCGGTGCACATCCGCGACCTGAACGCGACGATCCTGCACACGCTGGGCATCGACCACGAGCGCATGAGCGTCAAGCATCAGGGGCTCGACGTGCGACTGACCGGCGTCGAACAGGCGACGCCGATTTGGCCGATCATGACATGAGACACGTGTTGTCGCATCCCGTGGCCGTTCTGTCTCGCTCATTCGGGGTGCCATCACACGGCCAAGGCGCAGCCGAAGGCAGTGTGATGTCGGACGCAAGCAGATGCCCTGGTCACGCAAGCCCGACCGGCACGACGCTGTCGCCGACCTTCGGCCGACGCCCGCATCGTGGCACCCATTGGCCGGCGCGGATCGTTTTGCGACATGGCCTCGTCTGCGCTGCGATGCTTACACCGTTGTTATTGACTGCGTGTGACAACAGCGAAATGACGATCGAGTCGGTCAAGACGCGCACGGCTGAAAAGTACGCCGACGTCGATCACGTCGAGCCGGCGGTGGTTGCGTCGTGGATGGCTGACGGCAGTGCGCTGGTTTTGCTCGACACACGCGAGGCGAACGAGTACGCCGTGAGTCACCTGCGTGGTGCGCAACACGTCGAGCCAAACGCGGCCGCGGCCGAACTTGAAGCCGGGCCGTTGCGCGACGTTGCCAAAGACACGCGCATCATCACCTACTGCGCCGTCGGCGTGCGTTCCGCCAAGGTCGCGCAACGCCTGCGCGACGCGGGCTTCACAAACGTGCACAACATGAACGGCTCGATTTTTCAGTGGGTGAACGAAGGTCGGCCCGTCTTCAAGGGCGACGAGCAGGTTGAGAAGGTGCACCCGTATGACGGGAAGTGGGGGAAGTTGCTCGATGCGGACCGACGTGCGGTGTTGCCCTGACACCCACGCATTGAAATGCGTGGGCTTCGGGCGTTTTGTGACTCAAATTGATTCGAGTTACGCCGCGGCCTGATCGGCGCTGCCCATCGCGGTTGGCGCGGCTTCGACGACGACGGGGTCGAACTGCGACCCGCGGTATCGGCGCAACTCGGCCAATGCTTCGGCGGGTGAGCGTGCGTAGTGATACGAGCGTTGCGACGTCATCGTCGCCAGCGCGTCGGCTGCGCAGACGATCCGCGCGGCCTGCGGGATTTCGTTGGGTGGTGTGGCGTCGAACCATGTGTGGTGGTGACGGACGGCCTCGACGGTTTCGTCGTCGGCACCGAGCAGGGCGGCGATGCGGGCGCCGGCCTCGCTGTGGCAGTTCATGACCGTCCACTGGTCCGTACCCAGCGGGCCGGGGTGCGCCAGCACGCTCTCGGGCACGACGCACTTGCCGATGTCGTGCAGCAGGCCGACCAATCGCACGCGGTCGGCCAAGCCGTGCGTCATGCCCATCGCGCGGGCCAGGCGGTGTGACAGTCTGGCCACCGCGGCGCAGTGCGCGTCGATGTGTTCGAACTGCGTCGGTCCGAGCAGGCCGTTGAGTTTTTCCAGCAGCATGTCCCGACGTGTCCGCACGCCCATGCCCGGTGTCGCGGCGACCGTGTCCAGGTGATGGCCAATCAGCGCGAGTCGGCCGCAGTCGGTCAGCCGGGCGCCCTCCGGCGGCAGCGCCGCGAACAGGTTGGGAAGACTGGTTGTCATGCTCACTCACCCCGCGGCGGCAGTCGGACTCGCCCCCCGAGTCGGAATCCGCCGCCGGTCTCTTAGCACGGTCGGCCGATGCGCAGCGGCGCTTGACCGACCGGGTCGGGGCGTGGGAACAAGTGAGAAGCCGGCCCGACACCGCAGGCACGACCGGCACGATCGGCTGCTCGCGCGGTCGGCTGTAACGGTTGTGCGCATTGTGTCAGGCACGTCGGTTTGTCGCCCGCGGGACAACCCGGTACAAACACACGTCTGTGCGCCCGCCCCGCGCCGCACCGTCGACCAACCGGAGGAAACGACCATGCCACGCCCGCCCGCCGCGCTCCTGATTGCGATGTTCTGCGTGTTGACCTCGTCCGCCTGCGCCGATGCGGGCAAACCGCTGACGCGCATCGCGTTCGGCTCGTGCGCCCGCGAGAACAAGCCTCAGCCGATCTGGCACACCATCGCCGACGCCAAGCCGGACCTGTTCCTGTTCATCGGCGACAACATCTATGGCGACACGGAAGACATGGCCGTGCTCAAAGCCAAGTGGGACAAACTCGCCGCGATGCCGGGCTACCAGCGCCTGCGCAAACAGTGCCCGATCCTCGCCACGTGGGACGACCACGACTACGGCAAAAACGACGCGGGCACCGAGTACAAAATGAAAGCCCAGTCGCAGCAGGTCTTCCTCGACCACTTCGGCGAGCCGGCCGACTCGCCGCGGCGCAAGCGCGAAGGCGTGTACGACGCGAAGGTGTTCGGCCCGCAGGGCAAACGCGTGCAGGTCGTCCTGCTCGACACGCGTTACCACCGCAGCCCGATCAAGCGACGCGCCGGCGGGCGCCCGCCCGGCCGCGGCCCGTACCTGCCGGACGACAACCCCAAACTCACCATGCTCGGCGACGCGCAGTGGAAGTGGCTTGAAGCGCAACTCAAACAGCCAGCCGAGCTGCGCATCATCGCGTCGAGCATCCAGTTTGTCTCGGAAAAGCACGGCTGGGAGATGTGGGCCAACCACCCACACGAACGGCAGCGCATGTTGCAATTGATCGCCAAGACGCGGGCGGAAGGCGTCGTTTTTATCAGCGGTGACCGGCACAAGGCCGAGATTTCAAAGCTCATGCCCGATGTCAAACTCAGCGGTGTGACGTACCCAATCTACGACATCACGTCGTCCAGTTTGAACCAGCCCAGCGGCGGTGCGCTGGACGAGCCGAACCCGCACCGCGTTGTGAGCAAGACGATGTTTGGCCAAATCAACTTCGGCACGATCGAGATCGACTGGTCGAAAGACGACCCCGCCGTGACGTTCGCCATCCGCGACGCGGAGGGGAAGGGCAGGATCGTCGAGTCGATTGTGTTGAGCGCGATCCAGGCACCAACCAACCAATGAACACTCACGTCACACCAGCCGGCGCGCATTGGCCGCGCATCATCGGCATGCTGCATGCGCCGCCGCTGCCCGGCTCGCCGGCGTTCGCGGGCGACCTGAGCGCCGTGCACGACCACGTGCTGCGCGACGCGCAGACCTTGGCCGACGGCGGTGTCGACGCGCTGATGCTCGAGAACTTTGGTGACTCGCCGTTTTATCCCGGACGCGTGCCGGCCGAGACCGTCGCGCATGTCACGGCGCTCGCGTCGGCTGTGCGTGGCGTGACCGACCTGCCGCTGGGCATCAACGTCCTGCGCAACGACGGGCGCAGCGCATTGGCCGTTGCGCACGCCGCGGGTGGGTCGTTCATCCGCGTCAACGTGCTGTGCGGCGCGGCCGTGACGGATCAGGGCATCATCGAAGGCATCGCGCATGACCTGCTGCGTGACCGCGCACAGCTCGACGCACGCGACATCCGCATCATGGCCGACGTTCACGTCAAACACGCCGCGCCGCTTGCGGAACGACCCTTGGCTGACGAGGTCGTCGACCTCGTCCATCGCGGCAGGGCCGACGCGGTCATTGTCTCCGGCGGCGCGACGGGCGCGGCGGTCGATCTTGACGAGCTGCGCACCGTCAAGTCGGCGGCGGGTGACGCGCCCGTCTACGTCGGCAGCGGCGCGACCACCGACAACGCCGCGTCACTACTCGACGTGGCCGACGGTCTGATCGTCGGCACGGCCCTGAAGCGCGACGGCGACGTGGACGCCCCGGTCGATCCCGAGCGTGTCGCGGCGTTGATGAGTGCTGCCGGATGACCGAATCACCCCAACCCGATCTGCATCGTCAGGTGGCCGACGTGCTCGAACGGCTCCGGCCGCTGCTCGTGATGGAGGGCGCCGCCGTCGACCTGATCGATGTCGAGGACGGGGAGGTCATGATCCACGTCACCGGCGACCCCGCGTCCAAGCTCGTGGTGAAGAGGGCCGTCGAACGCGCCCTGACCGAATCATTCGAGCAGGTCGAGCGCGTTGTTCTTGTGTGAGCGGGTTGGCCGGGTGTGATAACCTGTGCGAGCGTTTGAGCAACCCCTCCTGATGGGGTGGGG
This sequence comes from Phycisphaeraceae bacterium, assembly GCA_028284155.1. Taxonomy (GTDB): domain Bacteria; phylum Planctomycetota; class Phycisphaerae; order Phycisphaerales; family Phycisphaeraceae; genus JANQSF01. The sequence continues at coordinate 12,167 of JANQSF010000154.1, forward strand.
CGTTTTTTAGAGATTGGGGTAGACAACGACGGGGCCACAGGCCCGCTTTCGAACGAGGTGCGATATGCAACGAACGTCGTGGGGTGTCTTGGTCGTGCTGGCCGTCGCGTCCGTCGCGGGCGCGGCCGACAAGCTCGAGCCGGTGAGCAAATTGTTCCCGACGCTGTACGG
>JANQSF010000055.1 GCA_028284155.1 Phycisphaeraceae bacterium
AAGTATGTTCCGCACGGTCGTGTCGGCCGTGCGGAACATACTTGAGTCGCCGCACGGCCGACACGGCCGTGGCACGAGACAGGCGCTCCGCTCAAAGTATCCCACTACCCAACCGCGCCGAACAGTGCACAGCCCATACATACACTAATCCTGCCATGGTCATGGAGCGAACCGAGCCAACACGACCTCAGGCCAAAGTCGCCGGCAAGGCGTCTTTGCCGGTGTGGAAGAAGTTGTTGTTCGCCCTCCTGACCCTCGTCATGTTCTTTGGCCTGGTCGAGTTGTCCCTCTACATCGCGGGCGTCGACCCACTGCTGTATGAAGAAGACCCTTACGTCGGTTTCGCGTCGCAGATCCCGCTGTTTGTCGAGCAAGACGGCGCCCCCCCCGGCGACGCCGGCGTGCAGATGGTCACCGCCCGCAACAAGATTCCGTTCTTCAACAAGCAGCAGTTCCGCAAAGAGAAACAGGTCGGCGTCACACGCGTGTTTTGCCTGGGCGGGTCGACCACGTACGGTCGGCCTTACGACGACGCGACGTCGTTCTGCGGTTGGCTGCGCGAGCTGCTGCCCGTGGCTGACCCGACGCGCGAATGGGAAGTCATCAATGCGGGTGGGATCAGCTACGCCAGCTACCGCGTGGCGGCGTTGATGGAGGAGCTGTCGTCCTATCAGCCCGACATCGTGATCGTCTACAGCGGCCACAACGAGTTTCTCGAACGGCGGACCTACTCCCGGATTATCGAGACGCCGGCGTCGGTGCGCGGGCTGACAGCGTTGTTGAGTCGCACGCGGACTTACAGCGCCCTGTCCCGCACGTTCCGTGCGGAGCCGAGCGACGACGGGCAGACGACGGCACCGTTGGCCGGCGAGGTGAACGCCATTCTCGATCAGTCGATCGGCCCCGAGGATTACGAGCGCGATGCTGAACTGAAAGAGCAGGTGCTGGCGCACTACCGCTTCAACATGTCGCGGATCGTCGACATCGCGCGGGCCGGCGGCGCGAAGGTCGTGCTGGTGACGCCGGCGTCCAACCTGCGCCACTGCTCGCCGTTCAAGAGCCAGCATCGGGACGGGCTGAGCGCTGAGGACAGGCAGCGGTGGGACGCGCTGTTCGCCGACGCACGCGAGTCGTTCGAAGCCGAGCGTTACGCGGAAGCACTGAGCGATCTGGACGCCGCCGCGTCGATCGACGATCAATACGCGGGCTTGCACTACCTGCGCGGGCGTGTGCTCGACGCTTTGAAGCGGTACGACGACGCGAAGGTTGCGTACCGACGCGCCGCGGACGAAGACGTCTGCCCGTTGCGGGCGCTGTCGCCGATGCGTGACATCGTGGCCGACGTGGCCGAAGATCGCGACGTGCCGCTGGTTGACTTTGACGCGCTCGTGCGGGACGGGTCGCCGCAGGGCATCCCGGGCGAACAGTTGTTCCTGGACCACGTTCACCCGACGATCGACGGGCACCGCATGTTGGCGGTGGCCATCGTCGATGCGTTGGCCGAACAACGTTGGCTGGCACTCGCCAGCGATTGGAACGAAGACGCCGTGGACGGCGTCGCCGCGAAGATACGCGGCAAGGTCGACGTCAAAGCGCAGGGCGTCGCGATGCGGAACCTATCGAAGGTGTTCTCGTGGGCCGGCAAGATGGAGGACGCCTACCGCGCCGCCAAAAAGGCGCTGGCGTTGTACCCCGGCGACGCCGAATCGCACTACCAGGTCGGCAATCTCGCTCACCAACTTGGGAAGACGGAAGAAGCGATCGATCACCTGAATCATCTGGTTTCGTCCGATCTCAAACCCGAGGTGAGTTATTACATCAAAGCGCATTCCCAACTCGCCGCCCTTCAGATCGAACAGGGCGACGCCGCCGCGGCCGAGCGTGTCCTTGCCAGGCTCGCGAAACTCGACCCCGACAACCCCGCCGGTCAACAACAGCAGGCCAACCTGTTGAAACTGCAAAGCCAACAACTGATCAAGGACGGCAAACTTGGGGAGGCGATCCTGAAACTCCATGAGTTGCTGCGCTTGCGGCCGGACAGTGACGATGCCAGGGTTCAGTTGGCTGTGGCGCTCATCCGGATCCGCGATTACAAGTCGGCCCTGCCCGTGCTGCAACAGATCGTCGAGGCCCGGCCGAAGTATCTGCCCGCCTACGACAACCTCAGCTTCGTGTTGGCGCAGCTCGGTCGGCTGGACGAAGCCGAGCGGGTGTGCCGCAAGTCACTGGAGATCGACCCCAATCACGAGGCCGGCCGCCGCAACCTGCAGATCATTCTCAGGCAGAAGGCGGCACGCGAGTAGACCGCGCTCATCTCTTTCGCCCGCCATGTCCAAACCCGTCCGCATCGCCATCCCGATCGACATGGATTGGCCGCTCAAGCGGCATCATGAGCCGTTTTCCGGCATCCAGGACTACGCCCGCGAACACGCGCCGCACTGGGAGCTGCTGCCCGACGAGTTTCCCGGACCTTGGATCAAGCCGCGCGGCAAGGTGCTTGGTTACGACGCGTTGTTCGGCCGAATCACCGAGTCGGCCGCGGCGGCGGCGAAGCGAGCCCGCATCCCCGTCGTCAACATTTGGCTGAACTCGCCGGTCAGCGACAGCGTGCCGTCCGTGCTCGTCGACTACTTCGAGGCTGGGCGGATCGCGGCGGAGCACCTGGTCTCGCGCGGGCTGCGACGGCTCGGCGTCATGGGCTACCGGCGCGACGTCGGCTCGAACCGTTTCCTCGACGGCCTGCGTTCAGCGGCGGACGCGCACGGCATCCCCGTCACCGTGCAGCTCGCCTACTTCACCAATCGCCGCAACGAAAAGAATTGGCACAAGTTTGTTGACGACCTGAGCGCGTGGATGGACAACTGGGAGACGCCGATCGGTATCGCCGCGGTCTACGACAACAGCGCCCGCGTGTTGGCCACCATGTGCCGGCGGCTTGGGCTGATGATCCCCGAAGACGTCGCGATCATCGGCGGCGGCGACGAGCCGATCCAGTGCGAGGGGACCGACCCGGAACTGTCCGCCATCGACATGGGACACTACCGGCAGGGCTACGTCGCGGCCGAGCTGCTCGACAAGTTGCTGCGCGGCCACCAACCGCCGACCGAGCCGATCCTCACGCCGCCGGCCGACCTCGTCGCGCGCACGTCGACCGATGTCTACGCCGTCGCCGACAAGACCGTCGGCCGAGCCATGCGCTACATCGCCGAGCACTGCGGCGAGCCGATCCGCGTGACCGACGTGGTCGCGCACGTCGGTTGCCACCGGCGCAAGCTCGAAAAACAGTTCCGGGCCGCGGGCAGAAGCACCATCAACGACGAGATCATCAAGCTGCGTATCGAACTGGCTAAGCGTTTGTTAGCCAGCACGGACGACCCAATCCAGGACGTCGCCGCGCAGGCCGGCTACGGCACCGCCCAACACATGCGCCACGTCTTCCGCCACCAGGTCGGCATGTCGCCGGGGCAATACCGCAACGAGCACGCGCCGACGTGACGGACGGGCAGATACACGAAGGGCCCTCAACTCGCGTGCCACTGGCGGCTTGCCCGCCAGTGTTGTTTTCGCACAGCCAATGCACTGGCGGACAAGCCGCCAGTGGCACCCGCTAAGTTGGAAGCGGTCGGGCACGACAAATCGTCGCGGACAGTCTGCGCGCGACGCTTCCGTGCGCACACGCGCAGCCACACGCCCCCGGGTATGAGTCACTCACCCACCCCGCCGCTGCCCGACCTGACGACACTGCGCACCGGCCCGTCCTGGCGCAACAACGGCGGAAAAACCGACCGTTCCGCGTGCGCCGAGCTGCGCGCCAGCGAGGTCTGGCCGCTGGTCGAATCGGCCGCGTGGCGCACAATCCGCGCCAAGTTTCACGAAAAAAACACCGCTGATCACACCGGCAAACGACGCGCGTGCCAGTCGCACCGCGAGGCCTCGGCCGAGTATGTCGTCGGCGTCGATCACTTGTTGGCCCTGCACCGCCGCCGCGCCGCACGACGCCTGTCCGGCGACTACCGCACCGCCAAGGCCAACGCGATGAAGGTCGCCCAGCCGTACACCCCGCCACCGCATCACGACACCGAACGCCGTCGTTGCAACGCTCCCGCCCACCGACCCGTTCCCCGCCGCGACCCACGCCACGGCGGCGCGCAGCCCGGCGGCGCGCCGGACCAAGGCCTGACCACCAACCCCAACACGTTCATCGAACTGCACGCGTTCAACCCCACGCGCCCCGGCGACCACCCCGTTTCCCAACGCCCGCACCGCAAGATGCTCGGCCTCCCCACCGACTGGTCGCAGCCGCTGCGCGTCGAACGCTGGCGGCTACACAGTCAACTCGCCCGCCACTACCTCGTCTGCCCCGCCTGTGACCGCACCGTCACCAAACTGTTCATGCCGTTGTGTACACAAGCCGAACTGACCGACGCCCTCATCGCCGACACCTGGCTCAAAACATGGGGCGATCAGATCGCGTCGCGACCCGACCGGAAAGAGGCCGCGCAATACCGCGTCGCCCTGCTCGACCGGTACGGCCCGCTACTGCCGCCGCGACGCTTGTTGTGTCGGAACTGTCTCGACCTGCGCTACGGCGAGGGCAATCGCAAACGCCAACCGCGCAAACGGTATCGTCGGGCCGAGCGTCAAAAGGTGAACCGTGCGGACCGGGACGGTCCGCCTATTTCCGTTCGCGCGACGAGTGATGACGAATCCAATGACGCACCCGGAATCAACGACCCCCCGATGGTCATGCTCACCGCGCGCATCCCGAAGCAACTGAAAGAACACGTCGAACAGGCCTGCAAGCGCGACGGTCTCCCGGTCAGCGCCCTGGTCCGCCGACTCTTGGAACAACACGTCGCGTCGGAGTACGCGCCGCAAGACACTCGGCCGAACGACCCGGTGATGGGTGTGATTGAGAAATGGGTCGGGCAGTTGCGCGACCACGCGAACGTCTCCCCCCGGCGCGGCACTTCTCCGACTGCGCGGTGACCGGGCCAGCGACAAGCCGACGCCCGATGGGATTCGTACGGCGGATGGGCAGCTAGCCGGTGGGCAGCAAGGCGTGGTAGGCCTTCTTTGACGGCTTGATCGGGTCGTGTTGCGGCGGGTCGAGGTGATCGGCGACGGCCATCAGGACGAGCCAGTGCTTGTGTCGATACGCATTAGCCCATGTCGTCCTGCCCGATACGAGTTCAGCCGGGTTCAGCAGCAGGCCACCGTACCCGGCTTGAACGATCTGGCGGATCGTGTCGACGTAATGCTGGTTGATATTGACACTGACAAGCCGGCGGTTGGTGTAGTCCACCACTGGGTCGGCCCGGTCGGCGTCAAGCAGGACGCTAATAAAAGTCGAAACCATGGCTTCCCCGCGCCTGCCCTGGCCGCGCAATCGTTCAAACGTTTGCTGAATCAATGCGTCGTCACCCAACCTGGCAATCAGGTTAAGACACACCTCCAGTGCCCCAGCAGATCGGGACGCCTCGTCCCGCTTGATGAAGTGTGCGAACAGTTCGGGCAACAGTTTGCGTGCCTCGTCTTCCCGGCCAACCCGGTGCAGGGCTTCGGCCGTCCACAGTTTGGAGAAGTTGTCGTCTAAGGCGTGCGCTTTCATTTCGGCCAACGCCGGTTCGAAGCGATCGGGCTGTCCAGCGCGGTGATGGGCAACGGCGAGCAACGCCGCGATGCGGTCGCGCTCGAGTGACTTTGGCACGGTGAGCAGAGCGCCATTCAGGTCAGGGAATCGGCCGGCCTCGGCCCACGTCGGTGCCAACGCGGCGAAGGCGACGGCCTGGGGATGTGCCCTCAACCGCCCGGCGATCGCCTCGGCCTGGAGTTCCAATCCGGCCGACGCAAACGCGACGACCAGCGGCCGCCAGCCCGTGAGTTTGGCGATGTCCTGCTCGGGGCAGGCCAGGACGAGCGCTTCGACGGCGTCTAGGTCGCCCAATAGGAGGAGGCGGCTCAGCGCTTCTTGAAACAGGCCACGCCGCCGATTCGCCGGGCAAATGCGGACCCATTCGACGATCGCGGCGTGGTTGCGCAGCCTGAACAAGTCGTCCAGAACCGGTTGATAGACCTGGCCGTTTGCCACGCTCACGTTCAGCCCCAGTTCCGCGATGCGGCCGACATCCACCAGCGCGAGCACCCGGAGCACCGCGGGGGACACATTCCTGTTGGGCTGGCCGGGGCGGACGTTCGCCCGTTCGAGGATGCTGTCAACGACCGCCTTGGCCTGTTCGGCTTCGCCCAGCGCCATGAGTTTTTCGACGATCGTGGAAAGACCGTCACCCTCGATCCGCGCGGCGGTGTTCTCCAAGGCCTGGTTCAGTTTGGCCAACGATTGTGGCCAGCGTTCGTCACCCATGCTTTTTTGCACGGCGGCGATCTTCGCCCAACCGGGGGCGGCTTCATTCCTGCGGGCGAGGAGCATCCGGTCGGCCTGTGTTGACCATTGGCCAATCAGTTCGTCAAACGCCTTGCGTTCTCCGAGACGGCCATACAACAAAGCGACCTGCAACAGTTCGTCATTGCTGTACCCGGGTTGCGCAAACGCCGTCTCGCGGAGTTTGTCCAGCGTCGCCAACGCGTCGCGCCGCAGTTTGTCGGACACCGGCGGGGCGGGCGTACTTGTGTCGGGGGCAGTGGGCGGCGTTCGGGGGGTTGGTGACGGATCGACCTTTTGGGTGTTCGGCTTTTTCGGGCCGCCGTCGTTTGCGTCGTTGGGCGACGCGCCCGCGTCGGCGCGGCGCTGCGGCGGCGGCGGCGGGTCGGTTGGCTTGTCGTCGCCGCCGATGAAGATCAAGGCGACGGCTGCGCCGACGCCGATCAAAACGACAATGCCGACAATGGTGAGGATGGCGGGGAGGCGCGACTGGGGTTGGTCGGTCGTTGTCGTGACGACCGGTGGCGCGGCGGCGGCTGGTGTTGTTGATGCGGGAGATCGAGAAGAAGAAGCGCTAAGTCGCGAGCGGCTTGGGGGTGGGGTTGATGGTTGGTCGAGTTCGTTGGGGCCGTCGTCGGCGGGCGGGGGTTGAACGGTGAAGCGATGTTCGCACTTGGGGCATTTGATGTTTCGGCCGACGTGTTCGGGTTTGCCCTTGAAGCGGGCCCGGCAGTTGGGGCAGGCGATAGGGAACATGACCAAGGTCTCCGGAATAGGTTGACGCCCGAATGGGTGGCGATAAGTCTAACTGATTGGGGCGTGCGCGCTAAGCCGCAAGCGGCGGGGGGGGTTGCCCGCGGACGGCGATCGGCGGGCTTTACGGTTGCGTGGGTGCGGGAGGACGTTGGGCGGGGAGGGGGGAAGTGCGCGGATGGCGACTTGCGCGCATGAGAAAACCCCGGCCGAGGCCGGGG
>JANQSF010000001.1 GCA_028284155.1 Phycisphaeraceae bacterium
TCCTTAGAAAGGAGGTGATCCAGCCGCAGGTTCCCCTACGGCTACCTTGTTACGACTTAGTCCCAATCACGGAGTTCGCCCTAGGTGCCGGCCTCCCGAAGGTTGGCCACAGCAACTTCAGGCGCCCCCCGCTTTCGTGGCTTGACGGGCGGTGTGTACAAGGCTCAGGAACACATTCACCGCGGTATAGCTGACCCGCGATTACTAGCGATTCCGGCTTCACGCAGGCGAGTTGCAGCCTGCGATCCGAACTGAGCGGCGCTTTTTGGGGTTTGCTCGCCCTCGCGGGTTCGCCTCCCTCTGTACGCCGCATTGTAGCACGTGTGCAGCCCCGGACATAAAGGCCATGATGACTTGACGTCGTCCCCACCTTCCTCCGGTTTGACACCGGCAGTCTCCCTAGAGTCCCCAACCGAATGCTGGCAACTAGGGACAGGGGTTTCGCTCGTTCAGCGACTTAACGCGACACCTCACGGCACGAGCTGACGACAGCCATGCAGCACCTGTGCACGTTCCACCCGAGGGTGTCAGATCCCTTTCAGGACCCTAATCCGTGCATGTCAAATCCGGGATAAGGTTCTTCGCGTTGCCTCGAATTAAGCCACATGCTCCACCGCTTGTGTGAGCCCCCGTCAATTCCTTTGAGTTTTAATCTTGCGACCGTACTCCCCAGGCGGTGCACTTATCGATTTCTTTTCGGCCCCGAAACCGTCAGAGGTACCGGGACCTAGTGCACATCGTTTAGGGCGTGGACTACCGGGGTATCTAATCCCGTTCGCTCCCCACGCTTTCGTGCCTCAGCGTCAGCATCGGCCCAGCGACCTGTCTTCACCTTTGGCGTTCCGATAGATATCTACGCATTTCACCGCTACACCTATCGTTCCGGTCGCCCCTACCGAGCTCAAGAAAAGCAGTCTACCGAGCAATTCCCCGGTTGAGCCGGGGGCTTTCACAAGATACTTGCTTTTCCGCCTACGCACGCTTTAAGCCCAATGATTCCGCGCAACGCTCGGGCCCTTCGTATTACCGCGGCTGCTGGCACGAAGTTAGCCGGCCCTTCCTTTGGGTCCGCTCATTTTGTTGCTGGACTCTGACAGTGGTTTACACACCGAGGTGCTTCATCCCACACGCGGCATTGCTCCGTCAGGCTTTCGCCCATTGCGGAATATTCGTTACTGCAGCCTCCCGTAGGAGTCCGGGCAGTGTCTCAGTCCCGATGCGGCGGGCCACGCTCTCACGCCCGCTACCCGTCTTCGCCTTGGTAAGCCGTTACCTTACCAACAAGCTGATAGGACGTTTCCCGATCCCAAGGCAGCAAGCCTTTGCCCGCATCGCCATACGACATCGCGGGGTCATCAGGTATTAATCCAAGTTTCCCTGGGCTATCCCTGACCTTGGGGCACGTTAGAAACGCATTACTCGCCCTTTCGCCACTTTAATAATCACCGAAGTAACGTTCTCGTTCGACTTGCATGTTTTAGCCATGCCGCCAGCGTTCGCGCTGAGCCAGGATCAAACTCTTCAATTGGATTCGTTGCTACCGGGTCAAGCCCGGATCGCTTCGAGAATAGAAGGTTGACCTGTCCCATGCTGTCACATCAACCCCGCTCTAAGAGCAAGGCCGACGATCCAGTGGTTGGTCGCGGATTGCCCCACTCGCAAGGGAGCGGGACAAACCTAAAGTCATTGTCCGGTCACTCCAGCCCAATGGGCCGAAGCACCGGTTCGAGGATCACATCCTCGCGGCTACCCAACTGTCCACTTGTCAAAGATCACACGAACGGCTTATCGCCGTCCCCTGTTCCCGCTGGACGATCCCGCGTGTGCGGCCCGTCCGATTGGGCGTTCATCCTAGGAACCTGCGACCCGCTGTCAAGGCTGAACTGTCGATTTTTATCGATCAGCTTTTATCGGCCTTCAGCCGGGTCATGACACGGCTCACAGCCCACGAATGGGGTCACTGAACCGGTCTCCATTCAAGCACAGATCGACCTGTCTGTCAAGCGCTTGGGGCGAAATCCACAACTTTTGCCCCCTAAAGACAACCCCGACCCACCCCGGCGTCCGGGACACGGTAAACGCGGATGTAAACTGATTCCGCACGGAGGCACGGAGGCAGACGATGAGACTGCCGACTGTTTAGCGGTCGGCCCGAAGGGCCACCCTTGCCCTTCCCCTACGCCGCCGCGCGCTGCAACCCAGCAACCAGTCGCGACACGCTGCCCGTCGGACCGACCAATACGATCTCATCGCCCGGCTGCATGCGTGTTCCCATGTCCGGCCGAAACCGTCGCGTCCCGTCGGCGTTCACAATCGCCACGATCGACAGGTCCTCGTGCTCGCCGGCCAGCACTTGTTCCAGCGTCAAACCTGTCACGCGCGGAAAGCGCTGCGTGCTCAACTTGGTGACTTCGATGTCCGGCCATTGGCCGTCCAGTTCGAGCAACTCGTCGACCTGCGGGTTGAGCAGCAGGTTGATGACCCTGCCCGCGCCGATCACGGGTGGGCAGATTGCCCGGTCCGCCCCAGCGCGCATCAACTTCTGCTCCGTCCGGGCGTCTTCGCTACGGGCGATGATCGACATGTCCGCGTTCAGCCCGCGGGCGGTCAGTGTCACAAACACGTTGTAGGAATCTTTGGATAAACACGTCGCCAAACCAGCCGCACGATCGACCCCCGCGCGCAGCAGAACTTGCTCATCCATGCCGTCGCCGCGCAAGTACAGGTAACCCGCTTCGTCCGCCTCGATCAGGCGGTCCGCATCGCGCTCGATGAGCACGAACGGGATCTCCTTGTAGTGCAGCGTCGCGCACAGCGACCGACCCATTCGGCCGAACCCGACGACGATGTAGTGATCTTCCAGTTTGTTCAGCTTGTTCATGAGATGTCGTCTCCCGAACATGGATCGGATCTGCCCGTCGATCACAAACGCGACCACGTTGCCCGTCGTGTAAAGCACCGTGCCAATGCCAGCGATCATCAGCAGGATCGTCCACGCCTGCTCAGCCGTCGACAGCGCCGGCTCGCTCTCCTTCATGCCGACCGTCGTGAGGATGACCACAGCCAGATAAAACGACTCGAACACCGATCGGCCGCCGATGACGACGTAACCCGTCATGCCAACCACAAACAGACCGAGCAGGCAGAGCAGGCTCGTGCGCAGTTTGGCTAATGGGTTAGACGATGGGTGCATGGGGCGACACTCTGACGGTCGTAGGCCTACCTAAAGAGTGTCGGTTGAAATGCCAAGGCGTTGCAATGCCTATGAGGCCGATAAGGCTACAGGGTGATAATACCAGTTAGCCACCACTCCAAATACTTGATAAGCGAAGGCGCGACCCAAGAGCGACTGTCGTCCTCATGATTCCAAACATAGACATCAGGACGTCGAATAACCCCTCCACAAATCGAATACGCGAACATATCGCCATTCCCTGTGTCACCGAAGAATAACAAGTGATCAAAGGGCATGTAGAGAGTGCGAAAGTCTTCATTGTCCCTGAATGTTAGATTGTCACTCACGATTCGATCGATGCCCCAAACCAGATCCAGTCCATACTCTCCGATAACTCCATTGGTCTCACCCAACAAGTCTTTCAAATCACGATGGAGCGATAATCCAAGCTGAATGTCGGCTTCTTGCATCCGAATTTCGTTTGCGGGTGAACGAAACTCGGAGTCAGAACAGTGTGTCTTTACCAGCTCGATCCACACGGTCACTTCCTCATCTCATAGGACAATGACTGTGGCGATCTAATCACCCGTTGTGCAGTCTGAAGTCAATCAGTTATCGAACTGCGCGTCGAACGCCAACCCGCTGGACGGGAAATCGACGCTGCGCACGAAGTCGCATGCCTCGGCTGCGCCATGTTCGCGGTCCATTCGGCTATCCTCCCACTCGACGCTCAGCGGGCCCGAATAACCGGTGTCGTTCAGGGCGCAGATAATCGCATCAAAATCGACGTCGCCGTGGCCGAGCGAGCGGAAGTCCCAATAACGGCGCGGGTCGGCGAACGTCGTGTGACCGCCGAACACGCCGACGCTGCCGTCGCCCCGGCCCCACTGCACGTCTTTCATGTGGACGTGGTAGATGCGGTCTTTGAACGTATAGATGAACTTGACGTAGTCGACGCCTTGGTAGCCCAGGTGGGACGGGTCGTAGTTGAAGCCGAACCGTTTATGACCGTTGACCGCCTTGACGGCGCGCTCCGCGCTGGCGATATCGAACGCGATCTCGGTCGGGTGAACTTCCAGCGCGAAGTTGACCTTCTGCTTGTCAAACTCCTTGAGGATTGGCGTGAACCGCTTGGCGAAATCGTCGAAGCCCTTCTGCCAGAAGTTCTGGTCGGTTGGCGGGAACGCGTAGATCGAGTGCCAGATGCTCGAGCCGGTGAAGCCGTTGACGACCGCGGTCTTGACGCCCCAACTCTTTTGATCAGGCTTGGCATTCATGAAGTTGCGCGCGGCCTTGGCTGTCGTGATGAGCTTGCGCGCGGCCCGCTTGCGAACGCCCTCGGGTTCGCCATCGCCCCACACATCTTCGGGCAGAATCAACTTGTGCCGCTCGTCGATCAGGTCACAGACGGCCTGCCCAACGAGGTGGGCGGACACGGCGAACGACGTCAGCCCGAAGTCGGCCAGAATCTCCCACCGCTTCTCGCAGTATTTCTTGCTCTTGGCGGCCTGATCGACATCGAAGTGGTCGCCCCAGCAGGCCAGTTCGATGCCGTCGTAGCCGAACTCGCTAGCCTTCTGGCAAATGGTCTCAAACGGCAGGTCGGCCCACTGGCCGGTAAAGAGCGTGCAGGGTCGGGACATCGGGGTCGGCTCCTTCAAGTGAGTAAGGTCGAGCGGGATAGTTTGGCGGGAATTGAGCGTGCGTGCAAGTGGGTACTACACACTCAGTCTTCTACCGACTGCGCCAACTCGACCATCCGACGACGCAGATCCTCCACCACCTCTTCATGCGTCCAGTCGGGGTCGGGCTTATACGGCTGGCCGAATGTGACGAGACTCTTGCTCGGCGTGAGGAAGTGGGACCAGATCGACTTGCGTCGCGGCGTCCCGCTGATCCAGACGGGGACGATGGTGGCCTTGCCGCGCTGGGCGAGCATGCCAACGCCCGCGCGGAACGGTTGCAGGTCGCGGTGGTCGCGTTGCAGGCCGCCCTCGGGGAAGATGCCGACGATCTCGCGGTCTTTCAAACGCTTGAGCATCGTGCGCAGGTTGGCGAGGTTCGGCCCTTCGTCGTCCAACGCGATCGGTTCGATCGCCCGCCACATCGGCTCGAGAATCTTGAACCGATACGGCGCGGTCATCACCCATCGGATCGTGCGCGGCAACGCCGACTGCACGAGGAACGGGTCGATGCCGGTGGTGTGGTTCGCGGCGATCAGGACGGGGCCTTCGCTGGGCACGTTGTGTCGGCCGACCCACCGCAGTCGGTGCCAAACAAGTGAATAGATGCGGACGGTCTTCCAGATGACGTTGAGCCAGCGCGTCGCGTGCGGGCCGGTCGTGTAGTGGTGAATCATGACGCGCAGGCTGACCAGGCCGAGGATGGACGCGGTCGCGATCAAGACCGGGATCATCCAGCGGTCGGCGTGCTCGGTGGGCAGTTGCCAGATGGCGAGGTTGACCAGCACGCCCGAGAGCGTGTTGAGCTGCGCCCGGACGCCGAACACGCGCCCTCTTACATGGTTCGGCGTGACGGCTTGGGTCAGCGTTTCGAGACACACCAGGCCGACGCCGCCGAACAGCCCCGCGAACAGGGCGAGCACGAGGCCGATCCAGTAGACGTGGATCGTCGCCAGCCCGACCATGGTCAACGCCGCACCGCCGAACGCCGCCATGGCGATGATGCCCGCTTCGCGCCGCGTCCGATGCCACATGACATAGAGACAGCCGAGGATCATGCCCAGGCCGGTGATGCCGAGCATCGCCGTCCGGTGTGTCAGGTACTCGTCAACCGGGATGCCGTAATAGTCTCGGTTGAGCGATGCGACCGCGGCGTTAACGACGTATGCGGCCGCCCAGAACAAGATGTTCAGCGCGACATAGATCGCGACCGTGCGGTGAGAGCGCAAGTATCCGACGCCCTGCGCGAGCTGCTTGAATATGTTGGTCGTTTCGTGCTTCGCGGCCTGGCCGTGGATGCGCATGAACGGGAAGAACAAACCGCTGACGCCGAACGCGATACCGCCGATCAGGATCGCCTTCCACGCCGGCTGCTTGTCGAGCAGCGGCCCGCTGGCGACGACGCCGATCAACGACGCGATCAGCGCGATGCTGCCGACGACCGCGTTGGCGGGTTGAAGGTCGGCTTTGCGCACGATCTGCGGAACGGTGGCCAAACGAGTGGGGTTGAAGATGGCCGCGCAGCAGCCGGTCAGCGCGATGATCGCATAGACCTGCCACTGCCGGTCCTCGGGCACGGCCTGGCCAAGCCCCAGGTCCACCGCCCACCAACAAGCAACGAACAGGACGATCGCACGCCCCTCGTCGCAGGCGAACATCAGCCACTTGCGCGAGACGTGGTCGGACAACCAACCGCCGACGAGCGTGAGCAGCATGTAGGGCAGGAAGAACCAGAACATGACCCCGGCTTGCACGCCGGCGGCGGAGGCGTCGGCCTCGGTCACGCCGAGCATCGGCTCGGCCGCGAGTTGAATCACCCGATCGCCGAACCCGCTGGCCGCGATACTCGACCACATCAGCATGAAGCTGATGTTCCGCCACAACGGCGGCGGGCCGACCTTGGCGAGTTTGGGCGTGGACATTGACGCCACAATAGCCGCTTGCGGCTTAGCGCGCTTTTGCCTGCATTACGCACCCACCACTTCCGACTTCGCCCGCCGCGACTCGCGCCGTCGGTCGGCCTCCTTCAACATCCGCTTGCGCATCCGGGTCGAGTCGGGTGTGATCTCCACCAGTTCGTCGTCCTGGATGTATTCGAGGCACTGCTCCAGCGACAACTCACGCGCGGGCCGAACCTGCGCGGCGTCGTCTTTGCCCGCGGCGCGGACGTTGCTCAGTTTCTTCATCGTACACGCGTTGACAGGGATGTCGTTCTCACGGTTATGCTCGCCGACGACCTGTCCTTCATACACGCGGTCGCCCGGCTTAACGAAGAAAAAGCCACGGTCATACAGCTTGTCCAGCGCGTAAGCGGTCACCTGCCCCGTTTCTGTCGCGATCATCACGCCGCTGGTGCGTTGCGGGATCGGGCCGCGCATGCGTTCGTACTTCTCGAACGTGTTGTACATGATCGCCCTGCCCTGTGAGGCGGTGAGCATCCGGCCGCGCAAACCGATCAACCCGCGCGCGGGGATCGTAAACACCATGTGGATGTAGCCCGACGCGCCGGGCTTGGCGTCCATGCTCACGACCTCGGCACGGCGATCGCCGACCAAGCTCATCACCGCGCTCTGACACTCGGCTGCGCAATCGACGACTAAGCGCTCGATAGGCTCGTGCTGCTTGCCGTTGATCTCTCTGAAGATCACCTTTGGCTTGCCCGCAGCCAACTCGAATCCTTCACGCCGCATGTTCTCGATCAGGATGCCCAGGTGCATCAGCCCGCGGCCCGACACGTGGAACTCCTCGGGCGTCGCGCCGTCGGAGACGCGCAACGCGACGTTGCTCTGAAGCTCTTTGTCCAGCCGATCCTTGATCTGTCGGCTGGTCACGAACTGCCCTTCCTTACCCGCGAACGGTGAGTCGTTCACGCGGAAGGTCATGTGCAGCGTCGGCTCATCGACATCCACCCCGGGAAGGGGCACAGGGTTTTCTGCTTCGCAAACCGAGTCGCCGATATCGACATTGTCCAGACCGACCAGCGCGACGATGTCACCCGCCTCGACGGTCGCCTGCCGCTTGCGGCTCAGCCCGTCGAACGCGTGAATCTCCAAAACGCGCTGCTTCGTCGGCGTCCCATCCCGTTTGATGACCGACACGGGTTGGCCTTCGTTCAGCTTGCCACTGAACACTCGGCCGATGCCGATGCGTCCCACGTAGTCGGAGTAGTCCAACGTCGTCACGAGCATCTGCAATGGCCCGTCCGCGTCGTCCTTCGGCGCGGGCACATGCTTAACAATCGCCTCGAAGATCGGCCGAAGGTTCTCACGCGCGTCGTTCAGTTCGGCCACCGCCCAGCCGTCACGTGCCGAGGCGAACACGGCGGGGAACTCCAACGCCTCGTCGTCCGCGTCCAACTCAATCAGCAGGTCGAATACTTCATTAATCACATCGTCCGGCCGAGCGTCGGGGCGGTCGGCTTTATTGACCACGACGATCGGGCGCAGGCCATGTTCGAGCGCCTTGCCCAGCACGAACCGCGTCTGCGGCATCGGGCCCTCGAACGCATCGACCAGCAGCAGCACACCGTCAGCCATCTTCAGGACACGCTCGACCTCGCCGCCGAAGTCGGCGTGGCCCGGCGTGTCGATGATGTTGATCTTGTAAGACGTCCCGTCCTCGGCCAGATAGTTGACGGCGCAGTTCTTGGAGAAGATCGTGATCCCACGTTCACGCTCCAGGTCGTTCGAGTCCATGATCAGGCCGTGCTGCCCGCCGGCCAACTTGTCCAAATCCTCGTCGCGGAACATGCCCGACTGATAAAGCAACCGATCGACCAGGGTCGTCTTGCCGTGGTCGACGTGGGCGATGATCGCGACGTTGCGGAGGTTGGACTGCAATGGTTAACCGGGTTGGCGGGAGCGAAGTCGGAGAGGCGGGCCGGATGATAGGTCGCGCGGATCGGCCCGAGTCGCGGACATGGCTTAGAATCGGCTTGACCTGTTTCCCGGATGGACTGACAGATGACCACGACTACCCTCGACCCGACCGACCGCGCCGCCCTTTCGCAGATGGTGCACGACGCCGTCGCGGCCCAGCCCGTGACCGACCTGCACACGCACGTCTATGCCCCGTCGTTCGGCGACTCCGGCGGCGGGCAGACCAACCCCGACGGCCTGCTGTTGTGGGGCATCGACGAGTTGGTCACCTACCACTACCTCATCGCCGAGGTATTCCGCGTCGTGCCGCCTTCCGAGCTGTCGTATGACCAGTACTGGAACATGTCGAAGCAACAGCAGGCCGACCACATCTGGAAGCACCTGTTCGTCGAGAACACGCCGCTGAGCGAAGCCGGCCGGGGCGTGGTGACCTGCCTGTCCCGGCTCGGGCTGGACCCGAACGAAAAGACGCTTGAGCCGTACCGCAAGTGGTTCAGCGAGCAGGACGCCGACGGCTACATCGACCGCGTCATGGAGTTGGCCGGTGTCGACTCGATCATCATGACGAACGAGGTGTTTTCGGATCATGAGCGCGAGATGTGGGTCGAGAACCCGGCCATCGCCGACGACCCAAGGTTCGAAGCCGTGCTGCGCATCGACAAGTTGCTGGTCGATTGGCCGGCCGCGGCGCACGACCTGCGCGAGTGGGGATACGACGTTGACGACGACTTCGCCGGCAACACCGTTGATGAGGTCAAACGCTTCCTGCACGACTGGCTCGACCGGATGCGGGCGATCTACGTCGCCACCAGCACGCCACCGGGCTTCGCCTACCCCGACCCGGACCACCCCGAGCGCAACAAGATGATCGAGCAATGCCTCATGCCCGTGCTCGCGCAGCGCGGCATCCCGTGGGCATTGATGATCGGGTCGAAGCGCGGGATCAACCCGGCGCTCCGCGACGCAGGCGACATCGGGCAAAAAGAGAACATCTCGGCCGTTTACAACCTGGCTGCCGGCTTCCCGGACAACCGTTTCATGGTGACCATGCTCGCCCGTGAGAATCAGCACGAACTGTGCGTCGTCGCGCGCAAATTCGGCAACATCCTCGTGTTCGGCTGCTGGTGGTTCCTCAACAACCCGTCACTGATCGACGAGATCACGCGGATGCGACTCGAGTTACTGGGGCCGACGTTCGCACCGCAACACTCCGACGCCCGCATCCTCGATCAACTCGTTTACAAGTGGGACCACTCACGCCGCATCATCGCCGACGTGCTGATCGACAAGTACGCCGACCTGATCCAAGCCGGCTATGCCGTGAGCGAGGACGCGGTGAAGCGCGACGCGCGGTTGTTGCTGCGGGACAATTTCCGAACGTTTGTGCGTGGGTGAACCAGATGCGTTGTTGCAAACTGGCGTGGGAGGGGGAGGCTCCGTCCGAGCCGCAGTCAGTCTGTGCGCCCTTAACGCCACGCGGCTCGGACGGAGCCTCGCCTTCCCGATCAAGTCAAAGACCGACGCCACACTCACGGCTTGAAATTCGCCACGGTGTAGCTGTCCAGTGTCAATTCAACCTCCGTCTGCGTGCTCGTCGCGCGGAGGATGCGGACCGACTTGATTTTGCCGGTCACGGGCAATACACGCCCCGGGCGGAACGCCTGCGACGCGTTGCGCGCGATGATCTGATTGACGGTAATGCTCAGCGGTTGGCCGTTGCGGTCGAGGATCCTCGCCTCGTACGTCATGTCGCCGTCGGTGTATCGCGTCGGCCGAAACGTAAAGCCGATGCGGTAACGCGGCGTGTCGTCGATCTGTCCCTCGGGACGGGGTGCCGGCCCAACAGTCTTGTCGAACATCGTCAGCGACGTGCTCAACTGTCGGCCGGGCGCTTTCTCGAGCAACCAGAGGCGGGCCTTGGCGACACGCGACGCGTCCCAGCCGCGGTCGGCGTCGGGCTGCGCTTCGGGTGGCATTGCGGCGAGCAGTGACCGGACCGACGTGTACGTCCGCGTCTTCGTCGCACCGGCCACGGCCGTGCCGGTCGAGTCATTTGTCGTGTTCGGGGACGACGTTCTGCCCAGCACCTCGTCGGCCGAGCGCGGGGCGGGCGGGAGTAACGGATTGACTCGGCCCGACTCGCCGCTGCCGGTAATCGCCGGCTTGCCGCCAACCGACGACGAACTGCCCGACATGCGGTCGACCTTGGCACGCAATTGCGAGATCGTCGCCCGCAGAATCTTGATCTGTTGCTTGAGGATCTCGACCTCGCGTTCAAGCTTCTCAACGCGTGCGTCCTCGCCGGCCTCTTCCGACTGCGCCGTGACGGGGCAGACCCACACAACGGAAGCGATCAAAGCGGACAGGGCGAACGCGGTACGGGCTAAGCGCGTGGAGTTGGTCATGATCGGGCTCCTGAGTATTTGCATCAAGTCATTATCGGAAGCAGGGGCACGGAAAGCAACGGCGTCAGGTGACGTGTCGGGTTGTGGTAACAGAAAAGCCCATGCATTGTGATGCATGGGCTTGGGGGCTTTGTTGTGTTGTCGAGACCGACTTTGATGCGGATCACACCAAAAAGTCGTGTTCGAGCGATTGGCGGATCTTGTCCAGCGCCTTGTTCTGGATCTGACGCACGCGCTCTTTCGTCACGCCGATGATTCGGCCGACCTGTTCGAGCGTCAGCGGCGTCGCGTCCGGGTCGTCTTCCCGGCGTCGGCCGATCGCGAACCGGTGCTCGATCACTTCCTGTTCGATGTCGGTCAGCTCGGCCGCGTTGTCGACGATGATGCGGCGCAGCTCGTCGACACAGTCTTCCTCGTGGCCTTCACGCTTCTTCTGCATGAAGTCCGACTTCTCGAGCTTGGGGTCGAAGTCGGTCGGGAACATCTGACGGTACTTCGACAGCTTGACGCCGGTGCGCGAGAACGCCTTGAGGATCGCGCGGCAGGCGTACGTCGAGAATTTGAACCCGCGGCCGACGTCGAACTTGTCGACGGCGCGCAGCAGGGCCATGTTGCCTTCGGACACCAGGTCGGCGAAGTCGACCTCGCTCATGCGGGTGCGCTTGGCCATCGCCAGCACCAGCGCGAGGTTGGTCTGCGCGATCTGGTCGCGGTACGCCTCGGCCCGGTGGTGCCAGTGCAGCAGGTCGCGGGCCTCGTCGAGCGTCGGGGCGCGCTTGCCCACCTTCTCGACGATCTGCGCGACGCGGTAGCGGCAGTAGTTGAACTGCGTGAAGATCACGCGTTCCTCAGCCGCGGTCAGCAACACCGTGCCGACGTTGTTGGTCAGCCGCGTCTCGGACGAGGTGATGTTCTCCATCACCGGGTGGTACCAACTGGTGTCCGGCTTCTGGATCGGCGGCGCCTCGTCAAAGATTCGACGCTCCGCGTGCTTGTCACGGAACGCGTCGCTGTCGACGTAGTCGGCCTTGCCGGTCAGGACGGCCTTGACGGTCGCCTGATCTTCGGGGCTGAGCTGGCGCGCACCGCCCTTAACGGCGACGCGCTGGCGTCGGCGGGACTGCTCGAGGGGGGAGAGTTTGTGGCTTAATACATCAACCATGACACAACCTGCCTTGTCTCCAAATTCCTTCTCGAATTCTCCGGGTCGGTCGGCCTCAACCGGCCTGTCTCAGGGTGTAACGCCCACCGCGTTACGCCATTAGGTCCAGCGTCTTTGGCGCGGGGCAATTCGTGCGGGGGGTGTGGCAGGCAGATCGACCGGGGCGGGCCGGTGCGCGACCACGGGGAGTCCCCACATAGAATCTACCCAAAACTAACGCCGAATGTTCAACCGCCCTGCATCGTGAGGCAAAAATCTCGCTTTTTTTCGAAAAAATCCGCCAAAGGCGACCCACAAAGGACCGTGGGGTGGATATGGGCCGTCCTTGACCGACCTGACGCATCGAATTACGATGCGGCCCACCCCTGAGAAACATTGCATCGGCTGATCGCATTGTTACATCCAATGTTTAGACGTCGGTCAGGGGCCGAGGTTTCACGGACGCGGCCGATTACGGCGGTCGCACCGCCTGTGTGATACGCAAGCCATTATTTTGGAGCATGTTATGGCCTTCTCGCTTCCCGATTTGCCCTACGCCCACGACGCACTGGAGCCGGTCATCGACGCCAAGACGATGGAGATTCACCACGGCAAACACCACAACGCCTACGTGACCAACCTGAACAAGGCCATCGAGGGCACGGACCTGGACAACAAGTCGATCGAGGAGATCCTCGGCGGCACGTCGATTTCCGGGCCGGTTCGCAACAACGGAGGTGGCCATTTCAACCACAGCCTGTTTTGGCCGAGCATGACCAGCCCCGGCTCCGGCGGCGCGCCGTCCGGTGACCTGGCGGCGGCGATCGACAGCGACCTGGGCGGGCTGGACAAGCTCAAGGAAGAGTTTGGCAAGGCGGCCGCCACCCGGTTCGGTTCCGGTTGGGCGTGGGTCTGCGTGCTCGACGGCAAGCTGAACATCTGCTCGACCGCCAACCAGGACAACCCGCTGATGAAAGCGGCGATCGGCGACGCGGCCGGCTGCGGCGGCACGCCGATCCTCGGCCTGGATGTGTGGGAACACGCTTACTACCTCAACTACCAGAACCGTCGGCCGGACTACATCGCCGCGTTCTGGGATGTCGTGAATTGGGGTGTGGTGGGCGAGCGGTACGCGGCCGCGAAGGGCTGAACGCGGCCGCCTGACGGAGCGACAGACGCAAACAACGAGTTACACGGGGCATCTGATGTCGTGCGCGTTGTCTGCGTGTGTGGTCGATCACACCATTGGCCTCGACGCATGTGTATGTTCCGTTTGGGGGCCTGCCGCGGGATCACGATCAAGCTTCACGTTGCCGACTACCCGCGATACAAGCGATGCATATGCACAATGTCGTGATCATCGGGCGTGCTGTCCGCGCCCCCTGCGGCACCTTCTCGGGCCGAGTGTTCGACAAGGGTCAATACGTAGCCCTCGCCTTTGTCGCCCTTGTCGATGCCGTCGAAGCGTTGGGCGTATTCCCCCGGGTAGTCGTACACATCGGCTGACGATGTCTGCGGAACGGCTTCGAAGAATCCGGTCGTCACCCAAACCGCGAAGACGTTTGAAGTCGGGCTCTCGTCAGCGTAACGGTGAGTCGCGCCGACGACCATGTACTTGCCATTGAAACGGTCGTCCGTCTCGGCTTCGCCGTTAGGAACCGCGCCGAGGATGACGGGCCGATCCGGATCGCCGCCGGTGTCCGAACTGCTCCCATAACCGCCGATGAACACGATGGCGGAGTAGTCGTCCGCATGGATCTTTGATCCCGCGTCGTCGGCGGAAGAGTGCACTAGCTTCAACACCAGTGATCCATCTTTCGGCTGATCGAGGCCGCTCGAGTCGTCGCGGAAGACGATCCCACCCCAATCGCCGGGCTGGTATTCGACCTGCGCCTCGCCGCCGCTCGGGTTGTTGCGCGTCAAGATCCAGATCGCGGGGACAGGCTCGCTGTCGGCGACCACGCCGGAGCGTGAGTAGATCGTCACCAGCGACTGCTCGCCGGGGCTTTGAGCGTCCGGGTCGTGGGTTGTTTGGCCGCCGATGAGCAGGTCGCTGCCAAGCCTCCCACCGGCCGACGCCTCGCCTCCAACATCCTCAGCCACGATGAGCAAGGGCTTTTTCCCTTGCTCACCGACATCTGCGTTGGCGACGATCGCGGCCGGCGCGTCAGTTCCCGCATCGCCGTGCGCGTAATACTCGCCGACCATCGCCGTGTTGCTCAAGCCGTCGGCGCTCATCAACACGCGGTTTTCCAGAGTGTCGAAGAAGCGGGTGTTGTCTTGTTGCGTTGTTGGGTGCGACATCGGGCGGCCTTTCGATCAGCATGTGTTGGGTTGTCATTCAGCATGCGACGTGCGGTCATCAAGGTGGTCCGGCTAACGACGCCCGTTGCCGGATCGGATGACTTGATTCACAACGGTCACAGGACGACCGTGTCGTTGAAGGTGGTGCCCAGAACCTGCACCGCCGAGGAACTTGTCCCCCCGTTTTGGGCGGTTGTGTTGTTCTTCAGGATCTGACGTGCGGTGATCAAGGTTGACGGGCTGACGACGCCGGCTGCCGGTTCGTCTGACGAGCCCATCAAGGTCAGGCGCATTTTGTGGCCTGTCTTAAACGCGAATACCGAATCGGACGGCTTGTCCGTCAGGTCGCCCACGCCGTTGTTGGCGTCGTGCAGATCGCCGTTGTTATGACCGAATCCAAAGTCGAAGTCGGAATCTTCACGGAACACGATCGCTCCCCAATCACCTGGAGCGGCATCGGGCGGGACATTCGCGGAAGTGTCATCGCGCCCCACCTCCGCGATCATGGCGATCTCTTCAACTGCGTCGTGAGTGGGCGCATCGGTTTGACCGACCATCAAAGAGTTGCTCGCGCCATCCACGGCGCTCATGAGCATGCGGGGCTCAAGTGCGTCGAAGAAGCGGTTGCGGCTGTTGTCCTGCTGGCGTGTCATGGTTTGACCTCGGTCGCTTGGGGCTGGGGAGTCGCGTGGCTGCTCGGCCAACACCTTGTGTAGCGCATGCCGCGTGCCAAACCGGCCAACCCCTCTCACAGGCCGTCAGGGCCGGTCTGCCTAGCTCGAACGGGCACTATTACCCAATCGCGGCTGGGGTCCCCAGCGGGAGCCCCAGCCGCGAAAGTGGATAAGTGAGACTTTGATTCGAGGCTCACAATCCGTTGAGCCACTCGGTGACCATGGCCGCCTTCTGCGGGATGCCGCCCACGCCCGGCGCGACGCTGTCGCTGCCAGTCTGCGTGAACACCATGCCTTCCTCAGCCATGACCACGGCCGACACGGCCTCGGCGAAGTCTTCCCACGGATAGTCTGCCGCATAGCTGCTGGCGAAACCTTCCAAGGTCACGTTAAACCACCAACCGCTTTCGTAAAAAGACTCAAACCAACCATCATCGAGCGTGCCGGGAGGCGACTGTGTCCAGCCGGAGAACGAGCGGAACAGCGGGATCGTCGGGTTCTCCTGTGTCGCCGCACTGTCTCCCCAAGTGTCCCAGTTATGCGCCAATTCATGAATCGTGACACGCGCCAACCAGGTCGCTTCGTCTTCATGCGTGTCGCCAGGGTCCAATGCGGTGTCGAAATACTTGATCACGCGGGCGTGCGATGGCCCGACATTCTGCGCCGCGTAGTCCGGATGTGAAATGTGGCGTTCGTAGGTGATCTCGTTGCCGTCGTGCGTCTTGAGCAACTTCGTGTTGCCCGTGCGGTCGTGCAAAAGCCGCAACGTCTTGTCCGTCGCCTCGATCTCCCAGGTCGCCCAACCCTTGTCACCGCTGACGAAACGGAGCACCGCGTCGCTGGACGACACATTGCCCAGGTCGGTGAAGTTGATCCCCGCTCCGCTGTCGCGCGTCAGCAGGCGGTCAGCGTCCGACCCGCCGTTCAGTGTGTTGGTACCCCAGTCGCCGAACAGGCCGTCCCGCCCGGACCCGCCGTTCAGTTCGTCGTCGTGGTCGCCGCCGTACAGGTCGTCGTGCCCGCCGTTACCGTTGAGCGTGTCGTCGCCGTCCTGGCCGAACAGGATGTCGTTCCCGCCGTCACCGTTGATCTCGTCGTCGCCGTCGCCGCCATACAACTCGTCGTTGTTCGCTCCGCCGTTGAGCGTGTCATCGTCATCGCCGCCGACGATCAAGTCGTCGTCGTCGTCACCGCTGATGTCGTCTTCGCCGTCGTCACCATACAGGCGGTCTTTGCCAGTCCCCCCGGAGATCGTGTCATTGTGGTTACCGCCCCGGACGGTGTCGTTGCCGCCGTCGCCGCTGAGCGTGTCGTTGCCATCATCGCCGAATATCTGGTCTTCGTGCTTGCCGCCCGAAATCTCGTCGTTGCCGCTGCCGCCTCCGATCGTGTCGTTCCCGTCGTTGCCGGCCAGGGTGTCTTTATTCTGGCCGCCCTCGATGGTGTCGCTGCCGCTGCCGCCGTAGATGATGTCTTCGCCGCCCCAGCCCATCAGCGTGTCGTTGCTTTCCCCTCCGCGCAGTTCGTCCGGGCCGCTGCCGCCGGAGAGCGTGTCTTCACCGTGGCCGCCCTCGGCGTAGCTGGGGACGGCGGTGTTATTGATAAACCGGTCGGCACCGGCGTAGCCGTAGAACTCCACGGCGGTGACTTCGGTGAAGACCTTCAATTGAGCGCCCTTGGGATTGCTCAGGATCACGCGGTAGCCGTACTTTGGCGTGCCGCCTAGGTAGTAATCGATCGACCCCCAATCCACGTCGTCGGTCCCGAAGATCTGCACGACGCCGTGGTTGTAGACGATCGCCCCCGGGTTCTCGTGGCTGCCTTCACCCTGCGGGCCCTTGCCCGGCCCGCCTTCTTGATCGCGGCCGTTGGACTTGAACACATCGCCGTCGCCGGATCGCCCCCCGTCGCTGTTCGTCGCTTCGCGAACGGGCAATGGATCGACCGTCGCAAGCACCACGTCACGCGGCTCGGTCGTGCCTTCCCGTGGCCCCTCGACCGGTAGGCCGAAGCCTGACGACGACATCAGCGTTCGCGGCTCGAATGACTCGAGCGCAAACGCCCGCGCAGGCACCACCCGGCGCGCATGTTGCCGCCGGCGCATCATCGAGATGTGCTGGCGTAGTAACATCCAGGCATGAATCAGTCGTGTGCGTGAGAACTGCATGGCATGTCTCCCTGATTGAGTTGTCGAGGCTGAACGCAAAACGCCGCCCCGGCGTTGGCCGGGGCGACGCAAGGGGTGTCGATTACTGCACGCCGCCGAGGAAGAAGACCAAGCACTGCTGGCCTTCGAGGCCGGTGTCCGCCGTGTCGTTCTCAGCTTCGACCAACCGCAGCGCGTCGGTGTTGCTGTGCTCTTCGAACATCGTCATCTGCTTCAGGTTGTTCGTGCACTCGCTCTTGGCTGCGGCTTCGCGGACCTTCTGCACGGCCGGCAGCAACATCTCCGGCTCCTGCTCGCCAACGCCGAGTTGATCCGGGTTGTCATGCATACCTGCCCTGTCGACTGCCTCACGGACCTTCTGCACGGCCGGCAGCAGCATTTCCGGTTCTTGCGGCGTGTTGGCGAGATTGAGTTCCGATGGCGCGTTTGCGGTGTTGTCCCAACCCATCGGCTTCGTGTCGGTCCACTCCTTGCCGTCCGCGGCCGAGTTGGGACCAGCCCCGGTGATGACGTCGTCCACGCCGTCGCCGCTGACGTCAGCACTCGCGACGAAGACGCCTCCCATGAAACTCGTGTCATACGGTTGAGCCATTACGTGCGGACCACCACCCGGGCCGGCAGCCACGACGATGTCCGGCGTGTGGTCGTTGTTGACATCGCCGACCGCCACGCGGACGCCGCCGGTGAACGAATCAGCCTGCGTGTTCCCAGCATCGGCGACCGCCGAGTCGTAATTCTCCGCGGTGATAATGTTGCCATCGACCCAGACATCGTCTGTTGCCTGCGACGTCCCGCCATCGACTACCTTCACGTGCGGCCCGCCGCCTGGCCCGGCGCCGGTGATGATGTCGGGCGTGCCATCGCCGGTCACGTCACCTGCCGCGACGCGAACGCCGCCGGTGAAGCCCTGGTCGTACGCGAAGAAGCCCTTCACGTTCGGCCCGCCACCCGCACCAGGACCTGTAACCACACCGTCGCCGTCCACGTCGCCCGCCGCGACAAAGACACCACCAGTGAACCCCGGTTCCGGCTGCGGGGCGTCCACGATCGGGGCGCCCTCGGCACTCATCAGGACGCGGCCTTCCAGAGCAGCGAAGAAGTCGCGGTTCGTGTCGTTGTTGTGCTGCTTGCGTGTCATCGTTCGATCCTTTTCGATTGCGAAGTTCAATGTTTCCGAGCGGCTCGTCGTCGCTCCGCCCCGCATAGAGGCATGCCCCGTGCCAGAATGAAAAAACGGCCTCAGAAGCCGTCAGAAGGGGTGCGCGTCAGTCGAGTGGGGAATAAGACCCGATGCCGGGCGGGAAAACCGCCCCAATCCCCCGCGCATCGCGAGCCGCTTGTGGCTTAGCGCGTTGAAGTCAAGGGTTGAATAGACCGCCCCCACTCACCCCAGACTCAACTCACCCCAAACGCCGCCACCGCCGCGACCACGCCCGTCACCGTCACCGCCGAAACCACCGTCGACCAGAACACACAGTCGGCCGCGAGGTCGGCGTCGCCGTCGAGTTTGAGCGCGATGAGCAGCGTATTCACCGCGGTCGGCGCAGCCGACGCGATGACCAGCGCCGCGCCCGGCCAAGGCCAAAGCCCCATCGCCACGACCAAGCCCGCGGTCACGGCCGGCATAAGCAGCAGCTTGACCGACACGGCCGGCAGCACGACCCGCCAGCGCGGCCAACGGGCGCGCTCGACGAGCTGCGCCGCCAACGTGATCAACATGATCGGCACTGTCGCGTCGGCGATCATGCGGATCGGCACGTCGATCGCCGCGTGCAGGTCGGTACCGGTCTCACGAAACACGAACGCCAACACCACGACGTAGAACATTGGCAGTTTGAAGTAGCCAAGCACCTCATTCCGCCCGCCGCCCTTGGCCAGCGCGAGGATCATGTACCCGAACCCCCAGACCGACAGGTTGGCGAACAGCACGACGATCGCCTGAATGGCAGGCCAATCCGGCGCGGGCACACCCTCGAACACGATCGTGTTCGCCTTGTGAAGCAGGTCGGCCACGGGGATGCCGAAGTTGCCCGCATTGATCACCAGCGACCCGGCGAGCAACGCGCTGATCGTCGCGCCCTCGACCTTGCGTGCCCGCATGAACAGAAACATCGGCACGCCCACGATCGCCATCGGCCCAACCACCGCCAGCGCGATCGACGCGATCTCACCCCAACCCAACGTGCTGTCACGCACACGCACAAACAGAAACGCCGGCACGAGCAGGTAGATGTTCAGCCGGGTCAGGCTTGGGATGTCCAGCCGAAACAGACGTTGGATTACAGCCCCGATGCCGATGAGCATCAGCACCGGCAGCACGACCTCAACAAAGATGGACGTCAGTTGCCCCAACATGGGGCCATGTTAGGAGAGGGGGCGAATTCAAAATGAGGAATGCAAAATGCAAAATGCGGATGCGGGTCCGGTCGCGAATAGTGGAAGTATTGGCTCCCGTGTCGCAGACGATGCCGCGTCACCCTTTGATGCCCCACCCCAACTCCGCATTTTGCATTTTGCATTTTGAATATTGCATTCTGCCTCGATCAATCCCCCGGCGCAGCCCAACCCTCAACAACCTCACCGGCCTGAACCGCCTCCACGGCCTGCATCAAATGATCCGGGATATAGCGCACAATCGGCATGTGGACCATCGGCTGATTCGTCCAACCTTCGTCGGGGATGTAGTTCAGGAATTGGCCGACGATCTTTGAGACGAACACATGGCCCGACACCCACACGCTCACCGCCAACAACGCAAGCATCGACCAGCCGACGGCGATCAATACCCACAGCAACGACCGCCCCAAACCACGCGAGACCGTCGGCGGCGCGAGCACGACAGGCTTCGGGGCCGGCAGGTCGTTTAGCAGGCCCGCGCCGCTCATGACACGTCGCTCACGCGCGCTCAGGTCGTCCGGCGACAGTTTGCCGCGTCGCAGGTCTTTCAACACGGCGTGCGCGTAGACCTTCGCGCCAAGCCAGTGCAGCGCGATGTATGCGGGCACGACGAACAGGAGTGTGGCCAGAAAGTAATACTGATTCGCCGCCTGCAACGCCGCTTCGTACTGCTCTTCATACTCGCTGCCGATGAACGCGACCGCGCTGCGGATACCCATCACCGGCGTCGCCGCGATCATGTAGAGCAAGAGCAAACCGAAGCACGACAACCAATGCCGTTTCACAACGCCCGTGATAAACGGCAGGTCGAAGAAGGCGCGCCACTGACCCGTCGCCGCCTGACGCGCCTGCGCCATCGGGATGAACAGCATGACGAAACCAAACAGCATCATGCCCGTGCTGACCGTGGCCGGCCCGACCGCGGCCAACTCATACTGCTTGTTGAACGAGATGTTCCAACCCGCGAACCAGCCGTACGCCATCAGGCCAAGCAGCGGCAGCGTGACCAGGTGCGTCGCGACGAGTAAACCAAGGCCGCCTTTCAGATTGACCCACAGCGAACGGAACAGCGCCTGGATCGTCGCGCCGATACGCTCATCGGCGCTCTCGCATCGCCCTGCCGCCGCGAGCGCATGGCGTGTATTCTGTTCCAGCACGAGCTTCGGTCGGCCGACGAACTCGGCCAGGTCCGGGTCGTCCGCGACGTAATCTTCAAAACGTCGGCCGTGATCGCCGCGCTTGACCCAGTACTTGAAAGCCGCGCGCTGCATCCCTCGCCGCACCCACCCGACGACGATCACCGCGCCCAAGGCCGACTGACACAACAAGCTCGCGAACAACCACCGCCAAAGCCGCCCCAGCACACGCAACACCCAAGGCCCAAACCCCCAGGCCGCTTGCGGCTTAGCGCGGTGCTTGACCTGAATCGGCTGCGTGTGAGCATCGGCGTTCAACGTCGTCATACCAACGCCTCCTTCAACACGTCCTGCTCCGCGTACCGCGTCTTAAAGCCCATCAGTTGGCCGACGGTCGACGCGACCTGCACCTGTTCAACACGCCTGTTAATAACCGCGCCCTTCTCAACACCCGGCCCGTAAAGCATCGCAAAGATGCGTCGCGACGATCGCGAGCCGAAATGGTGCTGACACGGCACCGCCATCAGTGGGTTGTTGTCCCGCCCACAATCGGGCACGATCACAAACACCGTGTTGTCGCGGTACGCGTCGTTGGCGGCGCAAGTTTCGACCAGCCGTTCGACACCCTGATCGATGATGCTGATGCCGCGTGTGTAGTGCGTGACGTTGCCCCAGTGGACGTAGTCCGGGTCGGTGTAGTTGATCATCATGAGCTTGGGCTGAAGCTGCCGGATCGCGCGTACCGCCAACTCGGTCAACAGCCGGTCGCCGCGCGGGTTGACAAAGCCCGAGTCGCCGTAGTGCGCCCGCCAACGCTCCCAGAAGCGCACGATCGCGTCGCCCTGCGTCATCGCCTTGCCGCGGCGCACGTCAATCTTTTCAAGGTCAGCCAGTTGCTTCTTCTTCTGCGCCAGCGCCTTGCCCTGAAGCTTGCCCTCGTCGAGTTGCCGTTCCCAAAGCCAACGCTTGTAACGATACAGGCTCAACATCCCCGCCTGGTAGTCGATGCCGTACCGGTGGTGGTTGCTCGACGTGAAGAACTCCTCCTGCTGGCGGTTCTCGTTGTTGACGATCAGCGTCTGGTGCTCCGGCACGTCGAACTTCTGACGCAGGTACTCGAACAGCGTCGGCACGGTCGGCTCGAAGTCTTCGCCGAGCACGCCGCGCGCCCGGTTCTCGAACGAGTCGTACTTGCCGCACAGGATGTGCAAAGTGCCCTGCCCGTGACTCGTTTCGACCTGCTTGCCCTGCTTGTCTTTGGTATCGACGAACTCGTCGATCTCCATGCCGGTGTAAAGCGTTCCGCGCTTGGCCAGCACGCGCGTCATGAACGGGCTGTACGTCTTGTCCGGGTTGATCGTCTCCCGCCGACGCACGCCGCCACCAAACCGAACGATGATGACATTCGGGCCGCTGTAATCCTTGCGCTGCGTGCTCTCAGCCGCGATCACGCCGGGCAACGCCGCACCCCCCAGCGACGTCACAGCCGCGCCGGCGCCGAGTTGACGCATGAATGTCCGTCGATCGATCCGTGTCATTTGAAGCCCTCGCATAAGCAGGTCGCAATGACGTGTACCGATTGAAGTGCGTGCGGGTTGCGGCTTGGGGCCGTTGCAATCCGGGTTTAGAACGAAGACGCGAAGATGGGGCAAGACGCGAAGCAAGAGAAGGCGTTTCACATGCTGATGCCTTGACTGTTCGCCGGCGACGTATGCAACGTAAGCTACAACCCATGCCCGCGCGTAACAACGACACACCGCGTCTCTACGACGACCTCGCTCACCTTTGGCCTGTGCTCAGCCCGCCGGAGGACTACACGACCGAGGCGAACATCATCCGCGTGCTGATCGAATCACACCAACCCGCGCCACGCAACGCCGGCCGCTCATCCATCCTCGAACTCGGCGCGGGCGGCGGTCACACGCTCAGCCACCTTGCACCTGATTACGACGTCACGGCGGTCGACCTCTCACCCGCGATGCTCGAGCAATGCCGCCTCCTCGTTCCGAGTGCCCAAACAGTCTTGGCCGACATGTGCGACGTTCGGCTTGGCAGAACGTTCGACGCCGTGCTCGCACACGACGCAATCGACTACATGCAGACCGAGGACGACCTGCGACGCGCGATCGACACGGCGGCGGCGCACCTCGAACCGGGCGGGCTGTTCCTCGTCGCGCCGACCTATGTGGCCGAGTCGTTCACCGACGGCGAGTCGGCCGACGACACCAACGAGTGCAACGGGCTGGAGGTCTCATTCGTCAGCCGGGTCCACCGCACATCGCCGACCACGTTCGAGATGACCATGGTCATCATGGCCAAGCAGGCCGGCCGACTGACCATCGCCGACGACCGCCACACTTGCGGCCTGTTCGACACCGCGACCTGGCTGCGGCTGCTCGACGTGGGCGGGTTTGACGCGACGGTGGTCGAGGAGTCTGGCGACGAGGGCCTGCCCTTCCGCCTGTTCGTCGCCCAGCGGCGGTGAGCGGGCGGTCACCCCCTCGCGACACGTCCGCCCCCGACTTGACGCAGACCCCTTCCGACGCGATACTTGCGGCCCCAAAGTCGGCCGGTCTAGGCGTCGATGCCCCACCCGGCCTGCCCGTCCCAATCGGAGCGATCAGCTATGCGACAGGCGAAAGCCACCGCGTGTCTCGTGCCTCTTGCCGCCCTTGCCCTGCTGGTCGGCTGCACGTCTCAACAAGTAACGGAAGAAAACCTCCGTCGGCCGATCCTCGACGGCGACCAGGCGTGGGACCTGGGCTACTCGACCGTCTGGACCACCGACCTGAACCTGCCGGTGCGCGGCAGAATCGCATTCGCGTCGCAGGTCAACAACCAGATCATCATTGTCGAGAAGGGCAACAACCTCGTCACGGCGCTCTCAGCCGACGACGGGTCGATCGCCTGGCGACGTGAAATCGGCAACAAGTTGGAGCGCCTGTTCAAACCGTTCGGCGACGGCGGCGACGAACACGTCTACATCAACTCCGACTACCGCTTGTTCCGCATCAGCCCGGCCGACGGACGTGTGACCGGCGTGAGCCAACTGCAGGAAGCCGTAATAACCTGGCCTACCGTCGCGGGCGGGAAAGCAATCTTCGGCGGGACGAACGGCCTGGTGTTCGGCCACGACCTGACAGCCGGCCGCAGCACATGGTCGTACCGGCTGTCCGCCGGCGTCGTCGCGCCGCCGGTCGCGGCCGGCAACAACGTGCTGGTCACCAGCTCTTCAGGTGTGTACGCGATGTTGTCCGTTGACCGCGGTGAGTTGCAGTGGATCCGCAGAACATTCGCGCGGATCTCCGCCCTGAGCATCATGACCAATCAGGGCGTCTGGATCCCCAGCGAAGACGCCACGCTCTATGCCGCGCAGCGCATCGACGGCCGCGACCGCTGGAAGTACCCCGCCACCAAGGGCCTGACCCGCGACCCGCTGCTGCACCGCAATACGATCTTCCTGTCCGTACCGGATCGCGGCCTCGTCGCGATCAACGCCTTACGCGGCCAGGAAATCTGGGAACAGCCTGAACTGGAAGCGCTGCCCGAGGCGGTCACGCCGCACGGCCTGCTGCTGAACGACCACACCAAACTGATCTTCGCCGACACCGTGACCGGCCGCATCCTCAAGGAAGCGCCGACCCTCTGGGTGCAGGACGTGATCACCGGGCCGAACGACAGCCTGTTCCTGGTTTCGCCCTACGGCAAGATTCAGCGGATCAGCCTGCGGCGGTAAGCAAGCCAGCCAGGCCGCTCGCGGCTAAGCGCGTTGCCGGGTGGAGATGTCAAGGCGTTAGCGTTGTGCCGTCAGCCTCACCCCGCGGTCGACCGCAAAGCGCGCATCCCCCACACCTCGGCATTTTGCCTTTTGAATTTTGCATTTTGAATTCCAACGCCGCCATGCCCGAAACCGTCCCCGTCAAGCGTGCCCTAATCTCCGTTAGCGACAAGACCGACCTCGTCGCGTTCGCCAAACGTCTGGTCAAGTACGGGGTGACGATCATCTCGACCGGCGGCACGGCCACGAAACTGACCGAGGCCGGCATCGATGTTGTCCCCATCGACGACGTGACCGGTTTCCCCGAGATGATGGACGGCCGGGTCAAGACGCTGCACCCCCGCGTGCACGGCGGCCTGCTCGCTCTGCGCGACAACGACGCGCACGTCGCCTCCATGAACGAACACGGCATCGAGGCGATCGATTTGGTCTGCGTCAACCTTTACCCGTTTGAAAAGACCGTCGCCAAGCCCGACGTCGCGCCGGCCGAGGCGATCGAGCAGATCGACATCGGCGGGCCGAGCATGGTCCGCAGCGCCGCCAAGAACCACGCGTACGTCGCCGTCGTGACCGACCCGTCGCAATACGACCGCGTCGCCAACGTGCTCGAAGCCAACGACGGCTCGACGACGATGGAACTGCGGCGGTGGCTCGCCTCCGCCGCGTTCACGCGCACCGCCGCGTACGACACGGCCATCGCGTCGTGGATGAGTCAGAACGTCGCCTCGACCGGCGCCAGCAGTGACGACCGCTTCCCCGAGACGTTCGCCGTGGCCATGCAGCGCAAGGCCGTGCTGCGTTACGGCGAGAACAGCCACCAGGCCGCCGCGTTGTACGGCTCGGCCGGCGGCAGCGAGCCGGGCGTCGTCGGCGCGACGCAGTTGCACGGCAAGCAACTGAGCTACAACAACCTCAACGACGCGGCCGCCGCGCTCGAATTGGTCAAAGAATTCGACCGCCCCGCCGCCGCCGTCATCAAACACACCAACCCCTGCGGTTGCGGCGTCGCCGACAACCTGCTCGCCGCGTTCGACCGCGGCTACAGCGGCGACCCGCTCGCGGCGTTCGGCGGCATCGTCGCCGTCAACCGCAACATCGACCTGGCCACGGCCGAGGCGATCACCGACGGGCAGAAGTTCCTCGAAGTCATCGTCGCGCCCGGTTACGACGACAACGCGCTGACCCTGCTGAGCAAACGTTGGAAGAACGTCCGCCTGCTGGCCGTCGGCGACCTGCCCCGGCCGATCGACCGCGACGCGAACCTGTTGGAGGTCAAGACCGTCCTCGGCGGCGCGCTAGTCCAGCAACGCGACCTGATCGACATGTCGCCCGACCGCTGGGAACACAAGGCCGGCCCCGAGCCGACCGACGACACGCTGGCCGACCTGCACCTGGCGTGGTGCTGCGTGAAACACGTCAAGTCGAACGCGATCACCCTCGCCCGCGGCGGCGCGCTGGTGGGCGCGGGCGCGGGCCAGATGGACCGCGTCGAGTCGTGCAAGATCGCCGTCCACAAATCACAGGCCCAAGGCGAGGCCCGCGCAGCCGGCGCGTCAGCCGGCTCCGACGCGTTCTTCCCCTTCCGCGACGGCCCCGACGTGCTCATCTCCGCCGGCGTCAAAGCCATCGTCCAACCCGGCGGTTCGAAACGCGACGACGAAACGATTCAGGCCTGCAACGACTCGGGCGTGACGTTGATGTTTACGGGGAAGCGGCATTTCAGGCATTGATCGAAGAAAAGTGACGTAAAAGGATCTTCGAAGGCGAGATTACTCGAGTCGAGAGAGCGGCCAGCCTCAAAGCCGCGCTCGCAAACTTCCTCTTGATCGAGCGAGTCGTTTTCTTTGCATCCAAACTCGTCGCACTGAAGCCACTTCTGTTAAAGACGAGTCACGTTTTGATCTTCAATCGCATCTAGGACGGCTTCACGTCACCGATTCCGGTAGTCTTGGGCGGTATAATTAAGACACGATTCGCCCACGGACGGGCGACAATTGCACGAACAACGGAGTGTAGAACACCGTGAAAATGTCCGCCATCGCCGTCGCGTTTCTTGCGCCGATCACTACCTCGCTCATTGTGGCGATGACCGCGCTCGCTTTTACGACTCCGGCTCTGTACCGACCGGTCTGTAACCTAATCTTGGTCGGTCTGTTCATCGTGTTTTGGTCGTCTTGGGCGCGCTATCTGTTCTGGCATTACCCCGCCATGCGTCAGCTTGCTCGCTTGCGCGAGATTGGCGACACGAGAGCGGCAGCCGAACTCGACGCGAGGATCGACAGCACGCTGGATTGGTTCCAGCTTGCGAACTACGGACACGCAGGGCTGGCGTTGTACAGCACCGTGCTCTGGTATCTGCCGGGGCTCGTCGGCACGTCGTGACAGATTCGTCGCGGTGATCGAGTATGCAAAGAGCATGATCAGTTTCCAAAGCATCCGATCAGGTAACGTGCTCGCAGATTCGTCTATTTCGACAAATCCGAATACCACAACATGACTCAGCAAAGTGTGCCAACACGCGAACGGCGCACAAACGTAAGACCCCACACTTTGCAAAGCCAAAGTGTGGCACCCGAATAACCAACTCACAGCGTCACGTCAGAAGAGTTCCGGAACCACCTGCGCGCCCTTGACCAACCGGATCGGCTGCTGCCCGCCGACGACGTATTCGTGGTCGGCGTTCATGCCCATGGCGTGGCAGAAGCTGCCGTAGAGTTCGTTGATGCCGACGGGGCGGTCGGTCACGTCCTTGCCGTCCTTGTCGGTCGCGCCGATGACCTGGCCCTGCTTGACGCCCGCGCCGGATAGGCAGGCGAGCCAACCCTTCGAGTAATGATCGCGGCCGCCGTCTTTCTTGATCTTCGGCGTTCGGCCGAACTCGCCCATCCACACGACCAGCGTGTTCTCCAGCATGCCGCGGGCTTCGAGGTCCAGCAGCAGCGTCGAGTAGCCGGCGTCCGACTCGGCGCACAGGTTCGGCGTGTCGCGGAAACCGTTGCCGTGCGTGTCCCAACCCGCGTCGTTTCGGCCGCCGGTCGAAAACACCTCGACAAACGTCACGCCCGATTCGACCAGGCGGCGGGCCAACAGGCAGCCCTGGCCAAACGACGTGTGGCCGTACTGGTCGCGCAGCCACTTGGGCTCTTTCTCCAGGTCGAACACCTCGGTCTTGGAGCTGAGCACGAAGCGCGACGTGCGGTCGTAGATGGCCTTCTTTTCAGATACGGCCCGCTTCGCGCCGCGGTCGGCGTACGCCTGATCCAGGCGGTCGGTCAGCGACAGGCGTCGACGGACGCGGTCGGCCGTGGTCGTCGGCAGCAGGTCGTCGGGGATTTTGGTCGGGTCGTCGACGCGGAACGCCTCGTAGCGCGGGCCGAGCACGCCGGCGTTGACATCGCGGGTCTGGATGCGCGGCTTGCCGACGCGGACGAAGGCGGGCAGTTCGACGCTTGGCTCTTCCAACTCGTGCGCGACGACCGAGCCCCACGTCGGGTACGCGAGCGTCGGGTTGATCGGGTAGCCGGTGCGGGTCAGCTTGATCGCGCGGAAGTGGTCGGCCTCGTTGGTCCGCATCGAGCGGATGATGGCCATGCGGTCGGCGACCTTCGCGGTGCGCGGCCAGAACTCGGCGAAGTGCACCCCCGGAAGTTTGGTCTTGATCGCCTTGGCCGGCCCCTGGTTCGGCGACCCGACCTTCGGGTTGAACGTCTCGAACTGGCTCGGCCCGCCGTCCATCCAGAGCAGGATCATCGATCGGCCGAGCTTGCGCAGCTCACTCGCCTGCGCGACGAGCATGTCCTGCCAACCGACGGACATCGCCGCGCCGGCTGCGCCCGCGACGGACATCTGCTTGAGGAAAGCACGCCGGCTCACCACGCCGTCACACGTCGTGCCTACGTTCAGGAAAGATCGGATCGGTCCGTTGCTCATGCTTCGGTCTTTCGCGATTGTTTACTTACGGGTCGTGAACTCGGTCGAGTTGATCAGGCTCCACAGGACGTCTTCCCACGCCTCGGTGCGCTGGTCGATGTCGGTGACGTAGTCCTGCACGATCTTGCGTTCGCGGGCCGACGGTGTACGGGCCAGGACGACGCCGTACAGGTGGTCGGCGATCACGCCGTCGTTCGCCTCGCTCTTGAGCAGGCGGGCGAGCAACGAGTCGCTGCCGGGTGAGGCGTTGATGCGGGCCTGCACCTGCGGGTTGTTCATGAGGAACATGGCCTGCTTCATCGTGCGCGGCACGTCGGCGTCGGCCATCGACGGGTCGAAGCTGAACGCGTCGGCCACGAGGTCGCGCGTGCTCTTGGGCGGCGGCGGGAAACGCACAGCCGCAGTCTTCTTCTGACGCTCGGGTGTCACGTTGGGTAGGCCGAGCGCCGCGACAAGCGATGCGAACACCTCGTCGCCGTTCATCTTCTTGACAGCCGGGCTCGCAAGCGCGACGTGGTCGGTCGCACGCGTGCGGTCACGTTGATAGACCTGCGTGTTCATGACCAGCCGCATGAACGACTTCGTGTCAAAGTTGGAAGCGATGAGGTGGTCCGCCAGTGCGTCGAGCACCTGCGGCATGACCTTGCTGTGTTCGACGCCGGGGCCCATGTCGTCGATCGGCTCGATCATGCCCCGGCCGATGAGTCGGCCCCACACGCGGTTGACGTACGCCTGCGCGAACTGCCGGTTGTCGCCTGAGACAAGCGCGGAAGCGAGCGCGACGCGGCGGTCCAAGTCGTTCTTGCCCAGCGCGATGCTCTGCCCGTCCAACGTCGTCGGCTTCAGGTCGACCTTGCCGCGCGGGACGCGGTGCTCGCCCTTACCCTTGTCGAGCACCTCAATGTTATCGCTGGTGAGCTGCGCGATCTTCGCGTTCGTGCGGGCAAAGAATGCGGCCACGCCGTGGAATCGTTCCTGCGTAAGCCCTTCGACGAACGGGTCGTCGTGACACTCGGCGCACGCAATGCGGACACCCATAAAGATGCGCGACGTCTCACCGGCCAACCGGTGCGCGTTGCCCTGATGGAAGCCGATGTACGTCGCGGCCGGCTGCTGCCCGATCTTGCCGCGAGCCGTGAGCATGTTGAACACGACCTCGTCCCAGCCGACGTTCTTGTTGAACCGCTCAGCCAACCACTTGTTGAACGGGCCGTAGTCGTGGAAGGTCAGTTCCGGCTCCTGCTGGCGGTACGCGATCACGTCACGCCAATAGTTCGCCCAGTTGGTCCCAAACGACTCGGAAGCGAGCAGCCGATCGATCGCGGTGGCGCGCTTCGTGTTCGACGTGTCCTTGCGGTACGCGTCGAGTTCGGCGGGCGTCGGTTGCCTGCCGATCAGGTCGAGCGTGACGCGGCGCAGAAACGCTTCGTCGTCGATCACGTTAAACGACGACTCAAGCTTTAGCGACGACGCGACGAGTTTGTCGAGCGCGTCGGCTGCAAGCGACTGTCCCGCGTTCTTCGCGGCCTGCCGCTTGAACGTCGGCGGCGGCGCGGGCGGCTTGGGCGGGTCTTTCTTCGTTGCGGTCGGCTTCGGCGCCGAGCCGAACGGCAGCGGCTTGGACAGCGCGACTTTCAACTCGGCCGGCGTGAGCAACTGCACGGCGTCGGCGATGACGTACTCCGATGTGCCCTTGGTCGAAACGGTGATCACGACCGACTGCCCAGCCGGGATGTCGAACAGCCCCAGGTCATGGAAGCACGCACCGTCGCTGGGCTTCTTGGTCTGGTCGATCTTGTAAGACTTGGTCTGACCCGCGACCGCGACCGTCACCGGCGTTGCCCGTTCGCGGTTGCCGCCGGCAGAGTAAGCGAGGCGGACATGATGCGGCCCCGGCTTGACCGGCTTGATCGTGAACTGCATCGACGCATCCGGGCCACGATGCACCCGGTAGCCGGCCGCAACCCAGTTGCCCGAACTCGTCGAGTTTCGCCATTCGCCGACCGTCTTCGCCTTGGCGTCGTCGACGACCACGCCGGTCAACTTATCCAACGGCACGGACGCCGCCAAACAGGTCGGGCCACCAACCAGGCTCAAACAAAACAGACCGGTGGCCACGGCCTGGAATGTGACCTTGCACCATGATGATCTGGGCGTTCGATTGTGGATCGACATCAATAGATTCCACCGTGGCTTTGCTGGATATCGAACGATCGTAGGACCATTCTACAGGCAACAGGCCGATCGCGGCTGACAAGCCCACTGGTTAATGTCAACAAGTTTTGGCCATGCGAGGTGGAGGGTTAGCCCGTCGGGCAGGGACGAGAGTACCCAGATTCGGTCCTGGACTCCACTGCATGAGCCCCCGCAAACTCATCCCATAAATGCATTTAAATGAATGATTTGTGGGTGTACAGCCTCAATCCACACCAACTACACCACCCCGCGCAATTCACCTGCGGCGCGGCGATCAGCCCTAATCTGGCCTGCCTGAACAGGATCAGGCAACGGACCTTCGTGCGGGCATTCTCAATCGACGTTGCGCAGCTCGGCCTCAAAATCGTGTTCGCACTAGTGCAACGCTACCCCAACGGCGCAGATAACGGGCTGACACGGGTCGACACGTGATCGACCCAACGGTTTCCACATTTTG
Organism: Phycisphaeraceae bacterium; assembly: GCA_028284155.1. GTDB lineage: Bacteria > Planctomycetota > Phycisphaerae > Phycisphaerales > Phycisphaeraceae > JANQSF01. The sequence goes on from JANQSF010000001.1 coordinate 31,321, forward strand.
GATAGGGAGGTTCGCGATGAAGGTTGCAAGCTCGAACACGTCTGCTGTTTTCACCCAACGCCAGGACGACGAGGCCGCTGTCCTCAAGCCACGCGGGGACGGCAAGTCCAACAAAACTTCGACGGCGGCCGAGCCCGTTGAAGACCGGCGGCCGACTCATCCCGGCAACGGGCAGTCGGCCACCGAGCTGATGCGGCGGGCCGAACACGTCGGGGATCTTTCCCGGTATGTCAGCCCCGCCCGCCTTGGCGTTGAAGCTGCCGATCGGCCGACCTCGGCGGCGGAGCGCGTCAACGTCGATCTCAACCGACTCTATGACGGCGCGATCGTCCAAACAGGGCGCGACGCCACCCCGGCCCAAGTCGGCAACGGCCCCGTGCTGGACAGCCTGCTTCAGGGCACTCCCGGTGGCCCGCTCGGCCAGTCGGCCACGTTCCAAGCGCCCTTCGAACAACTTCAAGAGGAAAACGCCCAACTTGCCGACCTGCTCCAAGGGCAAGGACACCCCGGCAGACAGAACACGGCCGACAACGAGGCGGCGGAGAATAACCTGCTGAACAACTGGGGCAACCAGCACAGTCACAATCCCTTCGCCAACGGCACTCCCGTGACGAATGAACTGACGGGTCGCTTCGGCAGCCGAACGCCGCAAATCGGTGGTGACCCGGCGCAACGTAACCTGCAGTACGTTTCAAACGGCGACTCCAGTAATGCCGGCGATACCGAGAACGCAAGCGGAGAAGGACAACAAGCGAATCCGTCACTCTCCGATACTGACATCGCTGGCCTCGTCGCTTCCGCGCTGACCAGCATCGCCACCGGCCTTGCGAAGGGCCTCAGTTCTGCGCTAACCGGCATCGGCACGGGACTCGGCCTCACCATCCTCACCGCGCCGACCAACCCAGAAGACAACGTCAGCGCGCTGGGCGTATTCGGGAAATGGGCCAATGGCGAAGGCGCAACCATGGGCAGCCAGGCTCAGGGCATGGCCGACCTGAAGAAGAAGGGGTCGCAACAAACCGAACGCACTACCGGCGAAGAAGTCGGTGGCAACGCGATCACCCAAGAAACCATCGACAGGTTCAACGCCAGGCGCGGCGGCCTGGTCAATCCGGGAACTGATGCCAACGAAATCGACCGCGCCGAAGCGGCCGCCCGAATCCTGCAGGGCAAGGAGATCGCCGACCAATCCGTCATTCGGACGACCGGCGAGGACGCCGGCCAGACCAAACCCAAGGGCGAAGACATTCAGCCCAGGGACACCGGCCTGACCAACCCATCCGACCCGTTCGGGCCGCCGAGTGATGGCCAGCCCGACATTGCGCGTCCGGAACCTGTGCCCGATCCACATGGCGGTTCGAATCCTGTACCAGCAATGTGACTGCTCGCCTAAGTGCGATTCAGGACATCATTGTCACCCTAAAACCCCGCTCCGAGCGGGGTTTTGTTATTTCGGCAGCGCAACCGACGTCGATGAAACTCCCTCAAACAACCGCATCGCAAGCGACGCGAACGAGTGTCACGAAGTGCTCGTTTGGCGCGGGCGTCCGACGCCTGACAAGAGACGCCATTAAAGACCGAGTCCCACACGAATCGTCGAGTAAGCGCAATGGACTGAGGGTTGTGCAACGTGAAATAGCAATGCCCCCCCAGGACTCGAACGGGGGCCTGAAACTCCGGAAAATACAACAATTGGCGGCGGTGACGGCGCAGAATGCGGCGCACGGCGTGCACGAGACGTCGATTCCGACCCCCAGCTCGCCGCATTGATCAATGCGTGGGCTGAACTGCCCGAACCCGTGCGGCTCGGCATCTTGGCCATGGCAGAGGCGGCGAGGGGGTCCACAAAGTTTGACTCAGGCCCCTACTGACACTGACAAAACCGACAGAACTCCGCGGGGCGGGGGTATTCCCTTGTATGGGCCTTCCACCCCCGGCTCCGCCCTATTCCTCGCGCGCGTGTGTGGAGCGTTTTATTTCTGCCCGCCACCCGGTCACAGAGGCCCCGCGAGCCTTTCCCCTTTTGATGCGAGGCTGATCGAGCCCCACCCTCTCTGCTAAACGGCGTGATGTGTGATTACAGAATCGGCCTTGCTCGACCCGCAAACGGCGTTAGTAAACGGCTGATCCAATTCTTGCGCATCGCTCAATTTGTCTTAACAAAGAGTGCGCGGCTTCGGTGTAATGTGCTTCCGTGCGGATCGCCGGCGATCTGAAAGATTCGCTCCGCCCCTAAACCCGTTTCACAGAAAAGGACGGTCTACGATGAAAACCCGCCTCATGCTATCGTTCGCGCTGGCCGTGGCGCTGATCAGCGGTTCGTTGCTGACGCCCACGAAGGCGCAGGCGGCCGACAAACGGCCCATCCGTATCGTTGGTTCGAGCACGGTGTATCCCTTCTCCAGCTACGTCGCCGAGATTTTCGGCAAGACGACGCGCTACCGCACGCCTGTTATCGAGTCCACCGGTAGTGGTGGCGGGCACAAGCTGTTCGGGGCCGGCGCCGGGCTGAACACGCCCGACATCACCAACTCTTCCCGCAAGATGAAGGTCAGCGAATTCGAGCGCGCCCAGGCCAACGGCGTGAAGCGCATCACCGAGGCCGTCATCGGTTACGACGGCATCGCGTTCGCCCAGAGCGCGTCAAACACCCCGGCTGACATCAAGCTCGCGCACATCGCGTTGGCCGTCGCAGCCGAGGTGCCCGACGCCAGCGGCAAGCTCGTCCCCAACCCGTACAAGAAGTGGAGCGATATCGACCCGTCGCTGCCCAACCGCCCGATCCGTGTGTACGGCCCGCCGACCACGTCCGGCACGCGTGACGCCTTCGAGGAACTCTGCCTCGAAGCCGCGACGAAGAAGATCGAAGGCTACAAGGGCGAGAAGTACAGCAAGATCCGCCAGGATGGTCTGTGGGTCGACTCCGGTGAGAACGACAACCTGATCGTCCAGAAGCTGACGCAGGACAAAGACGGCTTCGGCGTGTTCGGTTACAGCTTCCTTGAAGAGAACCGCGACAAGCTCCAGGGCGCCAAGGTCGATGGGATCTCACCGACACCCGAGACGATCTCGGCCGGCTCGTACCCGCTCTCGCGAAGCCTGTTCTTCTACATCAAGGCCTCGCACCTGAGCAAGGTCGACGGCATGTACGACTTCGTCAAGGCGTTCATGTCCGAGAAGATGATCGGCCCGAAGGGTGAGCTGAGCAAGATTGGCCTCGTGCCCCTGCCCGATCACCTGCGTGCCGCGTCCCGCGCCCGCGTCCTCCAACTCGTTCCGCTCCAAGTCAAGGACGGCGAGCTGAGCACGCTCGAAGACTTTGCCAAGAAGTACAAGGTCACGAGCGAGTGATCGCACGGTGACGCACCGGCGTGACCTGATCGAAACAGTTGCAACGCAAACGGTGAGCCGGCCGAACGAACCGTTCGGCCGGCTCAACCGTTGCGAGCAACGCTACGACAGAATCAACTTTGGGTGCCTGTGATTGGCGAAGCCTTTCACGGAGCACGCGGTAGAGGCTGTGAAACGCTTCGCTCGTTCACGGGCACACTTGCGATTCACGGTGTTGCGTTGCGGGGCGGTGCCTCGCAAGTCCAGCCATTGCTCCACGCCCTTGGTCCGTCGATTTCATGCTGATCCCTGAAACATTCTCCGCGGCCTGGTCGCTCGCTCTCAGCGGCGAAGCGCTGACCATCCACATGCACCCAACGGTGCTGGTCGGCGCGACCGTGCTGATCTGTGCGATGCTGGCGGGCGTCGGTTATCAGTTGAGCAAGCGCAAGACGATCGCGATCCGCCGGACGGGATTGGAACTGAATTCGACGCCCGATTACTACGGCTGGTACGCCGTCGTCGCGATGTTCATGCCGGCCGCCTTCGCCAGTGTCGTCATCCTGACGCTCGAAACCACGAACGTCCTCGATGTGCCTAACACAGTCGTCGTGGCGTCGTGGATCGTCCTGCCGCTGGTCGCGCTGGCGCTGGTGATGCGCCGCATCTCCGCGAAACTCAATGCCCGCGTGCTGGTCGAGCGCGTGATTTACGCCGTACTTCTGGGGGCGGCGTTGATCTCGATCTTGACCACCGCGGGCATCCTTTTGTCCGTACTGTTTGAATCCGTTCGTTTCTTTGAGCAGGTCAATGTGTTTGAGTTCCTCACCGGCACGACCTGGTCGCCCGGCGGGGCGTTCCTGGAAGGGGCGGGGCGCGGAGACGAGCAGGGGACGGAGACGGAATTCGGCGCGGTCAAGCTCTTTTACGGCACGCTGTTGATCACGGCGATCGCCATGCTCGTGGCCGCGCCGCTCGGATTGCTCTCAGCCATCTACATGTCGGAGTACGCGTCAAAGCGCGTCCGACGGTTAACCAAGCCGATCCTTGAAATGCTCGCCGGCATCCCGACGGTCGTGTACGGCTTCTTCGCCGCGATCACCGTCGCGCCGCTGATCGTCGACGCGACATCGGCGTTCGGCGTTTCGACCAGCTACCAGAACGCGATCGCGCCCGGCATCATCATGGGCGTGATGATCATCCCGTTCATGTCGTCGTTGTGTGACGACGTGATGTCGTCCGTGCCGCAGAACATCCGCCGCGCCTCGTACGCGATGGGTTCGACGAAGGCGGAGACGGTCAAGAAGATTGTCCTGCCCGCCGCGCTGCCGGGCGTCATCTCGGCGTTCCTGCTCTCGGTGTCGCGTGCGATCGGCGAGACAATGATCGTCGTCATGGCCGCGGGTTACCAGGCCAACTGGAGCCCGCTCAACGGCTCGACCACCGTCACCGTCCACATCGTCGCCAACATGACCGGCGATAAGGAATACGACAACCTGCAAACGCTGTCGGCGTTCAGCCTCGGGCTGACGCTGCTGTTGATGACCCTGGCGTTGAACGTCATCTCCGCCGTGGTCATCCGCAAGTTCAGGCAGCGATACGAAGGGGATTGATCGGCCCGATTGGAACACACGATGTCTCAGCCAGACGCATTCAACCAGGCTCCGTCCAGCGCCGAACGCGACCCGCGTTGGGCGCGTGAATCGCTGCGCTTGCGCCGGAGGTACGCCAAAGACAAGCGGTTCCGTTTCTATACCGTGTTGGCCTTGTTGATCGCCTTTGCGTTTCTCGCCGTCTTTCTGATCGACCTGGTCCGCCGCGGCGCGCCGGCGTTGCGGCAGGCGGAGATCCTGACCGAGATCGCCTACACGCCCGACACACTCGAAAAGCCGCTCAACGCGTTCCCCGAGGACACGCGCGACCTGGTCAGCGACACCGTCCGTTGGGCGGTGCGCAGCGAGGTAGGCTGGGCCGAGGTCACCGCGCGCGTTCACTTCACCGAGCAGGTCAAGGAAGACCCGAGCAACGCCATCGTCGACATGAAGCTCACCACGGACGACCTGCCGTTCCTGTTCGACGGGTTGACGATCCCGCGCGAACACATGTTGCAGTTGATCGACCCGTCGGAACTGGGCCGATTGCAACAGGAACTGATCAGTGACCCATCACTGATGGGCAAGAACGAACGCGTGATCCTGCGTGGCTCGCCGGCTTTGCAGCAATTCCTGACCGACTCGACAGGATTGGACGAAGCGGTAGTCGAAGGCGCTGGCCGACTCGATGAATCCGACCTGGCTGGTATGCGGTTTAATGCGGAGAAGTTCGGCGAGGGCAAGTCCGTCGAGCAATGGGTGCTCGCTCACCACGACGTGGATCAGTACCTCAAGGGCTACAAATACATGAAGCCCGAGTCGTACCCCGACCCGGAGCTGGCGCCGATCACGCCCGAAATGGCCAAGCGGATCGACCGCCTTTACGACGAGGGGAAGATCCGCCTGGCGTTCAATCATTACTTTTTCACGAACGGCGACTCAAAGACGCCGGAGACCGCGGGCATGTGGCCGGCCATCGTCGGCTCGGTCATGGTGCTCGGGATCGTGTTGCTGCTGTGCTTGCCGATCGGTGTGCTCACGTCGATCTACCTCGAGGAGTTCGCGCCGGACAACATCGTGACGCAGACGATCGAGGTCAACATCAACAACCTGGCCGCGATTCCGTCGATCCTGTTCGGCGTACTGGGCCTGGTCGCGTTCGTCACGTTCGGCGAGTGGATGGGCTGGGGCAACCTGCGCACGACGGCGATCGTCGGTGGCGCGACGCTGGCGCTTATGACGCTGCCGGTCATCATCATCAGCACGCGGGCCGCGCTGCGGGCCGTGCCCGACTCGATCCGCCGGGCCGGCCACGCGATGGGCGCGACCCGCTGGCAGGTCGTGGTGCATCACGTCCTGCCGGCGTCGATCTCCGGCATCATGACCGGCAGCATCATCGGCCTGGCGCAGGCGATGGGCGAGACCGCGCCGCTGATTATCGTCGGCCTCGTTGCGTTCGTCCCCGAAGCGCCGACCGGGCCGGTCGACCCGACCACCGTCATGCCGGCACAGATCTTTTCCTGGTGGGGCATGCCGCAACGCGCTTTCCAGGAACGCGCGGCGCTGGCCATCCTCGTCCTGTTGGCCGTCGTCTTCATCCTCAATGCCATCGCGTTGGTCATCCGCGCGCGGTCTGAAAAGAGCTGGTAAACGCGCGACGCTTGTTGAGAACCTCAAACAGAAGTGAGTTTGACCATGACCACGACTTCCGACCCGAGCTCGCCACAGATCATCTCCGACGCCGACACCGATGCGGCTCAGTCCTCGAGCGAAGGTTTCTCACAGTTCGCCTCGCAGGTCATCGAACGGCCGCGCCCGGACGGTGTTGCCACCGATGCGACGCCGACCGTGACCTTCCGCGATTTCTCCGTCTTCTACGGCGACTTTGAGGCGGTCAAGTCGGTGAACGCGGGCGTCGCCAACCGTGAGGTTACGGCCATCATCGGGCCCAGCGGCTGCGGCAAGAGCACGCTGCTCAATGCGATCAACCGCATGACCGATCTGATCCCCGGTTGCCACACCAAGGGGCAGTGCATCTACGACGGCGACGACGTATACGGCCCGCAGACCGACGTCGTCTGGCTGCGCCGCCGCATCGGCATGGTCTTTCAGAAGCCCAACCCGTTCCCCAAGAGCATCTATGACAACGTTGCTTACGGGCCGCGTCTGCACGCGGGCACGTCGGGCTCGGAGTTGGACCAGATCGTCGAAAACGCCCTGCGCGGCGCGGCGTTGTGGGACGAGGTGAAAGACCGGCTGCACACCAACGCAATGGGCATGTCGGGCGGCCAGCAGCAGCGGCTGTGCATCGCCCGAGCGTTGAGCATTGAGCCGGACCTCGTCTTGTTCGACGAGCCAACATCGGCGCTCGACCCGCAATCGACGGCCCGTATCGAAGACCTGATCGCCGAGCTGCGCGGTAAGTACACCATTGCCATCGTCACGCACAACATGCAGCAGGCGGCGCGCATCTCCGACTACACGATGTTTATGTACGAAGGCGAGTTGGTCGAGTTCAGTCGAACGGCGGAACTATTCACTACACCGGAACACGAACGGACGCAGCGCTACGTCACAGGAAGGTTTGGGTAACACGTTACCCGCGCCGGGCTGAACGGAGGTGGTCAGCCCGGCGCACCCCGCTCGGGGAGTCGGGACGAGTACTTCGGTGATGGTCAGAGCCTAACGCGCAAGCCAATGCCCTTATCAGATGATCGCCAAGCAACACGAAGGCGCGTTACGCCAGCCCCGTCCGTCTCAAGTTGGATCCTCAACAGTCAGGGCGACGTAGCCGTCCGCGATCAAGCTTGGGTTTCTTCCAACCGGTAGCCCACTCCGCGGACGGTCTGAATGTACTTACCCACCTCGCCGAGTTTGCGCCGCAGCGAGACGATGTGAACGTCCACGGAACGGTCGGTCACCGCCAGAAGGTCGCCCTGCGCGCCCTGGACAATCTGCGCCCGTGTAAAGACCCGGCCGGGCCGTCGTCCCATGAGTTGCAAGATAAGAAACTCGGTCCGCGTGAGGCTGACCGATTCGCCCGCGACGCGCACCTCGTGTCGGTTTGGGTCGATGGTCAGGTCGCCGATGATCAACGCCGTCGTCTCTTCCTGCGAGATCGAGTGGTTCAACGCCGCATGTCGCAGCACGGCCTTGATCCGGGCCAACAGCACACGCGGGCTGAACGGCTTGGTCACGTAGCCGTCCGCCCCGAGTTCCAGGCCGGCCACGATATCCGCCTCTTCATCCTCGGCCGTCAACATGACCACTGAGATGTCCGACGTCGCCTCGTCACTCTTGAGCTTGCGGCAGACCTCCAGCCCGTCCATCCCCGGCAGCATCAGGTCGAGCAGGATGAGTCGCGGCTTCTGTTCGCGAACGGCCTTAATCGCGTCCTCGCCCGTGCCGACGCTGCGGACATGGAACCCGTCTCGCGACAGGTTGTATTGCAACAACTCCTGCAAATCGAGATCGTCTTCGACGACCAACAGATCGACCTTGACGGCCGCGTTCGGTTGCTTCCGTGTGGCTTTCATAGCCTGCGTAGCGATGGGTCCCGTTCGAGTCGTATCCGTCACTGCTGACGACCGGGATCATGCCCGCTAGTCATACCAGCTTAGGACTCGCAATGCCCCTTTGTCGGACGTCCATCCAAATGCTAACCGTATGGTCACAATTGCCGCCCAATCCCTCCCGGCCATACCTGGTGAACGGTGAAAAGGCGTGCAAGTGGTTGCCTACTGGCGCGCTTTGGAGATTCAGTCCGCCGTGAACCTGTAGATGCAGTCCAGACCGCGGCGGGGAGGTGAAGGACCAAGACTTGCGCAGCGGATCGGAACAACAACTGAAACTGGGCGCGGATGGCGATCAGGCCTTCTTCGGCGCCGCTGTCCGAACGCAAGCCCAAGCCGCTGGACGCCGAGCTGGAAACGAATGGGTCCTTTGAGTCCGCGCTGTCCAAAACCAGAGGGTCGATCGCCCGGACCAGGTCAACTGTCAGCTTTGCGTTGTGATTGTTGAAGTAGTAATTGGCGCGGAAGGTCAGCAGGGTGGCCCAACCCAATACCGTCAGCTAGGCACTGCGCCCATTGCTCCACCTACACGGTTGCAATCACGTCTCAGATACTCAACTTGCCAACACCATTCTCCGCCACAAGCTAGGTGACGTACTTATGCGGCTACACAAACTAATACGTCATATTGACCGACTGCATCTTTCGCAACAATCCGAGACTCGCCGCCGACGAGACGAAAAAACTGCTCGCCGACCTGACTGAGCCTGTCACACCCGAACCCTTCGCGCCGATCTGTGCGCGGTGATCGGGACGAACTCGTCCAGGATGAACTCGGCGCACTTCCGCCAGGAATTCTCTTGTGCGTAAGCGATGCACCTGTCGGGGTCGAGCCGGGCGGCGTCGAGGCAGGCTTGTTTTAGGTCGTCGTTCAGACAGCCGGTTTCGCCTTCGCGGACCACGTCGATCGGGCCGGTCACGCGGTAGGCGGCGACGGGCAGGCCGCAGGCGTTGGCTTCCAGCATGACGACGCCGAACGTGTCGGTCTTGCTTGGAAAGACGAACACATCAGCGTCGGCGTAGTGGCGGGCAAGGTCCTCGCCGTGCCGATAGCCGGCCCAGTAGACGCCAGGGTAGCGTTGTTCGAGGTCTGCCCGGAGCGGGCCGTCGCCGACGATCACCTTGCTGCCGGGCAGGTCGAGTTTGAGGAACGCTTCGATGTTCTTTTCGCGCGCGACCCGACCGGCGTTGACAAAGATCGGCCGAGCCAGGTCTTCATAGAGGGTGCGCTCGTACGTCTTGAAGATGTTCGTGTCGACGCCGCGGCACCAGACTTTGACGTTGTCAAGCCCCGCGTCGTTCAGCTCTCGCCCGACGGTGGCGGACGGGACGAGCACAGCCTCGGCCGGCCCGTGGAACCAGCGGATGAACCTGTACGTCAGGCGCGTCGGCAGGCCGTAATAAGCGCGCATGTAGTGAGGGAACTGCGTGTGGTAGCAGGTCGTGAACGGCAGCCGACGTCTGCGACAGTAGCGCCGTCCGGCCATGCCGATCGGGCCTTCGGTGGCGACGTGGATGACGTCGGGGTTGAAGGCATCAAGCCGTCGGGCGATGCGTTTGCCCGGCTTGATCGCCAGTTGGATCTCGGGGTAACGCGGCGCTCGGAACGTGCGGAAGTCGCCGGGGTGCAGCACGACAAACTCGTGGCCCATCGCTTCGAGTTCTGCGATGACCTGAGTCCAGGTGCGTACGACGCCGTTGATCTGGGGTTGCCACGCGTCGCTGAGCAGGGCGATTTTCAAAGTCGGCCACTCCGCGCGCAGCCGAGGGCCGCGCCGATGAGTTCCGCCTCGGGGTCCGGCCAATCGTCCGGCTCCCAGCGGATGAGGTCTTCCAGCCGGTGCGGGTCGGGCTGCTCGAAGGCGGGCTCGCCGCGCTCGAGCATGCGTTCGACGTCGGCCACGCCGTCGATGAGTTCGATCGTGCCGTCTTCCCGCTCACCGAGGGCCGTGCAGCTCTCGACCCAGTCGCCGCAGTTGAAGTACTGGATCGCCTTCTCGGTTTCGACGGCCGGCGAGTGGATGTGTCCGCACACGACGCCGTCGAGGTCGCGCTTCTGGGCCTCGCTGGTCAGCACTTCCTCGAACCGGCTGACGTACATGCAGGCCGACTTGACGCGCTGCTTGATGAACTTCGACAGCGGCACGGGCCGCCAACCGAACCGCGCCCGCGTGTTGTTCACAAAACGGTTGGCGAATACCAGCAGGTCGTACGCGGCGCTGCCGACCATCGACAGCAGCGGGCAGTGCTTGACCACCAGGTCGTACTGGTCGCCGTGCGTGACAAACAGTTGTCGGCCGTCGGCCGTCTCGTGGATGTCGTAGGGCAGGATGCGCACGCCGCCGAACTCGTGGTTCAGGAACTGGCGTGCGCCCTCGTCGTGGTTACCGGGAATGAAGACGACGTCGGTGCCGTGCTTCGTGTGGTTCAGGATGCGGCGAACGACGTTGTTGTGTTCGCCGGGCCAATACCACCGGCTGCGCAGCCGCCACATGTCGACGATGTCGCCGACCAGATAAAGCCGTTCGCAACGCAGGTACTTGAGGAAGCGTGACAACGGCGCGGCCTGAGCGCTTCGACTGCCCAGGTGCGTATCGCTGATCCAGACTGTGCGATAATCAAGTGTCATGGTCGTTGCGTGGCCTCCTTGCCTTGCAACGGCACGTCTGCCGAGCGGGCATCCGTGCGTTGGACGTGATCATTGGACAGGTATCGACGTGAAGTGTTCACGCTTGGCGCGGTTTGCGTTTGGATCGCGTCAAGTGTTGGAAAGTGGGCAGGAAGAGCGAGCTCGTCGGACTGCTACGCCCACCGACTAGCGACCGCGATCGCGGACTGGTACGTGTCCGCCGCTCCGTCGCCGGCCGTGGCTTTGAGTCTTGGCGAACTCTGCCCGAACCAGTCCGGAAAGGCATCATGTCGATAGTTGAGGCGGTGAAGGGCAACTCTTCAAACGGCACAGCCTTGGACTGTCATTGACAAGATCGACAGAACGCCTCACACAACACCAAGTACTGCAACGCCTAGGGCCGTTTCAGGGCTAGCCAAACCGTCCGGAAGGACACTAATACCAAGCCCAGCTAGCGCTGTGCCAATCCTGTGCAAAAGCGGCGAGGCCCGAACACTTGTTGTCGTGATGTGGGTGTAAGGATGTCGAGGAGGCATTGATTCAAGCGAGAATCTTGCTTATGACGTGGCCGTGAACGTTGGTTAGCCGGCGCTTGATGCCGTTGTGATAGAAGGTCAGCCGTTCGTGGTCGATGCCGAGCAGGTGCAGCACAGTCGCGTGCAGGTCCGGCCAGGACACGGGGGTTTGGACCGCCTTCCACCCAACGTCGTCGGTTTGGCCGAACGCGATGCCGCGCTCTAGCCCGCCGCCCGCCAGCCACACGGTGAAACCTTCCGGGTTGTGATCGCGGCCGAGGCCGAGTTTGCCGGCCGGGGCCTGGGTAAATGGGGTGCGCCCGAACTCGGACGTGAACAGGACGAGCGTGTCGTCGAGCATGCCGCGCTGCCGCAGGTCTTTGATTAATGCCGCGACGGGTTGATCAATCAGTTTCGCTTCGCGCGCATGATTGACCTTGTTGTTCTCGTGGCCGTCCCAACCGTGTCGCGGTTTGCCGCCGAACGCGCCGCCGGAAAAGATCTGCACGAAGCGGACGCCGCGTTCGAGCAGACGTCGTGCGAGCAGGCATCGTCGGCCACAATCGGCGGTCGCTTGCCGACCGAGTCCGTACAGGTCTGTGATGTGTTGAGGCTCGGTCGAGAAGTCGACGGCTTCGGGCACGGACGTTTGCATGCGGGCGGCGATCTCGTAGGCCCGAATCCGGGCGGCGAGGATGTCGTCGTCGGGGCGCGACTGGTAATGCTTGCGATTAATCGTGGCGAGCAAACGTCGGGCGTCGCGTTCGGCTTCGGCGGTGACCGGCTTGTTTGCGAACAGGTTTCGAATGGGCTGATCACTGCTCCGGAACAGTGCGCCCTGGTGTTGCGCGGGAAGAAAGCCGCTGCTCCAGTTACTAGCGCCGTTGTTGGGCAGGCTCCGCGCGTCGGGCAGGACAACGAAAGTGGGCAGCGCATCCGATTCGTTGCCTAGGCCGAACGACAGCCAACTGCCCAGCGAGGGAAAACCGTTCGACTGGAACCCTGTGTTCTGTAGAAAGCTCGCCGGCGTGTGGTTGGCCGAGTCCGAATGCATGGAGTTGATGACGGTCAACTCGTCGGCGACCGTCGCCAGGTTTGGGAACAGGTCGGAGACCCACAGCCCACTTTCACCGCGTTGGCGAAACGTCCACTCGCTGCTGCGCATCAGCCCGGCACTACCGAAAAACGTGTCAGGCTTCACCGTGCTCGGCATGGTCTTGCCGTGGAATCGGGCAAGTGGCGGTTTGTAGTCGAAAGAATCGACGTGGCTCAGCCCGCCCATCAGACAAATGTGCACGGCCCGTTTCGCCCGCGGCGGAAGGTGCGGGCCAGGGTCATTCGAGTCCGAGGCCCGCGCATTGTCCGGCCGCGTCAGCGTCATCAACGCCGCGGCGCTGAGCCCCGCGGTATGGAACGCCAGAAAATCACGTCGTGTGGGGTTCATGCCAGGTCACTCGATCCAGATGAACTCGTTGCTGTTGAACAGGACGCGCGCAAGCAGGCCGAGGCCGTGCCGCTCGACCAGCGACTGTGAGCCTTGCGCTTCGCTACGGTCCGGCCGTCTGGCCAGGACCAGTCGCCACAGGTGTTCGACCTGTTTCGCCCTATGCGGCCCCGCCTCGCGCGCGACCCGCGCGGCGAGCCGTTCGGACATACGCAACACGAACGGGTGGTTCCATTGGCTGAGCACCTGCGAAGGTGTTGTTGTCACGCTGCGCACCGGCGCGGTCACGGACGGGTCGGGACAGTTGAACGTGTCCAACAAGGCGCTGCGCTGCCCGCGCGGCATCCAGCGATAGATGGCGCGCCGATTGAACGGCTCCCCGATGGGATCGATGGCCACGTAGAAGTAGGCCGGCGGCACCTGCTCGATGCGGACGTCCTTGAAGCCGGGGCCGTACATCTTCGTGTTGAGCGCGCCCGACACGGTCAGGATCGAGTCACGCAGCACCTCCGCTTCGACCCGCCTCGCGTTCTGCCGCCACAGCAGTCGGTTGCCCATGTCGATCCGCGTGGCGATCGTGTGCGTGGGATTGGCCGTGACCGACGACGCCTGCTGATACGTCGCCGACGTGACGATCAGCTTGTGCAACTTCTTGAGCGAGTAGCCTTGATCCCGAAACCACAGGGCCAACCAGTCCAGCAATTGCGGGTGGCTCGGCCGACCGCCGCTGAAGCCGAAGTCGTTCGGCGTGTTGACGATGCCCTGCCCGAAGTGGTAGTGCCAGATGCGGTTGACCGCGACGCGGTGAAACAGCGGGTTGCCGCGTGCGGTGATCCAATCGGCCAACTTCAGGCGACGCGGTGCATCCGGCGCGGCCGGGTCGATGTCGAATACGGGAGCAAGACCCTTGACGGCTTTCAACCCACCGGGCGCGACGACGTCACCGAGAATCTCGACACTTCCGCGTTCATGGACACGCATCACACCCGGTCTCTGGGGAACAACCGTGTAAACATTCATCCCCGACTGTGCCATGACAGCGTTGATCTTGCGCTCAAGTTCGACGATGCGCGATTGGAGTTTCCGTTCCGCGTCGGTGTCCGGCTGCGGGACAGTGCCGCTCCCGTTGCCCCCAAATAATTGCAGGGCGAGGTTGCCTTCGGCACGCTGCTCGGCGTGCAGCGTGTTGATCCCGGTATGCAGCCAAACTTCGCTCGCAGCACTGTGGAAGACGCGGCGCTCCGTGTCCGCCTGAGTCCCGGCGGGCTGCGTCTGTTGGAGCCGATCAAAGTCTTCGTTGAAGATGACGTCGTCACCCCGGCTGAGCACGAGGTCGTCGATGGCCCCGCCAAAGCGACCGGCGTGAAGAGGGTACGGCTGGACCTGGATCCGCAAGTGACCCGTGCCGTCGCCGACGTAATTGAACGACTTGGAGCGGTAGGCCAGCGCGTTTCGACCACCGCCCCACGGTTCGGCCTCCAGGAATCGCGACGCCACCACCCGGTTGTCTGCACCAATCAATCGGACGATGACGCCGTCGCCCGCCGCGGTGGCTTGGCTGGCCCCAGCCCAAACCGTCGGCGCCAACTTCAAGGACAGGCGATAGGTCACGCCCTTTTGATTAGCGTCGAAGGCTCGCTTCGATGTGACGATGTTGGCGGTGCCCGACAGCCGGCCGCCGCGCGCCACGACAAGGTCGGCCAACTGCCGATGCAGGTCGGCCCGCTTGGTTCGCAGGTCTTGATTGTCATTCACCGTTGGCCTGGGTCCAGCCAGTCTTCGCTCGCCGTGCCGAATGCCGTCCAACGCCGCGATGAATTGGTAATACTCCTTGGCCGAGATGGGGTCGAACTTGTGGTCGTGGCAACGCGCGCAGTGAATGGTCATGCCCAGGAACGCCTGGCCGACCGTGCCGGCGATCTCCTCCAGTTCGTCCTGTCGGCCGGCCATCTTCATTCTCGGGCTATTGCCCAGCACGGTGTTGTGCACACCGGCCACGAGGAAGCCAACAGCCGCGGCCCCATCCACCGTGTCCGGGTTGATCAGGTCGCCGGCCAACTGCATGCGCACAAACTGGTCGTAAGGCATGTCGCTGTTGAGCGCGCGGATGACCCAGTCGCGGTAATGCCAGGCCGATTCGCGGGGCGCGTTGTACTCGAAGCCGCTGCTCTCGCCGAAGCGCGCAACGTCCAGCCAATGCCGCGCCCAGCGTTCACCGTAGTGCTCTGAAGCCAGCAGTTCATCAACGAGCTTTTCCCAAGATTGCGGCGAGGGGTCTTTTTCAAAAGCCTGAACGACTTGCGGGGGCGGGGGCAGGCCGACCATGTCAACATACAGGCGACGAATGAGGGTGCGCGGATCGGCCTGGGGCGATGGTTTCAAGCCTGCTTGCTTCAGCCGAGCAAGGACGAAGCGGTCGATCGCGTTAAGCGACCACGCGTCGCCCGCCACCTCAGGTATCGCCTGCCTCTTCAATGGCTGAAGCGACCACCAATCTTTCCCCGCGCGCTTATCCGACGAGAAGGCGAACGGGTCGATCGGGTCGGTTCCCCACTTGCCGCCGTCTTCGATCCACTTCTTGATGACCGCCTTGTCCGCATCCGACAGCGGGTGCTTCGGCGGCATTTCGTCCGATTCGATCTTGTCCCACAGCAAGCTCTCACCGAGTTTGCCTGGATTGATCAAGTCAGCCTTCATCGCCGTCTTCGACGTGCTCAGATCCAGTTTGCCCTTGGGCTTAGGGCCGCTATGACACGTCAGACAGTTCGCCGCTAGGATCGGCGCAACCTTGCGGTCGAAACGATTGCTCGCAACCGGGACTTGCCGTGCTTGTTCCCCTTGATCTGCATAAACATCCTTGACCTGAATCGCGAGCGCGAGAAAACAGGCAAAACTCAAGATCGATGTCATGGTTCGCTGGTATCGCATCATTGACCTGCTTGCCCTGCTACCGGCACGACTGGCTCCTACACCTTCACTTTGTCATTCGAACTAGATTAACCGCCTCATCGTTACCCACCCTCGACGGCCTCGACCACACCGATCTCTGCAAACCACTTCAAGCACTCGCCCGGCCAAGCCGACGCGATCTGCTTCCGCCGCCCCAGCGTGTCGCCGTGCCCCCCCTGCTCGTACCCCAACAGCTTAATCTTGGATCCGTTCTCCCGCAGTACCTGTAAGTCAGCTCGCTGTTTTTGACCGGCACCACCCGGTCGTCCTTCGAGTGCACCAGCAGCGTTGGCGGCGTGCGTTGATTCACCGGCTTCTCCGCGCTCATCAGCGCCACCAGCGTCGGCCCATGCAGGCTTTGCCGTGAACCATTGTCCGTGAGCACCGGATCCATCGTGATCACCGGGTACACCAGCACGTAGAATCACCCAAGGTGATGCACAGACCCTGCGACCTATGATCTTCATCGCTGACGGATGAGACATGATGAAGAGATTCTGGATCAACACCATTGCCGTCTTGTTCTTGCACGGCGTGAGCACTGTTTTGTGCGCCGCGGAGATCACCGCGGGATTGACTGGGTACAAGTCCCACGTCGCGCCGTTCTTCAAGACTTACTGCGTGAAATGTCACGGCCCGGACAAGAGCAAGGGCAAGATCACCGTGCACGCGCTCAACGGCGACCTGTCGATGGGCCAGGAACTGGAGAAATGGGAGTCGATCCTGAACATGCTTGAGTTCGGCGAGATGCCGCCAATCGACGAGCCGCAGCCCAGCAAGGCCCAGACTCAGGCGGTGATCAAGTGGATCGAGTCGGGCATGCGGGACTATGTCAAGAAGGCCAGCGCGCAGCACGCCGAGCCGAAGACCCGCCGACTGACCAACGTCGAGTACCAGAACACCCTCAACGAGTTGCTGGGCTTTGAACTGGACGTCATCGCTGATCTGCCCGAAGACCCCGAGTTGCACTACGGGTTTAACAACACCGCTGAACTGATGCGGATGGGGCCGGAACAGTTGGACCGTTATCTCGAGATCGCGCGCAAGGCGATGCGTGCGGCGATCGTCGATCCCAGGAAACCCGAGCCTTACAAGAAGCGTCAGGCATGGAAGCCCCTCGGCCTGGACCGCGGGATGGCTCTCGACGAGTTGGGGATCTGGGGCAACCGACGCGGTTCCGTGGCCGGTGGCATGAGCCTGCAAGATTACCCCAAGCACGGTGAGTACCGCATCCGCATGCAGGCTTCGGGCATCATCCCGCCAGGCTTTACGGAAGTGCCCCTCAAGATCGACATGGGTACGGAACCGGGCCGAACCGAGACGCCTTTCAAGACTGTTGCAGAGTTGTACCTGACCAATTCCCCCGACGAGCCAAAGGTCTACGAGTTCCGCGGCCGAATCGAGAATCACCCCTCTTCGCTGGTCAGGCAGGGCAGGCCGCCGAACGCCAGGTTGGTCGAGCGAGTCTCAATCAAGCCGCGGCTCTTTTACGACAACGGGACACTCAACGACGGCGGGCACTACGCGAACATCCGACAACTCGCGATGCCGCGTGCGGTGATCAACTGGATGGAGATCGAGTTGCCGGTGGTTGATGTCTGGCCGCCCAAACACCACACGGACATCCTGTTCGAGTCGCCGCTGCGTGAGACCGACGAAGCCGCGTACGTCCGGCAGGTGATTGAGCGCTTTGTGTCACGTGCCTACCGTCGGCCGGCGACGAATCCCGAGATCGACCGGTTCGCCAGAATCTTCCGCATCGTTCGGCCCGCGGTGCAGAGCTTCGAGCACGCGATGCGCGAAACGCTGGCGATGGTCATGATCTCGCCGCAGTTCCTCTACCACACCGAGTCGGACCCGGCGACGGGCGAGCAATACGCGATGGCGTCAAAGCTGTCGTATTTTCTTTGGGCAAGCATGCCCGACCGGGAGCTGCTCGACCTGGCCGCGAAGGGCAAACTGAACGACGACGCGGTGATTCGGCAGCAGATCCAGCGCATGCTTGCTGATGACCGGGCGCACGGCTTCGTTGAAGACTTCACGATGCAGTGGATGAGCATCCGCAAGATGCTCACCGTGCCGATCAACAACGATCTGTACCCGCGTTTCCTATACCGCGTCCATGTCGGCGAGACGCGCGGGACCGAGGTGCCTTATCAGATCACGGTGCGCGACTACATGATGCGGGAGACCGTCGGCTTCGTCGGCGAACTCATCAAACAGAACAAGAGCGTGCTGAGCATTGTCGACTCGGACTTTGCCTATCTCAATGAACGCCTGGCGATTCACTACGGCATCAAGGGCGTCAAGGGCATGAAGATGCGCCCCGTGCCCATCAAGCCTGAGGACCATCTCGGCGGGCTGCTTACGCACGGGTCGGTGCTCATCGGCAACGGCACGGGCACAGCCCCGCACCCGATCTACCGTGCGGTCTGGTTGCGCGAAGCGATCCTGGGCGACCACGTGGCGCCCCCGCCGTCCGAGGTGCCCGCGCTTGAAGAGACAGCCGGGGATTCGACCGAGGGCGCCCTCTCCATCGCACAGTTGCTTGCAAAACACCGTACTGTTGAGAGCTGCAAAGACTGCCACTTCAGGCTCGACCCCTGGGGCATCCCGTTCGAGGATTACAACGCCGTCGGCCGATACCAGCCGAAGGTGCCCAAGGACGGCACACGCGTTAGTGCCTTCAACCAGGACAAGCACAAAAACCTGGCGGGCTATCAGGCGTACCTGGACTCGATCAACACCGTTGACGCGATGGCCAGGGCCCGCGTCCCGCACGGCCCGGAGATCGATGGGATGCGCGAACTAAAGGATTACCTGTTAAAGGAACGCAAGGACGATATCGTCGAAAACGTGATCCGGCGTCTCTTGTCCTACGGTCTTGGCAGAGAGCTGACCTACCGCGACCGCTTTGCTGTCGACGCGATCTACAAGCAGGTGGTAAGCAATGGATTCAGGATGCGGGACATCATCGTCTCGATCTGTTTGAGTGACGTGTTTCGGGAGGAGACGGGCCGCAAGCAAGCCAGGAAGGACTAAGACCATGGCACGCAAGAGCTGGCACTTGAGCCGACGGGATCTAATCAAGGGCGCGGGCGTCGCGATGGCGCTGCCTTATCTCAACGCGATGGGCGGCGGTGCCAGCGTGGCCAAGGCCGCCGCGGGCGGCACGGCCAAGGCGATACCCAAGCGTTTCATCGGCACGTACATCTCTTACGGCGTGTACCAGCCCGACGGGCCCAACGGTATCCCGCGCAAGAAGGCGGACGGCACCTACGACCATCACGAGTGGAGTTGGTGGCCACAAGGCGACCCGGGCCAGATCATATCGTTCAACAAGTCGACCAAGCCCTTCGAACCGCTCAAAGACAACATCACCTACCTGCGTGGCCTGGACCACAAGGGCGGGTACAAGCTCGGCGGGCACAGCTCCGGTGATGTGTTCCTGACCGGCGCGGACATGGCCGAGATCGAGACGACCAACAACATCTCGATCGATCAGGTCATGGCCAATCACTACGGCCACCAGACCCGGCACCGCTCGCTGGTCATGGGCACAGAGGGCGGTACGGGCTCGTACCTGAAGACGAAGACGATGAGCCATCGCGGGCCCGGCAAGGCGATCCCCTCACTGCACAAGCCCGATGACATCTTCAACCGCCTGTTCAAACCCTACGGCGAAAAGGGGGTCGAGCAGGTTAGGGCTGGTCTCAAACGCGACGCATCGATCCTCGACCTGATGATGGACCACAGCAAGAGCTTTCACGCCCGCTTGGGCACCGAAGACAAACGGAAGATGGATGAGTACCTCGAGTCGGTCCGCGAGATCGAAAAGCGCGTCGAGCGGACCGACGATTGGACGCACACACCGCTACCCGAAGTCGATCGCGACAGCGTCAAACTGACCGTTGACCACAAGACCGCGCCGCACGAATACATCCGCTGTATGTATGACCTGGCCTACCTCGCGTTCGTGACCGACCAGACGCGTTACGTCACCTACATGACCGAGTCCGAACAGTCCAGCTCCAGCGAGTTGTGGAACTACGCCAACTACGTGCTGGGCTACAAGGGCGCGACGCACGATATCGCGCACAAGCGCCCGCAGGTGATCTCCGGCCAGTGGGACCTCTGGCGAGCGGAAAACCACGCCTACTTCCTCAACCGCCTGGCCAAGACGCAGGAAGGTGACAGCACGATGCTCGACAACACGCTCTGCCTCTGGGGTTCGGCCCACCCGCATGCGTCGCACTCGGGCTACAACTACCCGCTCCAACTGGCCGGCGGCAAGAACATGGGCTTCAAGCACGGCCAACTCCACGAGTTTGTTGGCAACAAGAAGGTCCCCATGGCCAACCTCTTTGTCACCATGCTCCACGCGATGAAGATCCCAGCCGACAAGTTCGCCGACAGCACGGGCAACCTTGACCAGTTGCTAAGGGCCTAGCCGATGCGCAAGATCGCTTGCCTCATCCTGATCTTTGCGTTTGCCCTGTTACCTGCTTCGGCATTGGGACAGGAAGCTCCACCGCGCGTGCTGATCATCGGTGACGCCATCGCCGGGATGTACAGCAGCCAGGTCGCCAAGGAACTCAAAGACAGGGCCAGGGTTGAGGCCGCCTGGCGACCGACGGACATGGTGCTCAACTCCAGCACCATTCTCTTGAATCTCGATCAGCTACTTGGGCGGATCGATCGCAATGGCAAACCGGTGCCAAAGGAAAAGTGGCCCACGTGGGATCTGATCCACGTCAATGTCGGCCTGGGGGACTTGGTGCACCGCGTGCCCAACTTGAAGTCGATGCGCTTACTGCCGATCCCCGCCGGCGGGGTGATTGCAACGCAGTCCAAGCAGTACGAGCGGAACCTTGACGAACTGATTCGGCAGCTCAAAGCTAAGTCTCCCCAAGCAAAGATCATTTGGGCCAATACGACGCCGATCCGGTTCTCCCGGTCCAAGGTGTTCAGGCTTGGCAGCGAGATCGAATACAACACGATCGCTGAGCGTGTGATGAAGAAGCATGGCGTGCCCATCAACGACATGTACGGCTATGTCAAGAGCTTGATCGATATGGACAAGCCCGCAGGCCACGGCGCGGACCCGTTTCACTTCGACCGCAAGCCTATCCATTTGCCCGTTACCAAGATGATTCTTGGCACTTTGCACATCGAAAAGCCCGACCCTGCATGAGCTGCCGACGCTTGCGCGAGGGGCTCAAGCGCACATGCATGAGACTAGCGATTCGCCTCTTGCCAATTGGAGCGACGACCGGATACGGGCCTATCTGGGGCAATTGCCTGGAGCGCTCCAATATGGCGCCATGATCACACCGTCTGGTTCGATGATTTAAGCAGGCTGGGACTTCGTTATACGCATCCCATTTAATTCTCGTGCGTGAGCCAGTCGGTGGCGGTGATGGTTTGTAGCCGTTGCGGTGTGAGTTTGTTCCAGCTTTGGGCGCAGG
>JANQSF010000022.1 GCA_028284155.1 Phycisphaeraceae bacterium
GTCACGTCGTCGATCGACAGCGACGCGGTCGACCCGTCGTCGTTCAGGATCGTGCCCACGCCCTGCGCATCATCAAGCGACACGTCGCGGCCGGAGGCGTCGAGGTGGAACAGGTCGATGAAGAAGGTCTCATCGGATTCGACCGTCTCGTCGCCAACGACTTCGATCGTAATCGTCTGCGTCTCACCGGCGTTGCCAGTAAATGTCAATCGGTTGGGTGACCAGCCGACGTCCTTGAGGCCGGCGACATCGAGGTCGGTTAAGAACTTGCGTGTGCCGATGAGTCGGCTTGGATCCAACGCCGCTTCCTGCGGCTCGCCGTTGACCGTACTCATCGTGCCCTCAGCCCAATGGGCTTCATCCGTGTGGAGGGGGACGGGGCCGCCGTTTTTGGCGACGGAGTTGGGTCCGTTGAATTCGTCGGTCGCACTGTTGACGAAGTCTTCCCAGCGGTCGGCTGTGCCGACGCCGCCCACGTGGCCGGCCAGTTCGTGCAACGCGGTTGAAAAGAAGTCAGACTGGTTGCCACCGGGCAACATCGTGTGGTCGAAGTGCCAGTTGATGAGCGTGTCGAATGAGATCGAACCGCCCCAAGGGCCGAAGTCGTCCGCCCCGTCGCCGTCGTCGTTGCGCGTGTCGCCCTCGCCGCGCGTGCCCACGCGTGTGTTCCACTCAGCCGTGCCGGATGCGCTGAAACCGCCCGGGCCGCCCTCGCCAGCCGTATCACCTGGCAGGTCGCGCCCGCCGACGTATACGATCAGCGTGTTTGCAGGGACGATTAGGTCGGTTACGGATTCCAATGCGCCGGTTGAGGGATTGGTGAACAAGGCGTCCCACGTGTTGTCGAAGCCAAAGCCCGACGGTCCCGGCACGATCTCTTGCAGGTCGTCGCTGAAGCGCGACTCGAAAGCGTTCGCGGCGGCCTCCAGAGACGCCAACGCCTTATCGGCGTCCGGGTTCGTCGCGATGTCGAATAGGCCGGACGTGTCGTAAGTGAAGTCGAAAACGATATCGAGCGGGCCGGCGACGTAGTCGTTGTCCGCCGTGGTGGCAGTCCCATCGGACGCGACGTAATCCACCGTAAGGCCGGAATCGACTGCGGCGTCCAGCGTGACCGTGAACGTGAATTCCGTCGTCCCGTTGTCCGTTTCGACCTGCGTCACGTCGTCGATGCTGATGCCGGCGCTGTCGTCGTTGTTGATCCCCATCAGGGCGTTGCCGCCAAGCGTCACGGCTCGGCCGGACGCGTTCAGGTTGGAAATCAATACGTCGAACACCTCGTCCAATTCGACCTTGCTGTCCGCGGTGATCGCGACCTGCACGGAATCGGACGTCGAACCTGCGGGGATGTTGAACAGATGACTGACCAGCGCGGTGTAGTCGTTGTCCGCGGTGGTCGCCGTGTCGTCCTGCGTGTCGGCTTGCGCCGTGACGGCGACATCGACCGCGCCGCTTAGCGTTGCGATCAACGTGAGCGGGCCGTCGTCTTCCTTGCCGGCCGGGTTGTTTAAACTCAGCACGGCCGCGTCATCATTCTCGATGGTCGCGCTGGCCGTGCCCGTGTTGATCGTCGCGTTGATCGGGTTGCTCAGCGTCGCGTCAAATGACTCGCCCAACTCCACGACTTCGTCACCGGTGACGTCAACAACGACCTGCTGCGTCAGTGGGTCGCCGGGATTGAACGTCAGCAGCAGGTTGGCGATGGCCGAGTAATCGCTGCCAGCCGTAGCCGTGTCGTCGGCCGTGTTGAGCGTGACCGTCACCGGGCTGACGGGGTCGTGTGACAGCGTGATGTCGAACGTGGCGCCCGCCGTGCCGGCGTCGCCTTCGGCCTGCGACCCGCCGCCTGTGATGTCGAGCGTGAGCGCGACCGGGTCGGCGCCCGGTGTGCCGCCGACGTTGGCGCTGCCGCGCCAGTTGGCCGCGTTGTTGTAGTCGCCCTCGGTGTCGATGACTTCCAGCGTCGCCTCGCCGCCGTCGGCCGTGGTCGGCCAGGGTGCTTCGTCGTCGTAGGTGAACGCGTGGATGTCGTCGCCGTTGGCGTCGATGAGCCGGACGAACTCGCCGTCGTCGTGCAGTTCTTCGCCCGGTTGGAACTCGCCCGCGATGGGCAGACCGGTGCCGTACTCGTTCTCGAACTCTGTCTGGTTGCGCACCACGAGCGCGTAATCCCCGGAGTTGAGTGACGTGATCGCGCTGCCTGCAAAGTCGAAGGCAGCGCCGCGGATGAAAGACACGCCCGTCAGGTCGATCGTCGAGCCGCCCACGTTGCGCAGCTCGATGAACTCCGCCTCGGGCGAGAGCGACGACGTGCCGATACCGCCCGGTCCGAGGCCGCCGTCGCCGGGGTTGTAGCTGAGTTCCGTAATGCGCAGGTCGAGTGCGCTGTCGCCAAACGTCGTGACCACGCCTGGCGTGCCGTGCGTCGTGCCGCTGGCCCGCCAGTTGGACGGGTTGCTGTAGTCGGCCTCGGTATCGATGACTTCCAGCGACGGGCCATCGCCGTCGGGCGTGTCAGGCCAAAGCGGGATGTCGCTGTCGCCGTAGTCAAACAGGTGGATCACGTCGCCCGCCGCGTCGAGCAAGCGCACGGACTCACCGTCATTATCGAATTGACCCGTGTATCCGCCGGACGCGATGTTGATGTTCAGCGTGTCGTATCGCGACGCGAATGCCGCCTCGTTAGCGGTCACCACAACCGACTCACCCGGTGCGAGTTCGGTGAAGCCCACGTTGACGAACGTGTATTCGATCCCGCGATCGAACTGCATGCCCTGCAACTGGATCGACTGCGCGCCGAAGTTTGTGATCTCCACAAACTCGAACTGGTCGTTGTCTTCGTCGAGTTCGCCCGCGCCGGTGTCGGCGTCGGCCGGGTTGTAGTGCAGCTCGGTGATGCGCAGCGGCAGCGTCGAGGCCGCGATCGCCCCGCCCGCGCCGTCCGGCGTACCGCCGAACTCGACGCTCGCCACCCAGTTGGCCGGCGAGTTGTAGTCGCCGGCCGTATCGACCACGACCAGCGTCGCGCCGCCGCCGTCCGGCGTGGTCGGCCAACCCGCGCCGCCGTCGTCGTCGTACATGAAGTCCTGAATCGTTGACGCGGTCGCGTCGAGCAGCGTCAGTTGCTCGCCGTCATTCGACAGGTCGTCCGCGTACTCGCCCGCGATGTTCAGCCCCGTGCCGTACCGGGACTCAACCACCTCGGCGTCTTTGACGACGAGCGCCCGCTCGCCGGGATCCAGTCGCGTCACGTTCGAGCCGGTGAAGTCGAACAGCACACCGGCTGTGAGTATCACGCCCGTCAGGTCGATCGGGTTCGAGCCGATGTTGGTCAGTTCGATGAACTCGAACGCGATCGGCGCAGCGTCTTTTTCGCCGAGGCTTGGGTCGGCCGCGTGCGGGTTGTAGTTCAACTCGGTGACGGCCAGGTTGCCCGCCGCCGCGGGGACCAGCGGCAGCCCGCCGCTGAACGACCCCGGCGTGCCGTGCACGACGCCGCTGGCCTGCCAGTTCGTCGCCGCGTTGTAGTCGCCCGCGACGTCGATGATCTGTAGCGAAGGTCCGTCGCCGTCGGGCGTTTCAGGCCAACCGGCCGAGCCGTCGTCGTCATAGGTGAAGTCGTGAATGGCTGAGTTGTCCGCCGCTTCGACACGGATGTGTTCGCCATCCTCGTCCAGGCCGCCGGTCCATTCTCCGGCGATGAGCATCCCGGTCGTGTCGTAACGCGACGTGAACGCGGCCAGGTTCTCCACGACCACGACCGACTCACCGGGTTGCAGGCTGATCACCGCGCTGCCGGTGAAGTCGAAGGTTACCCCGTCGGTGATCCGCACATTCGTCAGGTCGACCGGTTCGATGCCGATGTTGGTGAACTCGACAAACTGGAACTCGTTGGCGTCCTCGTTCAATTCGCCCGCGCCGACGTCGGCCGGCGCGGGGTTGTAGTGCAACTCGGTCAACGCGAGCGTGCCCGCGACGGCGGGGGGGAAGTCGATTCGGTAGTCGGCCGCAATCAACGCCGACCAGACGCCGGCCTGCCGCGCACGCGCGGTAATGGTTACCGCGTCGTCAATCAGGATCGTCTGTTGCGCTGTTTGTGCCCGCAACGCCAGGTCAAAGCTCGTGTCGCTGCTGCCGCCGTGGATCTGGTGGATCTCGACGGCGATAACGTTCTGTCCATCGACGAGCAAAGCCAAGTCGTCCCCATCGAGCGGGACGGCAAAAGCCGCGTCTTCGTTCCCACCCCCGACCACGCTCGAAGCGGTCGTCGTGAAGTTGATCGGCCCCGAGGGCATGTTGGATCGGTTCCCGACCTCCGTCCCGTTCAGGTAGATCACCGCGCCGTCGTCGCGCACGATGTCCAACTCCAGCGCGTCGATCACGCTGACGTCGGCGATGTTGAACGTGTGGCGGTAGTACGTGGTGATGTTCTTCTGGATGCCGTCGGTATTCGGGTCGGTGTCAATGAAGCCGACCACAGTCGCCTCGTCCCCGTCACCGTAACCGAGCTGTGCCGGACCCGACGCCCAGCTTGAGTCGTCGAAGGCCGGCTGCCGCCAGGCGCTGCCCTGGTCGCTGCCGTCATCCAGATATGACCACGTCGAGCCGAATGTCACGAGGTCGATCTCGGTCGGCGTCGCGTCGTAGAACATGGCGTTGGGGTTCAGCGAGCCGTCGAAGAGTTGAGGATCGCTGCCGTCCGTCGTGTACCAGACTTCGGACGCGCCGGCCGAGATGGTCAGATCGAAGTTTTCCGGCACGACGCCGCCGTGCGGGTTGAGTACGGGCGTGCCAGTCGTCGGGAACCAGCCCTGGTTCTGCAACTGCCCGATGAAGATGCTCGTGCGCGCGGGCAGGTACGAGTCGGTGATAAAGTCGACTTCCGCCTGCCAGTCGTTCTTGGTAAACGGGGTCGACCGTTTCGAGTCGCCCCAGCGGGCCGACTCAGCAATGACGGCTGTTTCGATCTCGGCGATGCGCGTGTCCAGCCGGTCCAGGCTGTTCTCAAGCGTCAGCGCACCGTCGTTGAAAAACACCTCCTGCACGCGGTCGCCGAAGCGACGCACGTAGTCCGGGTGCTGCGTCAACTGTTGATGTAGGTACTGCGGGTTGAAGTGCTGGACGTTCTCGCCGGCCGACCACGGCCCGGTCCGATCCTGGTTGACGTTGAGCATCGTGTGCTCGCCGTCGTGCGCGAAGAACTGCCAGCCCTGGCGGGCGTCCGGGTCGGTGTTGCGGATACCGTAGAAGTTGTTCGGCCGGTTGTTGCCCAGGAAGTTGGACACCGGCGCGTCGAGGTTGCCGTTGTGCAACTGGATGATCATGTAGTCGATCAGGTTGTCGACATCGACATGCACTGGCAAGGCGGGGTTGTCCGACCCGTCCGGGTTCTTGCCCTGGACAGCGAAGTACAGCGCGTCGGTTGCAAAGCCGGCTTGCGCGATACCGTGCAATTCGTTCCATAGGTCGAGCGTGCCCTCGGTCGCCTCGACCGTGTACGGGCCGGCGTTGACCTTGACCACGTCGTAGTCGTCTTCGTCGCCGCCGAAGTAGCTCTCCGCGTACGCGCCGTTGGCGCGCTCCTGCGTCGCGAACATGCCCCAGTACTGGCCGTTTAGGTACAGGTGGTACCACCGGCTGCGCGTGTAGGGCTGACCGAGGTCGCGCTGCGTGTCGCGCGAGAACGTGTCGCGCAGGAAGGTGTTGCGCGAATTGCCCTGGAACGACCACGAGTAGTTCTGAGCCGTGCGCAGGTCAACGTTTTCGAACTGGTCGACGCCCTCCTCGCCGAACAGCGGGAATTCCAGCTCGCCACCGTACTCATTGCGGAAGAACAGGCGGAACGAGTGCTTCGGGTTGTTGCTCGATCGGCTGAACCCGCCGCGGATGCGCAGGCCGCTGTTGATCTGGAACCCCTCCGACCCGTCAGGGTTGATCAGTTCGACCGACGCGTCGCGCTCCCACGGCCGGCCGTCCTGGCCCGGATTGACATAGATGCCGGTTTGTGGATGGAACAGGTTGTCCAGGTCGGTGACGATCGAGATGGTCGGGATGTCCAGCAGCGCGTCGTCGACCTGGTCACCAAACTCGCCGTTGAGGATTTCGGGGTCGATCCCGTAATTGAAATCGGCGCTGTTGATCGCCTCGTCGGCCGGGAAGCCGGCCGGCACCTCGCCGTTGGGTGACTGTTGCAGGATGTCCGCGATGAACAGGTACGTCTGTGTGACCGAGAGCGAGTCCTGGAAGTCGGTCTTGAAGGCCTTGGCGCGCAGCGTGGTCGTCGCGTCGATGGTGATCGGCCCGGTCAACTCGAAGTTCGTCCCGCTGGCGACGTTGGTCGGTTCGTCGCCGTTGAGTGTGTAGAAAATGTCGGCGTCGGGCGTGTTGCTCGTGATGTCGAGTTGGAACGCGTTGACGAAGAAACCGTGCTCGACACTGAACTGCGGTTCCTCGACGAAGCCGTTGAAATCGCCCGTGTTGAACGCGCCGGGCGTCGGCGTCGAGAAGTATTTCGGGTTGCTGCCGTCGATCGTCGAGGCGATCAGTTCCGGCAGGACGAGGAAGTCGTCGTCGGTCGCGTCGAGGTTCAGGCCGTGGATCGCCAATATGTTCGTCCCGACCCGCAGCGCGTCGATGTGCTCGGTCACGCCGATGAACTCGAACGTGCCCTGTTCGCCGACCGGGCGTTCCCCTGTTGCGACGTCCTCGTCAGACAGGTCGCCGGCCGGCGCGTTGCGGCGGGCGATCTCGACGCCGTTGAGGTACGCCGCGAAGCCGTCGTCGAAGTTCATCGCCAGCGTCAACAGGTCGAACGCGGAAGGGTCGGCCACGTTGAACTCGATGCGCGTATACAGCGCAGCCGCAACATCCTGCATCTCGCCGGAGACATCCGTCCCCACACTGCTCGACCCGGGCACGCCAACCGCCAGGCCGCCGTTCACCTCGTCACCCACAAGCCGGAAAACGCCGGCGTCAAAGGCCGCATGGCTGCCCGACGCGGCGAACAGCTCAACGGCTGCGCCGCCGCCGCGCTCGAAGTAGACCAATTGCAGGTCGTGTTGCCCGGCCGTGAGGAAGACCTCGCCGAACCGGTCGGCCGGCCCGTGCGGATTTGGGTCGTTGATCACGACCTGGCCGTCGATGCGCAGACGCAGGCCGTCGTCGCTGTTCGTGCCGAACGTGTAAGTGCCGTCGGCCGGGATAAAGAGAGTCGCCGTCGCATCGATCGCGATGTTGTCGTCCGGGTTGCCCGTCGAGGCGGGGAAGGCGTTGTTCGATCCGAAGTGGCCGTCGCCGCCGGAGTCGAAGAAGTTGACGACGCTGTGCACCTCAATTACTTCATCGAGCACACCGGGGTCGCCCGGCGGCAGGGCGAGGACCGCCTCGGCGTCATCGACCGTGTCGAGCTGCGTCGCGCTGCGTACGTCGCGGACATTGAACCCGGATTGCAGGACGCCGAAGCCGAGCCCCGTCGGCCCGCTCGACCACGCGCTGTCGTCAAACAGCACGTCCGTCCACGTCTCGCCAAGCGTGTCGTCGGGCGGCACGAAGTAAGTCGCCGTATCACCCTCGTTCACAAGGTTCGTGTTGCTGAACGGTGCGCCGTAAGAGATGTCACGCCGCTGCCGCGGGTACGTCGAGCCGTCCGGGTCAAACTGCGACACGATCACCTGGTCGGGGTTAACCAGCGCGAGTGATTCGTCGCCGTCGGCGCTCAACGAGAACGACGCGTGCATGAAGCCGCCGGCGTCGGTGTACGTCTCGCTCGCTTGTCCCGAAGCAAAGATGATCGCGTACTCGCCCGGTGCAAGCACGAGCGAGGAGTGCACCTCCCACTTGGTCAGGTCCGTCAGGTCGTCGGTGAGGTAGTAGCCGAGCAGGTCGATCGGTGCCGTGCCGGCGTTGACGATTTCGATGAAGTCGCTCGACTCGCCGTCGCCGTCAAGGATCGTCTCGTTGTTCGACGCAAGGAACTCGCTGATGACCGGCATACCCAGCACGACCGGTGCGCCGAGGCCGTCGGCCCCGGGCGACCCGCCGATCTCCTGGCTGGCGTACCAGTTGGCCGGGTCGTTGTAATCGCCATTCACATCGCGCACACCAAGCGACGAGCCGCCGCCGTCGGCCCGCAACGGCCAACCGGGTGAGTCGCGGTACTCAAAGTCATGGATGACCATGTCGTCGGCGTCGATGAGCGTCACGTCCTCACCGTTGTTCGCCAACTGCCCGTCGATAAACGTCCCCGCGATCGGCAGGCCCAAGCCGTATTCCGCTTCGAACACTGCCTGATCCAGCACGACCAGCGCGAAGTCGCCCGGCTGCAACGTCGTGATCGCGCTGCCCGTAAAATCGAACTCAACGCCGTCCGTAAACCGCACGCCCGTCAGGTCGATCGGCACGGGCCCGACATTCTTCACCTCGATGAACTCCGCATCCTGGTCCTGCGTGTCGCCCGGGTTGAAGTGGATCTCGTTGATGCGCAGGCCGTCCTGCACGGCCTGCGTGTTGGCCTCGGTCTGCGCGACGAACTGCACGGGGTCGGACCAGTGGCTCCAACGGCCCGAATCGTCTTGCATCCGCACACGCACGCGGTAGCGATCGCCGACCTTAACCTCGTTCTCGGGGATGGTGATCGTGTCGTCAAACACGGCGATCTCGCCGCTCTCCCAGTCGGCGTCGATCTCGTAATGCCGTCGCTTGGTCGGGTCGAAGTCGGGAGCGCCCTGGTCGGTCACCTCGGCGATCCGCCACTCCATCGCCGCAAACGACCCGCCGCTGCCGCCCGGCGTAAAGGCCGACGTCGTGAACGTCAGATCGTCCACGGGGAACGTCCCCTGGCCCGTGAAGACGATGGTCGGCGTCGCGGGGATGTCTGCTTCGTTGGTCAGGATCGTGTTGTCGATAAACGTGCTGCGCGTATCGACGTAGTCCTTCATCAGGTCCATCATGCCCGCGAAGTCGCCCGTCACACTCGACTCGTAGAAACGACCCGCGCCGGCCTTGCTCGGGTTCACATAGCCCGACGTCATGATCGGGTTGTGGTCCCACATCGCCCGGTCGGCGTCGACGAACGACAGCCCGTCGGGGCTGGCGGGCGTGTAAATGAAGCCGGCCATCTCGTCGATGAGCATGCCGGCCTGCTCGTCGTTGTACAGCAGGTCACGCAGTTCGCGGGCCCGGTTCTGATACTCGGTGTTTAACGCGGGGATCGGCAGCACGCGGTCGCGGAACGGCTCGTTCCCGTTGCCGAACATGTTGTCCGCCCACGTCAGGTCGAGGTCCCACGGGTGGACCGACCACAAATCCGTGTCGGGGTTGTGGTAGTAGAAGTAGTTCTTGCCGCCGGCGATGTCGTAATGGTGGATGCCTTCGACGATCAGGCGGTACGAGTAGTAGCGATCGAGGTCGAGGTTGTCCCGGAAGAAGGTCTCATCAGCGCCGCCGCCCGTGTAGCCGGCGATAAACGCGTCCAGGTCGCTGCGGTCGGTCGGCTGATCAGGCCCCTGATTATTCAGCGTGCCCGTGCCCGACTCCATCTTGTAGAAGTTGCCGTCCGGCAGGCCGTGCTCTTCGAGCAGGTTGCCGTCCGGCTGTTCGACAGCCAGGTAGAGGCCCTGGAAGTCGGTGTCGAACTGTGTCGTTCCGCCTTCGTCCGCGTCTTCGACGATGCGGAAGTGCGCGAAGCTGGTGTTCGGCCCTTCGACGCCGGCCAGGTTGAACAACGCCATCCCGACCGACTCGAACAGCCCCTGCTCACCCCGGTGCAGGTAGTTCCCTTGCTGGATGACCGCGGAGAAATTGACCTTGTCCCACTCGGTGTCGTAGGCCTTGCCGTAGTTGTCCACAGCCTGGAACCGGTGACCGCGGTTGAAGTCGAACTTCCACATGTTCTTGCCCATCGAGTACCGCCAGACGCCGCCGCGGGCGCGGTACGCGATGTGGTCATAGACCCGGCCGTTATGCACGAACGCCCCGTCCCAGAGGTAGTCGCTGCCGCGGTAGCCGCTGCTGCGCGACGAATCCGGGATGAACTGCGCGTCTTCGTGGTCCTGACGCGTGGTAATCAGTTGATAGAGCGGCACGCTCTCGAGCAGGTCGGACGTGAACACCTCGTCGGGCTCGACGCCCGGCTCGGCCGAGGCCGTGTAATCGGGCACGCCGTCGTAGACGTAGTAAGCCCAGTTCGGCTGCGTGTCTTCGGCATACGGCGCGGTGATCGACGCGCCCAGACCGTCCTCGGCCGTGATCCGGTAACGCACGAGCCGGCGGTGCGTCTGAAAGGCCGTGGGCATGACGAATGTAAAAAGGCCGTCGCCCGCGACCGCGTCGCCGTTTGTCCCGTCGTCTCGCATCGTCACGGCCGTCCAGTCCGTGTCGTAACGCGGGTCGTCGATCGCGATGTAGTCGCCCGGATCGACCAGTTGATACTCAAGTGTCACCGCCGCAACGCCGTCGGGGTCGACGATGTGCGCGGTGATCGGCACGGCTTGGCTCGAACCGACCACGTTGATCGGCCCGTGCGAGACGTGATCCATCTGCGGCGCGGCGTTCGGCGCGAACACACCGTTCAGGTCGCCCGGCGTCACGCCCGCGGCCGAGCCGGTTGACAGTGTCAGCAGGGCGTCAAAGAACGCGTCGCTGCTGCCGCCGAGCGACGCGTTGAGCACTTGTACGGCGATGATATTCTGACCCGTCACCAGTTGATCGACGAACTGATCCAGGGGCAGGTTGACGAACTCGACGTTCTCGATCGCCGGGCCGGACGTGGCGTCAAACGGCAGTTCCGCGCCGCTGACGTTCACGCCTACGACGTGCGTGCCGTTGATCCAGACGTTGATGCCGTCGTCGATCTGCGCTTGCAGGAGCATCGATCGGATGACGTTCGCGTCAGCCACGTCGAACGTGCGACGCATGTAGAACGTCGTGTAGTTGCCTTGCATGTCGCCGAGCACGGTGTTCAGGAATGCCTCGCCGTAGCCGGCCGCCGCCTGCACGTCGAGCCAACTCGTGTCGTCGAAGCCAAGCTCCCGCCAGTCGCCCTGCACGACGGACGGCTCGGCCGTGCCTTTGAACAGCTTCCAACTCGCCTCGGGACCGAACACGACCGTGTCCACGCCGTCCGTCCCGATGCTCGGCCGCCAGTGGCCGGGCACGTTGTTGTCGAAACTCGGGTTGATTAACTCGATCGAGTTACCGGTGCGCCCGCCGACCAGCGGCCACGGGAAGCCGTTGCCGTAATTGACGAAGTCGATCAGCGAGCCGACGTCGTCACGAATCTCGATCAACTCGCCGTCGTTGGACAACCCGCCGACCCACGGGCCGTAGACCGTCCCACCAATGCCGTACTCAGCCTGCGCGGTTGCGGGGTCTTCAGCCACGACGACGTAACCCATCGACGGCACGATCGTGTTGGCTGGGAAGGTGAAGTCGACACCCGCACTGAATGTCCAGCCCGAGATTTCGATCTCGGCGCCGCTGTTGTTGTAAAGCTCGATGAACTCGCCCGGCACGGTCTTGTCCGGCGGGTCGAAGTGGATCTCGTTGATGACGATGCCGCCCGTGCCTGGCGCCGCGCCGGCCGCGCCGGGTGAGCCGCCGATCTCCGTGCTGCCCCGCCAATTCGTGCCGTCGTTGTAGTCGCCCAGCAAGTTGATCGGCACGAGCGTCGGGCCGTCGCCGTCCGGCGTGGTCGGCCAATCGCCCCCGTCGTCGTAGTCGAAGTCGTGAATGACGCCACCGCCCGCGGAAAAGACCTCGACGCGCTCGCCGCCGTTGGCCAGGCTGTTGCTGTACTCGCCCGCCACCGGCAGGTTCGAGCCGTAGCGCAGCTCAAACGCCGTCAGGTCGTTTACGATAAGCACGAACGCGCCCGGGTCGAGCATCGTCACCGCGCTGCCTGTGAAGTCGAAGTCCGTATCACTGGAAATCGAGACTTCAACACCGGTCAGGTCGATCGGGTCGTCACCGATGTTCTGGAACTCGATGAACTCGAACGGCGTGTCGGTCGTGAAGCCCGCGGCTTCCTCGGCCGGCGTCGGGTCGAACGGGTGGTAGTTGATCTCGGTGATGCGCAGGTTGGTTGCGTTGGCGCTGGAGGCGGGGACCGTGCCCGGCGTGCCGCCGTCGAATGCGCTGGCCGTCCAGTTGGTCGGGTCGTTGTAATTGCCGGCCGTGTCGATGACCTGCAACGAAGGCCCGTCGCCGTCGGGGCTGTCAGGCCAATTCGGCGCGGTGCTGTCGCCGTAAGTAAAGTCGTGGATCGTGCCATCTGCGGCGTCGAGCACGATGATCTGCTCGCCGCCGTTGCTCAGCCCGCCCGAATCGAATTGACCCGCGACCGGCAGGCCGATGCCGTACTCACCCTCGAACGCGACGATTTCGCCGACGACCAACGCCGACTCGCCGGGGTTCAACGACGTGATCGCGCTGTTCGTGAAGTCGAACATGACGCCTTCGGTGATGCGCACATCGGTCAGGTCAATGGGCACATCGCTGACGTTGGTGAACTCAATGAACTCGCTGTCCCCTTCGGCGCCGCCGCCGGGGTTGTAGTGCAGCTCGGTGATGCGCAGGTTGGTCGCGTCGGCCGGGTCGGCCGCGAGGGCGAACTGCGCGCTCGTTTCGGCTGACCAGTCGCCGGCATCGACCGTGCGGGCACGGATGTTGTCCGTCGGGTTGATCGTGAACGGTCCGGTGTACTCGACCGCGTTGGCCGACACGCCGCCGCCGGGCAGGCGTGGGTCGGTGCCGTCGGTCGTGTACCAGACCGTGCCCGCCCCATGCGGGTTATTGATCGTGAGTTGGAAGCCCTGCGACACCTGCCCGCCGTGCTGGCTGAACTGCGGCGCATCGACGTCGGACAGCAGGTTGCCCTGGTCGAAGTCCTGGAGCACTTCCGCGTTGCGGTTTGGGAAATAGTTGTTCAGCAGGTCTTGTCGCTCGGCCTCCCACTGCACGTCGCGTTCGTAGAGCTGGTAGGGGCCGTTGCGACGGTGCGCGTCGCGCCGGTAGTCGCCCCAGCGGGCCGACTCGGCCACCACCGCCAGTTCGACCTCCGCGATGCGCGCGTTGAATCGATCCACGATGTGCTGCTCGGTCAGTGCGCCGCCGTTGAAGAAGTGTTTCTGAACACGGTCGGCAAACACGAGCCGAAACTCGTCGTTCTGGCGCAGCCGCTGGAACAGTCGGCCGGGCGAGTCAGCGTCGTTGTCATTGATGCGGTTTTCGGTGACGCTCTTGAGCGAGTGTTCGGCGTCCCAACTGTGGAAGTAGAACTGCCCGCCGTCGCGGTTGCGCGTCGCATACCAGTTGTGGTGCGGCCAATCGGTGTTGCCGGCGTAGAAGTTGAGGATCATGTAGTCGGCGAATGCTTCGACGTTGAGGAACTGCTTGATCTGCTCGTAGTCGGCGTTGTCCGTCACGCCCGCCTCGGCGATCGCCATCATCTGGTTCCAGGCGACGCGGTCGCCGTCGATCGCCTCACCGGAATTCAGCGCGTCGTAGTCGTCGTCACTGCCGCCGAAATAGCTGGCGGCGAAGTCGGCGTTCGGCCGCTCAGACGTGTTATACATGCCCCAGTACACGCCGTTGAGGAACAGGTGATGCCACGCGCCGTGCGACGCGACCTGGCCCATGTCCGACTGCAGGTCGCGGATGAGTTGATCGCGCACGTACAGCGCTTGCGAACGCTGGTTGCCGCCGGTGTGGTTCGCGTGGATCCAGGACAGGTTGTAGCGGGCACGGAGTACGAGTTGATCAAACTCGGCCGTCGCGTCGTCGCCGAACAGCGGGTACTCCAGGTCGCCCACTCCGATCGACCTGCGGAACGTCACGCGGAACGAGTGCTTGGGTGAGTTGTTGGGGTTCCGGCTCGCACCGCCCTGGATGCGCAGCCCTGCGTTGACCTGGAATCCCTCGTCGTCCGCGGCAAATCCGCCGACCGAGCCGTCGGGGTTGAACAGTTCGAACGACGCGACACGCTCCCAGTTGTCGCCGCTGCTGTTGGGGTGCGTGTAGATGCCGTTGTCGGAGTCGAAAAGGTTGTCGATGTCCGTCACGAGCGACAATGTGGGCAATGAAGCGAACACGTCACTGAACAGGCCGCTGTAGGCCGGGTCGTTGACGATCTCCGGGTCCATCTCGTAGTCGGCCACCGGTGCGCCGGACCAGGTCGATGGGAAGCCGTCCGGCGTCACGGGCTGCGCGAGGATGTCGGCTAGGAAGAGGTATGTCGACGTCGTGATCTGCGAGTCGATGAAGTTGGTGTTGAACGCGGCCGCGCGGATGACCGTCGACCCGTCGATGTTGATCGGGCCGGTGTACTCGAAGTTCGTCGCGCTAGCTGAGTCGGTCGGCTCGCTGCCGTCCATCGTGTAGAAGATCGTCGCGCCGGGCGTGCTCGAAAGCGTCAAACCAAAGGCGCTGTCGTAGTAGCCGTGCGGCATACTGAACGCGACGTCCTCCGTCACGCCGTCGAAGCCCGCGCCGTTCGGCGCGTCGGGCGTCGGTGTGGCGAAGAAAGCGGTCGTGCCGAGTTGGTCGTTGGACAGGCCGTACGAGATATCGCTGTATTGCTGCGGGTAATCGACGCCACCGATGCCAAATTCATTCAGCAGCGTGCCGCCGGAGTCGAACAGGCCGACATAATCGCCGCCCGCGCCCAGCGCGAACGACGCGTGCAGATTGCCCTCGCCATCGGGCACACCGCTGCCGGACGCGAACACGACGACCCTGTCGCCGGGATTGAGCAGCACGCTGGGGAATGTCCATTTGGCGTCGTCGCCTGGGTCGTCGGTCAGTCGGTATCCCAGCAGGTCAACCGCCTGGTCGCCGAGATTGGTCACCTCGATCCAATCGCTCGACGCGCCGTTGCCGTCGGTCAACGTGTCGTTGTTCGAGGCCATGAACTCGGTGATGACTGGGAGCGGCCCGGCCGCGAGCACGGTGAACTCGGCCGTGTTCAAGGCCGACCAGTCGCCGCCGTCCATCGAGCGCGCGTTGACCGTGGCATCCTCGTCCAGCACGATGTTCTGCCCCGGGCTGAGCATCGTCGCGTTTGGGTTGATGCCACCGCCGATCATGCGCGGGTCGCTGCCGTCGGTTGTGTAGTAGACGGTCGAGGCGGAGGTGTTGACCTCGAACCCAGTGAGCTTCTCGACCGCGCCGCCGTGCTGTTCGAACACGGGCGCTTCGACATCGGGATAAAGAGTCGCATCGACGAAGTCCTGCAAGACGTTGGCCGACCGCGCGGGGAAGTAGTTAGTCAACAGGTCTTCGCGCTCGTTGACGAACTCGGCGTTCGGTGTGTAGGGCAGGGCGCGGTGCTGATCACCCCAGCGGGCGGACTCGGCCGAGAGCGGTGTGATCACGGTGTCGGTGATGGTCGCGTAGCGTGCGGCCGGGACGTTGCGCTCTGGGTGCATCGGGTCCCACTGCGGGTTGAGTGGGTCGACGTAGAGTGCGCCACCGTTAAAAAAGTGCTTATGCACGCGGTCGGCGAAGGCCATGCGGAACTCTTCGCTGTCGCGCAGGTCCTGGAACGGCGCGGCCACGCCGCGGGCGTCGTTGGTGCGATCGGTGTTCACATTCGATCGCAGGTCGAGCGTCCATTCGGCGTCCCATGAAAAGAACTTGAAGCCGGTCGAGTCGGGGCTGTTCTCCCGGCCGACGTAGTAGTTCTTGCGCGGCCAATCGCTGTTGCCGCCGTAGAAGTTGACGATCATGTAGTCGATGTAGTTGTCGACATCGAGGTAGTCTTCCCACGCGGGGTTGTTGGTTCCGTCGGGGTTGAGCCCCTGCACCTGCATGAACGCGGCCGTGCGGTCCGCTTCGTTCGCGGCCGCGGGGATGTCGTCGGTCAGGTCGCGCATCGCGTTCCACGCAGCGATCGCGCGCTGCTTGCGGGCGTTGTCGCCGCTTGCATTGATGACATTCCCGTTGCCTGGCGGGTTGCCGGAGTTGATGCCGTCCCAATCGTCCTTGTCCGCGCCGAAGTAGGCTGCGCCGAACGACTGATCAGGCCGCTCGACGGCGTTGTACATGCCCCAGTAGATGCCGTTGATATAGACGTGAAACCGACTGCCGGACGACGCGGGCTGACCCATGGCGGCCTGCGTCTGGCGGGCGAACTCGTCGCGCGCGTACTGCGGTTGGTCGTTGGCCGAGCCCCACGCGTAGCCGTCGTTCGAATCCATGCGCAGTGTGAACGTGTCGAACTCACTCACGGCGTCGGGGCCTAACAGCGGGTACTCCAACTTGCCCGGGCCGAACTCGCTCTTGAAGAGCAACCGCATCGAGTGCTTCTTCGACAGGCCGTGGTTACGGAACGCGCCGCCCTGCATGCGGATGCGTGCGTTGATCTGGAATCCGTCGTCGCTTCCGTCCGGCTGAATCAACTCGGCCGCGACATCACGCTCCCAGTTCGAACCGCTCTGCGTGGAGTTGGTGTAAATGCCGTTGGACCCGAACAGGTCGTCCACATTGACGATCAACGACAGCGTGGGGATCGACTTCAGATCGTCTTTAATCGTCGCGGCGTAGACGCCGCCGAACAGGTCGCCCGGCCCAATGACGTCGGGGTCCATGCCGTAGTCCGGCGTCGTGCCGCCCCACATCGCGGGGAAGCCGGCCGCGAGCGTGGCGGCCTCGTCCTGCGTGACCACGTCGTCCAGGAAGATGTAAGTCTGCGATGTCTTGGTCGCTGGCAGCAACATGTCTTTGAACGCAGCCGCCCGCAACGCCGTGGTGGCGCTGATCGAAATCGGGCCACCGTAGACCATGCCGTTGGTCTGAGTCGGCTCCGTCCCGTCGGTCGTGTAGACGATCGTCGCGCCGGCTGTCGGCGTGGTGATGGTCAGGTCGAAAGCGGCGTCATAGAAGCCGTGTCCGTGGCTGAAGGCCAGGTCTTCGACGAATCCCATCACGCCCAGGCCGTTCGGCGCGCCGGGCGTCGGCGACTCGAAATAGAGCGGCACGGCCTGGCTGTCGATCGTCGCGTCGAGCTTCGGCTCGATCAGGAAGTCGCCATCGCCGGCTGCGCTGTTCAGCCCGTGGATGGCCAGGATGTTTTGCCCGTTTTGCAACAGACCAACGTGAGCGCTGAGATCGAACTGGTCAAAGTTGAAGACGTCGACATCGTCGCGTTCAGCCGTGGCGGCGGCGTCCCACGTCAACGAGACAGGCTCGTTGGCCATGGCGACGAGTGTGCCGTTCAGGTACGCGGCAAACCCCGCGTCGTAACGCATGCCCAGCGTCAGGTCGAGTACGGAGCTGGCGTCGGCGACGTCGAATTCGAACCGGCTGAACAGCGACGCGTTGACGCCATCCATCTCCGCGGAGATGTCTGTTTCGATCAGGTCGTCGAATCCGTCGGTGATGGTTCGTCCGTTGACAACGACCTCGCCGAGTGACAGGACGTTGCGTTCGTCGTCGTTGCCCGCGCCGCCCGAGCCGGACAGATCGGGGTCGGGCGTGCGTGTGACGCGCACGTATCGGCCGGTTACCGCGCCCTGGTTGGCGTCGAGCAGATCGAGTGTGATCGACTCGGGGCCGACGTCGATTTGGCCGCCGCCTTCGACGTTTTCGGGGTTGAGCAGTTCAGAGGTGAACACGACGGTCGTGCCGTCCGACGCGAGAACATCGACGGTGATGTCGCGCAGGCGCGAAGCGCAGCAACTGTCACGATTATGCAGGACGATCTCTTCGAGTGCCTGCGTCGTGCCGAGGTCGACCGTCCACGTCGCGGGTGTCGGCCCGCCGTTCTGGGTGTGCGTGAAGTTGGTCGTGTCGTCGTCGATCGCCAGGTCGGCGGTGAACGCATTGAGTGTCGAAGACTGTGTCGCCGTACCGGCCAACGCCAGATTCTCAAGCGGGCCAACACCGCCCGTGCCGTCTTCAAACCCAAGCCCCGCGTCGCCGGTCGACCACGCCGCGTCGTCAAACCCGATCTGAGTCCAGGTCGTGCCGAGCGCCGCGTCGGCCGCTTCCGGCACAAGGTAGGTCGAAGGTGCTTGTGGTGTCAGTAGCGTCTGCGCGATGCCGGATTCGCCGAGGCCGTACGAGATGTCGGTGAACTGCTGTGGGAAGTCGCTGCCGCCGGGGCCAAACGACGAGACGATCACGTCGCCCGGCGCGATCATGGAAAGGTGATCGCCGTTAGCGCCGAGCGCGAAGTTGGTGTGGTACGACCCGCCGCCATCGACGTAGTCGGTTACGGCCTGGCCGGAGGCGAAGATGACGATTCGTTCGCCAACGGCGAGCGTGATGTCGGGGAACGGCCACTTGGCCAGGTTCGAGCCGTCGTCGGTCAGGTGATAGCCGAGCAGGGGGGCCGGCATGTCGCCGAGGTTGGTGACTTCGACCCAGTCGCTCGAGTTGCCGTCGCCGTCGAGCAGCGAGCCGCTGTTGGACGCGACGAACTCGGTGATGACCGGGTCGGCGGTCAGCAGGATGCGCGGTTCGAGCGGTTCGATCGCACGCCAGCGTTCGGCGTATTTGGATCGTCGGTTGCGGTAATCTAGCCGGGCCGAACCCTGTTTCAGGTTGCGGCGCGCGGCACCGGAAAGGCATTCAATCGCCTGGCTCAAACGTCTCATCGGCGCGTCCTCAATCGCCACCGCCGCGGTGAGCGTCGGTGGCCGTTACGTAAACTCCCCAGCCCTGATCGAATCTATCCAATCGCACCGCCGGGGGGCGGTGTCAGGTTCGTGCTATTCGGCCGCGGCGGGCAAGGCCGGGCCGGTATCGCTGCGCGGCGGCGACTCCGAAGCCGACGTGGACTTTTCAGGTGCCACGGCGGCGTTCTCCGGCGCCGGTGTGGACGTCGCAGGCACAGCGGTGGGTCGGTCGGGCGTCATCGACGTCGTTGCGGGTACGGCGGCCGGTCGGTCACGTACGGGTGTGGACGTCGCGGGCACGGCGGCAGGTCGGTCGCGTGTTGGCGTGTCCACAGGTGCGCCCAATGGACGGGAGCCGCTGACCGCTGGCTCCGCGGGGGCCGGTTCAGCAGACAAACCTCCCGGTCCGTCGTCGCCCGGCCGGGCAGGTCGGCCGCCCTTACTTGGCGGGTCGATCGGCGGTGGGGGACGGAACGCCCGCGCTTTGCGCTTGCGCATTCTCGTGCCCATCTGCAACATCACCAGCACAGCGAGCACGACGAACGTGCCGATGATTGCGACCATGTATTGGCCGAGGCCACAAGCCATTCCCATGATCATGCTGAACAGGAGGATGGTCGTGTCTTTGGGGTTGTTGACGCGCGTGCGGTAGCGGATCAGGCCGATCGTCCCGGCAAGGCCGAACGCCCGGACCAGGTTGTTGCCGACGACCAGCCAGACCAGCGCGCCGCCGAGGCACAGCAACAGCAGGGTGTGGGGCATCGAGGCGCGGACCTTGCGCCCCGTGTACGTGTACCGATAGACAAAGCCGATTAGCGACCCGATCATCACGGCGAACAGGAGGCGCAGCAGGATTTCTTCGGGGGTCAGGCCGTCCTCGGGTTGGCCTGCGGCGATCGACTGGAAGATCTCCGTGATCGTCGGGGCTTCCTCTGGCACTGCTTGTGGGGCAGCGGCGGGGGGCGTCGCAGACGCTGGCGCGGCTGTGGGGGTCGTATCCTGCAATCGGCACTCACGGTCCGGGGTTCGGATTCGGATTCCATGGGCCGATGTCCGGTGGCTGCCAGATGACACGGTCGTTCTTCTTCGACTTGTCGGACAGGGCCTGTTTCATCATGTTCTCCGCGTGGTTGTCCGCGAAGAGCAGGTTGCACGAAAAGTTGTGGCGGTAGTTGACGTCGTCGTTCTCCAACCGCCAGCGACCCTTGAATGAAACCACGTCGCCGCCGACATCGCCGTCAAACAGAACAACCGTCTTGACCGGCTCTTTCAGCGTGTTGATGTTTCGATAGGGCATGTAATGAGGACTGGTCGGGTTTGTTTCCGCCAGTTTGCTGTTCATGCGGTACGACTCGAGTCGGTTCGGATCGTGCAGGTAGACCGTTGGGCAGACCAGCACACGGTCGTCCGGCTCGATCGGGTTGCCGTTCTCGTCGGTGGCGTTGGGGTCGACGCTGGTCATCCGCTTGCTGAGCACGTCGAACCAGCAGTGGTGACCGAGGTCTTCATCGCCGCGGTCTTCGTATGGCAGCATGCCTTCGCGCTCGGTCTGGTGGGCGTGCATGGCCACACCCCATTGTCGCAGATTGCTTTTACAGATGACAGCCCGGGCGTTTTCGCGGCTCCCAGACAGACCCGCCAGGAGGAACGCGATGAGGATCGAGATGATTGAGACGACGATCAGCAATTCGATGAGCGTGAACGCCCGACGCCCGGCGAAGTTGCCCATATTCAACCGCTTGGTTGACAATGTATTACAGCACAAGCCGGGATTGCTCTCCGGTCTTCTGATTGGTCGTCTTCCGTTGTCGCCAGCAGCGATGCCAAGCATGCCGTGGGACCCCGTACGCGGGCACTTCAGTGAGGACACGTAGTATAAGCTAGCGCTACGCTAACTTGCAAGGCCCGGTTGCAATTGAATTGCCTGAAAAACGACGTTTTGGGGCTCCCATCGGGGTTACCCGGTGTCGTTCTTGGGGAGATCGGTCAGGGACGGCCCCGTTGCCCCGGCCCGGAACCGGGCGATCCGACCGCCTGGTCTTCTTGTTTCGATTCAGGTGATTTCGAGTCACAGCCCGTGAAGAGAGTGACCATCACGGGCACAAGCAGGAGCGAGGTGGTCTTGCCCGTCAGCCTGCTTCGAAAGACAAATGCGCCCGCTACCACGAGCGCAGCGACGACGACCAAGGCCGGCACAAACCAGCCGATTCCCGAATCGTCCTGTCCTTCACCCGTATCGACGAAGTCGGCAGTGCGTCCGCCGTCGGCGCCGCTTCGACTCAGCGCCCAACTGGTCGGCTGGGCGTTGTCGGCGTCGAGGTTCTTGAGGTAGATCGACGCCCGTCCGTCGTCCGCGGGCCAGGGCGACTTGTCAAAATACTGCACGTCGTCCATCGCCAAGGCGAAGTTTCGGCCGCGGTAGTCCTTGATGTTCGCCCACAGGCCGATCCGTTCGGACTGGTTGTCGAGCGTCGGCCACTGCGTGACCTTGACCCACTTGACGTCCCTGCCCCAGGCCGCGGCCATGCGCTCGACCGTATTGGCCTGCGCGTTGAACAGCACGACGAACTGCCCCGGCTCGACCTTGACCGAGGTGATGTTGGTCCCGGTCAGCGGGTCGCCGTCATCGTCGTCGAGCACGAAGCCGCGCATGTCCACCGCGTTGGGGCCGGGGTTGTACAACTCGACGTACTCCCACCGATTCTTCTTGTCGTTGGGCGGGTGGTACATGATCTCGCTGATGATGAGACGGGGCTTGTCGTTGTCGGCGCGGGCGTCAGGCGGCCCCGCCAATAGGGCAAGTCCGATTAGCAGTGCGAGCCGACCGCCTTTGAAGCGGCTAACGCGGGTCAACGCTCGCATTCGCTGCGGGATGGGTGGTTCGTGCATCATGGGTTACACTGCTGGGCCGACCGGACCGGGTTGGCCAACCGTCAAACTGAGGATCGCACCATGCAAACAACGGACTCGTCGAACACTATCCACGGCGTGGTCGGCCGACGACTGTTCACGCACGCCGTTGTCCTGACACTGTTACTTGTCGGCGCGACGGCGAACGTGACGGTCGCCGCCGCCGACAAGCGCCCGAACGTCGTCGTGTTCCTGACCGACGACCAGGGCTGGGGCGATCTCGGCTGTTACGGCCACAAGGCAATCAAGTCGCCGAACCTCGACAAGTTCGCGTCGCAGGGCATGCGATTCACACAAGCATACGCGGCGTGTTCTGTATGTTCGCCGTCGCGTTCGTCCATTCTGACTGGGCGCACGCCGTACCGCAACGGCGTTTGGCGGTGGATCCCCGGCGGCTCGCAATACCACCTGCGGTCAAGCGAGATCACGATTGCGACGCTGCTCAAACAGCGCGGCTACGCGACCTGCCACGCGGGGAAGTGGCACCTGAACGGCAAGTTCAACTCGCCCGATCAGCCGCAGCCGAACGACCACGGCTACGACTGGTGGCTGGCGACGCAGAACAACGCGTCGCCGCACCACATGAACCCGACGAATTACGTGCGCAATGGCGAAGCGACAGGACGCATCGAAGGGCCGTCAGCCGTCATCGCCGCCAACGAGGCGATCCACTGGCTTAAGAAGCAACGCGGCAAAGACAAGCCGTTTTTCATCACCGTCTGGACGCACGAGCCACACCTGCCCATCGAGTCGGCTCCGAAGTTCATGGAGCCGTACAAGCACCTGGACGACGAGGGGCTGCGCCAGCACCACGGCAACATCACGCAACTCGACCACGCGTTCGGCGAGTTGATGAAAGCGCTCGACGAGTTGGGCGAGGCGGACAACACTTTTGTGATCTTCACGAGCGACAACGGCCCGGAAGGAGCGGGCACGAAAGGGCGGACGCGCGGCTCGACCGGCGGGCTGCGAGGGCGTAAGCGGCACACGCACGAGGGCGGCATCCGTGTCCCGGGCATCGTCCGTTGGCCGGGTCACGTTAAGCCCGGCAGCGTGAGCGACACGCCAATCATCGGCTCCGACATCTTCACGACGATCTGCGACATCGTGGACATCCCGCTGCCGAGCGACCGCGTCATCGACGGCGCGAGCATGTTGCCCGCGTTCCAGGGTCAGCCAATCAAGCGCGATCAGCCGCTTTACTGGCGCAACCACCTGGCTCCGTCGCAATACCGGGTCGGTCTGCGCGACGGCGACTGGAAGATCGTCGGGTCCGACGACCTGACGA
This sequence comes from Phycisphaeraceae bacterium, assembly GCA_028284155.1. Taxonomy (GTDB): domain Bacteria; phylum Planctomycetota; class Phycisphaerae; order Phycisphaerales; family Phycisphaeraceae; genus JANQSF01. The sequence goes on from JANQSF010000022.1 coordinate 22,813, forward strand.
AGTTTGAGCTTTACAACATCAAGGCCGACTGGCAGGAGACGACCGACCTGGCTGAGAAACACCCGGACGTTTTTACGAAGATGAAGCAGTGGCTCATCGCGCACGACAAGGCCGTGTTGGCTGACGGCCCGGACTGGTGGAAGAACGACTCCCGCAGCCGCCGACCGCGTGGCAAGGCAGTCAAGACCAAAGGCCCCAAACTCGGCGCGGGCAAGGACGAGACGGGCAACTTCGACGAAACTAAGGGCTGCACGGTCACGAAGGGTGGGTTGGGGTACGAGCTCAGGTCGCAGGGCGAGGGCTTGGCCCTGAAGAAGTTGCAGCGGCCGATCACCGGGCGGGTCACGTTCGAACTGTCATACAAGGCGACGACGAACGCGAACACGCGCAACGCCTGCCTCGTGTTCGGCGACAGCGACGCCAACAACGACCTGATCAAAGCGGGCACGATGATCGGCATGGGCGCGCACGGTATATTCGAGGGCACGTGGAACAACGTGCAAGCCGGTCAGACGGTGAGCGTGGCATTTGACACCACCAAGACATTCCACGCGGTCGTGACCGTCGACGTACCCAAGCGCACGGTCACGCTCACGATCGACGGCAAGACGGTCAAGTCGGCCCTGCCAGAGTCGGTGAAACAGGTCGCGTACTACGGTTATTACATCAAGAACACAAGTTCCACTTTCAGCGCAATCAAGGTGACGGAGTCCAAGTGATGTCGAGTTTCAACGTGTTTCATCTCGCCGCGTCGCTTGTGACGCGCTTCGGATACGACGCAAGCGCACCGCGAAGAAGCGCGTCGCAAGCGACGCGGCTAAATGGCGTGTGTATGGCGCTTGTCGTTGTGCTCTTGATTGGGCTGGCGGGCACGGCCGCCCGCGCCGCCGAGCCGCGCCCCAACTTCCTGGTCATCCTCTGTGACGACCTGGGGTGGGGCGACGTGGGGTTCAACGGCAACAAGACGATCCGCACGCCGCACCTGGACAAGTTGGCGACGCAGGGCATGCGGCTGACCGAGTGTTACGCGTCGGCCCCGGTTTGTTCGCCGTCGCGCGTCGGGATGCTCACCGGCCGCACGCCCAGCCGTGTCGGTGTGTACGACTGGATTCCCGGCAACCACCCGATGCACATGCCCAAAGAAGAGGTCACCGTCGCGACGCTGTTGCGCGACGACGGGTACGACACGGGGCATTTCGGCAAGTGGCATTGCAACGGCAAGTTCAACTCGCCCGATCAGCCGCAACCGGGCGACCACGGGTTCAACCACTGGTTCAGCACGCAGAACAACGCGTCGCCGTCGCACGAGAACCCGCGCAACTTCGTCCGCAATGGCAAGCAGGTCGGGCCGATGGAGGGCTACGCCTGCCAACTCGTCGCCGACGAGACGATCGACTGGCTCAAGAACAAGCGCGACAAGAACAGCCCGTTCTTCGCGTTCGTCTGCTTCCACGAGCCGCACGAGCCGTGCGCCTCGCCGGCCGAGATGGTCAAGCACTATGAAGACAACGGCGCGACCGAACGCGGCGAGGCGATCTACTACGCCAACGTCGAGAACATGGACGCGGCCGTCGGCAAGCTCATGAAAGCGCTGGACGCCCTGAACCTGGCGAACAATACCGTCGTGCTGTTTACAAGTGATAACGGGCCGGAGACGCTGAGCCGCTACCGCGGCGCGTGGCGATCGCACGGCACGCCGGGGCCGTTGCGTGGCATGAAGCTCTGGCTCTATGAAGGCGGCATCCGGGTGCCCGGTCTGATCCGCTATCCCGGCCGCGGCGGCGCTCGGCCGGGCTCGGTCATCCGCGAACCGGTGTCGGGGGTTGACGTGCTGCCGACGCTGTGCGACCTGGCGGGCGTCGAGGTACCCAAAGACCGGAAGCTCGACGGCGCGAGCATCACGTCGATCTTCCGCGGGCGACCGGTTAAGCGTGCGACGCCGCTGTATTGGCACTACTTCCGCGCGTTTGAGAAGCCGAAGGCCGCGATGCGTGTCGGCGACTACATGATCCTCGGCCACTGGGACGGACCGATGCTCGGCCCGGGCGGCAGCCTGCGGGCCGGCGATATGAACCACATCAAGAACTCGAAGCTGACCGACTTCGAGCTTTACAACCTGCGTGCTGACAAGACCCAGCAACGCGACCTGGCCAAGGAACAGCCCGATCGGCTGAAACAACTCAGCACCAAACTGGTCGAGAAATACAACGAAGTGCAGGCCGAGGGCCGAACGTGGCAGGTCGGCGGGCGGAAGTAGCCGGATCGCAACGGCTCGCCGACCCGTGCCTGGTCCAATCCGCATGAAGCCTGTCAGGTATACTGGTCCCTCCCCACCTCGCCCGATCGGCGGGGCACTCGTTCCCTCACGAATCAAAGACACCGGAGAACACACATGAATCGTTTCGCACTGACCGTCGCGCTCCTGCTCGCCACCGCTTCCGTCACACTGGCCGACGCGCCGCCCAAGGGATACAAGGCGCTCTTTGACGGCAAGACGCTCAAGGGCTGGACGCAGCGCAACGGCACCGCCAAGTACAAAGTCGTCGATGGCACGATTCACGGCATGACGAACGAGGGCAGCCCGAATTCGTTCCTTTGCTCAAACAAGAAGTACGGCGACTTCGAGCTGCGCTTCGAGGTCAAGTGTCACGACAGGCTGAACAGCGGCGTACAGATCCGTTCACAGACCAAGGACGACGACCCGAAGAACCGCGTCAACGGCCCGCAGGTCGAGATCGAGTCGAGCCCGGGTCAGGCAGGCTTCATCTACGGCGAGGCGACTGGCCTCGGTTGGCTGTCGCCCGAGCCCAAGAGCAAAGACAAGAGCGTCAACACGCACAAGCACTTTAAGAACGGTCAGTGGAACGCCTATCGCGTCGTCGCCAAAGGCGCACGCATCCAGACGTGGATCAACGGCAACAAAGTCGCCGACCTGACGCACGAGCAGATCTTCAAGACGCACCCCAAAGGCTTCATCGGCCTGCAGGTGCACGGCATCAAGAAGGGTACAGGCCCGTTCGACGTCGCCTGGCGGAACATCTACATCAAAGAATTGACCGACTGATCCGGTTTCGGTCGGCTGCCGAGCCGTCGATTGTGTCGCTCTTGCGTAATTGGTAACTTGTGGCACCGTCAGGTTGAGTGGCTGTGGCGTGCGCAGTGCGCCCGAGTGTTGAGTTGCCGTGGGGGCCTTGACGATGTCGGCGGTTAATGGTTCGGTTGAAATCACCGCTGTCTATGACTTGTACTTCCGCGGGCTGTTTGTGCAGGCCTACCGCGCGGCCGAGCCTTTGGGGCCGATCAGCAATTGGCGCGGCCCGGTGTTGCGTGTGCTGGCCGGTCGGTTGGCCATGCATCTGGGGGCGCAGCGGCTTGGGCAGTCATTCCATATCCGTGTTGGTCGCGAACACCCCGACGACGCCGAGGCGCGCTACTACCACGCCAGGGCGTTGATCCATTCGCGTGGGTGGTTGCCGGCTTGGCGATACATCGAGGCGTGCGGCGACCCGCCCGCGGGTGATGACGAGAAGTCCGTTCAACTGTGGGCAGATTGGCAGTCGATGCGTGGGTACATCGCCGCGATGTTTCGCGACTTCACTACGGCCGACCTGGCCTGGCAGGCGGCGCAAGAGCGCACGCCCGATCGGCCCTGGCTCTGGGTCGAGCGGTCAGGTGTGTTGGAACTGTCGGACCGCACGGACGAGGCGCTCGAACACGCCGACCGGGCGTTGACGCTCAGGCCCTGGTACGTCCCGGCTGTGCACAGCAAGGCCAACCTGCTCCAGGCGACCGGGCGCGACGACGAGGCGTTGGCCTTCATGGCTGAGGCGATGTCGCAGATCGAGTCGGCTGTGCTCATGGCCCAGATGGCGAGATTGCAGATCGAATTGCAGCGGTATGACGACGCGAACCAGAGTCTGGACCGCATGGTCGAGTTGGCTGTCCTGCGCGAGAAGGCGTGGGACGAGTGGGTTGACGGCAATCGCAGCAGTACGGCCTACTTCGTCGGCGACTACGCCAAGGCGATCGAGCTTGGCCGACGGGTCGAAGGCGACGCCTACAAGTCCTTCATCGATCGGCTGGAAAAGCTGGACGACCCGGCCGATCAGGTCAAACGTGTGCAACTGCCCGTGCCATATGTGCGGCAGGACCACAACACCTGCGTGCCCGCGACGTTGACTTCGCTCAGCCAGTTCTGGAATCGGCCGGCTGAGCACACCGAGGTCGCAGAGAAGATCTGCTTCGACGGGACGTCAGCCTACAGCGAGCGGACTTGGGCACAAGACAGCGGCTGGACGGCGCGCGAGTTCCGCGTGACGTGGGAGACGGCGGTCGCGTTGTTGGACCGTGGTGTGCCTTTCGGTTTGACGACCGTGCAGTCGGCCAACGGCCACGCGCAGGCGATCATGGGTTACGACACGGTGAGGCACAGCTTCATGTCGCGTGACCCGTCACAGCGTCATATGGTCGAGTTCATGGCCGACTCGTTGATCGAGAAGCAGGAGCCGTGGGGCCCGCGCGGCATGGTCATGCTGCCGCCGGAAGAAGCGCACCGCATCGACGGTGTCGAACTGTCGGACACCGAACTGTACGACCTGGCCTATCGCGTGCAGGACGCGCTGGACAAGCACCGCCGAGCCGACGCTGAAGACGCTTGCGCCGCCATGGAGTCGGCCGCCCCCGACCACCAACTGACCTTGCGCGCCCTGATGTCGCTGTCGCGGTACGACTCGGATCAGTTGCGGACGCTCAAGTTAGTGGACCGCCTGTTGGAGCGTTACCCCGACGACATCAACATGGAGCTGGCCAAGTTGGGCTGCATGGGCAGCCACGCGCGGCGGGACGAACGCTTGGCTCTGCTGGAGGAAGTGGTCGCGCGTAAAGACGCAGACCCGATGCTCTGGATGGCGTTGGCTCGCGAGCTGTCCACCGACGCCCGTTCGCACCGCAGAGCGTTGCGCTTGCTGCGGCGTGTACACCGCTATCGCCCGGACAACCCGGCCCCGCTGACAGCGATGGCGTCGATCGCATGGGACACGCCCGACCAGCGCGGTTGGGCGTTGCAATTGTTTGAGTTTGCGTCGTGCATGGAGGACCGGTCCGACTCGCATGTGAGTAGCTATTTCATTGCGGCGCGGTCGTTGGGCAGAACGGAAGAAGCGTTGGGCGTGTTGGCTGACCGCTTCGAACGGTTCGGTCACAAGTCGAGCGCGCCGGCTCGCACGCTTTACCTGGCGCGTGTGACTCTCGGCCAAACGGGCAAGGGGTTGGCTGTACTCGAGGAAGGGCTGCGCAAACGGCCGGACGACGGCGAGCTGTTGACCTATGCGGCGGAGGAATACGCCCGTATCGGTGAGAACCAGCGGGCGGTCGCGCTGCTGAAGCAGGCCAAGCCACGCACGCCGCCGACCGATTGGCGACGCGCGCTGGCGAACGTCGCTGCCTTGCACGGCGATCGGCGGGGCGCGTTGCGGCAGTGGCGGCGGATTCTCGAAGTCGATCCGCTCGACGCCGGCGTGCTACACGCCGCTGCACAGGTCGTTTCAGAGACGGACGGCAAGGAGGCCGGCCTGGCCATGGTGCGCGAGTCGGTCGATCGCTTCCCGCACAACGCGGACATCTGCCAACTCTGGGTTGCCTGGCTGCATGGCGAAGAGCCATCGCGACAGGTCGAGGCCGTGCAGCGATTGTTGAGAATCGACCCCGACCTGGCCTGGGCACGCCGCGAGTTGGCGATTATCTACTCGAAGTCGGGTGAACACGACAAGGCCCTGCTCGAGTTGCAGCGCGCCCACGAACTCGACCCGCACGACTCGGCCCATCACCACACCTTGTCCGAGGTTCTGACACGCAGCGGCGACGTCGCGGGCGCGAAGCGCGCCCTGCGCAAGACCTTGGCAATGAACGTCGACAAAGAAGGTGCGATCGCCGACCTGCTGCTGTTGTGCGAGTCGCCGGCCGAACGCCGTGAGGCGCTTGAGTTTGTGCGAGAACAACTGGTGGGGCAGGTCATTCTCGGAGACACGCCGCTGCGTTTTCGTGATGCGGCGGCGACAGTGCTCGAACCGGAGCAGTTGCTGGAAGACCTGCGCGCGATGCTGGCAGCGCGGAAGGACCTTGTCCCGGCGTGGTCGGCGGTGACCAAGCAACTCCTAGCTACGCAACAGCATGACGCGGCCTTGGCGAACGCGATCGAGGCGGCAGAACGCTTCCCGCTGGAGCCACAGTTGTGGCAGGACGTCGCGTCGGCCCGCCGTCACAAAGGCGACGCCGACGGTGAGATCGACGCGTTACAGCGTGCCCTGACGCTCAACCGGGACGACGGCGCGAACCACCGCACGTTGGCGGCCGCGCACGAACGCAAGGGCGACCTGGCTGAAGCGACCCGTTGCCTGGAGCGCGGGCTTGAGCGCCTACCGACCGACGTACTCCTGCGTTCGTTCTATGCGCAACGCCTTTGGGACAGCGGCGATCGCGAAGACGCCCTGGGTCAGATACGCAAGGTGTTGGAGATCGAGCCGCGGTTCGACGATGCGTGGGACGTTTGGCGGCAGTGGAGCACGCAACTCGACCAGATGGAAGAGGCGGTGGCATTTGCCCGGCAGACGGCTGAGCAACGCGGGACGCCCAACGCCTGGCTCGGCCTGGCGGGTTTGCTGATCAAGTCCGACCCGCAAGCAAGTCAGGAGGCCGTCGAGCGCGCGATCGCGCTCGAGCCGCGTTCGCT
>JANQSF010000043.1 GCA_028284155.1 Phycisphaeraceae bacterium
CTGGCGCGGCCCGGGCTCGTCTGCTGGCCGAGGCGGTCGAGGCTTTCCGCGCGGCGTTGGAGGTGCGTACGCGTGAGGCGTTGCCGCAGGGTTGGGCGTCGGTGCAGAACAACCTGGGCAATGCGCTGCGGAGTCAGGGGTCGGTGTCCCATGGCGCGGCCCGGGCGCGTCTGTTGGGCGAGTCGGTCCAGGCGTACCGCGCGGCGTTGGAGGTACGTACGCGCGAGGTGTTGCCGCAGGATTGGGCGATGACTCAGACCAACCTGGGCGCCGTATTGGCCAGGCAGGCATCAGCGTCAGAGGGCGCGGTCCGCGCGCGTCTGCTCGGCGAGGCGGTCGCGGCGCACCGCGCGGCGTTGGAGGTTTTTACGCGTGATGCGTTGCCGCAGAGTTGGGCGGCGACGCAGAACAACCTGGGCACTGCGCTGTTCGATCAAGCGTTAGTGTCCGATGGCCCAGCCCGCTCGCGCCTGCTTGGCGACGCGGTCGAAGCTTTCCGCGCGGCGTTGAAGGTGCGTACGCGTGAGGCGTTGCCGCACGCTTGGGCGGCAACACAAACCAACGTCGGACTCGTTTTGGCAAACGTGGCTTGGACCGAACGCGGGGACAACCGACGGCGGCACTTCCACCAGGCCATCGCCGCCTGGCGTGAGGCGGCCGAGGTCTACACGCCCCAGGCGGCCCCCGCATACCACCAGAGGCTCACCCGTTTGATCGCGGCCGCCGAGCGTGAGATCAAGCGGACCGAGTAATTAGGGTGCGCTTTAGCGCGGGTGTCTGCGGCAAAGGCTTTGCGTGCCACAGGTCGTTGCGTGACGAGCATACAAGCCAATTGTGTCACTGGGCATCGCAACGACTGTTGCTGAGTCGACATTACAAGCTAACCCGCCGGGGCACGCCGAGCCTTTGCCCCAGAATTCGGCGGGACGTTGTCTTGGATCGCGTGTCGGCGCACAGTCTGTGTCGTGATCTTGTGAAAGACCTGGGTCGTGGGTCGTTGGAAGTCCGGGGCTGGTCGTTAGTTGTGGGCGGCGTGCTGATGGATTGACGCTTTGGTGCGCGCGCGGCGCGCTGCGGATGTCCGGGCATGGCGAACCGTTATCCGTTGCCGCCGATGCCCGAACTGCCGACGCTTGAACAGCCCGCGTCGTGGGCGAACTGTCATGGGCGGGTGGATCGGTCGGCTTGTCTTGAGGTGCGGTGTCGGGAGGTTTGGCGGCAGCGGAAGTTGTGTGAGGACGCGTGGTCGGTCGACGGGCGGGACGCTTCGGGGGTGTTTCGGTTTTCGGCCCATGATCTGGAGCGGGTGATGGCGACGGCCTGGCCGCGGCGGTTGGCGGGGGATTGGCGGACGGGCAATGCGCGGGCGATGAAGCCGGTCGAGTACGACCCGAGGTTGCGTCACCGTCGGCCGATGCGTTTGTGGGCGGCGTCGGCGGATGAAAACGACCTGGACTGCGGGCTGACGACGAACCCGAACCGCGGGTCGGGGCGGACGAAGGTGGCGGCGGTCGGGGACGACTGGTGGCAGGCGGTGCGGGTCGAGTGTTGGTACTTCAGCCGGGACGATCGGCCGACGCGTGCGCGGCGGGGGCGACCGGGTCGGACGGGGGGCCGGGGGCGGGCTTGGTATTTGTTGGTGTGTCCGGGGCGGGCGGGGGTGGCGGGGTCGTTGTATGGGGCGCGGATGAAGATAGAGAGTGACAGGAGAAGGCAACTTGGGAGTGACACTGGGATGAGAGACAGTTCCGAGGGCGCTAAGTCGCGAGCGGCTGGGGAGGGGAGGGGTCGTTTATCGTGTGATTGGCGGGATTGGGAGACGATGGAGGATGTGCGGTTGCCGCCGTTGTCGTTGGCCGGGCGTGGGGGCGCGGCGCGGGGGCACTGCCCGCAGCGGGTGCGGATGCTTTATCTGCCTTTGGCGACGCCGGCGGAGGCGCGCGACGCGGCGGTGGCGCAGCGCTGGTTGCAGGACGTGGCGTCCGTTCGGCCGAACATGCCGGGGACGGCGGACGAGGCGCGCGTGATCGCGCGGTATTGGCCGCTGTTTCAGCCGAGGACGCTGCTGTGCGGCGCGTGTCTGAATCTCTACTTCGCCAGCGACCCGTTCAAGGCCCACGCGAACCGGGCGAGGTGGAAGCTGCGCAACGGGCTGGGCGATCGGTTGACGCCGAACGAACGGCGGGCGCTGGGGCTGGCGGCGACGCGGGATGACATCGGATCGGTTGCTGACGACGCGGCGGACGCGTCGGCTGACGACAGCGAGTCGGCGAGTCTGGTGACGGGCTGTGCGATCGACGCGGCGAAGGAGGCGGCTGACTCGCGGGCGATGACGGAGTTTTATCAGTACGTCCGTCAGTTGCGTCAAGCAAACGACGAGTTGGAGATGGTCAGACGACTGGTGACGGGCGAGGCGAGCGGGTGAATGGGTAACAGTTGAATATGTTGTGGTCGGCCCATGCCTGCGCGGGCATGACCCGCTGCCACCGCGCGTCGCGAATGTTGCGACTCAAATCGAGATCACAAGTTAGCTCGCTGCGGCAGGCCGAGCCTTCGAGCCGGTCACCCAGCGCTCAGTCTTTCGCGCGACGACGCCTCTCAACCGCCGGCAGCGGGGTCGCCAACTTCGACGTGTCCGGCAATGCGGCGCGCATGCGAGCAAGCAACTCTGAGTAGGCCGGGTCGTTGACGACGTTCGTCCACTCGCGCGGGTCGGTCGCGTCGTCGTACAGCTCTTCCTGGCCGGTGTCGTAACGGATGTAGCGACCCAACTCGTTGCGAACGGTGATGTAGCCGACCTTGGGGTTGGCTTTGTCCGACAGGCCGGTGAGAGCGGTGCTAGGCCACGGGGCTTTCGGGTCTTTGAGCAGCGGAAGCAGTGATCGGCCGTCGAGGTCGTCGCGAGTCTTCAGGTTGCACAGCGCGGCGAGTGTGGGGTAGATGTCCTGCAAGGAGACGAAGCGTTTGCACACCGTGCCGGCGGGGGCGAATCCGGGGGCGGGGGTTAATCCGGGGGCGGGGACGCGGAACATGAGTAGGCAGTGGGTCGCTTCTTCCCAGAGCGTCGCTTTTTGCCAATGGTTCTTTTCGCCGAGGTGGAAGCCGTGGTCGCTCAGGAAGACGACGATGGTGTTGTCGCGGTACGGACTGTTGTCCAGCGCGTCGAGCACTCGGCCGACCTGCGTATCGACGTACGCGGTCGTCGCGAGGTAGGCCCGCACAGCCTCGGCGTGCAGCCCGGCGTCCATCACGGCCCGGACAAACTTGCTCTTGCCCGCGGTCAGCGCGACGCCCAGTGGCGGCACGTCGGCCAGGTCGTTTGCTTTGAGCGCGGGGGTTTTGACATCGTCCAGCGGGAACAGGTCGAAGTATTTCTGCGGGACGTACCACGGCATGTGCGGGTTGAAGAAGCCGCAGGCCAGGAAGAACGGGCGGTCGTGTTGCTTTCGCAGTTGGGCGATGGTCATGTTAGCCAACTGCGTGCCGTTCATCTGCGACTCGGGCAGGTGGATCGGCCCCCAGTCTTGCTCGCCTCGCCCGACGGACGTGAGCGGCGCGTTGGGCGGGTCGGGGTCGCGTTTATGGCCGACCTTCCGGTCCCAGTGTTGTTTCTGGTCCCAGCCGTGCGTGATCTTGCCGTAGCCGATCGTGGTGTAGCCGGCCTGCTTGAACGCGCCGGCCAACGACAACGCCTTGTGCAGCGGCTCACTTTCGTTGACCTGCAACGCGTTGTGATAATGCCCCGACCGCCAGGGGCTGACGCCAGAGAAGAACGCGGTGCGCGACGGCGAACAGACCGGGGACGGCGCATAAGCGCGTGTGAAATTCACTCCGCTGGCCGCGAGTTTTTGAATGTTCGGCGCGATGACTTTGCCGCTGTAGCGGTGTTGATCCCCGAGCGGCCAACTGTTCAGGTCGTCCGCCACGAGGAACAGGACGTTCATCCGCTGTTGCGCCGCGTGCGACACGGTCGCGACAAAGAGCAGGCACACGGCGAACAATGCGGTTGTCTTCATCATGGCAATGGCGCTCGATGATCGATTGCTACCTGTTGATCCGTGGCGAACGATCGCCCCCGTACCCAACGACGTTCCCGGCGGGCTGATTGTATGAGCCAGTCTTTCCGCCATGCCCAACCCACGGCCCGCCGGGCTTTGGTTGTCGGTTTGTTCGACATCACCCGTCGACCGTGTACAGCCACCACCGTTTACGCGCGGCGCCTTTCGAGCGGGCCTGGCGTTCGAAGTAGATCTTCATCGATTGCCCGTCGGTCGTGCGGATGTGGTACCAGTGTTTGCGCAGGTAGATTTCGCTGCCGCCGCGTTCCTTGCCGGATTCTTTCCACTTGGCGAGGACGTCGGCGATTTCGTATCGCTCGCCCCGCCAAGTGAATCGCGTCGGCAGCATCGGTTCGCCGGCGGCGGTGGGCGCGGCGAAGCTGCCCGGCTCGGGCTCGATCGGTTCGCTGATGAAGGTGTCGGGCATGACGACGCGGCGGTTCAAGGATCGCGACGCGCTGTCGCGGTCCGATCATCGTAACCGCGTCACTTGGGACGGTGGACGATCGGCGCCGACCGGACCTTCCGCCAGGTCTTTTCGCCCTCGACGTTGACGGCCATGTGCCATCGCCAGATTGCGGCGCTGTGGGGGAGCACTTGCATCGTCCCAACCGTCGCGGCTTCGCCGGGCTTGACGGTCTTGGTGATCAGCCCCGTGCCGCACCAGAGCAATTGCGGGCCCTGCCATTGGCCGTCGCCGCCGAACACTTCACGGTCCAGCAGGCCGCTCTCGTCGCCGATGTAGCCGGAGTAGGACACGGACTTGTTTGAGTTGTTGGTCAGCACGACGGTTGTGACGGCCTTGCCCTTCGCGTTGCGGACTTGCTTCGTAGTCAGGTTGAGGCCTGTCGGGTTCTTCGGGTCTTCAAGCATGCGCTTCTTCAACGCGGGCGTCAGCGACGTGACCGCGAATGTCCACGGCTTGGAAACGACTCGACCGATCGGCATGCCGTTGACCGTGAATCGGCCGGTCGGCACAGCGGCCACGACGCTGTACGTACCGGGTTTCAATGGGCCGAAGCGCGGGGTGATCCCCACGGTCTGTGTGTACACGCTCTCGTTGGCTTTGAACGGTTTGGTCCGGCCGTGGAATCGGGCGGGGTACCGCTTTTCGTCAGCCCAGTGGTAACCGAATGACCTGACCTTGCCGTCCGGGTCACGGACATAGATGACCTTACCTGCAAAACCGCGCCCTTCGTCGCCGTTCTCGACGTTGATGGTTTCGTCGGTCCGGTTGCGCGCGTGAAAGTTGGCCAGCGGCGTTTCCCAATCGCCCCAGACCTTGCGCTGTGACTCGAGCTCGAATCGGATCGGGCCGTCGTTCGTGGCCGCGGGGAGCGACTTGTGTGCGCGGAAGCCGTCGTCGGGCTTGGGCTGTTGGGCGATGACGGACTCGGCTACGCAGAGGGCGACGAGGAGAACGACGGCGGTGCATGAGGTGGCAGCGTGACGCGTCATGGCGGTGACTCCTGCGGCCGATTGAGTCTGGTAGGTAAGTCAGACGCTTGAGACGGGCGGCAGTTCAGAGTTGGGGAGATGCGTTGTCTAGTGGGACGGGGCTTAGGCTCCGTCCGAAGAGTAGGGTGCGCTTCAGCGCACCACGATGAACGGACGGTCTCCGCGCGTATTTGGTGCGCTGAAGCGCACCCTACGGGTGGGCCGGTGACACTTAAGACGGAGCCCAACGCCCGGACGTCTAGCTCGCGCCCGACATCACACTGCCTGCGGCTTTGCCTTGGCCGTGTGATGGCACGCGGCTTCGCGTCGTCGTTGAGTTGGCCCATTAGGTGGACGGTTAGAGCTTTAGGTCACGCTCAAGGTCAAACACTTGCTCGCATCCACATGACCTGCAAACGACAGCAACTCGTCCGTGAACGACGAGTCGATACTGCATCGGTGGCTTGCCGACGTTGCTGCAATGTGTACAGCGCCAACCCTTCCGTTTGATTCGCTCGTAGTGACGCCGCACGGCAGGGCCGTACACGCCGATCGAACACGCAGATCGGACACGATCTAGATAGCGGCGTTCGCTGAATCCAGGCACGTTGATAGACCTGCAATGGTGGTCAACAAACGTGGGCGGGAAGTGTTCACCAAGTCATACCTATTCCTTCCGCGCCGACTCGCCGCTCTTCACGATGGCCAGGTGCCCAACGACCTGTCGCGTCTTGAGGACGAGCAGGGCTGCTTCCAGTTGCGGGTCGAGCGACTGCTTGAGGATCTCGGCCGGGTCGGCTTTCTTGGCCTCGTCCGGTTCCAGCGGCGGCTCGTTCTTGCCGCGCAGGACGTCGGCGGCCTGGCGCACCTCCAGCAGGTCGGCGACCTGTTGGGCGGTGACCTTGACCTTCAGGTTCGGCTCGATGCCCCACTCGGTGTCGTAAGGCTCGCGGTGGATGATGCGGTCTTTGGGCAGCTTGTAATACTGCGTCGTGAGCTTGAGGTAGGCGTCGCGTTCGAGGATGTACAGGTCCTGAACCGAGCCCTTGCCAAAACTCCGCTCGCCGACGATCAGCGCACGGTTGTAATCCTGCAACGCGCCGCTGACGATCTCCGACGCGCTGGCTGAGCCTTGGTTGATCAAGACGGCCACGTTGTAGTCGTCGTAGGTCTTGTCCGCCTTGGCGGTCGCCTGACCCGTGCGCGTGCCGGAGCCGGCGACGGTCGAAACGATCGGCCCGTGTCGGATGAAGCGGTCGCTGATGTCGATGGCTGAACTGAGCAGGCCGCCCGGGTTGAACCGCAGGTCGATGACGAGGCCGTTGATGTCGCTGCCCAGTTCCTCGCGCATGTGCGCGATGGCGGCGTCGAGGTCTTCGGCTGACTGCGGGATGAATTGACTCAGGCGGACGTAGCCGATCTTCGCCTTCTTATCGATGACGTAGTCCCATCGGCCGTCGGGTGTGTGCGACCAGCCGCGGATCGACTCGATCGGGATTTCGGCCCGCGTGATCTTGAACTCCAGCAGTTTCTGTTGGCCGGCGCGCTGCATGCCGAGCGTGACGTCCGTGCCTTCCGGGCCAGTGATTTCGCGGACGGCCTTGTCGAGCGTCCAGTCGGCGGTGGGCGTGCCGTTGACCTTGGCGATGATGTCGCCGGCCTTGACGCCGGCCTTCATCGCCGGCGTGTTCGCCAGCGGGCTGACGACGACCAGTTGCCCGTCACGCCGGGAGATCTGAATCCCCACGCCGTAGAACTTGCCCTGCGTGTTCCGACTGAACTGCTCCTTGTCGCGCGGCCAAATGACGGCCGTGAAGTCGTCGAGCGAGCCGAGCGCACCGTCGGTGAACTCGTAGACGATCACCGATTCGGGCAGCTTGACCGTTTCGGTGTTCAGCGTCTCCAAGCGGTTCATGAGGTGCGACGCGTCCAGCCAACCCATGTCCTTGCCCTTGGTGTTGACCTCCTTGATCAGGCCGGCCAATCCCTGCTTGAAATTTGACACGGCGTCGGCGTTCTTGAGCGCGGGGAACGCGGCCCCGACGCCGTCGGTGTCGATCATGGTGCGCAACGCAGTGAATCCGCCGAGCATGAGCTTCGGGTACGCGGGGTTCGAGACGTGCGACTTCTTGGATAGACGGACGGCCGTGCGCATCATGGGGAACGTCACGCCCTTGAGCCGGTCACGCCAGGTCTCGTTGCCCAGTTGCAAAGGCTCGGCGTCTTCGTCGCCCAGTCGTTTGGAACGCTCTTCGTGGAGACGTTGCAATTCTTTAGGGACGTAGATGCGCAGGACGCGCAGGCGACGTTCGATCCGTCGCAGGTCGTCGCGGAACCGGGCGTTGTCGTCGTACAGCAGGTTCAGTGCGCGGTAGAGCGCGTTGGCGTCGAGCCAGTTGCCGGACTTCTCCGCCTCCTTGGCCTCTTCTTGAGCCTTTGTGACCAGGTCGGCGATCTCTTTCTGCTCGCGGTACTCGTCGCCGTCGTCGGCCAGGCCGTGCGCTTCGACGGCGTGGACGACCGCCTCGTGCAGTTTGTCGGCCTCGCGCGCCTCTCGCATCTTCTTCTCGGCCTCGGCCAACTGCTCGTGCCGTTTGGCGTCGCGCAACTTCTTGTTGGCCTGGTAGCGTTCGAGGTCGGCGACGAGCGCGGTGGCCAACGCGTCTTTCTTGGCGTGCTTGTCGGCCTTGAGCGCATCCAGAACTTTGTCGAACTTGCCGTCACGCGCCAAGTCGGGCAGTTGCGCCAGCGTGATCCGTTCAGCCGCCGTCGCCGACGTGGTCAGCGACAGGAACAGGGCACAGATGACAGCCGCCCACATCCGCGGGCCGCCGGGGGTGGTGCGTGAAACGAATCGCGTCATGTGTCAACTTCCTTAAAAGGGTCTGGATCGACCTTTCGGCGACGCCGCCAGGGCGGGGCGGACGCACCGTCCATGATAGCTACTACGTCCGAGCCACGCGGCGGATCGTTACATGCAGGATCGGGACCGCGTCACGCCCGATAAGGGCCCGCCAGGCGGGTTTCCGTTCTCCTACTTCGGCATCCGGTGGATCGTGTAATAAAGTTCACGCTCGACCTGATAACCATCGGCCGCTTTCACCGAGCACTGGATGGCGACCTGCATGGCCGGCCTCAGGTCGGGGATGGTCAGTGCGACCGTTCGGCCGTCCGCCGACACGGCAACCGACTCCACATCCAGGTCGTCGCGCCCCTTGACGCGCGGGTTCTTCGCCGAGTATTTATCGGAGCCGTAGGCGTTTCGCCATCGATAGTTCCACGCCTGCGCGAACCAGTTTTCCGGGTCGCCGGCCGACCCGCGGTCCAGCGGGTCGGTAAAACGCAGGGTCATGCCGGTCGGCGTGACCTTCACAGCCTCGATCGTGTACATCGGCTTGCCCGTGTACCGCACGCGGTACAGCCCGCCGTCGCGCAGGCCGGTGGTCTGCCAGCCCTTGAGGCCGGCCACGTAAAGCTGCCCGTCCGTCGGGTGGAAACGCCCACGCATCACGCCGGTGTCGAACGACATGCGCATCCGCACGGCCCCACCCTGCGTCACGCCGTCAACCTGTTCCGACACGACGTTCAGCAGCCGCGCTCGGCCATACGAGATGTGCAGCATGGCGCCCTTGAGCGGGCCCCACTTGTCGCTGGTGACCCACACCTGGCTTGCGGCCGAATTGTCCAACTCGCGTGGCAGCCAGAACAGCGGCCGGTCGTAGGTTGTCGGCCGGGTCGCGCGGTGCGACATGCCGACCGCGCCCAGGAACTCGCCGCGTTCGACGACGTGTACGTTCGTCGTCGGCACCCACAGGCCTTCGTTGTCTGCCGCAGTCAGCCACTGCTTGCCGTCGGCCAGCGGCGGGCTCATGCTCAGGCCGTTGCAGGCGCGCAGACCGGTCGCGTATCGCTCGATCGTCTTGCCGTCCTTCGACACACGCAGGATCGAGCCGGAGTGCGACGACTTGGGGTCCCAAGCCATCCCGCCCAGCAGCGGCGCGCCCTTGGCGTAATAGAAGTTGCCGTCTTTGTCGCGCACCAGGTCGCAGGCGAACTCGTGGAAGTTCGGCGTGACCTTGCAGCCGTTGTTGAAGTTCTCGTAATGGTCGGCCTCGCCGTCGTTGTTCGTGTCGTGCAACCGCGTGATCTGATCGCGACCGAGCACGTACACCACGTCATCGACGATCGTCAGCCCAAGCGGTTGATACAAGCCGGTCGCAAAGCGACGCCATTTGAGTTTGGCCAGCGTGTCGTCGATGCCACTGACGATCCAGACGTCGCCGCTCCAGGTCGCGACCGCCGCGCGGCCGTCCTTGAAAAAGTCGAACGCCGTCGGCCGCATCCACGCGTTGCCCGGGTTGACCGTCGGCAGTGTGATCGAGTCAACGGCGAGCGCCGGCTCACGCCCGGGTTGGCCGCGCACGCCTTTCACCGTGATCACTTCCTGCCATCGGCCGGGGTCGTTCTTCGTCAGTCGCTGCGGGTCGTTGATTGGCTTATCCAGCAGCGCGGTCCAGGCGTCGGTCGAGGCGTCGGTTTTACGCATGTACGTCAACCGCACGACGCGCGGCGACGTCGAAGGCGGCAGGTCGAGCACGAGCCGGGTGAGGCTTTGGACGCGCAGTTTGGCCTCGGCCGACTCGGCGCGCGACAGGCCGACCGCTGTCGGGCCGAACGAAACGATATCGCCGCCGCGCGACGTGATGGCCTGCGACCCGCGCGCCAGTTGATGCACGAGCACGCTCAGCGGCTTGTCGCTCGGCTCGACGTGCAGCGTGCGCGTCACCGCGTACTTGCGCTGGTGGCTCGCGTACCCCGGCGCGTCGAGCACACGCGTCTTCTCGCCAAGCGTATATGCAAACACGACGCGATCGCCGTTAACGTGCAGGCCGTCATAGCGACCCCACGCCGTCGGCAGCGGGCCGTACGGCTCACTGCGCGGGTCGTTCCACTTGGCGGAACGCGGGTCGGCCCAGCCCGGGGTCGGGTGGGTGACGAAGATCGGGATGCCGTCGAGCGCGGGTCGCGAGCTGCGCGGCGGCGAGTGTGCGCCGTCGAACGGCGTGCCCATCAGCTTGAGCCAACCGTGCGTCCAGCCGGCCGAGTAGCACAGCAGGTCGGTGTCGAAACAGACCGTGGCGGGGCTTCGCCCCAGCACGCGATTGCCGACCTGCACAACGACGCCCTTGAGCGTGATCGCACGCGGATGTTTGCCGTCCGAGCCGGGCAGCGTGATCGAGGCCGAGAGAAACGGCCCGTAATCCATCTCCGCCCACGGCCTTTGGGCGAACGTCGGCGACGCCAGCGGCATCCAAGTTGCGAACAGGGCGGCGATCAGGGCAGCAGTCGCGACGACGTGACTACTGAATCGGCCGTTGTCGGGGCGTGTCATGGAGTCATGTTCCTTCATCATGGTTAGTTTAACCTCGACCTACCATCGCTCGCCGACACCTCCAGAATGAGCGACACCCATGCGTACACTCGACCTGTCAGCTAACCCTCGTATCGGCGTCGTGCTCGACCTGGTGAAGCAATTGAGCACGGTGAAGACACCTCAAGACGTGCTGCGCATCTATTCAGCCGGCATGACCCGGTTGTCCGGGCCGGCCGGCTTCATCTCGTTGTCCAGTCGCGGGTTGCAGCCCGGTGAGTACCGCATCACTAGGTTGTTGAACAAGGACAACGTCACGGATATTCACAAGGGCGATCCGTGGGGCAACGAGGCCGACTACACCGTGCACCGTGGTGGCCTGCTCGGCCAGATCGTTGAGGGCGGCCAGCCGGTGGCGATGACCGGCCTGGAGCTGCGCGACGACCCGGTGCTGGGTGATTCGATCTCGCATTACCGCTCACTCCTGGCGTTGCCGATGTTCGACCACGGACAGGTTTTGAATTGGGGGATCACCTTGCGTCGGGAGGACAACGCTTACGACCTCGATGAGGTCGAGCGCAGCCTGCTTCAGGGCAATCTGGTTGGCAACACCGTGCGACAGGTGCTGATGTCAAACCAACTCGAAGAAGCGCACGAGGTGATCCGGCAGGAGGTCGCCAAGATCGCGGCGTTACAGCGCGCCCTGCTGCCCGACCCGATGCCGACCGTGCCGGGTCTTTCCATCGCGGCCAGCTACGTCACGTCGCAACAGGCGGGCGGTGACTTCTACGACGTCGTTTCGTTGCCACTGACAGCGCCGACCTCTTCGAGCGACGCGGACGCGTCGGCCTTGGCCGACGGCGGCGGTGCGTCGTTTGCCGGCGGCGCGGACGACGGGCCGTGGGGCATCCTGATCGGCGACGTGTCCGGCCACGGCCCCGCGGCCGCGGTGGTGATGGCCATGTTGACAACGCTGACCCACTCGATCGAGCGCGCCAAGTCGCCGGCCGACCTACTGGCCAAGCTCAACGCGCACGTCAACCGCAAAGCAATCGGCAACGCCTTCGCCACCGCGTTCGCCGCTGTGTACAACCCAATCAGCCGACAGTTGACCTACGCCCGCGCGGGCCACCCGCCGCCCTTGGTGATGACGTCGTCGGAAGACGGCGGCGAGTCGAAGATCGACACGCTCGACGCCGTCGGCGAATTCCCGATCGGCATCGTGGACGACGTGCAATACACGATGAGCACGGTCGACCTGCAGCCGGGCCAGACGTTGTTGCTCTACACCGATGGCATCACCGAGTCGTTCTCGCCGGACGGCAAACTGTTCGGCGAAGAAGGCCTGCGAAAGGTCATGACCGACTGCGGCTGCGAGCCGTCCAGTCTCGTCGCGCGCATCCGCCAATCGATCGAAACACACCAGGGGGGTCAACCGCCGCAGGACGATCAGACGTTGGTGGCGATGCGCGTGAGCACTTGACGCTGAGGCCGATCGTCGCGCACCTGAGCCCGCGCGATGGGTGCCTGTGAATAAGCGAAGCGTTTCACGGATTTGAAGGTCCAACACCGTGAAACGCTTCGCTTATTCACAGGCACCCAACGGATCTTGATTCACGGCCGACGCCGGAACCCCCGTCGCGGCCGATGGCTGGGGCGAGCGCCGGCACGGCGGGCGCCCGGGCCGGGACCTGGCCCTGTACCGGGTGCGCGTTTCTTCTTTTTCTTGCCCTTGTTCGCTTCGACCACGCTGAGCGTCCGGTTGTCCAGCGTCTTGCCGTTGATCAACCGGATGGCCGTTCGGCCTTCCTCGTCGTCGGGCATGAAGACAAAACAAAAGCCGCGCAGCTCGCCCGTTTCTTTGTCGGTCGCCATCGCGACGTCGGCGACCTCGCCGTGCAGTGCGAAAAGCTTCTGGACGGACTCCGCGGTGGTGCGCGGGTTCAGATTCCCCACATAGATCTTCAACACGTGTTGGTCGCTCCTGACCGTCGGCCGCGTCTGGGATGACGCCGAAAAGCGGGCGTCACAACGGATTGCCCGGTGCCGCCCCTGATGGTCGGCAGAGTATAGCGGATTTCAAGCCGGATCGGTATCCCGCCGCTCGGCTTGTAAAGTCGGGTCGCCATTCAGGGGCGTGACAGGGCAGTATCGCCGAAGCATTGTGGCCGGAATTCGCGCACGGTTGCTGTCGCTTGCAAAGCCCCTGATCCAGTTTCCCATTGCGAAGGGCGCTGACTACCACCGTCCGCCGCCTCCGCCGCCACCGCCTCCGCCGCCGCCGGAACGCGGGCGGGCTTCGTTGACGGTCAAGGTTCGGCCTTCAAACTCCTGGCCGTTCGTCGCCTCGATCGCGGCCTGGCCGGACGCGCTGTCACCCATCGTGACGAAGCCGAAGCCGCGTGATCGGCCGGTCTCCCGGTCGTTGATGATCGCCACCTCCTGCACCTCGCCGTGCTCGGCGAACAGGTCGCGCAGGGTATCCTCGGTGGTCTGGAAACTCAGGTTGCCCACATAGATGCGCATGAATCAAACTCCGACTCAAGTGCTGCCCGGTACTCAACGACGTGTTGTCGTCAAGGCGTGTGGTATCTCGATCTGACGAACGCCGTCAGCACGCACACGCGGCGCGATTATAGCCCGCCCCGCGTCGCGTTCTGTTCAGTTTCCACAATCCCGCGCCGACTGCGCCGGCGCAGCCCGGTCCGTCGTAGGGTGGGCCACGCCTACGCGGGAAAAGTAGGGTGCGCTTCAGCGCACCACGATATTCGGGTGTATCCCGCGTACCCTTGGTGCGCTAAAGCGCACCCTACGGGTGAGCCCGTGACATTTCGGACAAAGCCTAGTTCCCCTTCAGCAGGTCGAGGATCGTGTCGCGCACCGCGTCTTCCGAGCTGCGCTTCTTGATCGAATACGACACGCGGTTGTTCGGTTGCCAACGCGCGTAGCCGGCTTTGTCGTTCGGGTAGCTGAAGTATCCCTCGATCAGCATCGTGTGCGACGTTTTCTCGCGGCGGAACTTGCGCTTGGCGATCGCGTCGTCGAACGCGGCGCGGATCTGCGCTTCGGTCAGGTTCTTGGCAAACGAGATGATCACGACCAGTTCGTTGTCGTTGTCGATCGTGTAGCCCTCACGCTCGAGCTTGTACACCGGTACGTTCTTGTCGGCCGGCTTCGGCGGGTCGGTCGGCTTGGGTTTGGGCGTGGTCGTCGGCGGGGGTGTGGGCGTGGGCGTCGGTCGGCCGGTCATCGCCGCTAGCTTCTGCGACGCCTTGCGCGCCGCGTCGGTGTTGGGGTGGGCCGTCATGACATGCCGGTACGCCTGCTGCGTCGACACCGTGTTGCCCTGCAACACGTGGGTCGCCTCGGCGTAGCCCAGGTCGGCCTCGGGACGCACGTCGCTCGTCGCGTAGTTCCGCAGGACGGTGTTGAATCGGTCCAGCGCCTCGCGCGCGTTCTTCTTCCCAATCAACGACACATAACCGAGCCGCATCATCGCGTTGTCCGCCAGCCGCGATCGGCCGAAGTCGCGCAGCAGCGTGTTGTACTTGTCCTCTGCCTCTTTCCAGTCGCCGCGCACCTCCGCCGACTCGCCGCCGAGGTAGAGCTTCAGCGGTTGACCGTTGTTGTCGCTGTTCGCTTCAAGGAAGGTCTGGTACGCACGCACTTTCTGACCGGCCGCCAGCCTGCCGTGCTTGGCGGCGTACGCGGCCAGCGTCTTCTTGGCTTTGTCCACGTCGTTGAGGTAGGCGACGTACATCCGCGCCACCGCCTTCGCCGCGTCCGGCGCCTTGGCGTGACGATCGTTCAGGAACAGGAACCGCTTGTACTCGAGCAGCGCAAACGCCTTGTCGCCGTCGGCTTCAAGTTGCTTGGCAAACGCGAACGCCTGGTCCGGCGACTGCTGGGCCGATGCCAACGTCGGCATCAGCGCGATCGCCGCGAGAACGATAAGAGCGGGGCGTGTGGACATCGGGGGCCTCCTGATGATGACGTGTAATGCTGTCGTGTCAGTCTAACGCGCCGTGTGGGCGAGTCCAGCGGCACGCTCCGTGAAGGGTGCCACGATGCGGTCGGAGGCCGCAGGCCGAAGACAGCGTCGTGCCGGTTGACCTTGCGTCGTTGAACACATTGCTCGCGCCCGACATCACACTGCCTGCGGCTCCGCCTTGCCCGTGTGATGGCACCCGCA
>JANQSF010000073.1 GCA_028284155.1 Phycisphaeraceae bacterium
TTCCGTTTGCGACGCGCCATCCGTGGCTCCTTCGTCAATCGGTTTGGACAACGGATGGTTCATCGGTCAGATACTGGGTTTTGAGATAGTTTCTAAGTGTTGCGTGCACGTGAACGCCGGATTCGGCCGCGAATCGGCGTCTATTGGTCAAGTGAACTGTGCGGGCAACGGTTGAAAGGTGCTTACGAAGTCGACGCAGCCAAATCTGAAGCTAGTACCTAACCATCGCTTGCAGTTGACCGGCGACCGTCTGAGGTAGAATGATCTGGTTAGTTGGGTGGCCACAAGCGTGGCCTGCCGGCAACTGAGTCTTGATTCGTTACGTCGCTACATCAGTCGGTTGAATGTGCAATGAATCGAACACCAGCAAATCAGCAGCAACTTAGAGAGATTCTGGCGTGCTTCGGATATGATCAGGACGACTGTCACAACTTGATTCCTGATGAAAGTATGAACTGGCTGCGCGACGTATCGAAGGCGATATTGGGATCACCCTACGGCGTTAACCAAGACTGGCGAGGTTATCTCAAAGAAGGCGTTGAACCGATTCGACAAATCGCCAAAGAGTTTGGCGTGCGCATTGATCCATTTTACTCGATCGACGAGGACGGATACGACGATGACGGACCCGCGGACTTGACGATTACGGCAGGGGACCGAAGTGAATCGATATCTGTTGATTTCATTCCGAACGCGGGGAGCTTCGACGAAGTCGTCTCAGTCATCCAGAGCGCTTCCAGTGATTTGATTGTGTGTTATAAACTCTGCTACTACGCCGATTCGGATGCATATTGCTACGCAATCCTGTCTCCTGAACGATGGGAGAACGTGAAGACTGTTGCCGGTTCCAGCTTCTCGGATATTTTCGATCGCATTCTTTAGCGTCGGACAACGCGGCATTACCAAGCGATGCACTGGGCCGCGTCGAGACTTGTTCTGATCAACTCTGGCCGTTGTGCGCGGCCGATGATCTTGAACGTTTGGTGGCCTGTGACCTACCCCACTTGTGGCTGATCCGAGAGTTCCAACTTCATCGTTGCCTGGGGACGTAGTTGAACGCACGGTGAGTCCGTACAGGCACGATAACCATGGCGACTACGCCGGTTGCGTGTGGTTCAAAGTTGCGGTGTGCATTGTCGATGGCATGGTGATCGCCAAGCGCGAGTATGATGATAAAGATGGGTTGATTCGTGAGACACCGCTCGATGCACAGGGGCGACGACACGGCCTCGTACTTGAGTGGCACGAGGAGACTGGACAACTCTCGCTGGCGGAGCCTTATGTTGATGGTGTCATTCACGGCACGGCTCTACAGTGGGACCATGAGGGGCGATTCCTAGGGGGATACACGCTTGATCAGGGCTCGGGATTCGATATCTGGCGGTGCAGGGAAGAGGACGGATCTGTATCCGTTAAAGAAGTTCACTCATTGCGACACGGCGTTCCACAGGGTTTCCAGTGGTGGTTCGGCGATGTACAGAGGCTGTGGTGGGAGATTCACTTCGTCGAGTGCGAGCGGCACGGAATCGAGCGCCGGTGGAATGGAAGGGGTCGCTTGTGTCGTGATGCTCCGCGCTATTGGATCAATGGACAGAGGGTCAATAAACGAGCCTACATTCGCGCAGCTGCTAAAGACTCCTCGCTACCAGTATTCGAAGAGGCACACCAGCAGCCCATCAGGGCCTTTCCGCGAGAAGTGCAGCGAGCTCTTGATGCCAGAGGTTGATGCCGCGAGAGATACGCGCCAACACAGTGCGCATAACAAGCGCCCCGCGACGCTGGAGCAGGGCGCTTGTCAGTTGAGTCGACGAGGTGGGTATCGTCACAGTCGACGGCCGACTTAACAACCCCGACCAAGTTGCATTGGCCGGGGCTCCCCGGGACGTTGAGGAGTGGCCGCCCCGGTGATAGCTGGCCACCTCGCATATGGAGGTATTCCTAGCGTGCAACTGCCGACTCGCCTTCAACCCAACGCTGGAGCCGAGTACGGGCTTTCCGCTCGTCTCGACCAAACGAGAGCAACATTGAAGGCGAACCGTCTTCGATATCCACCCTCATCAGATGAATCCCGTGACGATCGGCCAGTCGATGCGCTGCGGCGATAACCATCTCCTCGGCCACAGGGTCGTCGTGCACAGCGACAACGGTCTCGTCCCAGAAGAGCTCGGACAGGTTGTCTCCCATGTGTAGGTGGCTGTTGAGAGCCAACAACACATCCATTGCTTCTCTAGCGGTATTCAACTGCATCACCCCTGACAGCGATAGCTTCCAGAGGTATCTATTCAGATTGCGCACCGACCGTGCGCACACAAACACCCCGGGGAGGAGTCCGGGGTGTTGTGTCCTGTCCGGAAGGGCTGGCTCAACAATTACTTCATCGGCCAACGTAGACGGCCGTCAAAAAAGAGCCCCGACCCAGCCTAAACCAGGTCGAGGCCTTCCGGGGGCGAGGTTGTCAAGGGGAGTAGAACAATAAGCCCCGATCCGCCCGAAGGCGAGCCAGGGCGTCTGTGTTGGGTACGAGCAGGCCGCGTGGATCGTCGCAGTCGACAGTGATGGCATGACCAATGTGCGAATCGTCGGTCGATCCGGATTGGCGGACGATAGACGGCATCGAGACGTGTTGATCCGCCGGTCTTCGGCTGCCAATGAACGGTTCCTATGTAGCCGTTTGGGTGGGTCTCGATTTGTCCTCGTGCGGTCTCCTGTTCCTAGCTTTGCGTAGGCGGCGCATCGATGAGAAGACTCACCTAATAAAGATGCAGCCGACCTTGCAAACCGACTTCTCGATGGCCGAGAGGACCATTCGAAGACCGTTCGACGGGGTGGGACGAGGGTCGGTCTGACTTCGAAGCCGGTCAAGCGAGTTTCGAAGACGCTTCGATTGCCTGTCCCCGCGAGGGCGGGAGACAACCAGGCGCCTTGCTCAAACAGCCGTCATAGTCCGGCTGTTTTCGCATGCGCGGGGTCGGAATCCCAACTAGCGCGCCAAAATCCCGTTTTGAGCGCGCCATTACAATCGTCGAAGGTGATGTGATTGACTTCCCACCAGCGCTTCATGTCCCAGCAGTAGGTGACGCGCTCTGCCCCGTTTTTGTCGTAGAGCCAGTAGGTACGGAACGGGTGTTTCTCCTGGTCGTACTGATGGTCGACGACGGGCCGGCCTTGGTCGTCGAACGCGATCTCGTGTCGGCCCTTCTTGTTCTTGGGTGCGCTTTTGAGCCAGCGTCCTTTTGGTTCCATCGGCCGATAGATCGGCTCGAACGGCGCCGTCTCGATCATCCACCCGGTCGCCCACCGCCAGTCCGTGCCGGCTGCGCACGCCTTGTCGCGGATGCGCTCAAACTCGTCGGACTGGATGACCTTGGCGTGACGTTTCTGGATGCGGGTCATTTCCGCTTTGGTCAGTGCCATTGCGCAACATTCCCCAAAAGGAAGAGGGGCGGAAGAGAACGCAAGACTGGGCGGGCAGCATTCCAACCGGATCGACATACAGGGGCAAGGCCGAGCGGTGCGGCGCTTCATCCGTACACCTTCTGCACTATTTATCCACAATTGGCGGCATTGGGGGCGGAAAGGTTGCGTAGTGGGGAAGAGTGGGTTAAAGTCCCTGGTCATCTGAGGCGTCGCATCGATCTGGAGTTCTCATGTTTTGGTCTTCGTCGGCGACTACGAGCACTCGCTGGATGCCAAGAATCGGCTCGCGATCCCGCGTGAGATCCGGGCCGTCGCCGCGACGCACGCCAATGCCAATCGAGGGGACCAGCCGGGTTTGGCTGATGGAGGGGACTCGAGAGGGGCGTCTGGGGCCGCTTCGGGCGGGGCTGGCCGGGGGGCCAACCGCGGGGCGTCAGACGGGACTGGGGAAACGAACGAGGGCCGGGGCCTCGTTTTTTACGTCACACCGGGCGAGGACGAGCAGTGCCTCTGCCTGTATACCGAATCGATGTTCCACAAGCGGGCTGAGCAGTTGGACAACTCCAGCCGGGACCCGGACGAGTTGCTCGCTTACGAAGAGCTTTTCTACGGGCTGTCTCGACGGGTCGCGACGGACGCGCAGGGGCGGATTCGGCTGCCGGACAGCCTGCTCGAACGGGCGGGGCTGGACCGGGAGGTCGTCCTGGTGGGCGTCAAGGATCACGTGCGGATCTACAACCGACCGTATTGGCAGGCCAGGATGGCCCAACGGTCGGCGGACGGCAGCCGACGGATGCTGAATCCGCGGCGGATGATGTAGGTGTTTCGCAGGGCTGACGGTCGGCTGGGATGGCTGAACCGTTGGCAGGATCGACAGTCTGGTTCGAAGTACATGCACGGACGCATGTTGCGGCGGGTCGGCCCGGCCGATTGTGGGCCGAGCCGCCTGGCAGGGACGCTTGTTGTGAGTCTGCAGGGGCCGGAACGGACTCCCGTTGCGGCCGACGCGCTGGATGCCGGTCGGGGTAGCGCCCATGGATGGGCAGGCCCGGACGCAGGCGGTCGGAGCATCAGTGGTCGGGTCCTGAAAAGGATGTGACTTTCTCGCCGACCTAGAGCGCGCACGGTTGCAACAGCCCCTGCGGCTTGCTACATTGGACGCGGCTTGAAGGTCCGGGTTTGGTTGGGACCGGCCTGTTGACCCACGAGGGCCACAAACGAAGTTCTCTTTCTCCTCCGCCATACCCCCGGCGTCTGGTTGGGGGTATGGTTGTTTACAGAGCGAGGCGGGGATGGCTAACTAAGGCGGTGTGTGTGACGCCATGGCTGGGTTGTGGATTGAATGGCGAGTGACGAATAGCAAATGGTGAGTGGCGAAGTCGGAGGCGTGTCCGACTGCTAACCCTTCGTGCCTAAGTGCCTCTCCCTCGCCCCGACTCCCATGGACATCGGCATCGACCAACTTCGTCGCAACTACGAGCGCGGGCCGTTGCTCAAGACGGACCTGGCGGACGACCCGGTTGCGCAGTTCCAGCTCTGGCTTGACGAGGCGGTCAAGGCGGTCGGCGAAGACGCGCTGGCGATGACGCTGGCGACGGCGGCGGCCGACGGGGAGCCGTCGGCCCGCGTCGTGTTGTTGCGCAGCGTGGACGAATCCGGCCTCGCGTTTTTTACGAACTACGACAGTGCCAAGGGGCGTGATCTGTCCGATAACCCGCGTGCGTCGCTGTGCTTCTTTTGGGGCGCGCTGTCGCGGCAGGTGCGCGTGACGGGGTCGGTGACGCGAACGAGCGATGCCGAGTCGGACGCGTACTTCGCCGGCCGACCGCACGGCAGCCAACTCGGTGCGTGGGCGTCGCCGCAGGGTCAGGTGTTGCACAATCGGGCTGAGTTGGAAAGCTCGTTGGCCGGCGTCATGCAGCGGTTCGGCAACGGCGTCGTGCCCCGACCGCCGCACTGGGGCGGCTACCGCGTTGCGCTGGAAACGGTCGAGTTCTGGCAAGGCCGAGCCGACCGCCTGCACGACCGGTTGCGGTACCGGCGTGACGACAGCGGGGCGTGGGTCATCGAACGGTTGGCGCCGTAAGCAAGTCGAAAGATACCTCGACTGAGCGTCTGTCTCGTGCCACGGCCGTGTCGGCCGTGCGGTGCAACAGGGGGCGTTCCACACGGCCGACACGGCCGTGGCACGAAGGCGGGGCCGAAGGTCACCACTACCGGTAGACAGGTCCGGCTGCCGCGCCTTGACCGCGTCGATACACTTCGGTCGGAGTTTTGATCGACCTGGAAGTAACCGATGAACACGCTCGATAACGCCAGCCCGCCGCCCGCCGCCGCCACGCTCGGCCGACTCCGCGAAACGGGCTACGTCTACCGCTCCGTCAAGCAGGAGCTGCGCGACAACGTCATCGCCCGCCTGCGCGAAAACAAAGAGCTCTTCCCGGGGGTGATCGGCTACGACGCGACTGTGCTGCCGCAGGTCGTTCACGCAATCTTGGCCCGGCATGACATGCTGTTCCTCGGGCTGCGCGGTCAGGCCAAGACGCGGATGCTCCGCCAACTGCCCGACCTGCTCGACGAGTGGCTGCCGGTCATCGACGGGCTCGACCTGCCGGACGACCCCGTCGCACCGATGACGCGCGTCGGCCAACGCATGCTCGACGAGCAGGGCGACGACACGCCGATCCGTTGGCTGCACCGGTCTGACCGTTACCACGAAAAACTGGCCACGCCCGACGTGACCATCGCCGACCTGATCGGCGAGATCGATATCGTCAAGCACGCCGAGGGGCGGTACCTGTCTGACGAATCGACGATGCACTTCGGCCTGATCCCGCGGACGAACCGCGGCATCTTCGCCCTCAATGAACTGCCCGACCTGAGCCCGCGCATCCAGGTCGGTCTGTTCAACGTGCTGGAAGAACGCGACGTGCAGATCCGCGGCTACCCCATTCGACTCAACCTCGACGTGTGCATGGTCTTCAGCGCGAACCCGGAAGACTATACCAACCGCGGGCGTATCGTCACGCCCCTCAAAGACCGCATCGGCTCAGTGGTGCGCACGCACTACCCCAAGACCACGACCGAGGCGATGTCGATCACACGTTCTAACGCCTGGTTAGTCCGCCACAACGACGACGCCCCGACCGTGCCGCAGGTCGTCATCCCCGACTATTTGGCGCAGGTCATCGAGGAAACGGTCCAGCAGGCGCGGACCAGCCCGCACATCAACCCCGCGTCGGGCGTGAGCGTCCGCACGAGCATCGCGTCGGCTGAGACGTTGGCCTCCAGTGCCGAACGCCGCGGCTTGCTCAGCGGCGAACAGCGCGTCATGGCCCGTGTCTGCGACCTGGCGCACGTCGTGGCGAGTTGTCGCGGCAAGGTCGAACTCATGCTCGCGGAAGACGGGCAAGGCAGCGAAGACAAGCTGCTGACGTCATTGATCGGCGAGGCCGTCAAAGAGGTGTTCGCCGACTTCGCCGACCCCGACGAATTCGAGTCGATCGTCGAGCCGTTCGAGTCCGGCATCACGTTGACCGTGGGCGACGACGTGTCCGCGGCCGACGAGGTCGCGAGCATGCGGCATGTCGACGGCCTGCTCGACGCGGCGGGCGACCTGGCGACGCGGCTTGGCCTCGATGCCAAGGACGACCAGGCGTTGGCCTCGGCCGGCGAGTTCCTGCTCGAAGCGATGTACGTGAACAACCGGCTGTCGAAGCACGTCAACGCGAAGGGGACCGGCTACCGGCGGTGAGTTTTGGTGTTGTGACGGTCTTACATGCCCGTTGACATCGCATCCGGATCGATCACTTGCAGGAACGGCCAATCTTGGGTTGGCGTAGCGCGACCGATATACTGACCCTGAGTCTTTGGCAGTCACCGGGCCTGCACGCCTTTGCGAATTCATCGCGGGTGAACCGAGCGCCGACCGTTTGGCAGCATCATCGGAGTCCGTCATGCCGTCCGAGTGCCCGTCTGATCTTGTTCTCGATCAGTTCGCCAGCGATCGGCTGCCGCGTGAGCGTGTCCAGGATGTCAGCACGCACGTCGGCGACTGCCCGACCTGCCAGGCGAGGCTCAAGGCCCGCGCGCCGCGGCGTAGCCACGCGTGGCGGCGGGAGCATGAAAACTCAACCTGCGACCCGACGCTCGACGAGACCGAGTTGTCTCAAGACGTGTCGGCGCCGGCGCAGTTCACACCTGTTCAACTGACCGGCGGGCCTGCGGCTGACCGGTTCGGCCATTTCGAGATCAAGTCGGAGTTAGCCCGCGGCGGGATGGGTTGCGTGTATGTCGCGTACGACCGCCTGCTCGACCGGGATGTCGCGATCAAGACGTTGCTTCCGGGCCGCAACGCGCGGCGGTTCGTGAACGAGTCGAAGATCACGGCACGCCTGCCGCACCCTGGCATCCCGCCGGTGCACGCGCTGGGAACGCTCGACGACGGCTCACCCTACCTGGCCATGAAGCTGGTTCGTGGTCAAACGTTGGCCGCGGCGCTGGACGCGCGTGACGACCCTAGCGAAGACCTGTCCCGGTTCATTCAGGTCTTCGAACAAGTTGCGCAGGCCGTCGGGTTCGCGCACGCGCAGGGTGTCATCCACCGCGACCTCAAGCCTTCCAACATCATGGTCGGCGCGTTCGGCGAGGTGCAGGTCATGGACTGGGGGTTGGCCAAGGACCTGTCGTCTGCCGACACAGCCGACGAGGCATCAGCCCCGCGTGAAGTCACGTCGATCGTCGGCACGGCCGAGGGCGCCGTGATGGGCACGCCGACTTACATGGCGCCCGAGCAGGCGCGCGGCGAAGTGGTTGACGCGCGGGCCGATGTGTTCGCGCTGGGCGGCATCCTGACGGCGATCCTGACCGGCCGACCTGTCTTCCACGGCGACAGCGGGCCGGAAGTGGTCAAACGCGCAGCCGACGGCCTGACCGACGCGGCGTTGCAACGCTTGGCGGACTGCGGCGCGGACGCCGAGTTGATCGGCATTGCCCGACGATGCCTGTCAGCCGACCGCGACGAACGACCGGCCGACGGACAGGCCGTCGCCGACCTGATCGCCGAACACCGTCAGGGCGTTGAGCAACGATTGCGTCAGGCCGAGACGGACCGCGCCGCGGCCGAGGCCAAGGCGCAGGAGCAGCACAAGCGCCGGCGCGTCGTGCAGGTCGCCGCCATGACGATCGCGGCCGTTTTGCTGTTGGGCATCGCGGGCACGACGGTCGGTCTGTTCCGGGCGATGGAAGCGCGCGACAACGAGAAGGAGCAACGCGGGATCGCCGAGCGCGCCGTCAAGAAGGAACAGGAGGCGAATCGGCTGACCGCGCAGCGTTTGGACGAGATCGAAGAGATCAACGACACCGTGTTCGACATCTTCGCCGAGTTGGACATCCGCAAGGTCAAAGGCGGCGTTGACCCCGTCGAGCAAGTGTTGGCTGAGCGGTTGGCCAAGGCCGGCCGACAGCTCGACGCCGATGCGATTCGGGACCCGCTCATCCTGGCCAAGCTGAAGAACCGTCTCGGCGTCACGCTGGTCAACCTGGGTCAACCGCAGGACGCGATCGCGTTCCTGACCGAGGCCAGGACGATCTACGAAAAGGAGCACGGGCCGAACGACGTGCACACGTTGCTGTGTCTGAACAACCTGGGCTTGGCGTACCGGGATGCGGGTGACAATGAGCAAGCCACCCTGTTGTTTGAACAGGTGCTCGACGCGATGAAGTCAGAGCTTGGCCCGTATCACGCGGGCACGTTGGTCTGCATGAACAACCTGGCGATCGCCTATCAGGACGCCGGGCGACTCAATGACGCATTGAAGTTGCAGGAGCAGGCGTACAAATGGACTCGCGCCAGCGCCGGGCCCGATCATCACCAGACGCTGCTGGCGATGAACAACCTGGCGCGGGCTTATGAGTTCCTCGGCGACCTGGAGCGTGCCAACCCGATGTTCGAAGAGGCCTACAAACGGGCCGAGGCGACGTTGGGCCCGGATCATCCCGACACGGTTTTGTTCAAGTCGAACCTCACGGCTTCGCAGACGGCTCAGAATCTCAACCTGTTCAGTGTCATGGGCACGGCCAACCCGGCGCTGGCCGGCCCCATGAAAGAGTCACTGGAGTTGACCGAGGCCACGCTCGGCCCGGACCACCCCCGGACGCTGCAAGCGATGAGCGGGTTGGCTGGCGCATACCAGGCGGGCGGGGAGATGGACAAGGCCCTGCCGTTGTTCGAGGAAACGGTCAAGCGCATGCGGGCCAAGCTCGGCGACGACCACCCCGACACGCTCTTGAACATGAACCATTTGGCGACGGCGCACCGGTTAGCCGGCGATCCTGACAAAGCCATTTCGCTTCACGAACAGGCCTTGACGCTCATGCGCGCCAAGCTCGGCCCCAACCATCCCTACACGCTGTTGACCATCAACAACCTGGCGCTGGCCCACGATGACGCGGGCGACGAGCAGACCTCGTTGAAACTGCAACGGCAGACGTTCGAACTGGCGAAGGCGAGGTACGGCGACGACCACGCCTACACGCTCTTTTTCGCGCACAACCTGGCGATCGCCTATCAGGATGCCGACGACCTGGAACAAGCCCTGCCGTTGTTTCAGGACATCTACAAGCAGACCAAGGCCAAGTTCGGACCGAACAGCCCGTACACGCTCATCAGCGCGGACAGCCTGGCGTCGGCCTACATCGACACGGGCGAGTACGACCGCGCGATCCCGCTTTTCGAGCAGACGTTCCAGCGAACGAGGGCGCGGTTCGGACCCAACAGCCAGTACACGCTGTTGAGCATGGAACACCTGGCCGACGGGTTGGCCGAGGCCGGTGAGTACGACCGCGCCATCCCGCTGTTCAAAGACACACTCAAACGGATGCGCGCGACGTTTGGCGAGCACCATGACGAAACGCTGGCCTGCAAGAGGCACATGGCCGCCGCATGCCGCGACGCGGGCGACTACGAGCAGGCGATCCCGCTCTACAAAGAGTTGCTCGACTACCGGCGGACGAAGTTCGGCCCGGAGCACGGCAAGACGCTGTCGATCATGAACAGTCTGGCTTTGACGTACAAAAAAGCGGGCGACCTGGACAAGGCGGTGCCGCTTTACATCAAGACGCTCGAACTCAAACGCAAGACGCACGGGCCGGACAGCGGCAGCACGCTCACGACGCTGGGCAATTTAGCCAGGGCGTACATGGCCGCGGGCGAGTACAACACGGCCATCCCGCTGTTCGAACAGCGTTACAACCTGACGCAGGCCAAGCTCGGCGCGGGACATGAAGACACGTGGTCCGCGGCGCACCGCCTGCTCGACGCGTACATCGACGCCGAACGGACGCGCGACGCGGCCGACCTCGTGCTGCGACTCGTGGCCGAAGTGCGCAAGGCCCAGCCGCCCGACAGCGCCGAACTGGCCAGCGCGTTGGTCATGGGCGCTATGGACCTCATGCGGGCCGGCGCGCACGAGCAGGCCGAGTCGCTGCTGCGCGAATGCCTCGACATCCGGCAACGCAAACAGCCCAATCACTGGACGACGTTCAACACGCGGGCGATGCTCGGCACGACGTTACTGAACCAGGCGAAACACGCGGAGGCCGAGCCGCTGCTGCTGGCCGGCTATGAGGGCATGCGGGAACGCGAAGGGACGATCCCGGCTGTCGGCAGGCCGCGGTTGGCTGAAGCGCTTCAGTCCTTGATCGCCCTCTACACCGCGTTGGATCAACCGAGTGAAGTCGCCAAGTGGAAAGCCGCCTACGCCCGCAAGTTCGCGCCCGTCGACAAGCCGGCGACCGACGACACGCAGGCATCAACGCAGACCGCGCAGACACCGGCCACGCCGAAGCCCACTCCCTCAGCCGAGGCCAAGGCCGACTACGATCGCGGTTATGCGCTATTCCGCAAGCGCCAATCCGAACAGGCCATCGCCGCGTTCGACGAGGCGTTGCGCAAGCAACCGGGTTACGTCGACGCGCTGCACTACCGCGGACACGCCTACGAGCAGTTGGGCAAGACCCAGCAGGCGATCGCCGACTTCACCGCGGCGCTGGCGATCGAGCCGGACGACGCGCACCTGCTGACCACGCGCGGCAACAACCACTACCGCCTGCGTCAATGGGACGCGTGCGCCCGCGACTGGCAACGTTCCCTGGAACTCAAGCCCGACCACTCGGTCTGCGCGGGGTTGGCACGGCTCTACGCCAGCGGCCCACAGACGCTGCGCAACCCCAAGAACGCGTTGGCCCTGGCTAAGCGCGCACTCGAACTGGCGCCGGACGACACGTCGGCCGCCGTCAGGCATCGCTACCTCACGTACCTCGGCGCAGCCTATTACCGGCAAGGTGAGTACGAAAAAGCGCACGAGCGGTTGGAGGAAGCCGCGAGGCTCCTCAACACGCCCTCGGCCGAGCACCTGTTCTACCGCGCGATGGCCTGTCACAGGCTGAAGCGCGACACCGACGCCCGAGCCCACCTCGAACGCGCTGCCGCCCAGGTCCGATCCACCGACGCTTTCTCGTCGCTGCTGCAACCGGAAGCCGAGGCGTTGATCAAATCGCCATCGTCCAACGACGCCGACTAGCCTCGGTCCGAAAGGTAGGGTGGGCACTGCCCACCACGGTCTCTCATTGCGTCGCCAGAATCTGTGGTGGGCAGTGCCCACCCTACGAGTTCGGACGAACGCCACTGCTCCTCGGAGCGGGTAAACGGTCTAATCGAGTGTCACTGACGGTCTGTCCATCCGTCTCGCCACGTTACTCGGCCGCGGCGGTCTGGGGGTTTACCCCGAAACGCGGCTTTGGGCATTGAATTGAGCCGGCGCCGTCCGGAGAATGGCTCACTGCGTGTTAGTTGGTCTCATTTAACCAGGGAGCAAAGCCATGACCACCGCTTCGGCGCTGCGGCGTCTGTGTCGTCCGTACTGGCGACGGACTCGAAACTCGGGTACGGTCTCAAAGAACGGAGGCCAAACTAGGATTGACCGGGTTTTTGAACGTCTCGAACCGCGTGTCCTGCTGGACGGCGGCTCGATCCACGGTGTCAAGTTCTTTGATGTCGACGGTGACGGGCAACAGGGTCCTAACGAGCCGGGATTGCCGGGCGTGGTGATCTACCTCGACGCCAACCGCAACGGCGAACTGGATGAAGACGAGACCCAGACCCGTACGACCGAGGCGGGCGACGGCCTGCCGGCCGGGCGGTACTGGTTCTCACCGGTCGATCCGGGCGAACACGTCGTCCGCGAGGTCGTGCCCGACGGGTTTGAGCAGACCTTCCCCGCCGCCGGATTCCATGTCGTGACCGTCGACTCGAACCAGGCGGTCGACGGCGTCGACTTCGGCAATCAGCCAGTCGAACCCGGCGCGATCCGCGGACGCAAGTTCAACGACCTGAACGGCAACGGCGAGATGGACGCCAACGAGCCGGGCATCGCCGGCGTGACCGTCTACCTCGACCTGAACGACAACGGCGAACTCGACGAAGACGAACCGCGCACGCTGACCAGCGGGCCGGCCGACCCGACGACGCCGAACACCGGTTACTACGCCTTCGCGGAGCTGCTTCCCGGCGACTACATCGTCCGCGAAGTTGTGCCCGACGGGTTTGTACAGACATTCCCCGTCGACGCACACCGCGTGAGCCTGGAGTCCGGTGAGGCTGTGCACGGGTTGAATTTCGGCAACCAGGACACGCGAGAGTCCCGGCGGCGATTCGACTTCGGCACGACCACGTCGCCCGTCGCAGAAGGCTTCACACGCGTGACACAGTTCACGGGCTACGGCGGCAACAGCGCGTTCGGCTGGATCGCCGGCAGCGTCAAAGCCAAAGACCGAGGCCAACCCGACGACCTGCGTCGCGACTTCAACGCCGTGCACGAAGCGTTGTTCGCCGCGGACGTCACGAACGGCCTGTACGACGTGCAGGTGATCCTCGGCGACGCGTTCCGCCTGCGCGACCGGGCACAACTGACGATCGAGGGCGTCCAACTCGACCCGGTGTCGACCGAGGCGGGCGAGTTTCTCACACTGACGACGCGCGTCCGCGTCGAAGACGGCCAACTGACCGTCCTGATGGAAGACCTGGGCGGCCTGAGCAACCGCATGGCCATCAACAGCCTGACGATCACGCCCGCCCCGCCGCCGCATGGCGTCGTCGCGGGCTTGAAGTGGAACGACCTGAACGGTGACGGCGACCGTCAGAACAACGAGCCGGCGTTGGGCGGCGTGATCATTTACGCCGACCTGAACCACAACGGCGAGTTGGACGACAACGAACCGCGGACGGTCTCACGTCCTCACCCCCTGACGCCGAACGACGTGCTGCCGGATGAACTGCATGACATCACCGATGTGGCCGCACGCGTCAACTGGTGGATGCGTTTGCCGCAGGGCGAGTACGCTCTTCGTGAGGTCGTGCCTGACGGGTTCGAGCAGAGGTTCCCCGACGACGCGCACCACGTCGGGCTCGCCGGTGGTCAGGTTGTTCTTGGGCTTGACTTCGGTAACCACAACCCGCCCGACCCCGGCGCGATCCACGGGTTCAAGTGGCACGACCTCAACGGTGACGGGCAGCGCACCAACAACGAGCCGGGCTTGGGTGGCGTGACTGTCTACCTCGACCTGAACCGCAACGGTGAGCCCGACCCGGGTGAGCCACGCACGCAAACGACTCACGACGACACGCCCGGTACCAACGGCTCCATCATCGGCCCGGGTCACTACTGGTTCAGCAACGTCGAGCCGGGAGAGTATGTCGTGCGTGAGGTCGTACCAGACGGCTTCAGGCAGACGTTCCCGCACGACGGGTTCCACGTGGTGCACATCGAGGACGGCGACATCATCGACGGCGTCGACTTCGGCAACAGGCGTCTGCCGACACACGGCGTCGTCGCGGGCTTGAAGTGGAACGACCTCAATGGTGACGGCGAGCGTCAGAACAATGAGCCGGCGTTGGGCGGTGTGATCATCTACGCTGACCTGAACCACAACGGCGAGTTGGACGACGAAGAGCCGCACACGGTCTCGCGTCCGCACCCGCTTACGGCCAACGATGTATTGCCCGACGAATTGGACAACGTGCCAGAGGTGGCGTCGCGTGTGAACTGGTGGATGCGCTTGCCACAGGGCGAGTACGCTCTTCGAGAAGTCGTGCCGGACGGCTTCGAGCAGACGTTCCCCGAGGACGCGCACCACGTCGGGCTCGCCGGTGGACAGGTCGTTCTTGGCCTGGACTTTGGTAACCACAACCCGCCCGACCCGGGCGCGATCCATGGGTTTAAGTGGCATGACCTGAATGGTGATGGTGAGCGGCAGAGCAACGAGCCGGGCTTGGGCGGCGTGACCGTCTATCTTGACCTGAACAACAACGGCGAGCCCGACCCGGGTGAACCACGCACCCAAACGACACACGACGACACGCCCGGAACCAACGGCTCCATCATCGGCGCGGGTCACTACTGGTTCAGCAACGTCGAACCGGGTGAGTATGTCGTGCGTGAGGTGGTGCCGGAAGGCTTCGTACAGACATTCCCGCACGATGGCTTCCACGTGGTGCATATCGAAGACGGCGACATCGTTGACGGCGTCGACTTCGGCAACAAGCGTCTGCCGACACACGGCGTCGTCGCGGGGTTGAAGTGGAACGACCTAAACGGTGACGGCGAACGTCAGAACAATGAGCCCGCGTTGGGCGGCGTGATCATCTACGCGGATTTGAATCATAACGGCGAGTTGGACGACAACGAACCGCACACGGTCTCGCGTCCGCACCCGCTGACGCCGAACGACGTGCTGCCGGATGAGTTGCGCGACATCACCGACGTCGCCGCACGCGTCAACTGGTGGATGCGCTTGCCGCAGGGTGAGTACGCGTTGCGTGAGGTCGTGCCTGACGGGTTCGAGCAGACCTTCCCCGAGGACGCGCACCACGTTGGGCTCGCCGGTGGTCAGGTTGTTCTTGGGCTGGACTTCGGCAACCACAACCCGCCCGATCCCGGTGTGATCCACGGGTTCAAGTGGCATGACCTCAACGGCGACGGGCAGCGCACCAACAACGAGCCGGGCCTGGGCGGTGTGACTGTCTACCTTGACCTGAACAACAACGGTGAGCCGGATGCGGGTGAACCGCGAACAGAGACAACACATGACGATGCCTCGGGCACAGTCGGCCCGGGTCACTATTGGTTCAGTAATGTCGAACCGGGCGAGTACGTCGTGCGTGAAGTCGTGCCAGATGGATTCGTGCAAACCTTCCCGCACGGTGGCTTCCACGTGGTGCACATCGAGGATGGCGACATCGTCGACGGCGTCGACTTCGGCAACAGACGCCTGCCGACACACGGTGTGGTGGCCGGCTTGAAATGGAACGACCTGAACGGTGACGGCGAGCGCCAGAACGGCGAGCCGGCGTTGGGCGGCGTGATCATTTACGCCGACCTGAACCACAACGGCGAGTTGGACAATGAAGAACCGCGCACGGTCTCGCGTCCGCACCCATTGACGCCAAACGACGTGCTGCCGGATGAACTGCGTGATGTCACCGATGTGGCGTCGCGGGTGAACTGGTGGATGCGTCTACCGCAGGGCGAGTACGCGCTGCGTGAG
>JANQSF010000087.1 GCA_028284155.1 Phycisphaeraceae bacterium
TCGCCGGCCGTGCCGAATCGACCCGAACCGACGAAGCTCAACGCGCCGCCAAGTGAATTCGTCGTCTGCCCCAACGGCGAAACACCGCCGTTGCCGTTCGGCTCACCGACGCCGTAACCCTCAGCCACGATCGTCCCCTGGAAACCCGCGGGCAATCGGACCGGCCCGGTCAACGACTGAAACCGGCTGCCGCTGATCAAAGTGCCCGACGGGCCGACGGGGAATACCACCGTGGCCAGCTTCTCCTGTGACGCCCGGCTGTATAGGTGCGCGGTGATGCCAAGGTTCAACCCGTCCTGACCGCTGTCGAACACACCGAGTGAGGTCACATTGATCGGGCTGTTCACATTGAAGTCCATGCCCAGCGACCCGCCGAACGTCTGGTTGCCAACCGTGCCTGGCTGCACCTCATAAGCGACGTTGCTAACCGAACTGGCGGCAAAGTCGAACGTGCCGGCCGCGTAACGGTTGGCCGGACCGCCGTCACCCGAATTGGGGAACGCGCCGGGCGTCGCGTTGAATCGACCGCCGCCCACAAACGAGATCAGCCCCCCGCCATCGTCCGTCGTCCAGACAGGCACACCACCGCCGGCATTACCGTTCGGCTCGGCGCCACCATACCCGTGCGCGACGATCGTGCCTTGAAATCCAGCAGGCAATCGAGTCGGCGCTCCGACGGGCAATAGACGGCTACCACCCTCAAGCGACCCCGGCGAGCCCGTGGGGAACGCCACGGCCGGCGTCACTTCCGTGCCCGTCGCCCGATTGAAAAGCCGCGCGGTAACGGGCAAGCTCAGCCCGTTCGACCCGCTGTCGAACACGCCCAGCCGGCTCACGTCGATCGGGGCGTTGACGTTGAAGTCCATACCCAGCGAACCGCCGAACGACTGGTTGCCCAGCGTGCCGCCCGGCACGACGTGCGACGTGACCGCTTCGGTCGTCAGGTTGAATCCCAGCAGCGCGATTACCACCGCCGCCACAACAACACGTGCCGTCGTCATACGCACCTCTCCGTTTGCCGAGTCTGTCCTGGCTCTCATTCCAATAGGCATCCAGCGTCCCGATCGGGACACGCAACACTCTAGTATGACCTGTGTTAGGCCCTATGTCAATAGAAATAGTACATCATAAAGATAGCCAAAGCGGCCAGCAGGCCCGCCCACAGGCCGTCACGGGCCAATAACGCCGGAGCGGGGTTACCGTCACTGTCCGTCTTGGCCCGCGCGGTCGCAACGCCAAACACCGCGAACGTCCAGACAGAGGCGATCACGCCACAGACTGCGGGGCTCAGTGCGGAGGTCACCATCAAGACGGCCAATACCGCGTAGATGACGATCGACACACCAAAGACACCAAAGC
This sequence comes from Phycisphaeraceae bacterium, assembly GCA_028284155.1. Taxonomy (GTDB): domain Bacteria; phylum Planctomycetota; class Phycisphaerae; order Phycisphaerales; family Phycisphaeraceae; genus JANQSF01. Next base: position 1,360 of record JANQSF010000087.1, read on the forward strand.
CCTTCTTCAACGTCTCCGGTTTGTAGATGCCGAGACCCGCCCACGTCAGTTTCGCCTGATCTTCGCGGGGCGGCAGCGCCAGGCTGATCAACACGTGCAGTAACAAGCTCACACCGGCGGCCACGAACACCGCGTGGAAGAAGTTCAACGACTTGCCAAACGTCGGCACCATCACGTCGGCAAAGCCCTGGTTGTTCGCAACCATCCATGCGTAAGCCGGCTCGATGCCGTAGCTCAAACCGACGCCCGTCACGATCGCCACGAAAGCGCCCAAGCCACTTGCACGCTTCCACAGCATGCCGACGATGAACGCCACAACCACACCCGCGACGAGCTTGCCCTGGTGGCTGGCAATGTGCAGGAAGAAGCTGTCTTTCGAGTTCGGGTCCATTGTCAGGATCGTCAGCAACGCCGCACCCGAAATGAACACGACGATGCATATCCGACCCACACCAATCAACCGTTGCTCCGTGGCCTCCGGGTCGATGTACCGCTTGTAAATGTCGAACGTAAAGATCGTCGCGGCCGAATTCATCATCGAGTCGAGGCTCGAAAGGATCGCGCCGAACATGCCCGCCGCGACCAGGCCGACCAGGCCGAATCCAATCGGCGCGATCAGGTCGCTTAGCAACTCGATGAACACCACATCCTGCGCGACGACCTGTGCGCGGTCGGCGTAGTAGTACCAGGCGGCGATCCCCGTCCCGATCGAGAAAAACGGGATGAGCAGCTTGAAAAAGCCGGCCGAAATAATGCCGAACCTCGCCTGTCGATCCGACTGGGCAGACAGCGCACGCTGAACGATGAACTGGTTCGACCCCCAGTAATAGAAGTGCAGCACCATCAACCCGCTGAGCACACCTGTCCACGGGAGCGCGGGGTGATTGACCGGGTTGTAGAGGTGTAGCCGCTGTTCACCCGCCGCCATAGCCGAGTCGCGTGCAACCATCTCGCCCCAACCGCCGAACGCGTTGAACGTCACCAGCGCGACCAGGATGCCCGCGCCAAGCAGCAGGACCGACTGGATCACGTCGGTGACAATGACCGCCTTGAGACCGCCGACGATCGTGTACGTGCCGGTGACAATTGCCATCGCGAGGATGCCGACGATGTACCACGTCGGATCGACATCGCCCGGGCTGAGTTTGGGCGTGTCCTTCGACCCGCCCTTGAAGCCAATCCCGGGCGCCGCCTTGTAACCCGCGCCGCCATCGATCACCTCGACCCGGCCGACACCACGATCGGCGACCGACGCAAACGCCAACGCGGGCTTGCTATCGTCGCCGTCCGGCGGAGGCGCGATCATAACCTCGGGCGCCTTCTCGTAACCCGAGCCGGCTGTCACCAAACGCACCGCAATCACGCGGCCCTGATCATTCACCACCGCGACCGCCTCCGCCGCGGCGGAAGCATCAGCCTTGCCGAACGTCACAGAGGGCGGGTTGGCTTTGTCATATCCCGCACCGCCCTGCTTCAACACGACCGCGAGGATCGGCCGATCGACGATCACCGCCTTGACCTCTGCCACCCGACCGTCGGCCGCATCTTCCGGCGGCGGCGCGACGTTCACATCGACCGACTCGCCATACATCCGCCCGCTGTTGACGATCTGCACAGAACCGACCGCACCACCCTCCCCCAAAACGACCTGCGCGGCTGCGGGCTGACCTTTGTCACCCTGCAACAGGATGTTGATCGAGCGGGACCCGATGTAGAAACCGGGCACCATCTGAATGACCACCATGATCACGACCATGATGATCGCGTACGCTACGCGACTGGCGTCGTTGTATCGCCGGCTCAGGTACTCACTCAACGTGTAGACATTGAGCTTGCGGTAAACAGGAAGAAACAGATAGCACAGGGCGAGCAAGCCGCAGATCGCCGTGATCTCGAAGTGACTCTGCGCGAACCCAACGGCAAATCCAACGCCCATCATGCCGACGAGGTGGTTGGCTGAGACGTTCGATCCGAAGATCGAACCGGCCACGCCCCACCACTTCGTGCCCTTGCCGGCCAGGTAGTAGTCCTCGCTCGTCTCTTCCTTGCGACCCGCCCATAACCCGATCGCCATCACGGCGAGCAGCGAGCCGAAGAAAATCACCATGTCAAACGTTGTCAGCACGCCGCCCATGCAAGGCTCCCGCGCCGAAATGGCGCATCAGGGTCGAGTCAACCGGTTTACGTGAGCACCGAAGCGGTGAGGTTACCGGTTTGACCGCCCGTTGACAATGCCCCGCAGAGCAGTGCCCGAGCCGATGTGCTTTCGAACTTGCTCAAACCGGAATAAGCCGGGCCTTTCCGATGGCCTGGATCATCAGCGACCCGATAAACTCCACCCATGCCCGCCCTGGCCCTGCTGTGCCTGTCGCTCCTACCGCTGGCTCTGCTCGTCAGCCTCGCCGCGACACGCGCCATGATCACGCTCGGCCACCGGCGCGGCTGGGTTGACAAGCCCGGCGTGGTCGGCCACAAACAACATGACACAGCCGTACCTGTCACCGGCGGCATCGCCATCGTCGCCACCGTCGTGCTCCCCATGGTCCTGCTGCTCGCGGCGGGTTGGCTCGTATCGCCCACGTCATTGCCACGGTGGCTGGCACCCGCCGCCGAACACCTGGCGGGCCTGCGCCAACAGACGCCGATGGCCGTCGCCGTCGTCGTCGCCGTTCTCGCGCTTCATATCGTCGGCCTCATCGACGATCGCAGGCACGTCGGGCCGTGGTCGAAATTCGTCGTGCAAGTGATCGTCGCCGTCGCGCTCGTGTCGTGGTTCGACATCCGCATCCTCCACCTGCTCGACGCGCACGGCTCGGCCGGCACGGTCGCAAGCGGCGTGGTCAGCGTGTTGTGGATCGTCACCGTCATCAACGCCATGAACTTCCTGGACAACATGGACGGCCTGTCCGCGGGCGTCGGCGCGGTCATCGCTGCCGAGTATCTGGTCGCCACGTTGATCGCCGGCCAATGGTTCGTCGCCGCGTTGTGCACCCTGCTTCTGGGTGGCCTGCTCGGCTTCCTGTGGTTCAACCGGCACCCGGCCCGAATCTTCATGGGCGACGCCGGCTCGCTGCCGCTCGGCTTGCTGCTGGCGGTCATCAGCGTCCGCACAACGTATGTCGCCACGCCAAGTCATACCGCCGGCACAGATGCAGCCGTCGGCCCGTGGTACGCCCTGCTCATGCCGATCGTCGTGTTGGCCGTGCCGCTTTATGACTTGATTAGTGTGACGATCGTCCGCCTCCGCGCCGGACGAAGCCCGTTTGTCGGCGACAACAACCACCTGTCGCACCGCCTCGTCCGCCGCGGCTTCTCACGCCCCAAGGCCGTGGCGATCATCTGGGGCTGCACACTCGTCTCCGGCGCGGGCGGCGTGGCCTTGCGTTGGATGACGGGCTGGCAGGCGGCGCTAGTCGCACTCGAAGTCGCCGTTGTCCTAGCAGCGCTCGCCTGGTTTGAGTTTGGTCGTTCCAAACACGGTCAGGCCATTGACTGACGCGTGGTCACCTGTCTCGCGCCGTGACCATTACCCATCGTCACTCGCCCGTCGCCGCAACTCCGCATCGATAAACCCTTGAAGGTCCCCGTCGAGCACGCGTTGCGGGTTGCCGACTTCGTAGCCTGTGCGCGTGTCCTTCACGCGGTTGTCATAGAACACGTACGACCGGATCTGCGTGCCCCAGCCCATTTCGAGTTTGCCGCCGGTCTGTGCCAACCGTTCCGCTTCGCGCTTCTCTTCTTCCAGCGCCTCGAGTTTGCCCTGCAGGATGGCCAACGCCTGCTTCTTGTTCTGCTGCTGCTTGCGTTCGTTCGAGCAGACCACGGCGATGCCCGTCGGCTTGTGCACGATGCGACACGCGGTGGCGAGCTTGTTCACGTTCTGCCCGCCCGGCCCGCTCGACCGGGCGAAGAACTCGATGTCCAGATCCTTCTCGTCGATCTCGATGGCCGACTCTTCGATGTCGGGCGTCACTTCCAACGACGCGAAACTCGTCTGCCGCTTGCCCTGCGAGTTGAACGGCGACACGCGGGCCAACCGGTGCGTCCCGCGCTCGCACGACAGGTAGCCGTACGCATAAGGCCCAGCCACGCGCAGCGTCACGTCCTTGATCCCGGCCTCCTCGCCCATGTGCTTGTCGATCTCCTCGACCTTCCAGCCCTGCTTCTCGCAGTAATAGAGGTACATGCGGAACAACATCTCAGCCCAGTCGTTCGCCTCCGTCCCGCCGTCGCCGGAAAAGACCGTGATGTACGCGTTGCGATGGTCGTGCTTGCCGCTCAGCAGCGACGCCGTCTCGACGCGGTCGACCTTCGCGGCCAACCGATCGAGTTGCTCATCGACCTCGACGCGCGTGTCGGCGTCGTCCTCTTCCTCAGCCATCTCCCACATCAGCTTGGCGTCGTCCACAGCCGACTTCACGTCGTCCATCGAGTCGACGACGGCCTTGTTCTGCTTCAACTCCGCGACGACCTTGTTGGCGGAATCCTGGTCGTCCCAGAAGCCCGGCTCGCCCATCTTGGCCTCGAGTTCTTTGAGCCGGTCCGCTTTCGCGTCGTAGTCAAAGAGAGTCGCGGATCGTCAAAATCCGCGCCTCGAGATCGCCCAAAATGCCGGGGATGTTGTCGTGTTTTAAGGTGATTTCACTCATAAGTCTTCAAGCAGTATAGGAACCCCAAAGCCGGGTCTTTCCGAAGAACCGGATCGTTCACCATCTCAAAGCACCCCCGCAATCGCCTCACACAACGCATCCATGTTCCCCTCCGTCATCCCCGCGACGTTGATCCTCCCCGACCGCACGATGTAGATCGAATGCCGCTCGCGCAGCGTATCGACTTGCTCCGGCGTCAGGCCGCTGAAACTGAACATGCCGTTCTGCCTCGTGATGAACGAGTAGTCACCGGACACGCCCTTGGCTTTGAGCGTGTCGACGAACAGTTGCCGCATGCCGTTGATCCGGTCGCGCATGGACGCCAGTTCGCCGTGCCACTGCCGTGTCAGCGCGTCGTCAGCCAGGATCGTCGCCACGATCTCGCCGCCGTGCGCCGGCGGGTTCGAGTAGTTGGTCCGGATGCACGATTTCATGTGACTCATCGCCGCCTTGGCGGCGTCGGCCGACTTCGCGACGATCGTCGCCGCGCCCGTTCGCTCGCGGTACAGGCCAAAGTTCTTCGAAAAGCTCGAGCAGACGAACATCTCGTCGACCTTACCCAAAACGGTCCGCAGACCCGTCGCGTCCTGCTCCAACCCTTCGGCGAAGCCCTGGTACGCGAAATCGAGCAATGGGATCAGCCCGCGCTTCGCCAGGATGTCCGCGATCGTCCCCCACTGCTGGGCCGTCGGGTCCATGCCCGTCGGGTTGTGGCAGCAGCCGTGCAGCAGCACGACGTCGCCCGCCGGGATCTTGTTCAGGTCAGCCCGTAGCGCGTCCCAATCCAGCGCGTTCGTCGCGACGTCGAAGTAGCTGTACGGCTTCGTCGGCACGCCCGCGCTCTGGAAGATGCCGCCGTGGTTCGCCCACGTCGGGTTGCTCATCCAGAGTGTCGCGTCGGGGCACATCCTGCTGAGGTAGTCGCCGACGACCCGCAACGCACCCGTGCCGCCCGGCGTGTGGGCCGTCGCCGCGCGGCCCGACTCGATCGCCGCGTGCCCCACGCCGAACATCATCGACTGCACGTCATTGGCAAACGCCGGCGAGCCGGTGATCGGCATGTACCCCTTGGTCTGTTCCGAGTCGATCAGCCGACGCTCCGCCTCCTTGACGCAGTCGAGCACCGGCGTCTTGCCGTTGGCGTCTTTGTAGACGCCCACACCCAGGTTGACCTTGCCGGGGTTCGTGTCGGCGTTGAACGCCTCAGTCAGGCCGAGGATCGGGTCCGGCAGTGCCATTTCGACGGTTTCAAACATGGCGCGTCCTTTTGCAACGCAGGGCGTGCATCGAGGCGGAACAGGGTCGCAAAGGATAGCCGCGCGTGGGGCCGCGGCAATCGCCAACCTCCGCGTCAGCCGGGCCTTGTCAAAATCCACCCAGCGTTGCGAACGTGAGTCCTCATGAGTGCCCACGCACAAGTTTTTCCGTCCGCCCGCACAACTTGTGCGCGCCGCCAACTCGCCGACCTGCGCCCCCGTGTGAACCCCAACCCGGTAGGTCCACCTGAACCCGCCGTGGCGACCCTCAACGCGTGATCGCCTAGCCCGATGACCCCGCCACGCCACACCCATCCCCCTGCCGCACGGCCGGACGCCGCAAGACAAAACACGCCAACGACTTGCAGCCGACTTGTCCGCGACATCGGCGTGACACCCTGACAAGCGAAACCCGCGCCACAGCGTCGCAACGCCAATCTCGTGGTAGGCCTGACACGTCACGTGTCGGGGCGTTGACAGGTTGAAAAGGACCGCCCTCATGCCCGGGGCCGGCGCGTCGCGGCCGAGCGCACGATCCCGTCAAGCACCCGCCTAACTGGGTAATAGTCCCCAATCCGGCAGCCAACTCCCCAATCCCGACCGACGCGCGACCGCCCACACCCCTCTCAACAGGCCGCCACGCGCGTTACCGCAAGTCTCAACACGCTGGCACGCCGCTTGTGTCACTGTCTGTCACCGGAAGCAGTTTGACGACATTGGCTACGACCATGAGGCAAGCCATGACACGCGACCGCGAACAACACGACACACGTTTCTTCGAATCGATGGAAAGCCGCACGCTCATGTCGACCGCGCCGGGCCTGAACTTCGGCCCGCGCCCCGATGTCGAGCCGCCGCCCGACCCCAACCCGCCGATCGTTCAAGACGCGGACGACGGCCCGCCGGCCGACAACGGCGGCGAAATCGACCCCGAGTACCTGGATCGGTTTGTCGAAGAGCTGAATCGCCTGATTGATGAAGGCAAGATCGAGTTGCCCAGCCGAACCCCCGACCCAGATACGCCCGGCCTAATCAAGATCACGATTGTGGACGCGCACGGCAACCCGATCGATCCGAACGACGTGGTCGACGCCGACCGCGTACCGGTCATCGACCTGGTGCCAAAGACCGATCCGCCGCCCACGATCAAGATCACCATCCTTGACGAGAACGGCAACCCACTGAATGGGGACACGCCGGAGCAAGACGCTCAGCCGAACGATGAAGGCTGGCATGCGCGATTGCGGCGGATTCTGGATCAATGGGATCGAGAAAACAAGGGGCAGGTCGATTTTGACCGCCCGGTCCCACCATCGCGCTTTGGCGTCGAGATCGTTCCCGACAGCACGCCGCGCGTCCCGGGCATGAGCCTGTTGCCCAAGACCGACCAGCCTTCTCAGATCAAGATCATCATCGTGGATGAGCACGGCAACCCGCTCAACGGGGAAGACGCGCCGGCCGACGACGGCGCAGCCGACGATGACAAGACGCAGAAAGACCCACTCGATTGGGCGCTGCAAGACCTGGAGGAGTTAGACCGCCTTCGCGATTGGCGCGTCGAGTTTGAATAGATCACCGCGGGCCGGTCTCAAGCGGCCGGCCGGCCAATCCAAGAACCGCCCATCCGGATGACAGACCCTCAGAATGGGATGAACAGACATGACACGCGAACCCACACAACACGACACCCGCTTCTTCGAGGCGATGGAAGGCCGAACGCTGATGTCAACGACCGGCCTGCAGTATCAGGTCATCGACGACACCGGCCCCGCCGTCGAGCCGGTGGTCGTCACGATCGAGGGGATGGAGTCCGACAACGCCGAGCAGCCGCCAATCGCGCGGTCGGCCGCTGTGCTGCCACAGCGCACAGACCAGACCACCCCGCTTGATCAGGGAAACGCCTTCCCGCGGGAGCGTCACACCGCCCAGACCGTTGACCCGGCGAAAGTACTGATTATCACCGGCAACAATGACGACACGCCTGACGGCCTGTCCAGCACCTACGGACTCTGGGTTTATCCCATGCTCGGGTCAACCGAGAACGATGCTCCTCATACCAAACTGTGGGTTTTGGACGGTCCGACCCAGAATCCGTTCACATTCAGAGGGCGTGTCGTTGGTGAACTGAAACCACTGGAACTTGAGCACAACGGCGATACCCCGCCGGCCGACAACAACGAGTCCGATGACAGCGACGACGACGATGGCAACATCGACCATCTGTTAGATGAAGTGTTGCAATCGATCACCGCTCGCCAGCAGGCCGAAGTTGACTGGAACGGGCAGCGTGACACGGACGGTCGAGTCTGGTATGGGGAATTCAAACGATACCTGCTCGCTCCGGCAGTGAGCGATCGGATCGCCACATCGGCACAGACGCCGGACCGCGGCGGTGAATACACATGGTTGTTCCAACTGCAAAAGCCACAAACCGATGGCGACGTACCGGTGACTACAAACGAAAACGGCTCCGATGAAGAGAACAAGGACGATGGCGAGCAGGACGACAACTCAACCACACCCAAGATCATCCTGATCGACCCGATGACGGGCGGTCAGATCAACGGCGTCAACGTCAGTGGTGATTCGGCGAATGATCAACCGAAGCCGATCAAGATCACCATTGTCGATGAGCACGGTAACACGATCGACGAATACACGATCGACCCGATCGTGCCCGACTCGTCCGACCAACCTCGGAAGTTCGACTGGCAAGGCGTGCGCGGCTCGACACGAGACCACAACAACGGCGCACGCGGCGTGCAGGGCGGCTTCCACTTCAAGCTGTCCGACCTAATCCCGCCCGACCGAGACGCGGCCGAGGGCGGGGTTGAGCAATGACCGCAGACTTTACTGCCGGGTGAGAGTTCGCCCGGCTGAGACACGGTTGGATGAGCCAAAACCCTCGCCCCAGCCCACTGGGGAGGATGGGCTGATTGGCGAATCTGCATCAACTGACATTTGCGCTTTGTCTCGTGCCACGGCCGTGTCGGCCGTGTGAAACGCCCTGGATGTACCGCACGGCAGACACGGCCGTGGCACGAGACAGGCGCCTCATTCAAAGTGAGCGACCACTAACGATCCCAATTATTTGGATGGCATCAGACAATCGATTACCATGGACGTGCGCCATCGGGGTTTCACGTCAACGCTTGGCAGTGAATTGGCAAACTGAGGAGGCTTACAAGATGACGACGGACAAGATGAGACGGCGTCGCTGGGTGCGGCGCGGCGGGCGGTTTGTGCTTGGATGCGCGATCGCCTTACTTCTGACAATCAACGTGAATTCGGCCCGCGGCGTGCCGGGCTACACGGGCGGCATTGTCGGCGCACCGGGCAACGGCGTGGCGGGCGGGGTCACGCAGTTCAACCCATCCGGCCAAGCTCCGGCTGCGTCGTTCTTCGCGTATGACCCGGCGTTTACCGGCGGCGTGCGTGTCGCCGCGGGGGACGTCACCGGCGACGGCGTCGCCGACATCATCACGGGCGCGGGTGCCGGTGGCGGGCCGCGCGTCAAGGTCTATGACGGCGCCACCGGCGCCGAGCGGCAGTTCTTCGACCCGTTCGGAACGGCGTTTACCGGCGGCGTGTATGTGGCCACCGCTAACAACTCCGGTGTCAGCGAGATCATCACCGGCACCGGCGCGGGTGGCGGGCCGCACGTCCGTGTTTTCGACGCGTCCAATCCCGGTGTGGGTCACCGGCTGAGCATTGAGCCGTACGACAACAACTTCTTGGGCGGCGTGCGCGTCGCTGCGGCCGACGTCACCGGCGACGGCGTGGACGACATCATCACCGGACCGGGGCCAGGCTCCCCGGCAGCCGGCCCGCATGTGAAGGTATTCAATGGCGCGACCGGCGCGGAGATCAGCAGCTTCTTCGCGTTCGACCCGGGCTTCACCGGCGGTGTTTACGTCGCGGCCGGCGATATCAACAACGACAACGTGCCGGACATCATCACCGGCGCCGGACCCGGCGGCGGGCCGCATGTCAGGGCGTTCAGTGGTGTTGACAATTCACCACTGATTCAGTTTCAACCTTACCCCGGCTTCCAGGGCGGGGTGCGCGTCGCGGTCGGCGACATCAACAACGATGGTATCGCCGACATCGTCACCGCGCCGGGCCCGGGGGGCGGGCCGCATGTCCGCGCCTTCAGCGGTGTTGACGGCACGATTCTGCAAAGCTTCTACGCCCACCCGGGTGAGGTCCGCACGGGCATCCACGTCGCGGCGACGCCGCTGCCACTGGGGCCGCAACGCGACCACTTTGAAAACGTCCTGCCGGTCGGCGAATGGAACAACCCCAGCGTTTGGAACGGCCCGGCCGGCCCGGGCGTGCCCGGCCCCGGCGACATTGTCACCATCCAGGGCGGCGGGTTTGCCAACCCGAATCTGATCGGCCTGAACCCGCCTGTCGTGGGTGGCCCCGGTCCGCAGGCGTTCGGCGTGCAGGTGACCGGCCACACGGTGTTCGACGGCGGCGTGCTGAATACGAACGGGCTGTCGCTCGTCGCCCCACTGCCACCGCAGCCGCTCAATCCGATCCCGTCGAGCCTGGGCATCGGCGGCACGCCGGGCCAACCGACGCAGGTCGTTGTGCAGGACCTGCTCAACATCCGCGACGGCCTGCTGCATGTGAACGTGGACGGCCACCTGAATGCGCGGCAGATCAACCTCGGCTCGCCCGACGACTCGGGCGCGCCGCAACTCGGCGTGTTCGACGGTGCGCAGGTCGATGTGGTTCGGCTGAACGCGATCAGCGGTCAGTTGCAGGTCGTTGGTCCCGGTTCGAATCTCACCGCGCAAAACGGCGCACGCATCGGCGGCGACCCGACACTGGGAACGAACCCGTTCGTTTTCATCGGCCCGGGCGGTCGGATGGAGATCCTCGGCCCAACGTCGTTGTTCGGTGGCCAACTGTTCATCGACCCGCTGGGACAGTTCGTGTCACCGGGACCGTTCCTGCTCGGCGGCGATTTCGGATTGGTGCCGCCGCCGTTGCCCCCGCCGGGTGGGTTTGGCGGGCCGGGCGGGCAGCCGGGCTTCAATCCGGCGACGATCTCCGTCAAGGGTGACTTGCAGGTACAGAGCCTCACGCTTGAGAACGACCCGCGAGCCCCGTTGAGACGCCTGACGATCAAGGGCGACGGCGGCGCGGTGATCGTGGATTCGGCGGTCGAAAACCGGGGCGGCAAGGTCGCGCCCGGCGACTCGGTGGGCACGCTGTACATCTCCAAGAACGGCGGCATGGGCGGCAACTACATCCAGGAAATGAACGGCCTGTTGGAGATCGAGGTCGGGCAGGCCGGCATCGACCTGCTGATGGTCGAAGGGTCAGCCTCGCTGGGCGGGTCATTGATGGTCCTGCTGTTGCCGCCTGTGGACCTCGTGCCGGGTACGGAGCACGACTTCCTGTTGGCCGGCGACGGCATCACCGGCATGTTCGACGACATGCGCGTACCACTCAACCGATTCGGCGAGCCGATCTTCGACGTGACGGTCGACAATAACCGCGCATATCTGACCGTGCGCGACGTGAGCTTCCTGCTGCCCGTGCCGGAACCGACCTCGGCGGTGCTGCTGGTCGTGGCGGGCGCGGCGGTGGCCGGGCGGCGTCGGCGGCGCGAGCGATGATTGAAACCGCTGTTGACTAAAACACAGGAGGGCCACGCATTACAATGCGTGGCCTTCTTTGTTGGATGCCAAATGTTGTCAACGATCAGCTCGGCTGGATCGACGTGATCTTGACGGACAAGTAGTCCTGCCGGTGCGTGCCCATGCGCAGGTAGCCCTTGCGTCGCTTGAACTTCACGACGGGCACGCGGTCGGTCCGCTCCTCGCCGAGGATGTCGGCTGTGACCTTCGCGCCATCGACATAAGGTTGCCCGACCTTCGCGTCGCCGCCCGTGCCGAGCATGACGACCTTGTCGAACAGGACGGTGGCGGCGTCGGCCGCGAGATCGCGCTTGGCGACCTTGATCGTGTCGCCTTCACGGACCATGATCTGCGAGCCGCTGTCTTCGATGATCGCGTACATGTCGGGACGCCTTTGGGTCGGGGGTATCCGGCAATTTGAGGACGGGTAGTTTAGGCGGTTGGGCTTGAAAATCCAGTGGACTCGGGAGGGTCGGGGTGGGGACTGGATTCTCGTGGTTGATTGAGGGGAGCGCTAAGCCGCAAGCGGCTTGGGGCGGGCGGTGCCCCATCCATAAGAAAAAAGCACGGCCCGGGCAGAATCGCACCGGGCCGCACTCGATCAGGGGTAACTTGGTGGGCGTCTCCGATCAGTCAGCGTGAACCCATTGACCGGGGAAACGCCGCTTGGGAGACTTCTTGGGGTCGTGATGCCGGGGGGCGATGCCGTCCGGCTTCTGGATGATCAGCCTCGGCTGCGGGCGGGTTTCGCGGACGGTCTGCACCGTGCGGACCTTGCCGAAGATCACCTTCGCCTTGCCGGCCGTGGCCGCTTTGCCGAGCCGCTGGGCTTTGAGCAGCCAGTGGTCGTCGTCGATCCGAAATTGGCCCTGTCGGCCGTAGTTCGCGTCCAAATCCACGTCGTGCGACTGGTGGTTGACCACCGTGCGGACGACCTTCACGTCGTGCTGCCTGGCCATGTAACGCGTCACCACGCGGGCGGGCTTGGCGTCGGGCACGACGATGTAGGCCCGTCGCTGCGTGGCCTGCTGCAAGGGCATGTCGCGGGCGTCAGCCGACGTGCAGAACGCCGCGGCGATCAGTGCACCGATTAACATCCCTGCCCAGCCATACGACCATTGACGGATCATGCGTCACTCCTTTCCCGTCGCGGGCGACGGGGATAAAAGCTGCCCGATCGATCAGTTGGAACGGCTTGTCCGGGGGTCCGAGGCTGACGCTGATCGGGCGTGTCTCTCAGCATGACCGTTACAACCGCCGTGCCAGTTGCGACTCTAGCGACCAGAAGGCGCATAACCCCATACGTTGACTTTGATTAGACGGAATCGTGGCGAGAAGTGTCCGAAGTATTATCGGTCCGACGTGTTGCGGCCGAGCGACGCCGGTGTGGATCGTGGCCAACAACGCGCCGCCGAATCAACGCGCAACATTGACCGCACGACCCGGCTTGCAATAATTGAGAACCGATTATCAGGCAGGAGACGGCACGTGTCCACACGTCATCACGCGATCACGCACGCCCGACGCGGCGGCATCTTTATCTTGTCGCTCGTTCTTGCGGCCGGTCTTGGCCTGTCCGCCTGCGATCATGGTCACGATCACGAGAAAGACCACAAACACGACGAGCACGCGGGGCACGACCATGATCACAGTGGGCCGAACCCGCACCTTTGGCTTGATCCGATGTCTGCACACGCGTTTGTCAGCGCGATGGAGCAACCACTGGCGCGCATCGCCGGCGACGAACCGACGATCGTCGTCAGTATTCCGCCCGTCGCCAGCCTGATCAGCGAGATCGTCGGTGAAGACGCAACAGTGCACACCCTGCTCACACCCGGCGCCAGCCCGCACGGCTTCGAACCGACCCCAGCCCAACTCGCACAACTGACCAAGGCCGACCTGCTGATCTCCATCGGGCAGGGCTTGGACGCGTGGGCTGACAGCGCCGCCAAGAAGGTCGCACCGGACGTCCCGGCCGTTCACTTCTACGACCTGGCCAAAGGCAAGGGCGACAAAACCGGCGAGGCAATCCCGTTGCCGACCGCCTGGCAGGAACGGCGCGACGCGCTGCTCGACAAGCTCAAAGCACTCGACGCCAAGTACAAGTCAACCCTCGCCAACGTCAAACAGAAACACCTGGTCACCTACCACGACGCGTTCGATCCGTTGGCTGAACGCTACGGCCTCGAGGTCGTCGCGCACCTCATGCCGTTCGACCTCGCCCCCGGCGAAGACGTCGCACCGGCTCGGTTGGCCGGCGTGATTAAGGCGATCAAGGCACACAAACTCGAAGTCTTCTACGCCGAGCCGCAGATGCCCGAGCAGGCGGTGCGCGTCCTGACCGAAGAAACAGGCGTCAAAGTCCTCCGCCTCGACCCGCTGGGCGACCCGGCCGCGGAAGGATACCGCACGTACTTCGAGTTGATGGAATCGAACCTGGCGACGCTGAAGCGCGGGCAGTCGATGGAATGACGGGGTGGAACCGCAGATGAACACAGATGGACACAGATGAGAAAGCAGGAAAGCATGAGAGCAGGAAAACAGGAAATCGGATTCGCGCGCAGAAAACCGTTTAGCGCCGCACGTCAATTGACCAACCGAACACCCGTTTAGCGGCGTGCCCGCAGGGCCGTCTTCTTCTGGTCACGCAAGCCCGCGGAAGGCGGGCTGCGGGCACGCCGCTAAACACGTTACAGTGCGCAACGTCGATTCCCTGCTGGCTTGTTCTACTGCTTTACTGTTTCCCTCCTCTACTCCCCATCTGTGTCCATCTGTGTACATCTGTGGTTCCAACTCAATTCACCATGACCACCCACACGCACTCGTGCAATCACGGCGATCTGGCACACCACCACGGCGGTGGTCGTGACGCGATCTGCCTGGACGATGTGTCGTTCCAATACGACGCGGACGATCGCGAACCCGTGCTGCGTGACGTGACGCTGCACGTCGAACAGGGGTGCAACCTCGGCATCATCGGCCCGAACGGCGCGGGGAAGACGACACTGGTCAAGATCATCCTCGGTCAACTCGAGCCGTCGGCCGGCAGCGTGCGGGTCATGGACATGACGCCGGCCAAGGCGTGCAGGCAAGGCGACGTGATCGGCTACGTCCCGCAGCGGATCGAGGCGGAGTGGCGGTTCCCGATCACGGCCGAGCAGGTCGTGATGATGGGGCTGGTCGGCAAGACGGGTCTATTCAAACGCCACAGCAAGCCCGACCGCGAGCACGCGCTGCGCGTCATGGAGCAGGTCGGCGTGATCGACCTGCGGCGTCGGCCGATCGGCGCGCTGTCGGGTGGACAGCAGCAGCGGCTGTTCATCGCGCGGGCGTTGGCCGCCAACCCGAAACTGCTCATCCTCGACGAGCCGCTGGTCGGCGTCGACGAGGCTGGGCAACAACAGTTCGCGTCACTCATCCACGACCTGCACGAGTCGTTCGGGTTGACCGTGGTGATCGTGAGTCACGACATCCAGGCCATCGCGGCGGGTTGTAACCGCGTGGCGTGTCTGCGTCAGTCGATCCACTTCCACGACGCGCCTGACGGTTTAACACGCGACGTGCTGCAAGAAGTGTTCGCGCACGAGATCGCGACGGTGTTGCCGCAATGACTGACGATCTCCGACACATGCTGGGTGCCACTGGCGGCTTGCCCGCCAGTGCTGATCCCGAACGACAAAGCACTGGCGGGCAAGCCGCCAGTGGCACCCGTGAATCCTAGCACGATGCGCGTCCAGATTTGACTTTCGACATTTGACTTTCGACCTTCGACCTTCTCCCCATGCCCCTCTCCGACTACCTCGCCCAATCGTGGGTTCAACACGCACTCGTCGCGGCCGTCGCGGTCGGGACGATGTGTTCGTTGCTGTCGGTCGCGGTCGTGCTCAAGCGGATGGCGTTCATCGGGCAGGGCATCAGCCACGCGGGGTTCGGCGGTGTCGGGCTCGCGTTGTTTCTCGGCTTGAACGCCGGACTCGCGCAGGATCTACTGGTCGCCGCGTTCTGTCTCGCGGCGGCGATGGTCATCGCCACGCTGTCGCGGCGTAAGCGTGTCGAGGCGGACACCGCCATCGGCGTGCTGCTGGTCGCGTCGATGGCCCTGGGCGTGTTGCTCAACAGCCTGCGTCGCCAAGCGTGGTACGTCGAGCGGTTCGGCCGAGGTGAGGCCGTCGAGTTCGAGCAGCTCCTGTTCGGTTCGATCTTCAGCGTCGGCCGCGACGGGATGTTCACGGCGATCGTCGTGGCCGTGCTCGTCGTCGGTGTCGGTGCGGCCGTGTTCAAGGAGATCATGTTCTACACGTTCGACGAAACGACCAGCCGAGTGTTTGGCGTCCGTACGCGCGCGATGCATGTGCTCCTGCTGGCCATGCTCACGGTCACCATCGTGGTCAGCATGAAGCTCGCCGGCGTGATCCTCGTCACGGCATTACTCGTTCTTCCGGGGGCGACGGCGTTGCAACTCAGCCGACGGCTCGGCCCGGTGCTGGGCATCGCCTGCGCGGTCGGAACTTCGGCGACGGTTGGCGGCCTGCTGCTGAGCCTCGTCACCGGCGACCTGCCACCAGGACCGTTCATGGTCGGCCTGCTGTGCGCGGCATTTGGGTTGGCGTGGATCGGCGCGGCTGTCCGCCGGTCGGCGCATGGTTGATCGTTCGATAACCACCGAGGACACCGAGGTTGGAAACGTCCTTGTAAGGTGGGCACTGCCCACCACGGTTCGACGCGGCGTTGCCGTGCTCCGTGGTGGGCAGTGCCCACCCTACGGCTATTCGTCCAACATCCCCTCTCCTCTGTGCCCTCGGTGGTTTATCCCCTGTTTCACCTACAGACGGGTATTTCCTCAGCAAATACCCCAAATCGAGCCGAATCCCCACTCGCCCCCGCTGGATCGCTTGCTCCGCTGGGCCGATGACGTACAATGTGCCCGTCCACTCGTGGCGGTCGCCCTGACTTGCGACCTGACGCCGATCGGCGTCCCGGGCGGTTTGGCTTAGCCAGTAGAGAGCGGGACTGGTCGACGGGATCAGTCGAAACAACCCCCGCAGCCAACCGACCATCGAACCAGTTCGTCCGAGGTGAACCGACCCCCGTCGGTCGCCGTCGCCGAACACCGCGACCGCCCAGCGGAGATTGCTCAGCCCTTGTTTCGACCGCGCGCCCCCCGGCCCTCGGCCATGCCTCGGCATGAACCGTCGCGTCGGCGGTTCCGGTCATTCCCATACGAGCGCCCGGCCCGACGCACCGTCTCAACGCGTCGCGACCGGCGAGCGTCCAGACGACTCAGACATGTCCGACACACAGACGACGACCGGCTTTCTCGACACCTTCGTCGGCGGCAGCGGCCGACTCCGCCAACTGGAAGACCTGGGCAGCTTTTCGGCTGACGACCCGGTCGTGAAGCCCGACCTGATCGAGCGGCTCGAGCTGCGGCCCGGCGTGGCGATGGAGGTGACGCTCGGCCAACGGGTGAACCCCAACGGCAACGGCCAACAGCAACAGCAGCAACAACGGCGCGGCCGAGGCAAGAAGGGCAAGAACCGACGCGGCGGCAAGCCGAAGGGTAAGGCGAGGTTCAACCCGATCGGGCCGCAGGCCAGAGCCGTCGCCGAGGTGACGACCATCGAGGGGCTGGAGCCGCAGAAGTACCTCGAGTCGCTCGACCACCGCAAGTTCGAAGACCTCACCTCGATCGACCCGCAGCCGAGGCTTGACCTGGAGTTCCCCGGCTGCTCACCCGCGAACCGTTTGATCGACCTGTTCTGCCCGATCGGGTACGGCCAACGGGCGATGATCGTGTCGCCGCCGAAGGCCGGCAAGACCACGCTGCTGAAGAATATCGCCGAGGGCATCGCCAAGAACCACCCCGACGTCGAACTCATCGCGCTGCTCGTCGATGAACGGCCGGAGGAAGTGACGGACTTTCGTCGGAACGTGCCGGCGATGGTGTTGGCCAGCAGCAACGACCACCCGCCGGAGCGGCACGTCATGCTCAGCGTCCTGGCGATCGACCGCGCCAAGCGCATGGCCGAGGCGGGCAAGGACGTGGTCGTGCTGATGGACTCGCTGACGCGCGTCGGCCGAGCGTTCAACACCTGTCCCGGCCTCGTGCAGACCGGCCGAATCATGACCGGCGGCCTCGACTCGGGCGCGCTGGCCATCCCTAAGCAATTGTTCGGCGCGGCCAGAAAGTTCGAGGAAGGCGGCTCACTGTCAATCATCGCAAGCTGCCTAATCGACACTGGCTCGAAAGGCGATCAGATCATCTTCGAGGAGTTCAAAGGCACGGGCAACTGCGAGATCATTCTCGACCGCAAGATCTCAGAGCAACGCGTCTTCCCCGCCATCAACCTCGCGGCCAGCGGCACACGCAAAGAACACCTCATGATGGGCGAAAAAGAACTCGACACCGTCAACGCCCTGCGCCGCCGACTGCTGAATATGAACCCCGTGCAACAAATCGAACAGTTGCTCAAGGCGCTGGAGCGGTTCAAGACGAACGCGGACCTGGTGGGGAACCCGCAGTCGCCGGGGAATACCTAATTCGTTGGCGCGCTGATTCTGGACTCCCCATTTGTAGTTGAGTCGATATTTGCAACGACCCCAATTCACGTGCGCAAGCTCTGGGAGGCGAACGTGGACACCGTGTATGACATATCGCTGGAGATGTTGGGACGGCACGGATACATTCGCGTCTCGGACGGCACTCGGTTTCTTCGCCTATCCGTTGAGATTTCTGCATCAGACGAGTACGACCTTCTTGTTCTCGGTGAAATTGAACGATGGGAACAGCCTTCGGGGGCATTGCTCACACCGGCTGAACTGAGACAAGTGGATGCCGAGTTAGAGTCTTGGTGCGATTACAAGAAGTGCCGTTGCCAGTTTGAGGTATCACCAGCCATGCGAGAGCGACGAAGGCTTTGAAATGAATGGGTGTGTCGCGACCTGAGTGACGCATCGGACCGGGCCGGCCACGCTGTCGAACAATCTCATGTCAGGCGATCGTATACTTAGGCATGGCCTTACACCTTATTGAGCGTGTCAAGCTCGCGGGCTTGATCTGCATCTTTGTCGTATCTTCACTTTCGCTCTGGCCAGTACCGGTCTCAGCGGAGTTGAGGGAAGAGTCAAGCATCGCCGCTTGCGTCGACGCCCCCTCACCGCTGCGACTGCCTACGCAATGGGAATACAGCGCGCCGCTCATCGCGCCCGAGTCGCGGGAGCGTGAGCCAAGCCGGGCGCAGAAAGACCCGACGTTCGTTTATCACGACGGGCGATGGCACCTGTTCATGACCGTCAAACTGCCCGGCCGATCGGCCATCGAGTATTGCTCGTTCAAAAACTGGAAAGACGCGCACCGGTCGAAACGCACGCTGCTGACAGTGAGCGACAGCAAGTACTTCTGCGCCGCGCAGGTCTTCTACTTCACGCCGCACGGCAAGTGGTACCTCGTCTACCAGATGGGCGTGCCGGGCGCGAAGAAGATGTGGGTCGCCTACTCGACGACCACCACCATCGACGACCCGGCCTCGTGGACGAAGGCCAAGCCGATGCTCGACGGCGGCCCGGACGACCCGCGACGCGAGGGCGGGCTGGACTACTGGATCATCTGCGACGACCAGCGGGCGTACCTGTTCCTGACGAGCCTGAACGGCAAGATGTGGCGGCTTTGGACGAAGCTCGAAGACTTCCCCAACGGTTTCGACCACTGCGAACTGGCTCTGCGGGCGAAGGTGTTCGAGGCCAGCCACACGTACAAGGTGAAGGGGCAGGATCGCTACCTGACCGTCATCGAAGAGAACGGCCGACGGTACTACAAGGCCTACATCGCCGATCGGCTGGACGGGCAGTGGAAGCCTCTAGCCGACACGGCAGAACGCCCGTTCGCCGGCTGGACAAACGTCCGTCCCGCCAACGGTGTCGAACGCTGGACCGACAACATCAGCCACGGCGAACTGGTGCGCGACGGCGTCGATCAGACGCTGACCGTCGACCCGGCCAACCTGCGGTTCGTCTTCCAGGGCATGCTGGACAAACACAAGCGCGGCAAGGGGTATGGCCAGTTTCAGTGGCGGATCGGGATGTTGAAGCCGGTGTCGCAACTCGACTGAACTTCAGGCCCGCCCTGGCCTGACGGAATCACAGACGTGTATTCAAGTCTGGCCACGTGGGCCCAATTCTGCTTGGCTGAACGTTGGTCACAAACACGATGATGCCATGGACGACTCTTCAATCTACGCCAAAGTATTGGCAACGCGACATGGTTGCCTTTCTGAGCCGTTGACCGAGCAGATGGTGGAAGAAGCTGAAAACAGTCTCAATGTCAAACTTCCCGCTGTATATGTCAACTTTGTGCTCAATTGCAACGGTACGTACCTGTACTCTTGTGGCTATCCGGCGATCTACTTCGCGCCTCTCTTGAATGTTAATGACCGCAAGACGAGTATTCCTGATGTAGTTACTTTGAATAGAGGTGTGCTGCGACCTTCCAAATCAGACATTCTTGCAATTGGCGGCGACCATAAAGACGAGACCTGCGTTGGCTTCTTGCCAGAGGATCTAGCCAGTCGCGTGGCTGACGCGCCATTGTACAGCTTGTCTCCCGAGTTCAAGCAGTGGGCACCTTCCTTCGCGCACGTACTTGCTGTACTATCGACATGGGATGGTGGACCTTCTCTCGACTTCTACAATTCAAGTGAATCGCAAAGGGACAGAAACTAGCCGGCCGTCTTGTTGTTTGATGCCCACGATCCAGGTCGAACTACATGCTCCACACTGAATGGCTCAGATAACACGACACGATTGGCTTGGCGAACGAGTAGGCAATGGCCAAGCAACAGAAGACCGAGTTCTATCAGTGTTCCCGCCTCGGTGGAGAGGCGACCGTACGTCTGATTCACTACTCGCATCCCGCTGGAACAGACGCGTCGCGTTCCGTCTTTCAGTGCGTTCAGTGCTACCACTGTGGCGTCGCGAAGCCTGACAATTCGGCGAAGCCTCTATGGACCATTGATTGGTCAAAGTGTGTCCACCCCGACGCGCCATCATGAGATTGCGGCGTCACTCATCCGCACTTGGCTCGTCCACACCTGCCACACGCACCGCCACCGCCGGCGTGTTCAACTCGCCCTCGTACCCGCCTTTGAGTCGATCGCCGCTGCGCGGGGCGGGGAAGCGCAGTGACGCGGTCAGGCGGTACTTGCCCTCGTCGGTGAACCAGCGGGTCGCTTTGACCTGCGGCGGGTGGGGTGAGGTGTGTTCGTCGGCCTGTCGTAGTTTGTCCTTGGGTTCTTTCGTGGCCCGCCGATAGGGCTGCGCGCGGACGAGCATGACGAAGACGTCATTGGGTTGGATGACGACCGGGCGGTGCAGTTCACGCAGGTGTTCGTGCTGGGCGGGCAGGATGTGAACGACCGAGCCGATCAGGTCGGCTGAGATGCGGACGTTGAAGCGGTCGGACTCGCCGGAGATTTTCTGGTGACTTGGGAAGACACGGTCCCAGACGGTGGGCATGGGGATTGTGATCGGCTTGTCGCTGATGTTCTGCAGTTCGAGGATCAGCAGCAGGTCTTCATCGACGCGCAGTTCTTCACGCCCGGCGATGAGGCGGGTACGCAGGCCGTTGACCGGTTCGGACCACGGCATGACCTGTTGGCCGCCGACCTCGACGAGCCTCGCACGGCCGGTCGCGTGGCCTGCCCACCAGGTCAAAGCCATCGCCAATGCAACCAGCGACACAGCAAACATCTTGCACGTTTTCATGCGCGGCTCCTAAATACGAGGGAATTGATGAATCAAGTGACGTACGGCCGGTATGAATCCGGGACCAATGAATCATTAACGCGGATTCGTCAGCCGGTCGCCGGCTGCTGCTTGCTCGATGTCGCCGTCTCACCCAACCAGGCTCGCAGCGTCCTGAGTATGGCTGGGTTGAATCTTCCATGCGGCCCGCCTCTCGGCGGCCTGAGGTAGCCGAAGCTCTCTTCGAACGACTCGGCGTGGAAGAAAAAGTGGTCGATCGAATCGAGTTCGACAAACTTCGCGCTGCCCGGCCGAACTCGGTTGACGACGTGCGCAACCCATGCGTTGGCCGGCTTCGTGCTCATCCAGTCTGCCTTTCCCCAGATCGCGAGCACGCGGGGGTGGCGATGTTGCGGTAATGCCTTGGCGTTGTCGTTCTTCCCGGCGGCGAGTGGTGTGGCGGCAAGTTTCTCCCACGCCTCGGGCAGATTGCGGTCCGCAAGCTGTTGGTAGTACGTGTAGTGTCGGCCGGCGACGTAGTCGCGATCGGTAATCATGGGCGTGAATAGGTCGCCAATCGTTGTGCCGAACTGCTTGCGGAGGCCGGGGTGTTGGTCGAGTATCTGTGTCGGCGTCTTCTTGTGGACCACCAACGAGAACCAGAACTGCCCGTGCCGGAGTACCTCGCGGTCGACCGCGGCGGGGTCCATCCCGCTGAGCGAGAGCAAACGGCGACGCTGACCGAAGACGCTTTCAAACCAGGTCTCCGATGCCGTGCCGTAAAAGGCGATCCCACGGACCGGCGTCTGACCGGCCATGAGTGGCGCAACGACCCCGCCCATGCTGTGGCCGAACAGAAAGACGTTGTCGGCGTCCACGTAGTCGAACCGCTTGAGCGCCTTGAGCGCAGCCTTGAATCCATCGAGTTCGGTGTTGAAGTCCACGTCCCGCAGGGGGCCGCCCTCGCTGTCGCCGCAACCGGGCCGTTCGAGCCGCATGGTGACATAGCCGGCGCGCGCCAGGTCGCGGGCGATCCGCGTGAAACTGTTCGGCTGACCGACCGGCGTGTCGATGGAAAAGCAGGCGTTGCCACCCTGTAGCAAGAACACGGCAACGTGACGACCTTCGGCGCGCGGACGCGTGATGATGGTCCGCAACCGGGCACCGTGACTCGTCACGTGGCTGTAGATGACGTCGTAGCCCTGCCCTGCTTCACGCGGCAATTCCTTGAGCCGCACCGCCTTCTTGTGCTTCGCGCCGTCACGCACGAATTCGAAAGTCAACTCTTGCCCCGCCCGCGCCTGCGCCATGGTTTTGATAAACATTGGGACGCCGGTGATCGCCACGCCTTCGACAGCGAGGATGACGTCGTTGATTTTGAAATCCCCAGCCGCGGCCGACGTGCCCGGAAAGACGCGCTGGAGCACGACGCCGCCTTCCCCTTCCAGTTTCTGCTTGGCGCGCACCGCGGGAGTGACCGGTGCCAGTTGCGCGCCAAAGAGCGCGCGACGCGACAGCTTGCCTTCGACGTCAGTTCGTCGTTCCGGCTTCACCTGTAGCTGTGAGTCCTGGGCATGCAGCGAGCAGGCCAAAGGAATCGCAAGCACCATCAGGGCCAGGAACAAGTTCGGGCTTTTCATGTTGACTACTCCGCTGAGCGTCGTGTCGGCGTTCAAATCATCCGTGGTGCGTCGCGGTAACCAACACGTCTCCGGGGGACGAGCCCGGTCCGTCAAGTCACAGGAATCAGACATGCATTGAGAAGACCAACGCGCAGTATATCACCGCATCGCACAACAAGACCTTGCTCGAGTCGAGCTGGACAACAACGCGGGCGGACGGCTGTGCGATCTTGGTTTTGACGGGTGCGCAAGGTCAGCCCCCTGGGTGGACGAACTGCTTCCGGTTTTAGACGCACTGTCACGGCGGCGGTTCGACACCGACCAAGGCCGCCGAATCGACCTGTGGCTGGTCATCGTTCGCGGGGCAGACCGTGTGCGTAAAAAACAGCCCCGGCTCGCACCGGGGCTGGTCGTTGTTGGATTGAGTCTTGATGGACGATCGGCTTACGCCGTGCGGCGTCGGCGTCGCAGCATCAGGCCACCGAGGCTGAGCAGCGCGAGCGTCGCGGTGGCCGGCTCGGGGACTGGCGCTCCGCGGAGACGTTCGTCAAACAGTTGGGCGATCTGGGCGTCGTCGAGCGTTTGGCGGTAGATCGCGACGGTGGTGATATCACCCATGAAGCCGCCGTAGCCGTTCAGGCCGCCGAACGTGCCGCCCGATCCGCCTGTTTCCGCGCTGCCACGAACACCGATGCCCAAGGGGTTGGCGCCGGCCCAATCAGCACCCACAAAACCGTCCTGACCGACGATCGCGCCGTTAACATACAGCGACACCGTGTCGCCAGCCAGGTCGATGACTGCAACGGCGTGAACGAACTCATCGGGCACGCCGCCGAGCGCGACACTGACGCCGCCAAAATTGTTGTTGTCCTTCGACGTGAATTGAAGGACGTCGTCGTCGAGGGTGAACGAACTGCCGTCGGTCTGGCCGCCGAACTCGGCAATGACTTTCTGGCCCATCAGGTTGGCCGGCTTGAATAGCACTTCGATGCTGACCGACTCAATGGTGATGTTGCCCGGGAATCCAGACTCGATGTTGTTCTGCATCCCACCGCCGGAGCCGTCAAACGTGTACGCACCGTTGATGTTCTCAGCGCCGCTCATGGGATTGGGGTTGAACGCGACGCTGGGGTCGAGCGACAGGTTCAAGCTGGGACGGACGCTGCCCGTCTCTTCCCAGGTGGCGTCGCCGGGTGTCGGGTCATTGCTCGCGTCCCATTCAATCGCGGGCAACGGCAGCGTCGAGGCGGTGGCGTCACGGGCGGCCAGGGCCGACACTTCACCGGCCGTCAGCACGTGGTCGTAGATGCGCACGTCGTCGAGGCGGCCGAGCCAGCGGCGATTGTTGCCCGCGTGCGAGTCTCTGCCGAGTTCCACGATGTGGACCGGGTTGGTGTTGATGTTGTTGGTCTGGTTGCCGCTGATGGCTTCCTGCACACCGTCGACATACAGCACGGCGTCCTGCACGTTTGGCGAGCCGTCGTTTTCCCAGGTCACCGCGACGTGACGCCAGACGCCGTCGTTGATCACGGTCGAACCGATCTGGAATCCACCGTTCACTTCCAGACGCAACGCGCCGACCTGACCGTTGCCGGCGTTGTCGTTGATGCGCACGACCCACTTCTGTCCGTTGTTATTTTCGCCCCATGAGAGGACGGCCGGGTCTTCGGGCTGCGACGTGCTGATCCAAGCGGCAATCGAGCGCGGGTTCTGCATACTGGCGTCCGGCGCGGTGTAGCCGGCGATCTGGACAGCGTCATCCGTACCGTCGAACGCGAGTGCGAAGTTGCTTCCGCCGGCCAACGGCGCGCCGGGCACCCAGTTGGCGTTGCCCATGCCGCCGACCAGCGTTCCGGTGTGGCCGCCGATCGCCGAGTCGGCTGTGGTCGTGCCGGCACCTTCTTCAAACGCCCAGTGATCGATCAAAGCCGCCCGAGCCTGTGACGAGTAAGCAAACAGGCCAAGCGCGACCAGGGCGCACGACAGTAACGAGCGACGACGCATACGGATCTCCCGCGTTGAGGAAATGGTTCTCATCCAACTAAACCCACGCAACTATGCCGAAACGGATAGAGGGGCACGGCTGGTCTTTCATCCTGCCAGGCGTCATGGCAATGAAAGCTACACGACTCAACTCTTGACGCCTACTCCACTATAACGCCAACTACTTCGGAAGCAAGCCGGATTCGGGAGTCGGTCTGTCGGACGGGCATCGTATCTTTCCCAGATTGACATCAAAATGAAAACGCGACCCATGTGGGTCGCGTTTGATTGATGATTCTTGGGGCGGGCGTCTTACGACTTCTCTTCGTCGTCACCGGCCTCTTCGGTCTCGGCTGACGTTTCGGCTTCGGTCGGCTCTTCGGCCGCGTCTTCGGTAGGAGCTTCAGCCGTCGCGGTGGCGACCTCGGCTTCGCCAAAGCCTTCGACCTCGTCGGCGGCCGAGTCGTCCTTGGCCGCGTCGTCGTCACCGCCGCCCTTGCGGAGCTTGGCGGCGTAGGCCATGCGCTTGTCGGCCTGCTCGCGGCGGCGTGAGTATTGACCTGACACCTGCGGGCCGTCCTCGTCGCCGACGAGTTGGATGACGCAGAGTTGTCCGCCGTCGCCGATGCGGTGCTTGCCGAGCTTGACGATGCGCGTGTAGCCGCCGTCGCGGTCGGCGTAGCGCGGGCCGATCTCGTCGAACAACTTGGCGACGAGGCGGGGGCCGTCTTCCAGCTCGTGGTACTTGTTGACCTTGTAGCCTTCGGACCGCAGGTCGCGCCGGCTTTCCTCGGTCAGGTCGCGATCGACGATGATCGGGTCGCCGATCTTCTTCAACACGCGGCGGCGGAAGGCGAGGCTTTCGGCGGGCGTGCCGGCCTTGTGGCCCTTGCGCGCCAGGGTGATCAGCTTCTCGACGAAGGGCTGAACGGCCTTGGCCTTGGGGATGGTGGTCGTGATCTGGCCGTGCGTGAGCAGGCTGATCGCCATGTTTCGGAACATGGCGGTGCGGTGCTCGGTGTCGCGGCCGAGTTTGTATCCGGCAACGCGGTGTCTCATGGGAAGGCTCCGGGATGCGGACCAAGATGGTCCGCCTATATGCGTGTGCGGACCAGGATGGTCCGCCAATTTAGGACGCGGGTTGTTGTTGCAACTCTTCGGGCAGTTCCATGCCCAGGCTCAGGTTCATGTCGGCCAACTTCCGCTTGACCTCTCGCAGCGACGTCTTGCCGAAGGATCGGACCTTCAGCAGTTCGGCCTCGGTCTTGACGACCAGTTCGGCGACGGTTGCAACCTGTGCCGATTCCAGGCAGTTGTTGGCCCGGACGCTCAACTCTAACTCTTCGACCGGCATCTTGAGCTTGCGGACCAGTTCCTCTTCGACGCGGGCGGCGGCCGAAGCGGTCTCGCTGGCGACCGACGTGCCCATCTCGAAGTACTGGACGAACGGGTTCAGGTGCTTTCGCAGGATCTTGGCGGCCTCGACCATCGCCATCTCGGGCGTGACCGTGCCGTTGGTCCAGATGTCCAACGTGAGCTTGTCATAGTTGGTGCGCTGGCCGACGCGGGTGTCTTCCACGCTGTAACGCACGCGCTGCACGGGCGAGTAGATCGCGTCAACGGGGATGACATCGACGTCGCGGTCTTCGTCGCTCTCCTGGTACTGCTCTGACGCCGGGACATAGCCGCGGCCCTTGGCGACATGGAACTCCATGTCGAAATCGATCTGCTTCGTGAGCGTGGCCAGCACCAACTCCTTCGAGTGGATGGTGACCGACGCGTCGGCTTCGATCAGGTCGCAGGTGACCTCACCGGGGCCTTCGGCCTCGAGGCGCATGGTGCGCGGCTCGTCGCCTTCCATCGAGACGACCATGTTCTTGACGTTGAGGATGATGTCGGTGACGTCTTCCTGCACGCCGTCGAGGCTGGAAAACTCGTGCTCGGCACCCTTGATCTTGATCGCGGTGACGGCCGAGCCTTCGAGGCTGGACAGCAGGATACGACGCAGGCTGTTGCCGACGGTCGTGCCGAAGCCGCGTTCAAACGGCTCGGCGGTGAAGCGACCAAAGGTCGCGCTGTTCTTCTCCGCGTCTGCTTCGACGCGACTGGGCAGTTCCAAACCTCGCCAACGGATTCGCATGACGGTCTCCAAACGTGTCGGCCCGTGCCTTGGGGCAACCCCCGCGGGTATCGTCTCACGGTCGCGCGGCCGACGGCGCGGGTGGACTGCTTTCTGCGGGGGACGGTGTGTTCTTGTTGGCAGACTGGAATGTCTGCCCCACTACTTTGCTGTTGCTTTTGAAACGCGCTAAGCCGCAAGCGGCGAGTTAGACGCGGCGCTTCTTGCGGGGGCGGCAGCCGTTGTGCGGGATCGCGGTGCGGTCCTCGACGGCGGTGACCTTCAGGCCGGCGGATTGCAGCGCGGTCACGGCGCTTTCGCGGCCGGAGCCGGCGCCGCGGATGCGGACCTCGACCTCTTTCATGCCCATCTTGCGGGCCGTGCCGGCAACCTCTTCCGCGGCGCGGGTCGCGGCGAACGGCGTGCTCTTACGCGAGCCCTTGAAACCGATGGTGCCGGCCGAAGCCCAGCAGATGACCTCGCCGTTCATGTCGGTGATGGTCACGATGGTGTTGTTGAACGTCGCCTTGACGTGGGCGATGCCACGCGGGACGTTGCGTCGGACTCGTTTCGATCGCTTGGCCATGTGAGTTCCTCGAAGTTGCGTGCGCTGCCGACTCTTCCAATCGTGGACGGGCAGCTCGCTTCGGGTGGTTGTGGTCGTGTTCTGGTGGGTATTACCCACCTTGTTGTCGTGAAGAGCGCTAAGCCGCAAGCGGCCTGCTTACTTCATGCCCTTGACGCCCTTCTTGGTGGCGACGGTCTTACGGCGGCCCTTCCTTGTGCGGGCGTTGGTCTTGGTGCGCTGGCCGCGGCAGGGCAGGCCGCGGCGGTGGCGGTCGCCGCGGTAGCAGCGGATGTCGCGCAGGCGCTGGATGTTTTGGCCGATCTGCCGACGCAGGGCGCCTTCGACGATGTAGTTATTGTCGATGATGCCCGCGAGCTGCGCCAGTTCGTCCTCGGTCAGTTCCTTGGCCCGGCGTTGTCCGTCGATGCCGGCCTCTTTGAGGACCAACTCGGAGTTCGCGGGGCCCACGCCGAAGATGTAGCGCAGGCTGATGCGGATCGGCTTGTTGTCTGGGATGTCGGTGCCGGCAATACGGGGCATGGCGGTGTTCCAGGTTTCAAGGGTCGGGGGACAGCGGTCAATGCGCTAAGCCGCAAGCGGCGTGCGTCAACCCTGGCGTTGCTTGTGCTTGGGGTTCTTGCAGATCACGCGCACGACGCCCTTGCGTCTGATGATCTTGCAATTCTCACACATGCGTTTCACACTGGCTCGGACTTTCATCACGCACCTCGGTCGGGTTGGGGTCGCGGCGGTTTCTGGTTGTGTCGGTACACGATTCGGCCGCGGGTCAGGTCGTATGGGCTGATGTCGACGGTCACCCAGTCACCGGGCAGGATGCGGATGTAGTGCATGCGCATCTTGCCGCTGATCTGAGCGAGGATCTCGTGACCGTTCTCGAGCTTGACCTTGAACATGGCGTTCGGCAGCGCGTCGGTCACCTGGCCGTCCATCTGGATTTTGTCTTCTTTGGCCATAGGCTCCAATTCATCGAGCGTTCCACGCTCATCTTCCGTCGGTCAATACGTCGGCGCCGTCTTCGGTCACGGCGATCGTGTGTTCGTAGTGGGCCGAGGCTTTGCGGTCGAGCGTTACGACGGTCCAGTTGTCGGCCAGCACCTCGGTCTGGGCCGTGCCCAGCGTGCACATCGGTTCGACGGCGATGACCATGCCCGGCCGCAGTGTGAACTCTTTCCAGTTGCTGTCGCGCTTATCGACGTAGTTCGGTACCTTGGGGTCCTCGTGCAGTTGCGTTCCAACGCCGTGTCCGACAAAGTCGCGGACCACGCCGTAGCCTGAGCGTTCGGCGTAATTCTGCATCAATCGGGCGACCTGGCTCCACTTGCGACCGGGTTTAATGTTCTCGATCGCGATGTTCAACACGTGCTGCGTCGCCTCACACAGCTTCTTAACGTCGGGCTTGACGTTGCCAACCAGGATGGTCGTCGCGGCGTCGCCGCACCAGCCGTCGAGCAACACGCCGCAATCGACGCCGACGATGTCGCCGTCCTGAATCACGCGGTCGCCCGCGATGCCGTGCACCACCTCTTCGTTGACGCTGATGCACGTGTTGGCTGGGAACCCCTTGCCCTCGATGTATTCGGGGTAGCCCTTGAATAATCCCGTCGCGCCCGCGGCGGTGTATGTCTCGTACGCGGCCTCGTCCATCTCCAGCGTCGTGACGCCCGGCTTGCACATCTCGTGCATCAGGTTGAGCACCTTGCGGACCAGTCGGCCGGAGGCGCGCATCCTCTCGACTTCGTCGGGGCTCTTTAGCTTGATGCCGCCTTTGTCTCTGCGGTGCATCGGGCAACTCGTTTCATGGCCCGACAAGCCCGTTCAGGCGGCGACAGTCGGGAATCTTACGTTAGTCTGCCCTGAAATCCAGTCCGGGGCATGGTTTATTGGGATTCTCAATTACCCCCGAGCCCCGCGGATGCGCGGCCCGCTGCCGCCCGACCCGCCGCCAAGGAAGCCCTGGTAATTACGCATCATCAGGTTCGCTTCGATCCGCTGGACGAAGTCGAGCATCACGCTGACCACGATCAACAAGCCCGTCCCGCCCAGGAAGACCGTCACGGTGAACTCAATATCGAACGCCATGGAAACAAGATTCGGGATGATCGCGATGATCGCCAGGAAGCCGGCGCCCACATATGTGATCCGTTCCATGACCGTTTCGAGGTACTCGGCCGTCCTCGGCCCGGGCCGCAGGCCGGGGATGAAGCTGCCGTGGTCGCGTAACTGCGTGGCCATCTCGCGTGGCTGGAACTGCACGGTTGTCCAGAAGTACGCGAAGAAGTAGATCAGGATGACGTACAGCAGCAGGTAGAGATACCCGCTTTCCTGCATCGAGAGGTTCCGCTCGAACCATTGGAGCACGGGCGAGTTCTGCCAGCCGTCGATGTTTGCCAACAACTGAAGGATGACCGTCGGGAAGATCATCAGCGACGAGGCGAAGATGATCGGCATGACGCCGCCGTGGTTGACGCGGAGCGGCAGGTAGCTGCGCTGCCCGCCGTAGACCCGTCGGCCGCGCGTGTGCTTGGCCTGCTGGATCGGGATCCGTCGCTGGCCCTGCGTGATCACGATCGCCCCCGCCACCACCGCGATGAACGCGCAGAGCAGGAAGATGACGGTCATGATGCTGTACGAGTCCGGCCCGCCCGTCACCGAAAACTTGTTGACGACGGTCATCACCGCGCCGGGCATACCCGCGATGATGCCGGCCGTGATGATCAGCGAGATGCCGTTGCCGATGCCGTACTTGTCGATCTGCTCGCCAAGCCACATCAGGAACACCGTGCCCGCCGTCAGCGCCAGCACACCGCTGACCCAGAAGATCGGTGAGTTGGCGTACTGCGGCTGAACGAGTTGGCTGTTCTTCATGAAGACCAGCCAGAACATCGCCTGCACGAGACACAACGCCAGCGTCGCGTAACGCGTGTACTCCTGGATCTTCTGACGACCGGCCGGGCCTTCTTTCTGAAGGTCCTTCAATGGCTGGTAAACGGTCGTGAGCAACTGGAAAATAATCGCGGCCGAGATGTACGGCATGATGCCCAGGCCGAAGATCGTCGACTGCGCCAGACTGCCGCCGGTGAAGATCTGCACGAACGCCAGAATATTCCCCGCGGCGCTGTCGGCCTGCTTCTCCGCCCATTCGCGCAACAGGTTCTGGTCGACGCAAGGCAGCGGGATGAAGAAGCCGATCCGATAGATCGCAAGCATCGACAGCGTGAACAACACCTTGTTCCGCAGGTCGGCGATCCGCCAGATGTTCAAAAACGCTTTGAGCATGGTTCATCCAGTCGTGGTGCAACCCGACGCACCGAGTTTCTTCTCTCTCACTCTCTTCTCTTCGGCCCCGGCCTCTGGCCGGGGATCCATCTTCTTCAGCCCCGGCATCTGGCCGGGGATCCCCGGGCAAAGCCCGGGGCTGAACGCTTACGCCTCCGTCACACTCCCGCCGGCCTCGGTGATCTTCTTCTTGGCCGACTCCGTGAACTTCGCGGCGGTGACGTTGAGCTTCTTATCCAATTCACCGTGGCCCAGGATCTTGACCGGCACCTTCGTGTCACGGATCAGGCCGACCTTCACCAGCATCTCGGCATTGACCTCGGCCCCGTCGTCGAAACGGGCGGCCAGCGCGTGCAGGTTGACGATCGAGTAATGCTTGCGGAACGCGTGGTTGCTGAAGCCGCGTTTGGGGAAGCGCCGGAACCACGGCATCTGACCGCCCTCGCGGCTGGCGCGGACCGAACCGCCCGAGCCGCTGCGCGACCCCGCGCCGTTGTGGCCGCGGCCGCACGTCTTGCCGTGCCCGCTGGCGTGGCCACGCCCGACGCGCTTGCGGCGACGGTGCTTGCCGGCCTTCTCGGTAATCTCGTGAATCATCATGGTCGTGTCACTCCCATCGGGAGGTTGTTGGCAATCTGTCGAACAAACGATGTTTCAAACCGTGTTGACGGAGGCGATCAACTCGCGTCGCCCGCCGGGGCTTCGCCGCCCTCGGGCTTGGGCGCGTCCGCAGCCGGCGCTTCGGTTGGGGGCGCTTCGGCTGTCGGCGCGGCATCCGCCGCTGGGGCCGGGGCCGGTGCTTCGCCGCCACCACCGCCGCCGCCACGACCTCCTCGGCCGCGACCACCGCCGCCGCCTCGGCCGCCGCGTCCGCCGCGACCGCCCTTCCCTTTCTGTTCGTCGAACTTCGAGACCGGACCTTTCGCCTTGGTCACGCCTTCCGACGCCGTCGGGGCGTACTTCTTACCGATGGCGACCTTCTCTTCGACCTCGGTCGATTCGATCTCGACGCCGCGCAGGCGTTCGATCGTGCCCTTGGATTGCAGTTGCAGCAGGCCTTCGAGTGTCGCCTTGCTCAGGTTCTTCTGGTTGTTCGAGCCAAAGCTCTTGGTCAGGCAGTCCTTGACGCCGGCCATCTCCAGCACGGCACGCACCGTGCCGCCGGCGATGACGCCCGTGCCCGGCGCGGCCGGGATCAGCCGAACCTTCGCCGCGCTGAAACGCGCGTTGACCGGGTGCGGCAGCGTGCCGTCCTGCAGGTTGACGCGGACGAGCTTCTTTCGAGCGTCTTTCTGCGCCTTCTCGATCGCCGCGGGCACGCCCGGCGCCTTGCCGTAGCCAATACCCACCCGGCCGTTGCGGTCGCCCACGACGACCAACGCGCCGAAGCTGAACCGTCGGCCGCCCTTCACCACCGCGGCCGTTCGGTAAATGCCGACCGTGGTCGATTCCAGATCAGGAGCTTCGTTCAGTGTTTCTGCCATGGTTAGCCTTTAGCTGTTAGCTTTTAGCGGTTAGCTATTTGCTCTTAACGGTTACCTTGTTTGAACGGCTGCCTGTTCTGGCTGACCGCTGATCGCTAACCGTTAATCGCTTCTCCCTTAAAACTTCAATCCCGCTTCGCGGGCCGCGTCGGCAAACGCCTTGACCCGGCCGTGGTACTGGAACCCGTTGCGGTCGAACGCGACCTGCTTGACGCCGGCGGCCTTGGCCTTTTCAGCCAGGTCTTTACCGACGGCCGTCGCGGCGTCTTTGTTCCCGCCGTTTTCAAGCTTCGCGCCGACGGAACTGGCGGCCACCAGCGTCTTGCCCGACAGGTCGTCCACGACCTGCGCGTAGAACTGGTTCAGGCTGCGATAGACCGACAGGCGCGGACGCTCCGGCGTGCCGATGACACGCTTGCGGATGCCCTTCTTCCGCCGGTTGCGGCGGGCGCTGCGTTGTACGGCTTGTGTGCGTTTCATGGTCTTGATCCGTCTTGAAGGCTCGCCACTCGGGCGGCCGCGAAACGTTGTCTCAATACAAGTCGTCTAATCAATCGTCGTAGCCAGGCCAACGGGCTTACGCGCCGCCGCCGGCGAACTGCTTGCCCTGTTTGCGGACGATCTCTTCGTCCGAGTACTTGATGCCCTTGCCGTTGTACGGCTCGGGCGGTCGCTGCGAACGGACGACGGCGGCCAGTTGCCCGACGGCCTGCTTGTCCGCGCCGGTGATCGTGATCTTCGTGCCCTTGGCGTCGACGTTCACACCCATCGGGATCGGCACGACCCGCGTATCGGCGTAGCCGACGTTCAGCGCGATGTTCTGGCCTTGCACGTTGGCCGTCCAGCCGACACCGTTAATCTCCAGCTCTTTCTTGAAGCCCTCGGTCACGCCGGTGACCATGTTCTGAATCAGCGAGCGGGTCAGCCCGTGCATCGCCTTCGACACGCGCGAGTCGTTCTCACGTCCCACAACAACCTCGCCGCCCTCGACCTTGACGGTCACCTCGGGGCGGTGGGTCAGAAAGAGCTTGCCCTGCTTGCCCTCGACGACCACGTCTCGGCCGTTGACCGACACGGTGACGCCCGAGGGGACGGGGACGGGTTTCTTACCGATGCGTGACATAGTGTTGGTCCTGTCTAATCAAGCGCCATGCTTCAGAAGCGCTAAGCCGCAAGCGGCATTGTTCAGGCGACGGTGCACAGCAGCTCGCCGCCGACGTTCTCCGTGCGGGCCTTGCGGTCACTGACCACGCCCTTGGGCGTCGTGAGGATGGAAATGCCCAGGCCCGCCATCGGACGCGGGATGTCGGCCACCTTCACGTACACGCGCCGGCCGGGCTTGCTCTCACGCTTGAGCGTGTGGAACATCGCCTCGCCGTGCGGGCCGTACTTCAGCTCGATCCGCAGGACGCCCTGTCGGCCGTCATCGATCACGTCGTAACCGTCGATGTAGCCCTCGTCTTTGAGGACCTGCGCGATACCGGCGCACACCTTGCTGTTGCGGCAGTTGACGCGCGGCGCCTTGTTGCGCACGGCGTTCCGCACGCGGGTGAGCATGTCGGCGATGGTGTCGGAAAAAGCCATATACCTGAGTCTCCGAGTCTTGAGCGAGCCGGGCTGGTTCAGCCCGATCCCGGATCGACACGATCCGGCTCGCGTTGCGGTCATCGAGTCACGACGCCCTTACCAGGAAGCCTTCCGCATGCCGGGGATCTTGCCCTCAAGCGCCAGCTTGCGGAGCATGAGTCGGCTGATCTTGAACTTGCGGTACACGCTGCGCGTTCGGCCGGTCAACGCGCACTGGTTGCGGTAGCGCGTCGGGCTGGCGTCGCGCGGCAGGCGCGACAGCGCGGCGTAGTCGCCTTCCTTCTTCAGCTTGTGTCGAAGCTCGCGGTACTTGTCGTTCGTCCGCTTGACACGCTGGTTCCGGGTCGTCGTCGATAAGGATGCCATGGGGCGCTCCGTGGGGTTCGTCAATCCAGGTCGGGGTCAGGCCGCTTCCTTCTTGTCGGCGAACGGCATGCCCAGTTTGGTCAGCAGGGCCTTGGACTTCTCGTTGTCACTGTTCTTGATGACGAACGTGATGTGGAAGCCGTGCACATACTTGGCGTTGGCGATGTCGACCTCGGGGAAGATGCCCTGCTCGGTCACGCCGAATGAGTAGTTGCCGCGTCCGTCGAAGCTGCGCGGGTTCAGGCCGCGGAAGTCCTTGATCCGCGGGATGGCCAGCGAAATCAGCCGATCGACGAACTCCCACATCCGCGAGCCGCGAAGGGTCACCATCGCACCGCTCTCGTAGCCGGCGCGGACCTTGAAGTTCGCGACGCTCTTCTTCGCCTTCGTGATCACGGGCTTCTGACCGGTAATCACCGACAGGTCGGAGAGGACCTGCTCCTTGGCGTTGGCGTTGAGCTTCGTGCCCTCGAGCTGATTGCCCATGCCGACGGTGATGATCACCTTCTCGAGGCGCGGCTGGGCCATCACGTTCTTGATGCCGAACTGCTCGCGCACCTTCGCGGCGATCGTGTCGACGTATTGCTGTTTGAGTCGCGGGGTCATGGTGTTGCCCTTGGTCGTTTGCTTGGGGCGGCGCTAAGCCGCAAGCGGCCGTTCTTCTTTGGGGTCAGCGGGCCTTCTTCAGCGGTTGGCCGAGCACCTCGCCGGTCTTCACGGCGACGCGCACCTTCGAGCCGTCGTCGCGGGTCTCGAAACGGACGCGGGTCGGCTTGCCCTGGCTCACGGGTGAGACGTTGGAGATGTGCAGCGGCATCTCCTTGTCGATGATCCCGCCCTGCGGGTTGTTCTGGCTGGGCTTCAGGTGCTTGCGCACGATGTTGATGCCCTGCACGAGGACCTTGTCCTCCTTGGGCATCACGCGCAGGACCGTGCCCGTTCGGCCGCGGTCTTTGCCGGACCGGATGTAAACCAGGTCGCCTTTTCGTACGTGTTGCGGCATGTCGTTGAGTCCTGGGTGCTATGCGTCACGAAGCGTGTGTTTGCCGGACGCTTGCCGACCGGGACGGTCGGCCTAATCTGCGGTCACACCACCTCGTTCGCTAACGAAACGATCTTCATGTAGTTCTGCTCGCGCAACTCGCGGGCCACGGCCCCGAAAATGCGCGTGCCCCTCGGGTTGCCCTCGTCGTCGATCAGCACGACCGCGTTCGAGTCGAATCGGACGTAGCTGCCGTCCTGCCGGCGGGTCGGGTACTTCGTGCGGACGACGACGGCCTTGACCAGTCGGACGTTGTGGCGCTCTTCGCGGCTGCCGCCCTTGGAGAACTCGCTGCCGGGCAGCGACTTCTTGACGGTGCACACGACGCGGTCGCCGATGAACGCTTGCTTACGCGTGTGCTTGCCGCGGGCAGTCGACCCGCCGAGCACGCGGACAATCAGCACCTCTTTGGCGCCGGTGTTGTCCGCGACCTGGGCTCTGGATTCCTGTTGAAGCATGGCTGTGAGTCCTTGCAGGATGACGCTTACGGCGTCATTCGGTGGCGGGCGCCTCCGTGGCGATCTCGGGCGTCGCGCCCGGGGCGCGTTCGAGCACGCGCACCAGCCGCCAGTTCTTGGTCTTGCTCAGCGGGCGGCACACCGTCACCTCGACGCGGTCGCCCTCGTGGCTGTCGTTCGTTTCGTCGTGCACCTGCAGCTTCGTGCTGCGCTTGAGGTACTTGCCGTACTTCGGGTGCCGCGTCTGAAACTCGATCACCACCGTGCGCGTCTTGTCGCGCTTGTCGCTGGTGACGACGCCAATCTTGTTGCCCGTCAGCGGGCCACGGTCTTTGCCTCGTTTAGTCGTCGGCATCGGTTAGTTCGTCTCCTGCTTGAGCTGGCGGGTGCGCTGCTCGGTCAGCAACCGGGCGATGTCGCGCTTGAGGTTGCCCAACTGACGCGGGTTTTCGAGCTTCTCGGTCACGGCCTGGCAGCGAAGCTCGAACAGCTTCTTGCGCAGCCGGTCCTCTTCGACCCGCAACTCTTCGTCCGACATCTTGTGAGCTTCTGCGGCTTTCATGGTTCTGGTCTCTACTGGCGAATCTCAACTCTGGCTGATCGCTAATCGCTCGTCGCTTGCGTCACACGTGACGCCGATCCACAAACCGGCACTTGAACGGCATCTTGTGCGCCACGCGGGCGAACGCGGCCACCGCGATGTCGCGCGGCACGCCGGCCAACTCGTACAGCACCATGCCGGGCTTGATCACGGCCGCCCAATACTCGGGCTCGGCCTTGCCCTTGCCCATGCGGGTTTCGAGCGGCTTCTTGCTGATCGGCTTGTCGGGGAAGACACGGACGAACAGCTTGCCCTCGCGGCCGGAATACTGACGCGCGGCGACGCGGCCGGCCTCGATCTGACGCGCGGTCATCCAACCGCGGTCCAATGCCTGCAGGCCAAAATCGCCATAAGCCACCGTGTTACCGCGCGTCGCGTTGCCTTTGATTCGGCCGCGCTGCTGCTTGCGGAACTTCACTCGTTTGGGCATCAGGGGCATAACAGTTTCCTAAATAGCCGGGCCGTCGCGGCCCGGAACGCATCAGTCAACCGGGTGCTTGCCGACCAAGAGGTCGGCCTATGTCGGTTAAAGGCGTCGATTAACGTCGGCCTCGCGCACGGGGTCGGGCGCCGGCGGCCTTGCTCGTCACTTCGCCTTCCTTCAGTTCCTCGTACATCCCTTTGAAGATCCACACCTTCACGCCGATGATGCCGTAGGTCGTTCGGCCCATCGCGAAGCCGTAGTCCACGTTGGCCTGCAACGTCTGGAGCGGGATGGCGCCCAAACGGATGTCTTCTTTACGGCTCATCTCGTGGCCACCCAGGCGGCCGGCGAGTTGGATCTTCACGCCCTTGGCGCCGGCGCTCATCGTCGCCTCGGCCTTGACCTTCATCAGCCGGCGGAAGCCGGCACGCTTGGCAAGCTGCTCGGCAATCGACTCAGCCACGAGTTGCGCGTCCGCGTCCGGGTTGCCGACCTCGATGCAGTTGATCGAGACGTTTCGGCCGGTCAGGTCCTGCAGGTCGGCCGTCAGGTCTTCGATGTTCTGACCCTTCGGGCCAATCACCAGGCCGGGGCGGGCCGTCTTGATGATGATCTTCAACTCTTCGCGCGTCCGCTCGATATGCACGTCGCTGATCGCGGCGAACGGCGGCCGACGGTTCAACCGGCGGTCGATGTAGTTGCGGATCTTCTCGTCTTCGACCAGCAACTCGCCGTACAACGCCTTGGGCGCGTACCACCGGCTGCGGTGAGCCTCGGTGATGCCGACGCGGAAGCCGAAGGGATGAACTTTTTGACCCATGGTCTAACCTTGTGTTTGACGAATCAGGTTTGGTCTACTTCAAATCGCAAATCATTAATCGCAAATCGGCAACGGTTTAGAACTCGTCCACGGCCACCGTGATGTGACTCGTGCGTTTCTTGATCGGGTGGGCCCGGCCGCGGTCCTTGGGTTGAAACCGCTTGATCGTCGGGCCGGAGTCGACCGCGGCGTGGCTGACGTACAGGTTTCGCACGTCGGCCTCGGCCTGGTCTGCGTTGGCGATCGCGGCCTTCAAGGCCTCGCGGATGAAGACGGCGGCGCGCTTCGTGCTCATCTCCAGGATCGTCAGCGCCTCGCCGGCGACCTTGCCGCGGATCAGATCCAGCACCGGGCGCACCTTGGTCGGGCTGATGCGTGCACCGCGATGGATGTTTGAGTAAGCCATGGGACGGACTCCCGTTTCGCCTGTCAAAGGCGTTCGTTGCTCGATACCTGTTTCAAAATCAGATCATGCCGGAAGCGCGCTGCGCCTTCGTGCCGACCGTATGGCCTCGGAACACACGCGTCGGGCTGAACTCGCCCAACTTGTGACCGACCATGTCCTCGGTCACGAACACATTGTGGAAGATCTTGCCGTTGTGGACCAAGAACGTATGGCCCACAAACTCCGGCACGATCGTGCAACTGCGCGCCCACGTCTTGATCGGGTCCTTACGACCCTGCTGGTTGAGCATCTCGACCTTGCGGTAGAGCTTCTCATTGACGAACGGGCCTTTTTTCAGTGATCGAGGCATGTTGCGTTTCCGTCGGGTCGCGTGTCGTTCACGATTCGCTTGGTCGTTGCGTTGCATTGCGGGCCTGGAAGGCCCGCCTATTTAGCCGGGCCGTCTCGGCCCGGACAGGTTTACAAACTCAACTGCCCGTACCGCTTGCTGCGGCGTCGGCGGATGATGCGCTTGTCTGAGTACTGCCCACGCTTACGCGTTCGGCCGCCCTTGGCCGGCGTGCCGCTGGCGCTGGCCGGGGCACGGTTGCCCTTCGATCGGCCTTCGCCGCCGCCCATCGGGTGGTCGTGGTGCGACTTGGCAATACCGCGGACGATCGGCCGCTTGCCGCGGTGGCGGTTTCGACCGGCCTTGCCCCAACGCACCAGCGCGTGGTCGGAGTTGCCGACCTCACCGATCGTCGCCCGGCAATTGACCGACACCTGTCGGACCTCGCCGGACGGGAGCACCAGCGTCGCCCAGCCCGCTTCGCGGTTGGTCAGCCGGGCGTATGTGCCGGCCGAGCGGCACATCTCGGCCCCGCGGCCGGGCACCAACTCGATGCAGTGCACGTTCAGGCCGGTCGGGATCGCCGCCAACGGCATTGAATTGCCGACCTGCGGCTCAGCCCGCTCGCTGCCGCTGACGACCGTGTCGCCGTCGGTCAGCCCCTTGGGCGCGATGATGTACGCCTTGTCGCCGTCTTCGAATTCGAGCAGCGCGATGTTGCTCGTGCGGTTTGGGTCATACTCAATACCAACGACCTTGGCCGGCACGTCGAGCTTGCGGTTGCGTTTGAAGTCGACCTTGCGGTAACGGCGCTTCGCGCCGCCGCCTCGGCCGCGGGTCGTGATGATGCCCTTGTGGTTGCGCCCGCCGGACTTGCTGATCGGCGCGAGCAACGTCTTCTCCGGGGTGTTCTTAGTCACCTCGGAGTGCAGGTTCACCGACGAGTTGCGGCGACCGGGGCTGGTTCGTTTGTAGACGCGTATGGCCATGGTTCAATTCCGGTTGGCGTTCCGGGCCGAGAGGGCCCGGCTATTTAGGCGGGCCATCTTGGCCCGCACAAATCAGAACAACTCGATCCGGTCCTCAGGGTGCAACTGCACGGTCGCGCGCTTCCAGTTCGCCGTCTTGGCGGTGCCCCAACGCGTGCGGAAGTACTTGCCCTTGCGCACCTGCGTCGAGACGCGCATCACGCGCACGCCGTACATCTGCTCGACAGCGCGCTTGATCTGACCCTTGCGAGCCCGCATGTCGACCTTGAACGAGTAGCGGTTGCGCGCCTCGCTCTCCCAGGCCGACTTCTCCGTGATCAGCGGACGTTTCAGGACGTCGATCGCGTGCATCAGTCACCGCCTTCCTGCGCCTCGACTTCGGCCTTCGCCTCAGCCTCGACGTCGCTATCAACAACAGCGGCCGGAACGTTGGCGGGCGCCGCCTTGTTCCGGCCGTTGGATACGGATTCGATGTAGTTCGTGAACGCCGCTTTCTCGACCAGCAGGTAGCGATGGTTCAGCACGTCGAAGACGTTGAGCTGGTCGATTCGGCTGACGGAGACACCCTCAATATTGCGGGCCGAGCGGGCCGCGGCGTCGCGGGTGTCGGCAATCGCGACGAGGCAGTTGCGGTCGATCTTCAAGGCGTCGAGCAGCGAGGCGAACTGTTTGGTGCTCGGCGCGTCGTGCGAGAGCGAATCAACGATCTTGAGTTCGCAGTTTTCCAGCGGCTTGCCGTCGAAGTCGACGACCTTGGCGAGCACGGCGTTGCGGTTGGCCAGGCGACGCATCTTGGTCGGCATGTCCTGCCGCCACGACTTGGGCTTCTTGCCGAACGCTACGCCGCCGCCGCGCATGATGTTGGTGCGCAACGGGCCGCGGCGTGCATTGCCAGTGCCCTTCTGGCGGTACAGCTTGCGCGTCGAGCCGGACTTCGCGCCGCGGCCTTTGGTCGCGGCCGAGCCCTGGCGGCGGTTGGCGTGACCGCGCACGTAGGCTTGCTTCAGCAATTGGGCGCGGATGTGCCCGCCGAGCTTGGCCTCATCAACGGCCAGCGTCTCGACTTGCGAACCGCTCGAGTTGTAGACAGGGATGTCAATCATGACTGTGACCTACGGTCGCCGCCCCACCACGGGGCAGACGGTTACGTTTGTGTCGCCCCCCGCGTGGGCCGCGCCATCGGCACGTGGACCCACTTCCGGGGGACTCGGTTTCCAAACCGAATGTTTTGACCAAGCGGTTTCGTGCGACTCAGGCCGTTCAAACGACCCGGCCGACTGACCTACTTCGTCTCGGCCTACTTGTTGGCCTTGCTCTTGTAGAGCCGTTTGGCCTCCTTGATCATCAACAGCCCCTTGTTGGCGCCGGGCACCGGGCCCTTGACCATCAAGAGGTTCTTGCTCTTGTCCCGCGCGACGATCTCCACACTACGGACCGTCACACGCTCGTCACCCATGCGACCCGACATCCGGATGCCCTTCTTGGGCTTGCCCGTGCCGAGGTTGCTGGATCGGCCGCCGACCGAACCCGGCGAGCGGTGCTTCCGCTCCGTGCCGTGGCTGGCCAACTGGCCTTTGAAGTTCCACTTTTTCATCACACCGGCGTAGCCCTTGCCTTTGCTCGTGCCGGTGATGTCCACAAACTTGGTGTCTTCCAGCACCTCGAGCGTCACTTCCTGCCCAAGCTCGTACTCAGCGGCCTGGTCGGCCGAGATTCGGAACTCGCGGTGGTGACGCTTCGGCGTCAGGCCGGCCTTGTGGTCGTGCCCGATCAGTGGCATGGTCGTGTTGCGGCCCTTGATGTCTTCAAACGCGAGTTGGACCGCGTCGTAGCCGTCGGCCTTGCCGCCCTCTTCCGAAGGCTCAGCCGTCTTGATCTGGCTGACCTGACACGGGCCGGCCTCGATGACGGTGACGGGGACGTTGCGCCCGTTCTCGTCATAAAGACGGGTCATGCCGATTTTTCTACCGAGGATGACCGGTGCGGGCATCGGGGTAACCTCCGAGGGGCCAACCGACGGGCGGCGTCATGCCAGGCCTGCCCATGCAGGCTTCAACCCGTGGGTCGAGGATCGTCACCGGGCGTCGCATCCGTGGACGCTGCGGGAGAGGATCGCAACCCTGTATTGGTTCGGGATGTTGTCAGACGGGTGCCTGGGGGCGGCCCTTTGAACCCTTGTGGGGCAAAGGCCGCGGCGGGGCCGTCAATCTGTCTTGGTCGCCGGCTCCATACCGGCGTCCCCTGGACCGAGTGCGGGATCAGTCCCGCGAGCTTTGTCGGCCGGGCGTCATTGCCTAGCCGAAATGCGGAGTAAACTCCGCCGTTAAACTAAGGCCTGACCTGCGGTCACGCCTTGATCTTCACGAACACGCCGGCCGGGACCACGAGGCGATTCAGGGCCTCAACCGTCCGGGCGTTGGGTTCGTAAATATCGATAATTCGTTTGTGCGTCCGGATTTCGAACTGCTCACGCGATTTCTTGTTCACGTGCGGCGAACGAAGCACCGTGTACCGCTCGATCCGCGTGGGCAGAGGGATCGGCCCCGAGACCTTGGCGTTGGTCCGCTTCGCATGGTCCACGATCTCCTTGGCCGAGGCGTCCAGGGCCTGGTGGTCGTAGCTTTCCATGCGGATTCTGATCTTCGTCGCGGCCATCGTTGGGCTCGTTCCGGGTCCCGATCGTCACGGATAACACACCTCACCCAGCCTAACACCGGGCAAGACCGTGAGTTTACGGTGTTTAATCCGGTTGTCAAACCCACGACGTGAAAAAACAGCCGAATTCTGCACGACCTGCCTCACTCCGGTCGGCAGACCTCTTCAAGCACGTGCTCAGCCACGAAAATCGGTACCTCCGTGGCGATGCCCAACGCGATCGCGTCGCTCGGGCGACTGTCGATCTCGATCACTTCGCCGTCGCGCTTCAGGAACAGCCGGGCGAAGAACGTGTGGTCGCGCAAGTCGTTGACGAGGATGTGGTCGAGCTGCCAGCCCAGTTCATCGATGATGTTGGCCAGCAGTTCGTGCGTCTGCGGCCGGGGCGGTGTCTGACCCATCAGGCGACGCTCGATCGCGGCCGCCTCGTTCAGCCCAATGACGATCGGGAAGATCCGCTCGCCGTCCTGCTCGCGCAGCTCGACGATGTGCGTGTCATTCGTCTCGCGGATCAGGATGCGGGCCAATTCCATCGGCACGGGCATGGGGAGGCTCCGGGTGGGCGAACGACGGGGAGCGGGTTCAGGGCATTTTAGGGACGCGGGGAGATCGCTGCGCGATGAAAGCAGGAAACCAAGAGAACAGGAAAGCAAGAAATCGGAAAAACAGTAAACCGTTTAGCGGCGTGCCCGCAGGGCCGCCTTCTTCTGGACACACATGCCGACGGAATGCGGCCCTTTCGGGGGCGGGCACGCCGCTAAACGGGCAACAGCGCGCGACTCCGATTTCCTGTTCTCCTGTTTTCCTGATTTCCTGCTTTACTGCACGCCCATCAGATGCTCCATCACCGCCAATTCCAACGCCTCGTAATCACCCGCCTCGCGGCATTGCAGCTCGACGTCGCGGTCCCAGGTGCGGACCTTTTCGAGCAGGTGCATGAACATTGCTTTGCTGTTGCTCAGGTGCTTCGTCGCCAACTCGGCTGGCTGGGTGCGCATCGCCTTGACGTCGAACGCGACCATCGCGCCTGTGTCGGCGAAGTTCGCTTCTTCCAGCACTTTGACCTGGTTGAACGCGACGCGCAGGTTCGCCGCGCCGAACGACTTGTCCTGGTCGTACTTCAAGCCGTTCTGGTCGTTCAGGTGGACCGACCAAAGTTTGCCGAAGCTCAGCGCGAACGCCATGTCGTCGGACGGGTCGAGGCCGGCAAGCAAGCTGTGCGCGGTTTCGATCAACGCGCCAACGCGCGACGGGTTCGCCGTTTGGCTGGCCAACGCCAGCGCGTGGCCGATCGTCGGCAAGTAGGCGTGATCCATCGGCTCGTTCGGCTTCGGCTCGATCGCGATGCGGATGTCCGGGTCGTGTTCGAGGATCGCGTTGACCGCCTCGACCAGTCGGCCGTGCGCCGCGACGGCGTCTTTCGCTTCGCGGATATACGTGCCCTCGCGCGCCAGCCAGAGCACGAGGATGTCGGTCCCCAGGGCGCGACACACATCGGCACATCGCTTCGACCGATCGATCGCCCACTGCCGAACGGCTGGGTCGTTGGCGGTGAACCCGCCGTCCGCCCCGCGCGGGTCTTCCCACAACCGCGGCGCAGCCAATTCGGTCACCAGCCCTTCGCCCTCGAGCATCGCCTTGAGCGCCCCTGCCTCCTGCTCGACCTGAGCGGCCGACTTGCTGTCGATGTCCGGCACGGCGTCGTCGTCGTGCAGCATGATCGCGTCGAACCCCAGCCCCTTGAACTGTTTGACCTTGTCCGCGAATTCAAGGGTCGGCCGAATCGCCGGCCCGAACGGGTCAGCCCCCTCGTGGATGTTCCACGGGCCGAATGAGAACGTGTAATCAGCGGGCATCATGGGGTCCTCGAGAGGGCGTCACATCAGTTCGATTACAATGGGCGGGGATTCTAACGCATCCCATTCCCGCCCGTCGATACCAAGTTGGGCCGCCTACGATTGAGGGGGGAATGAGAAGGAGAATTACACGATGAAAACCGGTGAATGGAGCCGAAGCCGGTACTGGCTCTGCCACTTCCTGCACAACCGCCACACGCGGGCGTCTGTCGATCCCTCACAAGTCGGTGAAGACGCTCAGCCATTGGCCGGCGCGTTGAACGCCTGGAGCACAGCCAGCCTCGCGGCCGCGTCGGGCAACCGCCGCACCATCGAGCGCGCGGCCGACCGCTGCGCCGACGACCCAGCATTCGTCCAGTCGCTCCG
Source organism: Phycisphaeraceae bacterium (assembly GCA_028284155.1). GTDB lineage: Bacteria > Planctomycetota > Phycisphaerae > Phycisphaerales > Phycisphaeraceae > JANQSF01. Next base: position 45,628 of record JANQSF010000087.1, read on the forward strand.
CCTGTTCGTCAAAGAGCAACAGTATCACGCGACCCTCCTGCGCGACGCGGCCGGTGCGCGGAAGACCCCCAGTTGGCGGTCGCGTTGGACAGAGGCAACGGTCAACGGCCTGCGACGAACGTTCACGCTGCGATTCGAGCTGGCCATCCTCATGCTCAATCAACTCGTCGCCGTCACGCTCAGCCGACTCGTCCTCGCGGCGACGACCGACGCGGCACTCCGCGCAATCGCCGAACAGCTCCTGCACGACGCCCGCCGACACGTCGCCTTTCACAGCGAACGGCTGACCACGGAGTTCGTCGATTTCAACTTCGTCCGCCGGAACCTGCGCCGTTGGCGTCTGCGTTTGATGTGTTTTGCCGCGCTCGTCATCGCGGCAGTGCAGTATCGGCGACTATTCCGAGCCGCCGGCACGTCGCCGGTGACGTTCCTGCAGTCGGGTTGGACGAGTTTCAACCACGTGCTCGAGCGCATGGTCCCCTACCGCCGCGCCGCCCTGCTCCGCCGCCTGACCCGCCTCCGCCAACACCGCTACGACGCCCCCGACGTCGCAAGCATCTAGCCGCTTGCGGCTTAACGCGGCTCCCGAAGCTCGCCCCGAAGCCCCAGCCCGCCCTCCTGGCGACCGCGAACCATCCCCTTCTGTCTTTTGATTCCCGTCCCCTGTCTCCCGTCGCCCGTCCCCTGTCTCCCATCTCCTGACCCCTCCCACCGCCCCCAACCCCGCCTTGCCACCCCCCAAACGATCCTGTACAATCCCAAGGCTAAACCGCTCACCCGGTTGACCTTGCACCCGCCCCACCGCCGCCGGGTTCTGACGGACTCCGTCAAAACCACGCGCGGCAGACGATCCAGGAGCGTCCGACCATGGCCAAGATGTTCTACACCATCGAAGAGACCTGCGAGAAGCTCGGCCTGTCCGAAGAGGAAGTCCGCCAGCTCTCTTCCGATGGCAAGCTGCAACAGTTCCGCGACCGCGACAAGCTCATGTTCAAGCGCGACCAGGTCGACGCTTTCGCCGCTGAGCGCAGCGCCGAAGCCGAGATGGACGCGACCGACGAACTCGACCTGGCCGACCTCGACTCCGGCGTCGATCAGATCGACCTGTCGGAAGAGCCGGCCCCCGCCCCAAGCGGCGACAAGAGCCAGGACTCGCGGATGCGCACCGGCATCAGTGTGTTCGACGCCGACGAGATCGAGATGGCTGACCCGCTGGCGCAAACCGTGGTCACCGAAGGCGGCGACGACGACGACCTCGTGCTCGAGAGCGTCGGCTCCGGCTCCGGCCTGCTCGACCTCACACGCGAAAGCGACGACACCAGCCTCGGCGCTGAATTGCTCGACGAGATCTACCCCGGCTCCGGCGAGGGCTCGGACATCGCGCTCGACCTGCCTTCCAGTTCCGGCTCGTTCGACAGCCCCGTGGCCATCGAACCCAGCGGCACTGGACTGGACAACCTCCAACCCCTCGGCGCCGCGCCGGTCGCGATGGCCCCCGCGCAACCGCCGACGATCGTCGTCGAGCAGGACCCGTGGGACCCGGCCGGCAGCGCGATGACCGTCGGCTTCCTGTTCCCCGCCGCCATCGGCGCGGTGCTCTGCCTGATGGTCATGGTCGGTGTCGTGATCGGCATCCCCGACACGCTCGTCGATCAACTGACCCGCGAAAAGAACTACCCGATCTACATCCTCGCCGGCCTGCTGGTCTTCGCCCTGCTGCTCGGCCTGGCCGGCTTCTTCATCGGCAAGTCGCGCTACATGAAGGTGCAGCGGCAGCAGTCGTACTGAGGCTGCACACACCTGTCGCATGACATCCCCGCTCATGCACTTTGACATCAGAGCAACGAACACGACCACCCGTCAGCGCGTCGACTTGACGTTGCAGGCCCGTGATCTTCAAAGCGCTTACGACACCGCCACATCTCTCGGACTCGACGTCCATCATGTGGCCCCTGTGCAAGAGGCGTCCAGCCCCACTGAGCAAGCCGATCAACCTTCCCCATCTGGATTCAAGCTCACGCGCACTCAATGGCTTTTGATCGCGATCGTCCTGGCGATGGTGTTGCTGTCGGTTGTCATACCGATTCTTGCGATCGTTTGGTTCATGCACGGTTTTCAAAGCAACCTTGACCAGGCCATCAAGGCGGAAGAAGCGCAACAGATAGCCGAGCAACAACGACTCCGGGAACTGCAAACCGCAGAGTATGAGAGGTTGAGAGCGTTGGGTTTTGAAGTAACCGAGCCGACCAGCGAGTAGGATTTCAATACAACGTCACGTCACGTCATCTCACCTCATAGCTCGACCAAAGGGCCGGCCCGTGTTCATTCCAAGACCGCTTGCGGCTTAGCGCAGTTCCCCATCAGGTCAATTCGATCGATGACGATTACGATTACGACCACGATGGCATACCTTTAACCTATCCGACGATCCCGAATACACCATGTACCTCACTTCCTACGGCCGACCCCAGTGGCTGACCATCATCATCGCCTGCCTCGCCGTTGCCGCGATCCCCGTGATCATCAACGTCAACCTGTGGTGGGCGTCGGTGATCCCGGTCGCCGTCATGTTCGCCCTGCTTAGTTTCTTCCGTGACCCGCAACGGGCCACGCCGCAGCAGCGCAACGTCATGACCAGCCCGGCTGACGGCAAGGTCAGTTCCGTGCACGAAGTCGAACTCTTCGAGCCGTTCGGCGAAGGCGCGATGTGCGTCCGCGTCTTCATGAGCGTGCTCAACGTCCACGTCAACCGCGCCCCCTGCTACTGCAAGGTCGGTGAGAAAACGCACAAACCCGGCAATTTCATCAGCGCACTGCGGCCCGAGTCGGCTGAGGAAAACGAGTCGCTGATGATGATCCTGCACCACCCAACCAAAGGCCACCCCGTCGCGGCTGTGCGCCAGGTCGCCGGCCGACTGGCGCGCAACATCGTCAACCCGACCGAAGCCGGCACCGTCCTGCAACGCGGCGAACGGTTCGGCATGATCAAGTTCGGCTCAACGGCTGAGCTTTACATCCCACGTAGCGTCTCGCCCCGCATCGCCGTCGGCGTTGGTCAAACCGTCCTGTCCGGCAAAACGATCCTCGCCGAAATCAGCCCGCCAATGGAAGACCTCCACGAACGCGGGAACGAAGTTGTCGCACAGGTCGATGAGGAAGAGCCGGTCGCGACATGACTCGCTCGATGGGGGCCTGTGAATAAGCGAAGCGTTTCACGGATTTGGCGCTGCTTGACTTTGAAGTGGGGCAGACATTCCTGTCTGCCTGTTGGTCGAACGACAGACAGGAATGTCTGCCCCACTGCCGTGAAACGCTTCGCTTATTCACAGCTGCTCGCCGTTCAATAGTCATGCGGTGTAATACGACTTTGGGTCATAGTCGATAGCGTCCGCAGCTATGACATTTCGTTGACGGTCGAGCACATCTCGAACATAGTCCAAGACGGAATCGTGCACGATGTCATCTGCGATGTGACTTGGCACTGATCCCCAGCCCACGTTGTAGACCTTGTGGTTACCCGTTTCAGGATCGGCGAGCGTATCAAGCAGAACTACCCCGCCATCGTGGTGGTTGTACAAAACGATGAACTGTTTAGGCAGTTGAAGTTGCTCACGCGCGGCTTGAGTATCCGTCACGGTTTCATCGAGCGATGAAATGCCCGTCGCATGCCAATAGCCGTATTCTCGGAGCAACCATCGGATGTCAACAGGCAGGCGAATGCCCAGCAACTCTTCAGCGGCATCGAGTGATTGATCCGTTTCAGGAAGATGACCGCGAAACCAACGCGCATTGTCTTCGACGAACTGACGAAAGGAATTCATAAGGATTTGGTAGTTGCAGTACTCGGACCGGATTCAGAATTAACCCACTCAGCCCCGCACATTCACCGCCCACGCGCCATCTCCACAATCGCCCGGTAGTTGTTCCGAAAGTAAGCGGTCCACCGCTGCCGATCGCGCAGCTTCGTGTCGCTGTCTTCCCACCGTTTCGCAATCGCCGCAACGTGCGACGCCAGCGCGCCCGTGACCGCTTCAAGTTGCGGCCCACCCTCGCGGATGATCGACTCGGCATCTTCACCTTTCACACCGGCCGGCCAATCCACGCGCAGGTCGCTGGGCATCGCGTCGAACAGCGCGAGCATCTCGGCCCGGCGCGGGTGCTCGGGGTGGTCGCAGATCGCGTCCCACGCCGCCTGTAACTGCTCATGGTTGTCCACCGCCATCGCGTGCGTCACCGGCTCGATCAGCGAAAAGAAACTGGGCATGCCCTTCGCCACGGGACGCGCGATGCCGTACGGATCGATTGTCGGATCGGTCCAGTGCTCGCGTTCTTCGTCGGTGTAGATGTCCTTGCGGATCGGCACGCGACGCAGCGCAAAACGCGTCGGCCCGCCAGGCGTCCCGACCTTGCGCTGCCAGAGCCGTTGGCCGTCCTTCGACAACACGAACCGCACAAACGCGAACGACAACGCGTCGCTGTCCGGCCGACCGTTCTCCCGCGTCTGCATCAGGCTCGGCCCGCCGCGCAGCAGCGTTACCGGGTCGGCGGTGATCGACGTCATGAACGGCGGATCGACATACCCGATCCGGTCGCCCGGCACATGCCCCGCCTGGAACCGCCCGTAAAACGCGATGCACATCCCGGCCGCGGCCTGCCCGTCCGCCACGTCGACCGGCGGCTTGCTCGACGTCGCCGCAAAGTACCGCGCGTTGGCGAACGCGCGACGCAACGCCGCCCAGCCGCCGTCCCAACCCTTGCGACGCAGGATCGTGTCGAACGTGACCGTCACCGAACTGGAATGCCCCGGGTCGGCGAGCGCCACCCACCCGCGCAGCTTCGGGTCGCCCAGGTCCGACCATGTCGTCGGCTCCGGCATCCGCAACACGTCACGCAACACATCGCGGTTGTAAACGATCCCGAAACTCGACAAGGCCGTGCCCAGCCAGGCCACGTCGTTCGCCTCACCGTCGCCGTCGAGGTCGGCTGTGACGTACAACGGCTCGCCGCCGATCTCGCTCTGCTCGTACGCGTCAGCCATGAACGCTTTGTCGACCGGCATCGGCTCGACCACGCGCACCTTCACAGTCTTCCCATCGACCTCTGCCCGCGCACCGCCGACGAGCTTGTTGTGGTCGTAAGGCCCGCCGCCGAAGAATACGTCGACACCCACGCCGTCGTCCGCCGCGCCGTCGCGACCCTTGGCAGAGAACTGGTCAAGCAACGTACGACGCAGGTCGCTCGTCCCGCCGACCCGCCAATCGATCTCAACCGGCGGATGCCCCGCCTCGACCCGATGCCTGCTGAACGCCAACGCAAACGCATTACGGATCGCCTCGTTGTGCGGCGTCAGGATGACCAGCCGATCGGCCGGCTTGTCCGACTTCGGCATCGCGTCAGCCTGCGCGTCCGGCTTGAACACACGCACCAGGAACGGCGCGGCGATGACGACCACGAGCGCGGCGACGACGATGATGGGTGTGGTCAGATTACGCATGGCCATCACGCACGGCCCGATCCCACGGGCCGACGATGCAGGAGTGAATCACCATCAGGATACACCACGACGCGAGGCCGCCGCCAACGGTCGATGCGGCCATGATCAATTCAAGCAAAGAAAAGCCATACCACATGGCTTCGTTCGCCTCGCTGAACAGGAACGGCAGAAAAACAATGGTAATGAAGCTGCCAGGCGCGTTGAACAAGAACAAGAGTCCTTCAACTCCACAGAAAACGGCCAGTGCAAAACCGGTCACGTTAAGAACAAACCAAACGATGACGCCGCGTCGAATCCCGCGCATGATGAGTTGTGATTCGGCCATGGCGAAGAGTTGAAACGCAGAGGCACAAAGATGCGGAGGTCGCAGAGGCAGGGGGTAAGGGGCGGAATGTCGAAAGGGTACTGTGAATCACGCTGGCCAAAGCCCGCGGATGGCCCGCTCTGGGGCCTTCCGCGGGATATCCGTCGGGTCATTCAAAATCCCTGATAACCCACTCGCTCTCTTTGCGTACTCCGCGTCTCCGCGTTTTGTTCTGATCGGTCAGTGGCAACTCTCCCAATCACCATTCGCGGCCCGCGACGACCCGTCCCGCCACCGCCTCAATCAACTCATCTGCCCGACGCATCGACTCGGCAGCGGACAACCCGGCCCCGATCGTGATAATCCGACTCAACCCCGCGTCGAGCGCGCGGTCCGCGTTCGGCCCCGTCGCGCCGACCAGCGCGACCGTCGGCACACCGTGCACCGCCGCCGCGCGGGCGACCCCCAGACACGCCTTGCCCGACAAAGATTGGCCGTCCAATCGGCCCTCGCCGGTCAAACACAAGTCGGTATCAGCCACGCGGGCATCGAACCTGACCGCGTCCAAGACCAGTTCGATCCCGCTGCTCAATGACGCGCCGAAAAACGCGAGCATCCCGCCGCCTAACCCGCCGGCCGCGCCGGCACCGGGCGTCGTTTCAATATCAATGCCAACGTCACGACGGATGAGCGACGCCAGGTGGCGCAACCCGTCGTCGAGTTGCGCGACAACCTCGGGCGACGCGCCCTTCTGCGGCCCGTACGTCGCAGCCGCGCCGTCTGGGCCGGTCAACGGGTTGGTGACGTCGCAGGCAATGGTGATGCCCACTTTGTCTAATCGCGTTATACGTGACGTCATTTCGATGCGCTCGATCCTCAGCAAATCGCCACCCGTGATCGGCTCATCGATCAGCCGATCGACTTCATCGAAGAATCGCACACCACACGCCTGCGCCGCACCGCACCCGCCGTCATTCGTCGCGCTGCCGCCGATGCCGACGATCAACCGCGTCGCGCCGTCGTCCATCGCAGCGCGGATCAATTGGCCGACGCCGAACGTAGTCGTGTGTCGAGGGTCGCGCTGCGCAACGGGCACCAGGGCGAGCCCCGCGGCCGACGCCATCTCGATCACCGCCATTCGACGCGGTGGGGATGATGCGGTGGGGTCTGGGCCGACACGGCCCGGCTCGCTGGCACGGCCCGACTCGCTCTTGGGATTAAGTGTGCCCCAAGTGGCGTTGACCTGCGCGTGCGACGCGCCCAGCGGGCCCATGACAACAGTCTGTCGGAGCGACCCGCCCGTCGCCACGACCAACGCCTCGACCGTCCCCTCGCCGCCGTCGGCCACGGGGCACAAGTCGGTCACTGCGTCCGGCATCGCACGTCGCACGCCGCACGCCATCGCCTCGGCCGCGTCGGCCGCGCTGATCGACTCCTTGAAACTGTCCGGTGCACAGATGACCTTCATCGCGCGGCAGTGTAACGTCATGCGCGCGACGGGCACGATGATATGCACAGATTCGTGCCACGGCCGTGTCGGCCGTGGCACGAGTACGAACGATCACATGACAACGACCGACGACGAAACCGACCTGGCCATGATGCACCGCGCGATCGCCGCCGCGCGGCGCGCAGCCGAACTGGGCGAGGTGCCCGTCGGAGCGGTCGTGTATCGCGGCGACGAGGTGTTAGCCGAGGCACACAACCTGCGCGAGTCGCAGACCGACCCGACCGCGCACGCCGAGGTACTCGCCCTGCGCGATGCGGCCCGCCGGCTTGGCACCTGGCGGCTGGACGGTTGCTCGATCGCCGTGACACTCGAACCCTGCCCGATGTGTGCCGGCGCACTGGTCAACGCCCGCGTCGCCCGCGTCGTCTACGGCGCAACCGACCCGAAGATGGGCTGCGTCGACACGCTACACGAGCTTTGCACGGACACGCGTTTCAACCACCGCCTCGTCGTCGTGCGCGGCGTGATGAGCGACGTGTGCGGCGCGCTGCTATCTGACTTCTTCGCCGCACGCCGCAAGGGTGACGCCCCGCCAAAGCCTGGGCCGAAGCAAGGGAGAACGGGAGAAGGGGAGAAAGGGAGATAGCCGCGCCGGAACGCCGCAACATGACGTACCTTCTCTCCCCTTCTCCCATTCTCCGCGCCCTCCGCGCCTTCGCACCTCAGCGTTTCAACTCTTCTCCGCACCCCGTTCCCGCCGCCGCTGCCGCACTTCCAGGCACGCCGGCATGACGAACCAGCAGGCCATCAGCGTCATACCCAGGCCGACCGACATGACGAAGCCGAGGCTCGCGATGCCGCGGTGGCTCGCGATCATCAGGGCGCCGAAACCGATCATCGTGGTCAAGGTTGAGATCGTGATCCCCTTACCCGTGCCGGCTGTCAGGCCGATCGGCCGATCGCTCGGGTTCATGCGCGCACGGTGAATGATGTGTACGCCCGCGTCGACGCCGATGCCGAACATCAACGGCAGCACGATGATGTTCGCCGCGTTGATCGGTGTGCCCACGACGTGCATGATCCCGAACGTCACGAGAAACCCCGCCGCGACGGGCACGAGACAAAGCAGCGCATCGACGACCGACCGGAAGTCGAGCAGCACGAGCAGGAACACAGCCGCCAGCGCGTACAACCCCGCGCGTTGATACGCGTTGAAGATCAAATCGCCCGACTCGTACACCTGCACGATCACACCCGTCGCTTCCGGGTCGACCTCCATCAAGTCGTCGATGAAGTCGGGCAAATAGTCCGGGTGCAGCGGGTCGTTCACACCGGGGTAAAGCTGTGGGTCGATCTTCGGCGGCACTTCCAGCGCGAAGGCGACGGCCTTGTCGTCCGCGTCGCGGGCTACGTAAGGCCGCATCAACTCGTCCGGCATGTCGTCAGCCTCGAGCGGCGACGTGTCAAGCATGCTCAAAATACGCCGCGTCGAATCCGCACGCCATGACCAATACTCTTCGCGCAGCCGATCGAGGCGAGTCTTGCGCTGGTCGGGTGTCAGCGACGCACCAACCGCGACGAGCTTCTGCATCGACGACAGAATCTTGCGCAATTCAACACGCAGCGGCTCGGGCATGTCCTGATTCACCGCCAGGCTGACGGTGAAGTAGAGCGCACTGACGCGACCCAGCAGGTCGGGCGCCTCGTCCAGCGGCGGGCCGCGATCGGGCGCCAGGTCTTCTTCGGCGACCTGCAACGGCCCAGCAATCGACGCGCGCACCTGCCGCAAACGATCGAGCTTCTCGTCTTCGTCAACAGGGAACAGCAGGCCGATGCCGCGCATCGTCGAACCGATCGTCGGTTGCGCGCGCAACTCGTTCGCGAGCTTGCGAGCCTTGTCCAGGTCGTCGGTGATGCACGTGCCCGTCCAGATCGACTCGCCGCCGTCGCGTGTGACGCGCTGCTGCCACGTCACACTCGGCACGCCGTGCGGCTGGAGGTTCATGAGGTTGAAGTCGAAGGAGTTGGCTACGCGGTACGCCGGCCAGATCGACGCCGCCAGCACGACCCCCGCCACGACCAACACAACGATCGGCCGACGCGACACCGGCTTCATCCAGCGCTCATTGAAGAAGGTGACCTTGCGCTGTTCGATCGGCGTGACGTGCTTGTGTCGTCCCTTGAACAGCCGAAGCAAGGCCGGGAACGCGCTGAACATCGCGATGAGGCAGAGCACCACGCCGCCCGCCGCGATGACACCCATCTCCGCGACACCCTTGAAGTCGGTGAACGCCGTCATGACAAACGCCGCGGCCGTGGTCACCGCACCGGTCATGATGCCCGGTCCCATGACGTTGAAACTGTCGCCCAACGTCTGCCCGCAACCCTCGGGCGTGTCAGGGAAGCCGTGCCGAACGCGCTCGAAGCGCGCGATGTAGTGGATGCCGAAGTCGATCCCCAGGCCCATGAGAATCACCGCGACAACGACACTAATTAGTTGCAAGTGACCCACCGCCAGCGTCGTGTAGCCAAACGCCCACGCGACGCCGATCAGCAGCGCGATCATGGCCAACACGGGCGTGCGGACGCTCTGAAACGCGAGCACCAGCAGTGAGGCGATGAGCACGAACGCCACGATCGACGCGATCGTGCTGTCGCGGATCGCAGCGTCGGTCTCGTCGGCCTCGACCACCTCGATGCCGGTCAGCCCCGCTTCGACGTCCGGGTGTCGTGGCGTCACGTCGGCCATGACCTTGCGGATCGACGCGATGGCCGGCCCCATCGCGTTGATGCCGCCCTCTTCGCGCACCGGCGTGACGCGCAAAAAGAGCATCCGTCCGTTGTCACTTTCGAGGTATTGGTAGCTGCCCGACTCATCGCCGTTCATCAGGTCGCCGAGCGTCGGCTGGTCGGCATCGCTTTCAAGCCGTTGCGTGATCGCCGCGAGCAGGTCCTGCACACCCACGATCTGCGAGCTGATCGCCCGCAAGTCGAATTCGCCGCCCGCGCCGCCCGCGCCCCCCGTGTCGCCCGCGACCTTGCTGTTTGCTGCGTTCTGCAACTGCCCCAACTCGCCGGCGATCGCCGCGAGCATCGCCTGCGGCGTGCGCGAGCCGAGCATGTACTTCGCATCGGCGACGTCGTTCAAACGCCGCTCGAACCTTGGCCGAGAGAGCAGCCGAACCGTGCGCGGGCTGAACAGGTCTTCATCAAACCGCCAGACGACGTCTTCGACGTGGTCGGCCTTGATCATGCCGTCGGCCAACTCGCCGGCCAAAGCTTCGGCCTTGCCGCGTCGTTCGTCGTAACCGGGATCACCCAACTCTGCCCCCACGTCCACAATCACGTAGAAGTCGGTGTTGCCGGGAAACCGTTCGACCCAGTCGACGTACCGCACGTTCCACGGCAGGTCCTGGTCGATCAGGTCGTTTCGATTGGAGTGAAACTCGAGTTCGAACACGGTCAGAACGACCGCCGCGACGGCCAGCAGGCCGGCCACGGCCAGCACCCAGCCGGCCCGGCGGGAGACCACACCGGCCCACCAGCGAAATAGTCGTTCTCGGGCGGCGTCGAACATAGCGGGGCAGGATCGTACGGAGGGGGCAGGTCGTCCGCAAGGTCATCGGTCCGCCGGCCGGGCCGCGTGCAACGGCCGTGGTAACGGCCGGGGCCCGGGGGACCGATAAGATCGACGGTCGGCCGAGCCTTTTATTGCGCTGCAACCGCGGGTCAGCCATGACGGTATCTCAGAACGTGACGCAGACGTCGGCCAACCGG
>JANQSF010000095.1 GCA_028284155.1 Phycisphaeraceae bacterium
TCGGTTCGGGTCGATTCGGCACGGCCGGCGACTTCCCCGGTACGGCTGACGGCGGCCCGGCGAACCGTTACACGGCTGGCACGTTCCAGGCCGACGCCAGCGGCATCGGCGGGATCGCCTACGACGTGGCGACGAACACGGCCGGCAACCAGGCGTTCGGCGGCTCGCTCGGCATGGACTTCGACGTCAACACGCCAATGACTATCACGGCGCTGGGCGTGTTCGACGACGGGTCGGACGGCCTGAACCGCACGCTGGTCGCGTCGATCTACGACCGGAACAACCCCGGCAACCCAATCGACTCGGTCGCGTTCAGCACGGGCGACACGGGCACGCTGATCGGCGGTCACCGTTTCTTGAAACTGGCTGAGCCCATTGAGTTGCCGGCCGGCTTCCAGGGCACGATTGTTGCGCAGGGGTATGGCCTCGGTGAACAGAACGGCAATTCAGGCAGCGTTCCGCGCGGCCAGGTCACGGACACGCTCGGCGGCGCGTTGACATTCGTCGGCACGGGTCGGTTTGGCGACGCCGGCGCATACCCCGGGTCGGCTGACGGCGGCCCGGCCAACCGTTACGTCGCCGGCACGTTCGCGACCGACGCGATCGGCCCGATCGAGAAAGAGTCCGGCGGCAACATCGCCTACATCGTGCAGGAAGGGTTGGCCGGCAACCAGAATTTCGGCGGCTCGCTCGGTATGGATTTCAATGTCAATGAAAGGCAAGTCGTCGTCTCCCAACTCGGTGTGTTCGACGACGGCTCGGACGGCCTGAACCAGACGATCACCGCTCACTTGTATGATCGCAACAACCCGAGCGCGCCGTTGGCGACGCTCGTGTTCTCACCGACCGACCCGGGCGAACTGGTTAACGGCAGCCGTTTCAAGCGGCTGGAAACGCCGTTGATCCTGCAAGCCGGCTTCGAGGGAACAATCGTGGCTGAGGGTTATGGTCCGGGCGAGTTGCTGGCCAACCGCGGCGCGTTCGCGTTCCCCAATCTGCCGTTGGCGGTCGATCCCGGCAACGGCCTGCTGAGCTTCGTCGGCACAAGTCGTTTCGGCACGGCGGGGCAGTACCCCGGTACGCCGGACGGCGGGCCGTTCGATCGGTACGCGGCCGGGACGTTCGTGTTCCACACGATCCCCGAGCCGGTCAGCGCCTCGCTGCTGCTGGTCGCCACGGGCGTCGTGCTGGCACGTCGGTCCAGAGGGCGCAGGTCGTGCTGACATTGACTTGTGCCTGGCGTCGATTAGACTCTTAAGCCATGCGGAATTGTCCGTGCGCAACACGAACCGGCGTCGGGCGTGCGCCGTGGTTGCATCGTCGTCAGGTCCACGCTTTTACGTTGATTGAACTGCTCGTCGTCGTCAGCTTGATCGTGCTGCTGATCGCGATGCTCCTGCCCGCGCTGGGGCGGGCGCGGTCGATCGCGCGGAACGTATCCTGCCTGTCAAATCAGCGACAGATGGTGAACGGCGTGCACGGCTACGCGGCGGACTATGAGCACAAGCTGTTTCCGATCGTGCATTCGGCGGGCTACTACTGGTTCAGCATGTTTGGGCCCTACTGGGGCGAGAACCAGGAGGTCATCATCTGCCCGGAGGCGAGTGAGCCGTCGTATGGCCTGGGAAACGCGAGACTGGCTTGGGGCCCGGGCGGCGGATTCATGGACGGCCACATGGGTAGCTACGGGATGAACCTGTGGTTCCTGCCGACGGGCGTTTATGATAACGACGGGAATATGCACGAGGACGGCTACTTCCGTCACACGCGGCAGGGCGATGCGTCGAAGATCCCGGTCTTCGGGGATTCGCAGTGGGTGGGCGCGTGGCCGGACGACGGTGACTCTTGGCCAAGCGACACGTTCAGCCCGCCGAATACGCACGCCAAGGGATTCTTTATGAATCGTTTCTGCAACGACCGCCACGACTTCGCGATCAACGTCGCCTTCCTCGACGGCAACGCCCGCAACGTCAAGCTGCCCGATCTTTGGCAGTACAAGTGGCATCGCACGTTCGAGCCGACGACCCCGGCCGGCGCGCCGTAGATTCAACTCGGTGATTGACTTGGCGGCATCTGTTTGAGCATGCAGCAAAGGGAAGATCAACTTGTCGAACTCCCTCGCGTTCGGCGGCCGCGATGCGAGGGCTTTACGCTCATCGAACTGCTCGTCGTCGTCTCGCTGATCGTGTTACTAATCGCTCTGCTCTTACCGGCGCTGGGGTCGTCGCGAGAAGTGGCGCGGTCCGTCTCCTGCGGCTCGAACCTCCGTCAGATCGGCAACGCGGCGATCTCGTACACGCGTGACCATGAGGGCCGATGGTGCTCGGCCTTCAACTGGACTTTGCACACCAGCACGTGGCAGCACGAGTGGCACACGCAGGAGCGCGTCACCGAAGGTTGGCTGTATCCGTATGTGGCGTCGGACGCGAGCTATCTCTGTCCGAAGTTTCTCGCCGTATATGACACGGCCGACCCGTACTGGTGCGGGCACAGCGACGTGACGCCTTACTACGCCTACTCGATGAACGCTTCATTGGGTTGGCAGGGTTGGGCCGGGCTCACCGTGCGCCGGCTCAGTTCGATCGAGCGGCCGAGCGAGTTCTTGATGTATTCCGAAGAAGCGACATGGATCGTGCCGGGCTTGAGCACCGTGCCGATCAACAACGGCGCGCTCGGCCGCGGGCCGGACTGCATCGCCCCCTATCATTTCCCGGAGAACGGCGACCTGAACACCGGGCGCGGCAACGTGCTGTTCGTGGATAACCACGTCGAACTGCGCTTCCCCGCCGAGACCGACCTGCTCACGGTGCAATAGCGCGTCGCGCGCAAACGAGTTAACCCCACGCCCCGTTAAGCGGCCGGCCCGCAGGGCCGCCTTCCGCCGGCCAAGATAATGACCCAAACGATGAGTTAAACATGACCCGACAACACCACCGCCACGCGTTCGCGCTCGTCTTCATCCTGCTGCTCGTCACCGTTGCGCCCGCGCCGGCCGAGGATAAGAAAGACAGCAACGACCAGCAGGACGAGCCGCCCAAGCCCGTCAAGGTTTACATGGGCCGGCGCGTCGCGCAGACGATGCACTGGCTCGGGGCGGAGTGGCTCATCCGTCAGCGGCGCGAGCGCGAGGAGCGGGCGTCGGTCATGTTGGCCAACCTTGGTGTCAAGTCGGGCATGACCGTGTGCGACCTCGGCTGCGGCAACGGGTTCCACACGCTCAAACTCGCGGCGATGGTCGGCAAGAAAGGGCGCGTGCTCGGCGTCGACATCCAGAAGCCGATGCTCGACATGCTCATGAAACGGGCCAAGCAGTACGACATCGAGAACATCACGCCCGTGCTCGGGTTGACCTATGACCCCAAACTCAAGCCGGGCAGTTGTGACATCATTCTCCTGGTCGATGTGTACCACGAATTTGACCAGCCGGAGCCGATGCTCAAAGCGATGCGAAAGGCGCTAAACAGGACCGGCCGACTCGTGCTCGTCGAGTTCCGCATGGAAGACCCGGACGTGCCCATCAAACTGCTACACAAGATGAGCAAGCCGCAGATCGCCAAGGAACTGACCGCCAACGGCTACAAGCTCGTACGTCAATACGACAAGCTGCCGTGGCAGCACATGATGTTCTTCGAGCGCGACGACTCACCGACCAAGGCCGTCAAGTTGATACCGTGGCAGAAACCGAAGGACGACCAGAAAGAGTCGAAGTAGCACGCACTCCCCGCCGCT
>JANQSF010000069.1 GCA_028284155.1 Phycisphaeraceae bacterium
GTCATCAAACTACCTGGGATCGATCATGCTCGCCTGCGCCCTGCTGTGGTACCGAAGACTCAGGCGTCAGGGGAAAGTGCCTGATTTGAGATAGTTTCTTATACATCAGCGCTGCTTCAAGTCGAGCAAGATCATTACAGGGGTGTCCCGGACCACTGTGAACATAGTCGATAAAACACGGATCGCGGTCATCGCGAACGAGAATGTTCATCAGGTGAACATCTCCGTGGACTACGGCACAGTCTTGAAGCGGCCGTACGATTTCCGCGGCGCGTGAAGTTAATCCTGGAATGTCAATGGCGCGGCTGCCGGTATCTTCGATCGTCCATTGAATACCCTTGCCGGCTAGATCAGTTAACGTGGTTGCGATCCATGTGTACCCCGCACCATCGTCATCAGCGGATTTTGTGTTGAGAGTAGCCAGCTTATCAGCGGCCCTTTCGATGGCCACGGTCAGGTCTTCTTCATTGGGTGCTTGTTCGCCCCATGAGCCTAGCTCAGCATTCATTGCTTTTTCGAGTTGGGCATCTAGTGTAGGAGCAGGTGATCCGGGTACGCCCGGTGTATCGACCAAGGTAAAGATAATGGCGGCAGCGTCCCCGTGATAGTGCAATTCGGGACAAGTCCGCCCGTCCCAGCCACTGGCATACTTGTAATACGTCTTCATCTCCTCCCGTAAACGTCCAGCGTCGTCAATCTTCATGACGAAGCCAGAGCCACCATCATTAGGGCTCGCCAATAGCACCTTGGCATAAGAACGCCCCTGAACAAAGAACGAGGTGTGTAGCTGTTCAAGCTTCAGGCCTTGGTCGAAGCGATTTCCTCTTACATGTTTGGTGGCTGCGATTCGGACAAGCAGGCCCTCTGAGGAACTGATCTCATGGGGGTGGAATCTAGTACTGGTTGAGGCATCAAGAAGCGTGGAGATTCCCTCGATGGACTGAATGTCGGTGGGAGAGAGGCGGCAACCGCTCCCTTGACAGAAGAGGGACGCGTCGATGTCGGCATAACAGAGATCCCGGCGCATTTGATGTATTTGGGCCGCAACGTTCGCTTCTAGGCCATCGACATCTAGCCGGAGAAAGAGTACTGAAGATAGTTTCAGTAATCGAAGCATGATGGTCTCATGTTCCGATACTGCATACCGAGTCCACAATGAGGACGCGACGACGATGCCTGCGAGACCGGAACGGAGTATTGTTTCGAGGTCGCCGATGTTTTCTAATCGAAGTGGCGTTATACCTGCTCGCTTGAGGAGGTGGGTGTTAGAAGCGTGTTCTTGTTCCGTACCGAGAAGCAGCACAGCCCGTTGAGGCGCGCTGTTGTTCTCGTTGAGTCCCTCAATGGTCGAGGGCGATGAAGGGAGAACGGGTGTCGCCGGCACAGACTCCGGCCCTGTTGTGGTTGAAAGACTTGAATCAGACTGTCCGGGGTGTACCTTGGGACGAAGCCCCTCGGGCAAATGGGCCATGACGGCGTTCTTTGACGCTGGAAGAAGGTTCGCAGCATGCGCAGCGATTTCCTCGAAATCCGAATGGATTAATTGAAGGCTACCAAGGACGGCCTCGATTCGGCGTGCCCTTTCCCGGTCCGACAATGAGATCGCACCGTCGATTGCAGTCACTATGTCTGAAAGCTTCGGTCGTAGATCTGGCCCGTCCGTGATAAACGATTTCGCAAGGGCACGAACTGCAGATTCGAAGACTTCGACGGCGAGACTCGTCAGATCATCAAGATTCGGGCGTTGTGGGTCCATCGTGAGCATTGCCTTGGGTGGCAAGTAGTGGGCCATACTTCCTTTGACGCAATCTGAATGCTTCAGCACCGCCCTCTAGTATTGCGAGTATGGGCTCCTTGGCGGACTCAACATCGCCCTCGAGCGGTGCGGCTGCCCGGCTCGGCGATTTCATCGACATGACAACGATATGGTCAGCCTCACCGAGAACGGGGATATTGGCGTTGTGTGTGACAAAGACCAACTGTCGTTTTTGTTTAAGAGCGCTGATCTGTTTTATCAAGGTTTCATAGATGAACCTATTGTCGAGATCATCTTCTGGCTGATCAAACATCAGCGGGTAATCCGCCGGGCGTAGAATCAAAGGCAATAGTGCGGTAGCCATCTGTCCCTTAGACAACTGACTGAGAGGTTTCGGAACGCCGTCAACGAACATGGTTATCTCAAGCCAATCATCGAAGATCGCAGTTTCAACTTGGTAAAGCGAAGCATTATCAATCAGAAATGCGACGAGACGAGCCATCTGTCCCAAATCTCTACCCAGTACTTCGGCAAGACGATTCGAGTCTCCTGATTCGACAATGTCCACCAGATCACATGGGCGAACTCTTTCAGCTAAGTCTGCCGACACATCGTCTTGATTATGCAATCGAGAGCCACGGAGAAGCTGCCCCACAAGATCTTGATACGCCTTCGATCTTGTGCCTTGATGCAATGTGAGAAGAACAACGTTCCCAAAAGTGGCGTTGATCTGTTCGACCTGCTCGATGCGGAGTTGATATAGAGTGTCACTGATCAATTCAATGCGCTGGCGTAACTTCTGGCGTTGGGTGACAAGGGACTGGTGCTTGTCGAACAGTCCCGCAAGCTGAGTCTCAGCCGCTGTCAAGTGTTGTATTTGACGTTTAATTCCATCCTCTTGTTTCAGCGATTCAGTTACTTGCTCCTCTTTCTGAAGGAGTTCGTAGTATGGTTTCGATTGATTCTCAAAACGTGTCGCTAGGTCAGACAATAGAGAATCTGGATCGGGTTGGGCACCCACGATCATTGCGTCGCCCATGGATGCCAATGCGTCGGCAAACGAGCGAACTAGCTGGGCCAGAGACTGAGTCTCGAGTGTGTCGGTCGTTTCGAGTTCTTGTGCCGATTGAATGAAGCTGGGCGCTTCATCGATAAAAGGCTGCAACTCTGCGATGACTTCTTCACGTCTTGCAACAATTTGGCGCGCTCTTTGCAGAATTGCCTCTCGACGTTGAAACGCTTCCCGCTCCGTGCTCATCTCCTGCGAGAGCTCGGGACGTTCTTTCTGGATTTGCGCCAATTCCGCCCTATAGCCTTCAAGGTGCTTGACTTGTCCTTTGAGATCCTCGATATCATTTCGAAGTTGCCGTATTTGTGGTCCTAGGGAGCTGAGTTCGTCCGCCAGTTGACGGCGCTCGCTCTTGAGTGCCTCGACTCGCTGCCGATTAGGTTGGTCGATCAGGTCCAGTCGTTTTGATCCGTCTTCGGCGATTCTCTGTAGGTCCCCTTGAGAATAGATCTCCACGCAAGTCAATACGGAAGTAGGGTCCGCAAGCTCCTTAACACCATCCCGGAACACTCTCGGGGGTTCGTTGCCAGATCGTTCAACGCTCAATTCTGAACGCTGGCCTGCCTGATTGTCATAAGCCTGAACCAGAGCTGCTCCGCCCTCCAGCGTCGCGCGGATCAATCCCTTGGATGAGGGGCCGTCTTGTGGCTGATCCTTGTTCGACGAATCCTGGAGCAAGAGCTCGACTCGAGAAGGATCGCAATTGAATGCGTACCGAATGGTCTCGACGATTGTTGATTTGCACGTCCCGCGCGCACCAATAATGCATGTAAGCTGGTTGTGAAAGCGAACCGGTGAATCCTCTAGGTATCCAGCTGAGACTTTCAGTTCCTGGATGTATAGAGCCATGCGGGAGTCCAATTCCTATGTGGGACGTTACACCGATACTATGTTCCATATCTGCACGCGAAAAGCCTCAAAATTGCCGCAATGGCGGCCGCGAATAGAACTCCCGCTGCAACCAGCCCTCGCGGCAACCCGATGCGCGAACGACAACGGCAAGTGAGTCGCGGACAGACGTGAAGACGGAGACAGAGAGTGTTGCCCAATCCATTTCACATGTTACCAACGTAAGACCAAGGTGTTCAACTCGTCAATCTTCTGTTGGTAATCAGGCGCGCGTCACACTATGCCGCAAATAGCCCAGCGCGTTGCAGCCAATTGAATCGTGGTCTGTACTTCAACACTTGTTTCCCCTTCGTGCAATCACGTCTGGAAGCAGAAATGCCCGTTGTCGGAGCGATTAACAGGCGTGGTGCCGCCACTTGACCGTCACTCAACCAACTCGGCAAGACAGCCATTCCGTTCCGCTCGAAGTGAATCTCTGTTTGTCTACGAAGGTTCTCGGCGTGCCCCACAAACAACGGCGCCTCCGGCCCAAGAAAAGCGTAAAGTCCACAAACTCTGGGAATGGTGCGAACCGACACGGAATCAGTAGAGCCAAGGTCATCAAAATCACCGAACTCAATCCTCGGCGAGCCTGAGATCGACCGGCCCGCTTTGCGCAGCGTCAGTGCCGCCCAATGATAATCAAACGTGCTATAACCCGGCGCGAGACACTTGGCGATCTGATCGAACACTTCCCGTAGGCGCGGCTCACATAGGACCTTGTCAATCGAAACATCCCGCTGGTGTTCTTCCCACTCCCGCTGCTTCACAATCCGAGCAGCTATTTCGCTCGCGTATGCGAACTCATCAAGGCGCGACCGCTCAATTGAATATGACTTGGGCCGTTCGGCCGGGGGTAGCTTCTTGTTCTTACGCCCATAGAGAAGTGTCCACCGAAGCTCAAAAGCGCTCGCCTGGGCTCCCAATTCCCAGCATCGACGTAAAAACAGACTGTCGAACTCCGGGTCGGCAATGACGCGGTCTACAGACGCCCCGCCACGCGTATCCAGATACGCCCGCCCGGCGACATCCACCAGGGAGAGTAACCTTTCCTGGCTTGGAACAGGAAACTGCGCTGGCCCCTTAGACACTGCTGACTCATCCTCGCTCGACGTCACGGGGCCAAAGAGGCAAGCATCGATTACCTCATGCTCCCCACTCACTTGTCGGTCACCAAACAGTGTTGGGGACGGCACACATCCGTCCAACCGATCATCCAGCTTGTCAAGAATCCGGGCCGGATCGCAAAGTTCATCTGGCACGTCATCAGAGTCATCCGAACTCGAGATACAAGGCTTGACGTACCCGGCGTTGCACAAAGCATCGAATACTGTGGTTTCGGTAGCCTGCGGCAGCTCGATTGGGGTCGGTGTATCAGGCATGGTGGGGTTATTCACGGCTTCACCTTCGCTGTTGTCATGCAACCTGGGCCGGGTCGCTTTGAACGTCGGCAAGCACTTTCTTGAAGGACCTGTAGCGGATCTGACGGTAGTTGTCGTGAGAGACGCCATGCATCTCACAGAGTTCTTCGATCACATCGGCTGGAACATCGAACTCTTTTGTTTCCTTGTTGTACCAATCGAGTGAGGACACCAGAACGTGGCGGTCACGATCAGACAGTCGCGCCAGCGAGGTTGCCGCCCTGCACGCAACCTCCTTCCAATCAGGGACGCGTCCGTCGTCGAGCGAAACGCTGGAGGTGACAGGCGCTAGGTGACGCCGATGGTCTTCGTTGTGGCGCTCCGCCAGAACAGCCGACTCCTTTGCGTCGTCCTGGATGCGTTGGAGGCAGAGCCGGGTCACGATCTTACACAGCCACGGTCGAGCGCTACCACCCGCACGGTCGGCCGCATCGGCGTTGAATGTCTCCGCTCGGTCGTGAGCGCGAATGAACGCTTCGTGCACCGTGTCCGCAACGCCCTCGTCGCCGCCCAGCCGCCCCTTGAAGCGAAGGGCGCATTTGTAGACGGACGTCACGTGCCGCTTGTACAGCACGCTGAACGCGGCTCTTCGCTGGTCCGGGGGCTTCTTTCTCGCCCCAATGACGGCCAGCAACTGACCATCACTCGCCTGGTTCTTATCGGCCGTCATATCGGGCATCGCGTAGCGGCTCCTGCTCGTCGCGCCAACGTCCTGTTCTACCCGTCCCCACTAGGTATACGCCCCACCGTGACAACTTCGCCACCGGTCCGGAATGGTGTCACGCTGGGGCGTACAGGTTTGTGAATCGACAGCCCAGCGGGCATCGCCAAGCCCCCGGATCAAGAACTACTTCCAGAGGAACTGACAAATGGCCAGTTTCCGTGATTGTAAAGGGCACGGGCCCAAGTACTTCGTCAATATTGAAGGCAAGAAGCACCCCTGGAACAAGGACACTATCACGACCGAAGAAATCGCCGAGTTGGGTGGCTGGGATGTGGCCGTCGGCGTGATCGAAGTCGACCGCGACAATAACGAGCGGACACTGGCACCGGGCGAGGTCGTGCAACTCAAGCCCGGGCACGGATTCGCGAAGAAGGTGAGATGGAAGAGGGGATGAATCGCAACGAACGCATCCAGCACGAGTTGGTGATGTTGCGCTCGCGATTCCCGGGCCTCCACGTCCACGGCGACTGGGCCTGCATCCCCGGGTTCGCCTTGCCGGGGGGATGGGCTCCAAGCCCCATCAATGTCGTATTCCACATCGACCCCGGCTACCCCGGCAAAGCTCCGTACGGAATCTATGTGCCCGTGGGACTCCGCCACAATGGCGAGAAGCCTCTGCGCTACAACGAACCGGCCAAGAACAAGCCGCCTTTTGATGGCCAATGGGCAGTGCTCTCCTGGGCACCCGAAGACGGCCAATGGCAACCCAAGGACAACATTTCCGAGGGATCAAACCTGATGAATTGGGCCCTGAGTTTTTCTGAGCGATTTCGTGGGGGGCGGTGAATTGCAACCACCAGTAGACATCCGATTGGACGACCGCCTGTATGCCAGTCTGCTGCAACACCTGCTGCCGCCCGGCTCACCGTACGAAGAAGCGGCTTTTCTCTTCGCGGATGTACATGATGACAACACTTTCGTCGTTCGGGACTGGGCGCCGATCGCCGCCGATGAGTTTCATCATCGGTCTCCTTACTATCTCGAATTGGCGGATGACACGCGTGCACGTGTCATCAAACGGGCACACGACCTGGGCGCCTCGCTCGTCGAGGTCCACTCCCATCCGTGCTACCACGCCGTGTTCTCAGAGTCCGACATTGCCGGCTTCCATGAGTTTGTCCCTCACGTGATGTGGCGACTCAAGAGCCGCCCGTATATGGCGATCGTGTTTAGCCCGGGCGCGTTCGACGGGCTTGTGTGGCTCGATGCCCCCGACCGGCCAGCCGCCCTCGGGCACATCGTTATTGGTGACTTGAAGCTTGCACCAACTGGCCTGAGTCTCGCACGTTGGGAGGTGCCGAGTGAGTGATGTTCGACACCATCGCAGTATCGAGCTCTTCGGACCGGTAGGTCAAGACGCCTTGCGCCGCACCCGCGTTGCCGTCGTGGGCATAGGCGGCCTCGGGACTCACGTCGTTCAGCAACTCGCCTTCTTGGGGGTCGGTACCATTGCCGCCATGGACCACGAGGATCTCGACGAGACAAACCTTAACAGATATGTCGGGGCGCGACACGACGACCCCATCCCAGGGACACCGAAGGTCGATATCGCTGAACGCACCGTTCGTGGAATCGACGAAGGCATCACGGTAGTCAAGATTCGGGAGCCGCTCGTCAGTGAAAGGGCGTTTTCGGCTGTCAAGGCCAGCGATTGGGCATTCGGTTGCGTGGATACCGACGGCCCACGATTCATTCTGAACGAACTCTGCGCGGCGTATGGCATTAAGTACGTTGACCTCGCCACCGACGTGGAGCCCGGCCCACCGCTCAAATACGGTGGCCGGGTCTTCGTCTCCGACAACGGCGACGGATGCCTGTCCTGTCTCCAGATGTTGGACATGAAACAAGTCAACTGGTATCTGGCTGGCGAAGGACAGCGGGAAGACCTAGCAAACATCTACGGAGTGTCGCGCGACCTCCTCGGCCGGTCCGGACCTTCGGTCGTGTCTATCAATGGTGTCGTCGCGTCTCTTGCGGTAACCGAGTTCATGGTCGGCTGCACTGGTCTGCGTTCGCCGCGACGGCACATGGTTTATGATGCGACTGATAGCAAGGTGCGCATCAGCTTGGACCAGCCCGTTGAGGGCTGTTGGTATTGCAAGGTGATGCGCGGCACTGGGGTTAATGCAGATGTGGAACGATACTTGGCCACGAACGCATCGTGACTTCGAATCATTACACTACATAATCGGTCGATTCTGCACTACATAGGTCGATTTGTCATTCCGGCCATTTTGTAGTGATAAATCACAACTATCTTATTTTCAGAAATCTAGGAAAGCGGGCGAAGGGACTCGAACCCTCAACATTCAGCTTGGAAGAAACGTACAGCGCTCCGGCCAATTCTGGCCGTAAGTTGTTACTTCACAGGCGATCATAGCCACGACATAGCGATTCGCAAATTGTCGCATTCTGTCGCACGGTGTCGCGGTATTCGCAGCCGTGAATTGGCAGCGTCTGTCACAGTTTCGACGCTTGCAGAATCGCCCCTGCGATCAATCAGCACATACGCATTGGCGACATGTCGCCCGACTCAATACCACTGAATGAGGTGGGATCGCTCGGCCTCGTCACCTCGCCTTGGCAATTGACCTTTTGGCGGATTTTGACAGTTGCACACTGAGTGTGGCGAGCGACAATACCATTGCTATGGCCAAGGCCCGAACCGATGCTGCTGACGATCACCAACAGCTCGCCCCAGGCGACCGATCTCGGTTACCTGCTTCACAAGCACCCCGACAAGGTGCAGGCTTTCAGTCTGTCCTACGGCAAAGCTCACGTTTTCTACCCCGAGTCCTCCTCTGACCGTTGCACGGCATGCCTGCTGCTCGACATTGATCCGGTGGGCCTTGTCCGCAATCGACGCGGTCCCTCCGGAGAAGGTCGAAGCCTGGACCAGTATGTCAACGACCGACCTTATGTCGCATCATCTTTCCTGAGCGTCGCTCTCGCCAAAGTCTACGGGTCGGCTCTGTCGGGTCGCTGCAACGACAAACCGCAACTGATCAGCACACCGCTTGATTTGACTGTCACGGTGGATGTTGTGCCTTGCCGCGGCGCGAACGATGACGGCCAGGTTATCCGCGAGCTATTCGAACCACTCGACTACACGGTCGAGACCGTCCATCACCCACTTGACGAGAAGTTCTTGCAGTGGGGTGAAGGGCCGTACTTCTCCGTCACGCTTCGAGCACGGAAGCCCCTGAGCGAGATGCTCACGCATCTGTATGTCCTGTTGCCCGTACTCGACAACGACAAGCACTACTGGGTCGATAAGGACGAGGTTGAGAAACTTCTCGCCCGCGGTGAGGGCTGGTTGCAAGGCCATCCGGCAAAGGAACTCATCACCAATCGGTACCTGCGGTACCAGCGTTCGCTGACCCGCGACGCCCTAGCTCGACTCACCACTGAGGAACAGGTGGACCCCGATGCAGACGCTGAAGCACATGACGAGCAGGAAGAAGCTATCGAAAGCCCATTGAGCTTGAACGACCAGCGCCATGCCGCGGTCGTGGCTGCTCTTAAGGCCAGCGGCGCCAAACGTGTACTCGACTTGGGTTGCGCCCAAGGAAAGCTGCTTCGTCGACTCCTTGACGAGAGACAGTTTGAGCTGGTGGCTGGGATGGACGTGTCTCTGCGCGCTCTGGAACACGCCGAGCGTCGGCTTAAGCTGGACCGTCTGCCAGACCGCCAACGTCAACGCGTTCAGTTGCTTCACGGCTCACTGATGTATCGAGACCAGCGGCTTAATGGCTTCGATGCTGCGTGTCTGGTTGAAGTGATCGAACACCTCGACCCACCGCGTTTGGCCGCGATGGAGCGTGCAGTCTTCGAGTTCGCGAAGTCTCCGACGGTCGTCCTGACCACGCCAAACGTCGAGTACAACGTACGCTTCGAGACGCTGCCCGCAGGACAATACCGTCACCGGGACCACCGTTTCGAGTGGACACGCGAGCAGTTCCAGTCGTGGGCTACGGAGTTGGCGGAACGATTCGGGTACACCGTTCGTTTCCTTCCTGTCGGAGACAATGACGCCGAAGTCGGCAGCCCAACGCAGATGGGGGTTTTCGAGCATGCGTAAGCCGAATGTCCCTACTGCTGCCGTCGCTCCGTATTCACTTCCCCTCGACGAACGTGAGTTCGAACAGGCTCTGTCCGTTGGCCACGGCCGTGCATGGTTGCACCTATCCCAACATGGCATTGGAACCGTCCGGGGAATCGTCAAAAACGCCCTCCTGCACAGTTTGGCCTACGACACGCAGTGCGAAGGTGATCGGAGCCAATGGATGATCGGGATGATCGATGAGGCCGGCGCTGGTCGCGACCTCTATCCTGAGTTCATCGAGCATGCACATGACGCACCCGTAGATGATCACGACTTCTGGCACCTTTCTCAACGAGGCACACTCCTCGGAACTTTGGCATCGAGGGGCCTGGACGGGGCGAGAGCCGCTCTCGACCGCTTGTTTCACGAAGGCCGAAAACAGCACCCGAACGAACTCCTTGGCGCGCTCGACATCATCAAAGTCAATGGCGACAAAGGCCTTCTACAAGTGTGTGCAGTGTTGGGCAACGAGGCACACGAGAACAGTGATGACACAGTCGACGACTGGTTCCTGAACGACTTCGATGAAGATCGAGGGGACAGTGCTGCCGTCAAGGTGCTTCAAGCAGAGCGCCACCATAGTCAGGGTATCGACCGGTACCTATCGACTAGAGAAACCATGCTGGCGGCGAGACAAGCCGACAAGCAGGCCAAGACGCGGACGTCGCAACTCGACGAGACAACGCCCAAGATATCAGACTACGCCAAAGTACCACGAGCATTCCACAATCTCCCAGTAGAGAAGGTCATTGATTGGGTTCGCGATGCTCCCCAAATAGAGGGTCAGTTTCCCAGCAGCGTTGAAGGTCGCGGTTGGCTGCGGCGTTGGGGGATTAAAGCGAACGAGACGGCCTTGGAGGAGGTCTTGAGCACTCTCGACAAGACTGACTCTGCAATCGAACAACGCCGCTACTTGAGCATTTTTTCTGGGCGTCCGATGCCCCAAGTCTCCGATCGGGTTGTTCAGCTTGCTGAATCCGGCGATGAACGAGTTCGATCTCGTGCATACGCGGCTCTAAAGAACGTATCAGACCCACGGGTCCGAGCCGTAGGTTTGAGATCGCTCATCCCGGAACGAATCAAGAACGGGGCACTTGAACTGCTGCAGTCGAGTTACGCCCTCGGCGACCATGAGGCTATTGAAGCCGCGCTTATTGTGCCCGACGATGCGGATGATCTTCACTCTGTGGTTTTTGATCTTGCGGATGTGTGTGCCACGGCTAAACACCCAGAATGTCTTGCATTGATGCTGTTCGTCTACGAGTACTCCCCTTGTGGCAATTGCCGTGGAAAAGTGGTTGCAACCATGGCTGAACTTGGCGTCGCGCCAACTTGGCTTTCCGACGAAGGTCGATTTGACGCGATGGAAGACATTCGCGGTAGGTTCGGAGGGCCAAGACTTGAGGATTGACCTTCCTGAACTCTCACTTGTCACACTCATCGGAGCTACCGGCTCTGGGAAGTCATCCTTTGCGCGCAACCACTTTGGTCCGTTCGAAGTAGTGTCTTCTGACTTTTGCCGCGGTCTGGTCTCAAACGACGAGAACGACCAGACGGTCTCCAATGAAGCGTTCGACCTGCTGCATTCGATCATCCATCAACGTCTCCGACTCGGCCGCCTGACGGTTGTGGATGCGACTAACGTTCGCCCTGAAGACCGCAAACATCTGGTACGCATTGCCCGCGAACACCACGTGTTGCCGGTGGCCGTCGTCTTCGACATTCCCGAGAAGGTTTGTCACGAGCGCAACGCCAGCCGTCCGGACCGCGACTTTGGACCACACGTCATCCGCAATCAGCGGTCGGCCATGAAACGGAATCTGCGAGGTCTCAAACGGGAAGGCTTCCGACACATCTTTACGTTTAAGAGTGTCGAGGAGGTCGACGCGGCAACGACCGAGCGTCAGCCGCTCTGGAACAACAAGAAGGCGGTCACGGGTCCGTTCGACATCATCGGTGACGTACACGGTTGCTGCTCGGAACTGATCACCCTGCTCAACGCGTTGGGCTATCAGGTCACTGAGACAGATCGTGAAGACGGGTTGAAGTTTCAGGTGACTCCACCCGATGGGCGAACAGCGGTTTTCGTCGGCGACCTCGTCGACCGCGGCCCTCGGGTCGCCGACACGTTGAAGCTGGTGATGGCGATGCACGCCGATGGCGTCGCCCACTGTGTTCCCGGCAATCATGATGTGAAGCTGCTCCGGAAGCTCCGAGGAAAGAACGTTCAGATCACCCATGGTCTCGACGTGACGCTTGCAGAACTGGAGAAGGAAGACGCGGACTTTAATGACGCTGTCGTACAGTTCATCGACGGTTTGGTGAGCCACTACGTTTACGACAATGGTCGGCTTGTGGTTGCTCACGCCGGCCTGATACAAAGCATGCAAGGCCGTGGCTCCGGCAAGGTCCGGGAGTTCTGCCTCTACGGTGAGACGACCGGTGAGACCGACGAGTTCGGGCTGCCGATTCGGTACAACTGGGCTGCTGAGTACAGGGGCTCGGCGATGGTCGTCTACGGGCACACGCCAGTGCCGGAACCCGAATGGCTCAACCACACCATCAACATCGACACCGGTTGTGTGTTTGGAGGCAAGTTGACCGCCCTTCGCTACCCCGAGAAGGAGTTGGTTAGCGTTGATGCCGAGGCGATGTACGCCGAACCGGCGAAGCCGTTCCTTGACGAAGACCAAAAACACGGCGTGCTCAGTGCCCAACACGCGGTCGATGATGTGCTTGATCTCACTGACGTCTTTGGCAAGCGGATCATCGACACCAGGCTTCAGAAGGCGGTGACGGTCCGGGAAGAAAACGCTGCTGCCGCTCTCGAAGTCATGAGCCGGTTCGCGGCCAACCCGAAATGGCTAATCTATCTGCCACCGACCATGTCACCCTGTGAAACGAGCGAGCGTCCGGAGTTTCTCGAACACCCCGAAGAAGCATTTACCTACTACCGTAATCAAGGCGTGCCGCGTGTCATTTGCGAGCAAAAGCATATGGGGTCGCGAGCCGTGGCAATTGTCTGCCGAAATGAGGATGTCGCTCGCGAGCGGTTCGGCGTCGTCGGCGAGGGCATCGGCATTGTGTACACGCGTACAGGTCGCCGGTTCTTCGATGACGTCGAGTTGGAGCAAGCCTTGCTTCACGAAGTGCGGGCGGCTGCCGACACCTGCCGACTGTGGGATGACCTTGGTACGGATTGGATGTGTCTCGATTGCGAACTCATGCCGTGGTCGGCCAAGGCTCAAGAGTTATTGCGCCAGCAATACGCTGCTGTCGGGTCAGCGGGGCGCCATGCGCTCGCGGCGAGCGTCGCTGCATTGACTACCGCCCAGGCTCGCATGGGCGAGCCGGCCGCAATGTTGTTGGCCGACATGCAAACTCGCCAAGACAGCTTGAAGGCCTACACCACCGCCTATCAGCACTATTGCTGGCCCGTCGAATCCTTGAGTGACTTGAGGTTGGCCCCTTTTCACCTGCTTGCCACTGAAAAACAGGCGCATGTCGACAAGGACCATCGTTGGCATATGGCGTGGTGCCAGAAACTCGCCGAACACGGGAGCGACGTCGTCATGGGTACGGCCTGCCACGAAGTCGATGTCACCGATGAGTCAAGCCTCGCCGCGGGTATGGAGTGGTGGCTCACACTGACCGGTGAAGGTGGCGAAGGCATGGTCGTGAAGCCCTTGGACTTCATCGTCCGCGGTAAGCGGGGACTGTCGCAACCAGCGGTCAAGTGCCGCGGCCGCGAATACCTGCGCATCATCTACGGTCCCGAATACACCACGCCGGTACACCTTGACCGGCTCCGCGCACGAGGGCTTGGCCGCAAACGCGGGCTGGCGCTTCGCGAGTTTGCTCTTGGCATTGAAGCACTGGAGCGGTTCGTTCGACGGGAGCCCTTGCGGCGCGTGCACGAGTGCGTGTTTGGCGTCCTCGCCTTGGAGAGTGAGCCTGTTGACCCGAGGTTGTGACCACCACGATCCTCAGTGCGATTCGAGTAAGATCATGTATGTCACGCGAAACGACCTGTCCGCCACCAATTCCGGAGTAGATCAATGGTAGATCACTCGGCTCTGGACCGAGAGGGTGCTGGTTCGAATCCAGCCTCCGGATTTCATCCGGCCAACCCCAGTTATGCCGTATTCCAGCTTGCGCGCGCGCTAACGACGGCCCATGAGCATGACGACCCTGACACCCGAGAACGAGCAAAGGAGAAAGCCACCAAGTGGCAGACTGTCTTTGAGAAGATGCTCAACGGTTCCTTGGAGGTTGGCACAAGGACACCTGTGCCCGACACTCCAGAGTGGGTCACGCTGGAGGTTGTCACGGGCGGCTTCGCCACTGGAGCATTCTTAGCAGGAGGCCCGCTTACCGATCATGAGCGCGCCCTGACTGAACGTCTGGCGCTGCGCGGCAATGACATTCGGCTGCAATTGAACCGGTACTTTCTGACAGACCAAGGTCTGTCAGAGCTACAAGACGCGCTTCGATCCGGTCGGTTCGAGATTGACGTTCCTGAAGAAGGTGCGTTGTTGGTTGTCGCCTGGCTATTAATCAACGGCCACGCACAGAGCGCTCGCGACCTGCTAGACCGAATTGCACCATTCTTTACCACGTTGCGATTCTTTCCGCTGCTTGTTGACCGTCCCCGTCGTTTCGGATCGCGCGTATTCATTCAAGATGTCAAGACGACCATCCGTAAGCTTGATGCCATCCCTCCCAACCAAGCCATTCTGACCCAGCGCGAAGCACTTCAGGTTTGGACGCCACTCTATGATGAATTGGTCGCGCTCCTCCTAGAAACGGTGGAGGGTGACCCGCCCGCGTTGCGGCGCAATCATGCAGCTGGTGGCTCAGAGGACCAGCACGTATCTGGAGGCTGGCCGTGCCAGCAGTACTCAAATGGTTGGCCTGAGAGAGCGCAACCTCTGCTGCAGCGTATCAGAGCAAGCCAAAGCGAACACAAACTCTCCGCCAAGCCCTCGCATCGCAAATCGAACTTCGCCCAGTTGATCCCACTATTCGAGAAGTGTGTCACCGATCCTGCATCGCTGAGCGGCCGCGAAGTTGGCCGTATCCGGCTCTCGTTGGCTCGGTACGTCGCCAAGCGAGGTCTACCTAACGGCGCGGAGTGCAGACAACGCAGAGAGAAGCAACACGAGCAGGCCCAAACGCCCGTTTATAGCGACATTGCGAAGGCGGTCGTGCCTCGACTTCGCCACTTCCCAGGTGATCAGGGATTGGAACAAGTCGACCCCGTCCTTGCACCGCTGAACGCCGATGAAGCCCGAGTGTGTGGGCTCCGTTCAGATTCTCCCCTTCCCGAACCAATTCGACGCCGGATTGAGCGGTGCTTGTGTGAAACGGTCGAGATACTCGTGGAGCGCGGCCTCATCACCTCGGGCGACATGCTCGCCGAGGTGCTCCCCCAGATGACGTCGGGCTTGCGCGCCGCGGGCATTGCTGACCCGTTGTTGCGTCAACTCTATGCTGCGATCTATAGGGCTTTTCGCCGTCGACGTTCTTTGCTGCTTCTCAATCTGCAGAGCCAGGTCAAGATTGAAGAGCTTCCTTGGGTCCAAGCGGTGGAATCCTTCCGCCGAGAAGACATCTCAACACGCGACTTGACACGACAAACGCTTGAAGAAGTGTCCTGCCTCGCCCTGAGTTCGTTTCCCCACGCCATTCTTCCCAACAAACTCCTTCAGGAGATACGGGCGCTCGCAAAAGGTACCGCGATCGATATACCCGTCGTTGACGAGCTTGCCGCGGATATTTTTATGGGCGAGTTCTCGCCGAAGTTCCTTGCCGCCGCCAAGATTGCAGCGGACCTGTTGGCTGACTCGTTGTATGCGCGCTATTACGGCGTCGACTATGCCGAGATTCAATCACTGCCCGATGCGCCCAAATCGACCACCCGACGCTGGCCGTTTAGCCTCGCGCGTTCTACAACGCCTGAGTTTGCTGGACTGTGCATGTCGCGTGCCGGCGTAAAACAGTTGAGCTGGGACCCAGCCACGAACGGCATGGTCATCGAACAGCAGCAGATCCTCACGACGCAGAACCTTGCGCCGCTATTCGTTCGGCTAAACCTTACTGATTTGCTGGAGCCCCAGCTACCTGAGATGGCAAGAGTTTGTTTCGATTGGATTTGTCGCAGACTGCAAGTGAAAGCAACCAAGTGGCACGCACGCCTAATCATGGTCAAAAACACAGCCTATGCGTGGCGGCAGATGGTGTTCTATTTGTCATTGCTGACTGAGTCGCAACAAGCCGCGTTCCTGTCCTGGGCAGATGAGCAACTGGCTTCTCAACGGCCTGCGTTTCGGGACACATTTCAACCAGCACTTGACGGATTGCGATCTGCCTTACAAGGCGACGGCTCCAAGCCAGGTGGAAAACTCCGTCGGGGGCGACAGTTTCTTGGTTGGTCGAAGAAGAAGCATTGGCTCTTGGAAGGTCGAAGTCAGTAGGCTTCTCTGTTCCTGACGCGGACAGTGTTCGAACTCACGGCCCTAGTCCACGTCCGGCAATTCCATCACGGCGTTGACCGTAGAGTCGCTTCGCCCTCATCGTTTCGCCCAACGGACGTGTTTCACCACGTGGTGAAACACGCCACTTCAGTGAAACCAACTCTGAGATCCCGGGACAGTGGCATTCGCCTGCCCCCACCAGACGGCGAGAATCGTACGTCAAGCCGTCACTTCAAATGACTTGCAGTGGCATCCGGCGGGTTGAGAAAAAACCGCCGGGGGCCATCACGGGAATCTGGGGGCTGATGGTGAAGGCCTCGCAGAGGATTGGGGATTGCCGATGCGAATGCCTGTGTGAGCCCCTCCGATTCGGGACCGATCCGGCAGATGGGGGTCTGGGGCCGGCATCTATATAAGTGGGTTGGGTGATGTGTGCCGTTGTCGTCCGCCCTCGTCGGGGCCATGGGCCTGCGGCCTCATCGGGTGAGCCCCGACGACGACGGCCGAAAACGGCAGGTAACCCGTCCGTGTCATGGTTCCTCGGTGAACCAGGACGAGAGATTGATCACAGCGCTACGCATGGCATCGGTCGATTCGACGACCTTACGGCTCAGTACTTCGACCAAATCCTCTTGATTGGGCTGGCCCAGTGCCAACCGGTAGAGCAACCGCTGCTCTTTCATCCAAGACAGCCAGTTTGCCTGCTCGCTGGTGGGGAGATCGAATGCGTAACGATGCACTCCACCTCCCTTGCATACCCACCATGGCGCCAAGCCCGATTCATCGGTCAGTCGTTCACCGGCCAGTCGCTCGATGGATGACCAAGGGCTTTCGTCATCGGCACGCGCCAATGCCGCGTCGGCGCTGAGGTCATCGGCCACCGCCCGTCGGATGGATAGTCCGCCGAATCGCTGAATGCGTCCCTCACGCTGTTCCAGATCGACCGGGTTCTGTCCCTCGGAAATGTCCGATTACGCGCCACAGAGGTGTGCGACGCTCTTCAGTCAAACACGGGCTGCAACAAGAACTCGTGCTGGTAGTAAGCGATGTTGTTCACTTCCAGCTCGCCCGACTTGGTCCGTTCGGATGGTCTGCTGCCGCTGGCGACGTCCTGGACCAAGGCGGTGAGGTCGACTTCGTTTGTGTGGATGGTCTCGCCCGGGTAGCTTCCCTTTAAGACAATCCGGAAAGTCGCCTTGGGTTCGATTTCGGCCAGGGGGATATCGAGGTGACTGCCGGGAAACGTATCTGCCCCGGACCGGGCGATGGGCATGTCGGGGGCGTTGAAGGCCTTCCACGCTTTGCCATTGATGAAGACGGTGGCTTCGTAATGGGGTTTCCTGTCGGCCCATCGACCGCGTCCTTTCTGGTCCGAGGTGTGGACACGAAGAAAGGCGATCCGTGTCCAGGTCACTCGTACGGCGACAGGCTTCGGCGCGTCTAGGTTGCTCTGGAGCACGTCGGTAGCCGTTTTCAGTCCGACCTGTACGGAGGCTGACTCCATGAAGCTCCGGGCGGCGCTCCTGGCCAGTGTGTCCGTCGGCGATTTGTCTAGCAACGTAAACATCCGTTTGATCTGTGCGTCCCGTTCGAGCAGCTGTGCTTGCGCGGTGTTCAGCTTGTCAGCGGTCGCCTTGGCGGCCTTGCGGGATTCATTAGTCGTCTGCGCGGCGAGCCTCTGCTCCTCCAAGGCATGTCGCTTTTCGTTGAGCGCAACCTCGCTCCTTTGCAAAGCCAGCGATTCCTGCGTTCGGGACGCATTGAGCTTGTCACTCTCCCGTCCGGCGTAGTACTCACCGACACCGACCATTCCTGCCACCAAGAGCACGATGGCTGTGAACCAAGGGACGCCAGTCTCGGTGAGGGAGCGCCACGTGCTGGTCAACCGCTTGTTCTCGTGCTCGAGTTTTCGGTTTTCGAGTTCCTTCTGTCGAATCTCGAGTTCGTGTAGTTTTTTCGGGGTGTCCGGCATGGTTGGCCCTTCGTAGGGACGTTGTCGGCGAGGAGGTTGGGGGCTGACGCGTTGGCATGGAGGAATCACGGAATCGTGTGGGTGCTCACAACGGCCGGCGTACAGCGTGCGCGACCTAGTCGTCGTCCTCGTCGGCGATGTCGAATCGCGCAATGAGTGGCAGGTGATCGGACACCTGCAGCGAATAGCCCTTTAGCGTGTAGCGCATTGCCCGGTGAAGCGGGAAGATCCGCAGGCTGCCGTCGATGTATTCCTGAGTGTGTTCGGCGCTGACCGCGTAGCCGTCGAGGAGGTTACCGATCCGGCCGCCGCTGATGTGCGTGCCCTGGTCCGCCAGGTCGATACTGGAGATGAATTCGAGCTTGCCGTCCGGATTCAGTTTTTCGAAGTTCTCCTGGTCGTGACGCGGGTGCCCGGACCGCTTGGGGATCATGTTGTAATCGCCGACTACCAGGAAGTCCTGCTCGGGTCCGTTGTCGTGCTGGTCAATCCACGCGGCGATCGCCGCGCATTGCGCGGACCGTTCTCTCCGGTCTTGAGCGCTCCGGCTGGATTTCAGGTGCACGCCGATTAAGAAGAAGTCGAACTGGCCGATCTTGACCTTGGCTCTGACCGCGTTGCGGCAATTCGGGTTGTTCAGGTTGGAGCCGGGAATGATCCCCGCGTCTGTAACAGTTACGCCCTGCTTGAATAGAATGGCGATCTTCATGTCGTCTGGCTGCTCAGCGCCGGTGGGCATGATCAACTGATAGTCGGAGCCCCATTCATTCAGCAGGTCAACCACCGCTTGGAATTTCTCATGGGGCAGGACTTCTGACAAAACGATGATCTCGGCATCGATGTAGCTGAGTCCGGTGGCGATCCGTTCGGCGCGGGCATCGGTGATCGACGGTATCCCCTTGATGTTCCAGCACGCCACGGTGGCGGTCATGTCCTTCGGTACGGCGGCCACCGACGGCGCGGCCAAGGCGAGGGCCGCCGCGGTCAACAAGACATGTATTGTGCTGGTGCGTGTCATGACGGAGTCCCTAGAGGGCAGGTACAAGCGTGTTATGGTTGGCGTCGATCGAATGATCCCCGGTTGACGGAAGGCGCGCCCCTCCCCAAGACCTATGCATCAGCGGGCGGGGCCGTGCGCACTGCTGTGAAGTCGATCGCTTAGGCTGCCACGCGCGCACGGTTTGTATGCCGTCGCCATAGGCAATGGTGTGGTGTCGCACATGCCAGGTCCGTCGCGTCAGAGCGGCAGCGGACCGGCGAGACGCACCGACGTCCTTTGAGTCAAACTTCGGAGCTACGCAACGTGGAGTCGACCCTTGAGATTCTGGGCATACTCTTCTTCATGTTGCTGGTGCTTTCCGCGGCGGTTGAAGTGGTCCTGGAATCGTTCCGGGGGTTGCTGGAACGGTTCGGCGTAACGTGGATGAAGAGCAAGGTTTCGCTGGAGCAGTCCTTGGCGCTCGCCAAGGAATTCCTACCCAGCGACGCGGCGGGTCAAGCGGAGGTGATGGCGCGGGTCGAGGCGGTCAAGGCGGCGGCGGGGCAACTTGGGGAGACGGTGACGACGAAGCTGTTGGCATTGGACGAACTGAAGAAAAACCTAGAGGGCGGTGGATTGCCGGTGGACGCGCTCGGGCAGCTGAACGCTGTTGCGGCGCAGGTGAGTCTGGAATTGACTCGGAACGAGCGCGCGCGCGTTTTCACGGTCCGCTTCCTGGCCGCCGTGTTGGGGTGCTTGTTGGTTTGGATGTCGCACTTTCATGTTTTCGAACTGGTCGCCAACACCGAGATAGCGCGCTCCCTAATGTCGCAGACGACCCGAGACGCGTTGAAGGGGGAGGTGGTCAATATCTTCGCGGGCGGCCTAGCCGCTGGCGCCGGCAGTTCATATTGGCATGATCAGTTGGACAAGGTCCGTTCTTTGAAGGCGGCTGCTGGGAATATCAAGACCCTGCGGTCGCGATGATCCCAGAGACGGTAAGCCGGGGTCAGGGGCCAGCCAGGTGTGTAGCGGACATATGGCTGTGAGACCGGATTGGATCACGAACCAACACGAAACATGGTCCGTTCCGCGCTTGCGCTTGCCGGTTGTGAATGTTGTATATGTAAGCATCGATGCACGCAATTCCCACAGAAACACGGCGCCATTTTGATACCGTTGTCAAAGTATATACAACTTCTACTCTGATTCGACATAGAAACACCCGGTCTGTTAGCGAATCTCCCACTCTTGCTGTGGCGTACGTCCCCCCAATGCGGACTCACGTCTCCCAAAGCAGTCACAGGACGATGCCTTAAGGCGGCGCCGTTTTGCGGCACGCACAAACAACGGGCCCGCCCTGAGTGCGTCAGGCTTTTTTGAAGTGAGACTGACGCATGATGCCCTTCTTGCCGTTGATCAGCTCGACCCGGCGGAAGCCACTTCTCGCGTTGCCGCCACGCAGTTTAAGACGGGTGCCCGCAGCGATGTTTTCGACTCCGCTTCTGGTCAGTAGCTTTGCCCCTGGCTTCGTGACGTAAGGGTACTCACTTGCATTCGGCATGGCTGGCCCCGATCGGTTTGAGTCCGTTGTTCAGAAACGCCTTTTACAGGAAGCATGCAAACCCTGTCAGGTCAAGTCTCGTCCTCTCCAGCTTCGCTCTCTACTGTTGCCGGTTCCGCTTTGTCGAGTTTGTTCGCGGCCGCCTTGATCTTTTCCTGAACCTTGCTCGTATCAGAGTAATCTTCGGTGTCGAGCAGGGTACGCAGCGCTTCCTGCAGCTTTTCCCTTTCCCCCTTGGCCTTGGCGAGCGCGTCGTCGCGCTGGTTTCGGAGGTTGATCAGATTGGTGTCCGCCTGGGTACCCTGCGCCGCGCCGGTCGGTAGGCCGTAGACGTCGGCAAGCGCGAAAAACGCCTGTTGGAAAAGCTGGCCGTTCGCGACGACGAACTTCGTGGGGTCGAAAGCCGAGCTTTTGAGGATCGGCTTGCCCATGTTTTCGAAGTAGATGACCACGTCGTGGTTACCGGTGCGGCCCTTGCTGTAGGCCTCGGCGAAACGCTGCCAGCGCTCGGGCTGGTCCGGCTTGGTGATCACGTCAATCGCCTTGACGGTCATCACGCTCTGCATGACTTCGTTGACGATCGGGCCGAGATTGACATCCGCCGTCAAGGCCGAGTATGTCACTTGGTAGCCGGCCTTGGCGGTAGTTTGAATGGCTGCGACGAGCGTGCCGGCGTCGGACAGGAATAATTCGTCAGGCAGACCGAGGAAGAGGTATTTAAGGTGGTTTGCGTCTGTGATCGACGTCGCCCTCGCGACCGTGTGCTCATTGAGCGTTACGCCCCATTCCGCCACAGTTGGTCCGAAGGAATCGTCCCTAAGCGCCTCAAGGATCGCATTGACGACTTCTCGGCTGGATGCGTAAACCTCCTTATATCTGCCAAAGTCTACTTCCTCACCTTCGTCTAGCATGATCTTCAGTTCGAGCACATGCTGAAAGGCTGCGCTCGTGGCAAGTGCCAGCTGTTCTTTCACGCTCCTGTTCTCACTCTTCTCGATAACAGATTCAAGCAGGTCGCTCAAGCCTTCGCCTTCTCGGAAGGCCTCCAGTATCTTGCCTTTCAGAGCCTCTCCGATCATTGCTTCCGCCGCTGCCTTTTCGATACCCTTGTCTATGGCGGCGGAGGTCGCTCCCGCGACCTCGCGAAGATAGCTGCCCGGCAGGCCGGACTGGGATAGGCTTGCCAACGCATCGCGCAATGCACTGATTCGTACGCGCAGGTCCTCGAGGTCTTGCTTTGCGGGCTTGGTCTGCGCCTTGGCCTGCTTCAAACGTATGTCGAACAGATTCCACTGCCTCAGCACGGCGTCCTGCTTCGTCAGCCAGGCCCGCAGGCTGTCGACCGTCTCCTGAGCCTGTTTATCGACCTCGTCTTCTTCATCCCCGTTATCTGCACCATCGGCGACAGCGGCGGCGTTCGGGGTAGCGTCGCCAGGGTCCTCGTCATTGACTTCGCCCCGTGGCGCCAGCAGTTGATCCAACCCATCGACAAACTCACCCGCCCGCACACGCTGATCGGCGAGTGCCTGCATTGGACCATCCAACTGCGTGGCGATGGCCTGGAAACTTCCGATGTCGTCCAGTTGCATCTGCTGGATCTGGCGGCGCAGCGCGGTCTCTCGGCTGAGCTTGAATCGTGCGTTATCCTTGTCGTCAGGGATATAGACATCGACCTCAACCCCAATCTTGGACTCTGTCGCAACCTGTGTGGCGATGAGCGTAGCCCCTGTCGTTCCGGCGATGGCGACGGCGACCGTTTCACCTGTCGTGCTGCAGCCGGCAATTGGGATGACCAATGGCAACAGCAGCGCCATGAGGCATGAATTCCGAGCGGTATTGAAGCTAGTCCTGTATTTCATGACCCACTCCCGTTCTTCATGCCTTCGAGCACGCCTTTGAGCACTCTTATGGCGTCATTCAATTCGGCATCCATAGACTGCTCGTTCACGGCTGGCGCGTCGAAGATGACTCCGGCGGCTTGCAGCGATGCAATGACTGCCTGAATCAGCTTGCGTTTGCGTGCGGTAGCGTCGTCATCGGGCTTGATGCCGTTTGCCGCATCTGTCAGTGCCTTTTGTGCAGCTTCGTTGGCCTTCTCGGCCTGCTTGGCGTTGCCTTGTGCGCTGATGAGGCCCGTGTACGCATCCTGACCTGCGGCGGCACCGATGATTCGGGCCATCGCCTGCCCGGTTGTTCGGCTCTGGGAGAAGGCCGAGATCTGTGAGGCGATCGCGTCGGCGTTGGACCCATAGAGAATGGTGAATCGCTGGTTTTGCTCAACCTGTCTCACACGACCAGTCACGGGATTGACCTCCAACACGACGTTGGCCGGGTCGTTTGGGATTCTCTTGCGTGTGACGGCCTCATTTGGTTTCACCATGCCAAATAGACTCTGTAATGCCGACGCGTCGTAGAAGCCAGTCTGCAAGTTCGTCCGGCTCAAGCGCGACTCGCCCGTGACCTTGACGCGGTAGAATTTCAAGACCGGTTCCTTATCATCTAGGTCAGCGGCTGCGAAGTAGCTGGTCATAGAGGCTTGGTTGCAGCCAGCGGCGTTCAGCAAAACAGCCAGCACTACGAAGACCAGTCCATTGGTATGGCGGCGTGGTCCGTCGGGGCACTTTTCGTCATCATTGCAGGTGCACACTGTGATGTCCTTGCTATCGCCCGCTCTGCGTTGTAGTAGTTGAGATTGGCCAGTACTTTTCAACGCCGTGACATGCTTATCTTTGTCTAAACAAGACTTAAATGTCCTCCGGTCAAGCATTGGTTGCGCTCCCTCTGATGATGAGAAAAGGGGGACACAGTCCTAGTTACGCGACACAGTCTTATGGCGTATGAACGAACGCAAGGAACCGTGCGCGGAATTCCTCGACAATGCTGTCAGTTCTTTGTCGTTTGCTTGCAGAATAGCTGCTCTATGCCTGAACGGAGCCGAGCCGCAGTGGCATGGGTGCAATCAATCTGGAGTTCCTGTCTAGTCTGGGATCCGACAATCGACAATTCTTGGGGGTCGTGTGCTTCAAACCTCACGACATATACGACCGAGAGGCAGGCAATGAGAAGCTAAGAGCTCGGCAATCTCAGACCGGCCAAAACTGGAAGAGATCAATTAGGTCCTGCTCTTGAGGGAAGACTCGGCGGCATTAGTCCATGCGACCGACATGCCGTCGATAATTGTGATGGTCCGATCCATACGTTTGTCCAAACTCGGTTTGATACTGGGCACGTGACGCTTACAGCGTTGCGTCGCACGCGATGGACCCAACACATTGCACGCCCGGCGTTCAGTGACGATATGGCGTCTCGACGTGTCACGCACGTCATGGACCGCAAGCCGTCGCTTGGCCGGGCTCATGCCAAGCAGAACGTTGTCCTAGTTCGAGTTGACAAATCGACCCCAGCTGAGGAGCCCGCCGTGGCCGCGAGGGGTGAAGGTGCTCCACTCAAGGCACGTATGCGCCGTGCCAATTGAGCTTGCGTAAGCGGACGCAGTGGTGTCCGACGCTACGGCGTGTGGTCGTCAAGTCCTCAGCGGCTGACGGATGGGGCATCGCGAGGCCCCTCCTTCATTGCGTTGCCAGAACGCTGGTATTGTGTGGAGGCTTGACCGGGTAGAATGCGCCGGGGCGTCCATGTCCTAGTCAACCGGGTGATAGTGCTTATGAGTACCGAGGATGGTTCAGGTCCGAATGCAAGTGGTCCTCTGACACGCTGGGGCGACATCCGTGCAGCCAAAGACAGTTCTAACCCTCGTAGTCGAGAGGCCTTGGCACAGTTGATCGAGCGCTACGAGCCGGTCCTGAGACTCTTTTATCGTGGTGTGTTTCCGCACGTGCCTCGGTTGGACGAAGACGATCTGATTCAGAGTTTTCTCACGGACTACTTTGTCGCGCAGCGCCTGCTGGAATCGGCGGACCGTTCCCGAGGGCGCTTCAGGAGTCTGCTGTTTACGGCGTTCCGTAATCACGTGTTAATGGAATTGCGACGGGACAAGCGGTTACGTGTGGTCGTGGGATTGGATAACTTCGAAACAGCCGGGCAGTCGCAGGCGTCGGTTGGAGGTATTACGACAAACCAGGAGACTGTCGCGTGGGCACGTTACGTGCTTGACGAGACGCTGCGTCGCTTGGAGGTCGACTGCCGCAGTCGTGGGCGCACGCACGTGTGGGAGGTCTTTCGACGCCGCCTCATTGTGCCGGCGTGGGAAAGTATGCCGGCTGCGGGGCACGACGTGCTGGCTCAGGAGTTGGGCCTTGCCGACGCAAGGCAATCGGAGAACCTGTTGAAGACGGCCAAGCGGCGATTCCGGCAGTTGCTTGTCGTCTTGATGGGTGAACTGGGGGTCTGTGAGGATGAAGTTGACCGGGAAGTAATGGATTTGTTGAAGACTTTCGGCGAGGTGCGCACGTTTTTGCCCGGCGAGGACTAATTAGATTCATGGGGATAACCCCATTGTGTGTCCGACACTGATGGACGTGACGAGACCGGGGATTCCGGGTGACGGCCATGCCAATGCAACCGGACATGTCGACCGCAGCAGATATCCCCGTCGTCGAGGGATTCGTTGTCGGGCGACTGATCGGTGTCGGCGGGATGGGGGAGGTATGGCAGGCGGTCCAACTGGATACGCGCCGCACGGTCGCGCTCAAGGTCATTAGTCAGGACGCGATTGCGTCACCCGAGGCGGCGACACGGTTCAGGACCGAGATCGAGGCGGCGTCGCGGCTGGATCATCCCGCGATCGCGCGCGTCTTTGAAAGCCGCGTGTACGGCGGCACATTCTGTTATGCGATGGAGTTCGTCGACGGGGTACCCATCGACGAGTATGTGCGTGAGAAGACGTTATCCGCTGATGCCGTCCTGGAGTTGGTGGCGGCGGTCGCAGATGGTGTGCAGCATGCTCATCTGCGTGGTGTGATGCATCGTGACCTCAAACCCAGCAACATCCTTGTACGCCCCGACGGCTCACCCGTCATCGTCGACTTTGGCGCGGCCAAGTTTTTGGAAGAGCCGAACGTCGGCGATGCCGCCCTCACCCGACCTGGTTGTGACGTCGGCACGTTGCGGTATATGTCGCCTGAACAGGCGGCGGGCCGGTCCGAGGAGGTGGACGCGCGTTGCGACGTGTATGCGCTAGGTGTTCTACTTTACGAATTGTTAGCCGGTGAATCACCGTATGAGGCGTCGGACTGTCAGACGGAATACGAACTGCGCAACGCGATTGTAGAAGGTCGCCGCGTCTCGCTCCGTCGACGCGGCGTGGGCGCGGGCAGGGCGCTTGAAGCGGTGGTCGACAAGTCGCTGCGGCATGGCGTGGAAGCGCGGTATCAATCGGCCGGCGAGTTGTCGGACGACTTGCGACGTGTGCTGCGGCGCGAGCCCGTCCATGCGCGGCAACTGAAGCTGCGCCACTTGATTCAGAGTTGGGTCGTGAAACGCCGCAAGGCGGTGATGGTCGGCATGTTGGTGCTAATCGTCGCGGCGGCAGGTGTGCAACTTGGCTGGCGGT
This sequence comes from Phycisphaeraceae bacterium, assembly GCA_028284155.1. GTDB lineage: Bacteria > Planctomycetota > Phycisphaerae > Phycisphaerales > Phycisphaeraceae > JANQSF01. Next base: position 26,467 of record JANQSF010000069.1, read on the forward strand.
GGTTTCATGGCCAGCGAGCAGATCGCCGCGAGACCGCGATGGTGATGAGCCTTCAGAGCGCCGCGCGACTGGTCGACGAGGGCAACTCTGCTGATGCGCGGGCCCAACTGGAGACATTGCCGCGTTGGAGTCAGAACTGGTTGAGCGAGCACCTGCTGCTTCAGGCGGATTCGAGCGCGCGGTCGCTCGCAGGGGAAACTATCCGCGGCGTCGAGCTGATGGCCGATGACCGACGGGTCGTGGTGGTCGAAGAAGGTGGATTAACTCGTCAGTGGGATGCGGTCACGGGCCGCATTCTGTCCGAGACCCTTTTGCCTTACGACTTTCGTCTCTGTGCGGTATCTCCGTCCGGGCGGTATGTTGCGGCGGTAAGCAACGGCCGGCTTGACATCATCGAGCTGGCCACGGGTCAGGTCGTTGCTACACGTGACGGCATACTTGGCCCGGTCCGCAAGATCGCTTGGCGCCCGGATGAGGAGGGACTGGGGATGCTCACCGAGCGAGGCCGATTCGATCTGATGGATCGCCACTCGCTTGCGACGGTATCGGAGTTGCGACTGGAGCACGAAGTGAACTCGTTCGCCTTCGGACCAGGACGGGGTGAGCTCACTGTGGCCGGCGACCGCGTTTCAACATACGAAATCTCGAAAGGTACCGTCCGGGCTTCCACGCCACCGGATGCTGGCCGCCTTGTCACCATTTGTGATGGCGATGGCGCGAGCCGCGTGTTAACAGGCGGCCACTGGGGGCACGTGACTCTCTGGGACCGGCATGAGACGTCGACTGATGCCAGACGGACTTACCGCGAGGCGGGCAGCACGGTTACGGCGTGCGTGCTCGATCCACAAACTGGTATGGTGTTTGGGGGTACGCAGCGTGGGCAGATCGTCGTTTGGCGGAAAGCTGATCCGAGGCCGGCCTTTGTGCTGAACGGACACGCGGGGTCGGTCCGCTACTTGCGGTTGTCGTCCGACGGAAAGCGATTGGTCTCGGCAACCAAGTGGGCGGTGAAGGTTTGGGAGTTGGATGACACGGTCGCGGTAGAGGTCCGCGGTGCGGGGACGACACTCGTTGTCGCGGGCGCGTTGAGTCCGAAGGGCGACCGATTCGCGGTGGGCTACTCAGACGGTCGCGTCGAGCTAATTGACGTCGCAACGGGGCTTGGGCCGGCGCTGCCGGAATTCGGTGAGATTGCCAGTTCCCTGCGCTTCTCGCACAGTGGGGAAAAGATCGCTCTAGCGCTGACGGACGGGCGTGTGCTTGTCCACGATCTCCGTCGCGGTGGTACTGAAGAGATCCAGCCGGCAGTGACTGTGCAGGCCGAACAGCTGTTTTTCTCTCACGACGACAGCCTGCTCGCGTTCACCACAGGCGGCCGTGTGGACGTGTACCCCGCATCGGGCGGACCGGCCGTATTGAGCTGCGTTGGGCACGCATTGACATGGCAGTTGCTGGACGGTCGTCCGCGCCTTTTGGTCTCGCGTTCCAGCCCACCGGACGGTCACGCCAGGTTGGTCGCTGTGGACACAGCGACGCGGCAAGAGGTGGAATTGGCCCAGTTGGCAGATGCGAGGGCAAATGGGATGGTGGCCGGCGTGGGCGAAGAAGGCGAGGAGCTGTTGGTTATTGCGCTGTCGGATAACAAGCTCCAAGTGATTGAGGTCCGACCGGACGAAGCAGCCACACGTTACATCACAGCCCCCGGCCCGCGCGTGGTCGCCTTGACGGTCACGCGGACCGGGGACTTGATGTTTACAGCCGGAGACGGTGTTCGCGCACGAACGCTACGGTCCGGTCTGGAGGTATTGACACTGTCGCGCAAACGTCGCGACGTATTCATCAACCTGGACTTCTCTGCCGACAACCGACTGTTGGGCGCTCTGGGGGACAACCGCTACGTCGTTTGGCGCTCAAGGTGACCTTGGTCAGACACAGTCAGTGATGGTGGCTTCGGCGGCGGTGCAGTCCGTGCCCGAGCTCGTCTTCTTGCAGTACGTCCCTCGGGGGTCGCTCGGCGGTGCCGTAGTCTTGCGGAAGACGTGCAGGCCGTTGCAGCTGCTGCCGGCACTCATGTACCGGATCGTCAGTTGCCAGTCGACAATATCGTCGCCGTCTTTGATGGCCACGCACTTGCCGACGAGAAAGTCGCCGCCGGAAACCTTGTTGTATTCCGGTGGGTCCGCCGTGCTGTCGAGCTCCAACTCATTGCTTGGGCCACTGCAGTTATTGCCGCCGACTTCGTCAAGGATGGCAAGGACTCGGTCTGGTAGGGTCGACATACAAGCGCTCCTCAAAAAGAAACAGGATGGGAATCCGGCGTGCGACTGACGCGCCGGCACGAGACGTGATGGGCCCCGAGACTCTCTCACGTCAGTTATGCCGGCTTGATCTCTATCGTGCGCACGTTTGGGTTAGGTATTCAGCGCCCTGCCGTAATTGGCGTATTTCGTCTTGTGGAAGTAAGGCACCAATAGGGAGTTGCGCGCTTATGTCCTCAAACAGGGGGATCACCCCATCACCTGAAGAAAAAGGTCGACGGTGTTCTGATTTGTGCGCGGTGTGGTACACTCATACATCATGTGAATTCGCCGTTCCGGAGAGACAATGATGCCTCGATCGATGCCGATGTCGTTGGTGTGCTTGTGTGTGGCCCTTTCGGTCGTGGAAGGTGAAGCGGCGACTATCACGTCAGTCATCCAAGTTGTCGGCGATGGCGTCACCGAGACCATGGTCAGCGTGCCAGATACCTTGGACCCGAACGACGACAACACGTCGTTCTCATTCAACTTCGCCCAGTACCGTTTACGGCTGGACGAAGTGACAACGGTCGATATCGAATTCGGCACGGCCGATTCGGGCGGCACGACGGAGTACGACTTATTCGTGACCCTCGACAACCGCACCGACGTGGAGTGGTTAGGCTTGATAGCGGAACTGGGCCGTGGCGTGGGTCCGCAGTTCGTGCCGTCCGGCCTGGACGGCCTGAGCTTCGACACTGATGAGAACGATCCAACGGCAGAGCGTGATAGTGTGGTGGACTCGCGAAGCTTCCTGCTCTTGGAACACCTAGACGATCAGATGGAGTGGGGGATGGGGTTGGTGCCATCGCCCGGTTCAGACGATTTGGCCTTTACATTCGATCTCCCTGACCTTGATGGTTCCGGGGCGTTTACGCTCCGGTTCGAACCGGTGGTCGAGTCGGAGCCGCCCGTGCCGGAGATGTCAACGGTTTCGGTTCTGGCCTTTGCGTGGTTGTTGGGGGCCGTGTCGGCGCGCGGCCGCCGGACGAAGCGCGCTCGCCCCGGAGGTTGACCGAGACACTTCCAGCTCTATTACTATTGAAGTAAAAGAGTTCCCCTTTTACCCCGGAAGGGCTCGGTTCGGGCATTGCCTGGGCCGGGCCTGTTCTATCCGCCATAGGACCGGCAAATCCCCCCACCGGTCTTTTGCTGACCAGCAGGGGGCCGGAAGAACGCAGCGGCCCCCGGTCGCGCTACGGCTCTCCGACTAGACATATGCAATTGTGTGGTGGACCGTGCGCAGCTTGGTTCCCGCGAGCTGGCCCGCTACATTGACTGGGATTCGCGCCCGCCTCGTCTCTGTTTGTCGGTCTGAAGGGCCATAGGCGCCCTGTTATCTTCGGTAGGCCCTGGCACGCCAGCAGAAACTCTCACTCAGACTGGATCAAGTTCTACCGGGCAGGTCAGCCCGTGCTCCGGCAGGGGGCTTATTGTTATACTGTCCGTTCACTACTTCGCCCCCGGAAGCCCTCGACTTGGCCTCGGCCGGGTCGGGGGTTTTTGTTGACCGCTTGCGATGGCGCTACTGTGAGTGTTGAGCTGGCCCTTCTGGCCAGGGCACTACACCCCGGTCCTCCCCCGGGGTGTTTGTGTGCGCACTGTCTGAGCGCAGCGAGCATAGGTAGAGCGGAGAGGCCGTCGTGTTCTTTCTCGTGGACTGCGCGTTGCAACGGCGCGCAGTCTGTCTCCGGGGCGGCCACTCCTCAGCGTCCCGGGGAGCCCCGGCCAGTGCGACTTGGTCGGGGTTTTTAAGTCGGCCGTCGGCCGTGGCGATACCCACCTCGTCGACTCAACTGACAAGCGTCCTGCTCCAGCGTAACGGGGCGATTGTTGTGCGCGCCGTGCACGAAAGGATCATCTCCAGAGAGGGGGGTTTGGAGCTGCCGAGAAGGAGTGAGTCGACGATGGGAAGGTGTCAATCGTCAGTCCTGCGGACACTGACATAGAAGAAACGACTCCGGTTCGAGAACTAAGGCTGGCGTGGGAGTTTCTCAATTAGTGTCGGTAAGATTGAGAAGGGGCCAACCGAACTGAGAGTCGAGCTGCTTTAGTAGCGGTTGATCATCACGTGGATGATGTGACCGAGCGTTGCATGCCAGGCCACTTCGGTCTCGTGGCTCCAATGCAGGTCGAACTCTGCGGCCGTCTTGATCAAGGACGACCGCCATGATTCATAAAGGTGAGGACGGACATCGAGGTGGTCGCGGTCGTGACTCTCCGCCCTCTCGCGCAGGTCATGCAGCGACTCGTGGTCTCCAGATGCCGCGCCAGCCGCCAGCAAGAGCGACTTCAACAGGAGTCGGCCGTGGACCTTCATGTCGGTGTGAAGAAACATTTGCTTGATCTCGTCCGACGACGCCAAGAAGTGGCGATGGAAAGTCGGAATGAACCGGTCGTTTTCGGCGCACCTGTTAAGACTGAGCAGGAAGAGGTCTGAATGGCTGGTATCGTCCACAGCAACCCCCGGAGTGCTTGTGTGTGGCCGTCTACCCTGAAGTATGCTCGTATGGGCGGCCCCGAGCAACGAATGCGCCGTTTCCGCTCAGTTCTTGTGCAATGGAATTGGCGACGTTTGGCGGCACCTCCACAGCCCTCGAACTCCAGTTCTGTAGACTCCAACAAACCACCCCGGCATGAACCGGGGCTGTTGGTGTTTAGGTTGTAGTGGTCACGACGGTCGATGGCGCCACGGTCGCGTCACACTGAGTAGACACATCAGCGGCAATCAGTCTGGCCCACTATGACTGTGGTAGCGGGTTTTCCCGGTAGTTGGTGTTGACGTGATTCTCACACGTTTCTTTGTTAACAAGCAGCAGACGCTGTTGACAAGTCTGGTGAATCTCATTCTAATCACTTGCGTCACTGGGGAGTTGGGTCAGAGTGGGACCTGACTGATGCCGTTCTTTGTGCAACCGATGGTCCGGTTTTTCGACCGCCCTTGTGCGGGACGTTGCGGTACAGGCAGACTCTCCGGCTCGTTCGAGCGTCAAAGTTCTCTACCGATTTCATTTGAATACTCACGCAAAGGTGCGTCTTTGTGCGCACGGTTTGTGCGGTGCACTCCTTAGTAGAACAGGAGCCCAACGCCGGTTCATGACGGCGTTTCATTCTGGAGGTTTTGCATGTCGTTCTCGTCCCGTTTGTTCGAAAAAGCCCGGTATTCCCGCTTCAATCTGAGGCAGCGCCTCAAACGCTGGCAACAACGTCGTCGGCGGCGTGACGTGATCCGTCAGGCCGGCCGCGCGCACATTCTGGACCAGTTTGAGCCACGAATTCTGTTGTCGAGCGACTTTGTCAATCATTGGCCGCAGGTTGAAGCCACCGTGGAGTTGGAAGACGGCACCATTGTGGCGGCGCTCGACAGCGGCAGCGGGGACTTCGAGGTCGCACAGTTTGGTGCGGACGGTCAGTTCGCCCCGTCTTTCGGTACCGGTGGTCGAATCAGTATCGATATCGACGTCACGTGGGACTTCGCGGCCTCCATCACGTTGGATGAGAACGGCCGTTATGTCATTGGAGGATTCGCCGGGGACAGTGAGGGCATCGGCGACTCGGTCAGCATCCGCGTGTTGTCAGACGGGACACTGGACCTGACCTACGGGGTGGCCGGCCGCGAGTATCACGAGTCTGACCCGGCCGCGACACCATTTACAGGGCAATGGGGCCCGTTCCCGACGCTGTACTCCCTGTCGAGCGCGGCGTTCCCCCTGGCGCCTGTTGGTGGCGGTGGGGCCATGATGATGATGGGCGGCCCGGTGACGGTCGTGGACGACGGCGACGCGGGCTATTCGGATGTCGGCAACTGGGAGGCGCGCAGCAACGTCGAGGCCTATCAGGGCGACTGGCGCCGCAACGTCAAAGGCAGCGGGACGGAGATCGCCACGTGGCAGTTCACAGACGTGCCGGCCGGCTGGCAGGACGTGTACGTGACCTGGAAGGACAATACGAACCGGGCGGTCGACGCTGAGTACACCATCTACGACGGCGACGCGGCAACGGGTCAGTTGGAGGGCGTGACCGACGTGAACCAGACCGTCGCGCCGGACGACGTTCTATACGACGGCTCCTGGTGGCGGAAGCTCGGGACGTTCGACGTTCAGAACGGGACGCTGACCGTTGAACTGAGCGACGACTTTGAAACAGGCACGTATTTGTCCGGTGACGCGGTGCGCTACGAGGCGGCTGCGGGCGCACCGGCGGCGCCCACACTCGTGGACGACGGCGACCTGGACTACAGCGAGACGGGCATCTGGAATCCGACCACCGGTACGACGGAGCACTATGACGGTGACAAGCGCAAGGCTTTGCGCAGCGATACGGCCACGTCAACGGCGTCATGGACTTTCGAAGACGTGCCGGTTGGCTGGGTCGAGGTCTACACCACGTGGAAGTCAAGCACCAATCAGGTGACCGATGCGCCGTACACCGTTTTTGACGACACGACGGCGCTGGGAACGATCGACGTCAACCAGCAGTTGTCACCTTCAGACGGGTGGTTTGACGGCGTGCAGTGGCACAGCCTCGGCGTCTTTGAAGTCAACAGCGAGTCGTTGGTCGTGGAATTGACCAACGCGTCTGACCACCTCGGCGTTCAGTACGTCATCGCGGACGCCGTCCGTTACGAGACGCGCACGGGTTCAGCCGCGCCAGCGATGCTCATCGACGACGGCGACCTTGGATTCAGTGACACGGGCGGGTGGGAGTCCAAGGATCAACTGGACTCCCATGAAGACGACCTGCGCCGCATCGCGCCCGGCGGGACATTGGAGTCGGCGACGTGGTCGTTCGACGGGCTGGCTGTCGGCGAGTACGAGGTGCTTGCAACCTGGCGCGCCAGTTCCAGCCGAGTGACCGACGCGCCGTTCACCATCTATGACGGCGCGACGCCGATCACCACGATCGATGTCAACCAGCAGGTGGCGCCGTCGGACGGCCTGTTCAACGGCGTGCAGTGGCACAGCCTGGGCCAATTCACGATCACGGGCGACGAACTGAACGTCGAACTGACCAATGACGCGTCAGGTGGCGGTTCCTCGTGGGTGATCGCCGACGCGGTGCGCCTGGAGGCGATTCAGGTGACACCGACCGTAACCGTCGAGGCGACGACTGCGTCAGTCGATGAAGACAGCGCTTCACCCGGCGTCTTCACCGTCACGCTCGCGGAGATGGTCGGCGCACCGGTTGACGTTCATTACACGGTCGGCGGAACGGCGACTTCGGTCGACGATTACGCGGCGTTGACCGGCACGGTGACCGTGCCCGCAAACACACTCACGGCGACGGTCGACGTATCGCTGGTCGATGACACATTGTTTGAGCCGGACGAGACAGTGAGCGTGAGTCTGTCAGCCGACGCGGCGTACATCCTCGGCGCGACTACCGACGCCGAACTGACCATCATCGACAACGAGCCGGAGGGCGAAGCGACGCTCTACGGCGCGCCGAGCATCGAGGAGGGCGTTGAATATGTCCTGAACATCACGACGAGCGATTACGGCATCACCGGCGGCACGGTCGACTGGGGCGACGGCGCGACGACACCGATCGACGCGGGTGTAAGCGAGTACCTGCACACCTATGCCGACGGGGGCGCGACGTACGACATCACCGTTCTGGTCGACGGTGACAACGGCGCGACATATCAAGCCGGAAACTTCATCGCCGAGCCGTGGCGACGCGTGACGGTGACGGACGTGGCGCCGACCCTGGTCGAGCCAGACGACACACTGGCCCTTCGCGATGTGACATACACATTGCCCTTGGCCGTGACCGAACCGGGTCAGGACACGGTCACGTCCTGGCTGGTCGACTTCGGCGACGGTTCGGCCGTGCAGCAGGTCGATGCCCCGGCCACGTCGGCGGACCACACCTACACCGCGGAAGGCGACTACCCCGTCACCGTCACGGCGATAGATGAAGATGGCTCGCACGACCTGGCCCCGTTCGACATCACCGTGGCCGACCTCAAAGTTACGGGCGCCTCGGAGGTGGACGAGGGCGACTCCTACACCGTTGGCCTCGCCGCGACGCCGGGCGTGACCGTCACCAACTGGCACGTCGACTGGGGCGACGGCAACGTCGAGACACTGGCCGGTTCGGCCACCGACGCCTCCCACACCTATCCGGACGGCCCGCTGCGGCTGGCAGTTAGCGTGACGGCGGACATCGTCGGCGAGACGGAGCCCGTGGACGCGGGTCAGTTGATCGTCGATGTCGTCAACGTGGCACCGACCGTGACCGTTTCCGGCCCGACCCAGGCTTTGGCCGGAGAGACGTACACGCTCAACGTGTCAGCAACAGGCGAGGTGGGTGGTGACACGATCGAAGAGTGGACCATCTTCTGGGGCGACGGCACGTCGGACACGTTCCTCACCGACGAAGCCACCTTCGACGTCGAGCACGTGTATCTCAGTGGCGGCGACTTTGTGATCGGCGCCGTGGTGCAGGACGACGACGGGGCATACCTTTCCAATGAACTGACGGTTTCGCTACCCGACCGGCAGATCAGTGCACCGGAAGGCGGAGCCACGGTTGATGAGGGTTCGACGTTTACGATTTCACTCTACTCGGATGACGACCTTGAAGTGACATCGTGGGACATCGACTGGGGCGACGGCGAGCCCGCCGACACACTCGACGCGGCCAACGGCACGTTCGACCACGTGTACGCCAATGGCACGGTCGTTCGCACAATCACCGCGACGCCGAGCAGTGACACGCAGACCTATGCGGCCGTGACACTGGACGTGACGGTCAACGACGTCGCGCCCACGGCCGTCCTGTCCGGCCTGCCCATCGCCGCGCCGAATGACCCTTACACATTGAATCTCCTGTCAACTGACCCTGCGGCAGATTCATTGCGTTGGGAGATCACGGTCACCCACGACGCGACACAGAACGCGCAGAACATCACCGTCAACGACGGCAGCCCGAGTGTGGACGTGACGTTCACAGCCACCGGTGCCCACACGATCACGGCGACGGTGTACGACGACGCCGAGAGCATTTCTGTCATCGCCACCCCCGAGCATGTCGAGGTCGAGACGGCCGGCGCGGCCGTCACCGGCCCCGCGCAGTCCGATGAGGGCGAGTCCTACATTCTGGAACTTAACGCCGCCGGCTTCGTCCCCTCGCAATGGGTCATTGACTGGGGCGATGGCGTGGTACAGACCATCAACGGCCACCCCGCGCAGGTTGAGCATACCTACGCGGACGATGCGCAATCGGTGGACATCGACGCGACAGCCTACGACGGCGCGACGCCGTACGCCGCGACCACGGTGACGATCGATGTGGAGAACGCAGCGCCAACTGTCGAGATCGAAGGCGCACCGCTGGCCCTGGTCGACGGCACGTACGACCTAGGTCTTGCCACGAACAACGTCGGTGACGACACGATCACACAGTGGACGATCGATTGGGGCGACGGCACGGTCGAGAACTTCACCCAGGAGCCGACCGCCGAGTCCCATACTTACACCAGCGCGGGAAGTTACACGATCAGTATCGACGTGACGGATGAAGACGGGACGCACATAGACGTCGCACAACTTGCTTTGGACGCAGCCGACTTCATCGTGACGGGCCCCTCGGAAGTTGAGGAGGGGTCGCAACTCACGCTCGACGTTGCCTTCTCCGCCAACTTCACGCCCGACACGCTCGTCGTGGACTGGAAGGACGGCACGGTCGACAGCTTCGACGACACAGACGGCGACCCAAACAACGACATCCCCACCACGCTGAGCCACACCTACGCCGACGGAACGCAGGTCTTCAGTATCGACCTGACGGCGACAGACGCGTCGAGCAACGACATTGTTCAGACGCACGACGTCACCGTCCTAGATGTGGCGCCGACCGCCACGGCATTGAGCCCCAACCGCGTGGACGAGGGGACATCGTTTGCCATCGACTTGGCCTACAGCGATGTCGGTGACGACGCTTTTGACAAGTGGGTGATCGACTGGGGTGACGGCTCAGCGACTCAAGAGATCACATCCGTCGAAGCACCCGGTGGCACAGCCAATGTGGCACACGCGTTCCCGGACGGGCCAGCCAACCACATCATCCGCATCAAGGCCGTCGACGCGGACGGTCTCGAAACGCTCGTCAGCGTCGATCTGGTTGCCGACCCCGACGACGTGAGCTTCGCGGGCCTCGCGGACGTGGGTCTCGGCCTCGACGCGAGAACGGTTCACAAGATTGCCGACGCGGGTGACGGCACGTACATCGTGGCCGGCTCGAACGACGTGCCGGGTGAAACATTCAACTTCGCGGTCTACCGCTTCGACGCGGACGGCAGACAACTGGACGTGTTCGACCCGGTCGATTCCGGGGGCGACGACTTTGCCAAGAGCGTAACGGTGGACAGCCAGGGCCGAGCGGTGGTGGTCGGCTACCTGACTGGAGGCGGCGACACCGACATCCTCGTGGCACGCTACAACACGGACGGCACACTCGACACGACGTTTGACAGTGACGGCTTCGCGGTGATCGAGTTGGGCGGCAATGAGTTCGTCTACGACGTGACAACACACGTCAACGGTGACGGCGATGACGTAATCACACTGGTCGGCGCGACGGACGTCAACGGCACGTTTGACATCGCCTTGCTGCGTCTCAACGAAGAGGGCACGCCCGACGAACTGTTCGGCCTGAACGGCGGCGTTATCACCGACCTGACCGATACGGTCAGCGCCAACGAAGTCGGCTACGCGCTCGAGATCGACGCCGTCGGCCGAATCGTGGTCGCCGGTTCGACCTATGCGGATGCCGCCCGCGACGTCGCCCTGTTGCGCTACCACGACGACGGCTCGCTTGACGAAAGATTCGGCACGGGCGGTTCGATCATCACCGACTTTGGTGCCACAACGGGGGGCGAGGTCGTAACGGACGTGCTGGTTGACGGAAGCCGCATCCTCGTGGCGGGCTACTCCGACACGCCTGGCATCCTGGACGACAACGCCTTCCTGTTGGCATCCTTTACTGACGATGGCGGCGTTGACACATCGTTCGGCACCGACGGCCGAGTCTTCGCCGACATCGGGCCTGGGCGCGACGAGGCGTTCAGTGTTTCGCTCGACAGCGACGGCCGCTTGCTCATTGCCGGCCACTCGCGACGCGCCGACAACGTAGAGCTTGACCCTGCCATCGCAAGGTTCAACCCCGATGGCACGCTCGATACAACGCTTAACGGCACGGGCATGCTGACTGGTGAGTGGTCGGGTACGGAAGACTACACGTACGGATTAGTCCAAGGGGGGGACGGCCGATTCCTTCTACCAAGTGTTAATCCGTTCGGGGGAACCGGAGAGCCGACTATTGCGGTGTTCACAACTCAGGGGATTTCGCAGAGTGTCGTTTTGGTTGTGGATGTGCTTCCCCAGATCCTAATCGCGGGAGACGATCAAGTAGACGAAGGGGTGTCGTATGGCTTGACACTTGTGGTGTTGGATCCTGGCCACGATCCTATGGCGGAGTGGACGGTCGACTGGGGAGATGAAGTGATTGAAACGTATCCTGGTGGTCAGACAGGCGTCAGCCATGTCTATGACGTGTCCCACTCATTAATTGATGCAGAAGGTTTTGAGATTGTCGCAACTGTCGTGGATCAAGCGGGAGGAGAAACACTCGCTTCCAAGTCGATCACGGTGGTAAATCAGTCGCCAGTTGCCCCGCATGGCTTGGTGGGCGCACTAACTGCCGACGGTGAGTACGACGTCCAACTGACTTGGCCGGCTTCAGTTCGAGCAGATGGCTACCTCGTCTATCGGAGGGTCTTGTTCGGCAATATCGAGCGGATTGGGACAGTAGGTGCAGTGGCAGAGCCCTCATTCTTAGACGAGTACGAGAAGCTCACGCCAAGGACAGATTACGACTACTTTGTGACAACGGTGCATGCTGCACAGGAAAGCCAACCGTCCAATGTGGCGTTTGTCAAGACTAAGCCGAGAACACCGATTGCGCCAACGAATGTAGCGGGCAGTCGTCCGGAGGTTGGAACAGCCAATGTCGAATTGACATGGTCACCCGCACCTGAGGCGCACGGTTACAGGGTGTACCGCTCCTCAGATGGCCAAGATTCCGTGTTGGTCTCAAACGGAATTGTCGAGGACACATCCTTCACTGACACTGACCTTAGTTCGAGCATCAGATACACATACGAAGTAACCACAGTCTACTATAACTTAGAGAGTGAAACTTCTGATCAAGTGGTCGTCTTGGAGGCGCCAGATGACATATCGCTTGAACACGACGGCACAACGATTACGATTGATTTTGCAAGTGTCCCCAATGTGGATCCTGAAGAGAGTTACCTGCTCTACCGCAACGACGGGACGATCGAAGCTCCCGTCTGGACGGAAGTTGATCGCGTTTCTAGCAACTCGGCTGAGACATTGTTTTCCGAAGCCGGTCGAGGCGAGTACCGGGTGACGGCCGTCCACTCTTCCGGTCCAGAGAGCTTGCTCTCGGACGCCAGCGTTCTCGTACGTATCGATAATCCGGGCACGCCAGAATCCGATAGTGATGGCGTAGATGGCACTGGCGTTCATGTCACCTGGACGGCAGTAAAAGAAGCCGACAGCTATGACCTATATCGTGACGGAGCTCTCTTTGCGGAATCGATTGTGCCTGGCGATGATGATGGGGATGGGCTACTCACGTTTAAGGATCAGTGGATCGATGGAAACAAAGCCTACGAGTATCAGGTCAAAGCGCGGCTTGAGGGTGGTGAGTCAGTCTCAAATGAGGTGGAGGCCGACGAAACTGCGCCTCTTCCGCCATTCGACGTTGTTGCCAGTCTTTCCGTCGGAGGAAGTGGCCCGTCTGTAAGCCTTTCTTGGGATGATTCTTGGACGGGAGCGTTTCGGGCTGAATACGCTAGCGATCCAGATAGCACAACGTGGACGGATTTGGAAGGCGATGTCGATGACTTCATCGGCTACGGTGAGACTCTGTACTACCGCGTGGTGGCAATCAATGTCAACGACTTGGAGAGCCCACCGTCCAGGATTGTCAGAGTTGACGCGCCGCCACTGTTGACGGCGCCGGACCCCGTCCCCGAAGCCGCTTACATCCGTAATTTTCATTGGGCTCCGGCTAGCCAGGGAGACATCTACTGGCGGCGTGTGCCGAGGGCCGAAGGGTATCGGATCTATTGGAGAATTGACAACTCGGACGACTGGACCCAGTTGCCCGGCGGCGACGTAATAGACGATCCCACAGCGGGCCTTTGGATGTCCCTGGAAGACGTGCTGATCGACGTTGACGAAAACGATGTCGAACAACTCTTGATCATCGCGTACAACGAGGCGGGCGATAGTGTGGAGACCATGTCTACTCCGCCTGCGAGTGATATCGATGGAACGTCCATGATTTCAACGACAACGTGGGATCCGTGTACGTCGGGCATTGTGCATGGCGGGCCAAACAGCATCGGCCTGAGAGGCCCATTCGGCAATTACGTTCGAGTCAATGATGAGGACGCAGACTGGGACGGCATACCTGATTTTGACGATTTAGATGCCCCGCAGGACTTTATGACCGACTTTGAATTGGTTTATGGAGGCTTGCCGCCTTCGGCGATGCGCGTGGACTACGACTCCGATTTTGTGCGGCTCAGACACAATGGGACGGTTATTGGCGATGACGTTGAGTTCTCCGGTACGACTTTCAAGATCGAAGGGATCGCCCCAGCGACAAGCACTTCGCTAACGATATCGATCAAGTTGTACGACGGAACCTGGAGGGACGATCAGATCATCGTTCCAGTAACTGTCTACGACATTAATATCAAAGAAGGTGCTGAACAGATAGTGGTGCGAGAGGGCGATGTCGACAACGACCAGGTGCCGGACTCATCAGACGGATTCGATTGGGATCGTCGATCGACCTCCGAGGGAGAGGCGGTCGTCGATGCGGATGACGATAGTGCGGAACTACTGTCGCCCTTTGAAATAGAGGTATTGCCGGCGGGCATCTTTGGGGCTGGGAGTTTCCGAGTCGAATACAACGGCTTCGATCCGGACAATGTTAGTCGGGCCGCACCAGCGATAGCAGATACCGCATTCACTTTTGGTACGGATGGTGCGATTGTCCCGCAGAGTCGTTTCCGACTTTGGCAGGCGAGCGAGATGTCGGTCGAGTCGGTTCGGGGCGGCGGCAACTACATCGTGCCAACAAAGCTCGGAGACGAATACGCTGCACCGCCCGATCAGAACAAAAGACCTGCCTTCTACAGCGCGTCAGAACTTGGTATCGGGGGGGTCACTCAGTGGTTTGGGCAAGGGACAGCGGAGGGTGGGGAGTTCTTGCGTATGCTGGTCGACCCTGACGGGCCGGACGGCGTCCTTGATTTCTTCTCGGGTGACGCACACCGGCCGACAGTTCGCGACCGATTGGTGGCGATCGTCGATACGACTTTTGTCGCAGTCAATGACGATGACGATGACGCAGATGGCATCGTGGATTTCGCGGACTTAGATGTTGCCGCGGCCGCGAATCAATCAACTGAATTTCTGCCCTTGTATATTCCTTTGCCTTACGGCCTCTCTGATCCGGGCCGAGCCGTTTCTCATTTGCGATTCACATATAAGGAGTCGAATCCAATCAATGTGTACCCAGAGCCCGATGGAGACTATCAGTACTATCGATTGGACGGACAGGATGATATCGACGGCACATTTGACGAGGATGATGGCGCATTTCGAATCTGGACAAAACCTGAAACGGTCGCTCGTAATGCGAACAGTGACTTTATCCCAAGTCTGACCTCGGTTGATGTGTCTGGTCTTCAATCATTGAGTGACCCAGACGGTACTGGGTTGCGCGTAATCAGAGTGTATGTGGAGTCCGTTCGTCCCTATGAATTTGCGGATGATGATCTGATAACCGTCGAATGGTCAGTCGATGAAACGATTTGGACCGGAATCGATTTTGACGCAGAGACGCCTCAGTCGCAGTCCGAGATGACGATTGGAGCGATTTCGGGTGACCTAGTTGTCGACTCTACGAACGACAGCCAGTCAGGAAGCCATGATCCGTTGGAACCGAGCGCTGCGAAAGCCATCGCTATTGACAACCAGAATGAAATGCCACAGACCGGACAGCCAGGGCTGATTGTGGACCTTCATCGGGGCGATGCGGATGCTGACGGAATACCGGATTACGCGGACATGCTGTTACAAGCGCCGGACGATGATGAGCCACAACCGCGAGAAGACTTAACGCCGGTCGTGATCGAACTGAGGGGGTTCGATGAAGTCTCGCTAGCCGAGGCAAGGATACGTATCTCATATTCAGCTTCTGATCCAGCCGGCATACGAAAGACTGGCTCGGGAGCGAGCAATGATCCTCATATCCATCTACTTGACGGTGAGATCAGTCCTGGTGAATTCGAGGATGACGCGGGATTCCTCAGACTTTGGACAGCTAAGAACTCAACCGGGATTCCAGACGAATTGATGTTCGATCCCTTCTTTGTCGGTCAATCGACAGAAACGAGTTGGTACGTTCCTCCGACGGGATTAGAGTCTTCACGCCCATATTATGAGGCTTCGTGGCCTTCGCTAGGACTCCAGGGTAACCGAATCACCCTATTTGCAGAAGGAGTGCGCCCAAGCACAAAGATCGCAGATCAGATCATACACATCGAAGTCGATCCAGATGGAGACGGCCCGGCGTCATTCATGGCACTAGACGACGTCGCCATTACTGTGTCCCTTGGCAATCTTGCGATCGATTCAAACAATGACAGTGATGGACTGCTATTTGACCAGTCCAATGCCGCCGACGAAGCGGCCGAGGGCCGGACGGGAAGTCCAGGAAAACTGATTTTAGTAAATGACGGCGACAAAGACGGAGATGGATTCCCTGATCTGGTGGATGGATTCACTAACAGTTTGATCCCGCCCGAGGAGTTTGAAAACGTGTCTGAGTGGCTTGTGCCGATGGTCATTGAGCTACCAGACTTTGAGGATCAGGACGCACTTGATGATGTGCGATTGAGTTTTGGCTATGACGCATCAGACCCGAATGAGATCGGATTGCTCGATAGCGACACCATTGGGTTTACGTTGCCTGGATCACTCCGGATTTGGACCATTGGGGATGGCTTTTCGACGAGAGATGGTGATGACTTGTCATTGGGCGGCGACTATGTTGCACCGGATACGGACTACGCTCTGGATGACTTCTTCAATGAGGTGGAACAAGGCTCAGACGGAATCCATCGCCTGAAGGTCTACGTCGAAGCAGTTCGGCCAAGTGAAACACTCGGCGATCTGTCCATTGAGGCACGGATCAAACTCAGCCCATCGGCAGAAACCGCCATTCCTTTCGACACCGTGAAGCTTACAGCCGTTCGTGCGCTTGCGGCTGATCTACAGCATGGGCCGGTGAATCTGCTAGATGGTACAGTTGAAGTCAACGAACACGACCTACTGGCTACCAGCTTTGATATACCTTGGTCAGTATCGCGAACCTATTCCAATCGGCCAACGAACCTATCCAACGATACGCTCGGCGAGGGTTGGAGTTGGGGCTTACCCCAACTGCAGCAGATGACGAATGCGATTGTCGTCCAACAGGACGGCGCTGATTTGTTCTTTGATCTTGACAGCAGCATCGGATCGTATAGTCCACGATTTGCCCGACTTGCTCAATTGGAGTGGGCGGCGGGGGATGATTACCGGCTGATCGATGAGAGTGGGACTCAGTGGTTGTTCAATGGTTTTGACAGTGAAGTAGCCGGACTACGGGGGACACTAAAGGAGATTACAGGCCCATCGGGCAAAGTGACCACGATACATCGCGATTCAACGAACGGCCGCATCATGCGCGTTGATCGAGGTGATGGTCAAGAACGTTTCGTCTATCACTATTTCGACGAGAGCAGCCAGTTCGGTGGGCTGATCAGATCCGTAGCACTTGAAAGGCAGGTGCGCGCGAACGCATGGACTACGATTGGATCGGCGTCATACACATACTACGGAGACGCCGAGGACGGTGCCCCGTACGCAATGCACCGCGGATTGAAGCAAGTCGACACGTTCAATGCCGATGGCGTCCTAGCGGACACCAAGCTCTATCGATACTCTGCCAGCAGTAGTGGTGCGCAGCCTCGGTTGGCGCTGATCTTTGGCAATGAGGGATTAGAGCGATTGAAATATTCAGAGTCGATCACTGCTCCGAGCGACAAGCTCAAGAAGTATGCGGATATCGAAATCATCTATCAAGAACCGGACTCAGAGGAGGCCTCCGACTACGAACGTGTGGCTACGGTACTTACCCGTGGAGGCGGAGCAAGCGTCCTTCAAGGTGATGAAGTCGATAGGCAGGCTGATACGCGGTCAAGCGCCACGTATTCCTATACCACGACGGAAGATCCCAGCATTGGCCCAAACATCTGGTATAGCGCAACGTCCGTAAATGACCAGGCAGGTGCGGTCGCAACCACCTATGTCAACGGTGCGGGCCAACCCATGCTGTCAGTGGTTGAGGGAGCCAATGAGGTGTTTTATGACTTTACTCAGTATGACAATCAGGGCCGTCCGATTCTGCTGGCAGACTCAACAGCGGTTAGTATCGGTAGTCTGAATCCTCATGACCTGTTGCAACAGGAACCCGACCTACTGGAGTACAGTGGAGGCCCTGGAGGCGATTATGAGCTATTACACGACGACCGTGGACTAGTAACAACACTCACCTACTTTGCAGGAGAGACGACTGCAACGTCCGGCGATCCTGGGGATGTCGACGGCCTACTGCAGTTCGTGGATATCCACCATGGTGAGTTCGGTGCGTCGATTCCGCAAGAAGACATACAGTACGTCACGACGTCTGTCGCTGGTGTTGACATCTTCCATACCGGTTCGACAACGGCATACCGCGACACAGTGTCGCGATCTCAACAGTCGGGTATCACTACCCAATTCAAGTATGACTTTTCCCAGGCGCACATCAATTCAATTAGGACATTGCTGCCGATTGTCAGCGCTAGCGAACACGGTGATGGTACACAGGTCGTCCTCTGGGAGCAGTATGACGAATACGGTCGATTAACAGAGCAGGCTGTTGAAAGCTACCAGTCACCCGGTGACGTTGGGGTAATTCCCCCCACGGACGTACATGGGAAGGTTGCTTTTGCGTACGATGATTTTACGGGCGGCCAGACCCTTCAGTCTGTCGATCCGGATGTTCTCAATCTACGCACCAAGACTGTGTATGACGTTGAGGGCCGCCCGGTTGCTATTACTGATCCTGGCGGACTCGCAACTTCCATTCGCTACATCGACGACGTTCCTGACCGCGACCGTGCCCGCCTGGTTGAGACGACGACCGGAACGTCTATATCGCGTGTCCTCCATGATTTACGCGATGGTGTCACTTACTCGGCGTCATATGCGCTTGATTCGGACCAGACTGCTCTAAACGGTTCACGTGAGCGTGTACTTTCGTTTGGCCGCGAAGAGTATGATCTCGGCGGTCGCGTTGTTCACCTTGATGAGTATGGCAAGGTGGTCGATGCAGATTCGTGGCGAATGTCGCCGTTTGCTGACATTACCTCTGTTACGCAAGACCTCCTGGCGAATGAAGGTGATCACCAAGGCAGCGACCGTATCATCGCCGAGCCGCTTTCCAGTGACCCATACACGCCGTTCGCGAGCCAGCCCTACTACTTCCGTACGATTCAGCGTTACGACGCGGCCGGCAATTTGGAGAGGGCGGTCAATGCCGTCGGCACACATCGTAGGACTCAGTACGACGCCCTGGGTCGCCCAACGCTCGAGCAGATTGGCTTGAGCGCGAACGAATTGTACGACGTGACAAGCTACGAGTACGACCCCGCAGGTAACCTTGAACGTGTAACCCAACACCCCGGTGATGGGGCGCCAGATCGGGTGAGAGAGTACCTTTACGATTGGCGGGGAAGACTGGTTGTTCGTCTTTCACCGACCGGGGGCGAGACCCATTCGTTCAACTATGGCGCGCCCCATGTTTATTTGGATTACGACAACTTGGGCAATGTCGTTGCGGAAAGCAGTTACAGCGCAACCTCTAACATCAGCCCGGCAGGAAGTGAAGACGCGCCAATCAAACCGGCCAGCGACGAACTTCGTGGCTTGGTCAGACACCACTTCGACGCGCTGGGCCGAGAGTATCTAACGGACAGAATCGCCGTCCATCCTGTCCACAATGGAACAGAGATCGTCGGATCGGACTATGACGAAGTAGAATCGGAATCTTTGAGAACATACAGATGGTTCAATGAGAGAAGCCTGCCGATCAAGGAACAGACTCCGGGCGGTCTCTCAACGAAGATCCAGTACGATCAGGCGGGGCGCGCGACAGTCGTGTCTCTGACGGACCATGGCGCCGACTCGCCAACTGATGCAGAATCGGCGGCAAATCTGGACGGGGACATCGTGTTGCAGCAAACGCTGACGCAATACGACGCCAACGGCAACGCCCTCCTGTTAACAACACACTCGCTCCTGCCGGACAAACAGTCATCGGCATCAAGTGAAACGTGGGATCAGATAGACGCAATCGAGTTCGACGACTTCTATCGGACAAACCATGTCGCCAATTGGTTCGACAGCGAAGGCCGAAACATCGCCACGGTCAACTATGGTACGAATCCGGACGGCCTACTCGATCCGGACAACCTATTGGACCGCCCGCCCGCCCGCGACGCCGCCCACATCGACAACAAGCTTCTGTTGAGTACGACGGAGTACGTGAACGGCACGTCGCTACCGAAGCGGACGGTCGATGCAAGAGGGGTCAGAACGGACTACAAGTACGATTCGTTGGGGCGTGTTCAACTGCGTAGCAAGGGGACGTCCGTCCACCGAGCGTTGACAGTCGACTCCGTCCGACAAGAGACAGTCTACCGCTACAACGGCATTGGCCAGATTGTTGCGGAGCGTCAAAGCACAGACGACGAGTTAACCAGTGTCCGGTACTTTGATTATGACTCGAGTCCGTATTCGAACGACTGGTTATACCGAACCGGCACAAGTAAGTTCGAGACGACGGATTCCGACCCGTGGGACCACGGCCTAGACGGTGTTGTCCATACAACTTACAACGCTGTGGGAGAAACAGTCTGGCGCGAAGATCGAAACAAGGTGATCCACGTCTACTCGTTTGACGCTGCCGGGCGACCGATCGGTGAGTCCGTGTTCGTGCCTTCTGAAATCAGCATGACGGCTGAGACATTCTTTGACAGCATCCCTGACGAAATCTTCTCGGATGACGAAGATTTCCTGATCGGCACAGACAATTCGATCCAGCAATTGGTGTTTGGTTTCGACGAGTTCGGTCGCCCGCGGTATTTCGCATCATATAGCTTCAACGAAACGGTCGATCCCGATGATCCTGAGCAGCCAGGCCCGGTGAGTTCAGTCATCCGCCAATACAACGGCTACGACCAGGTCATCGCAGAAACTCAGTCCGGGCCACGGCTGGAGCAGGACGCGTACGGTGACACGTTCAGCCATGTCGTGAACTACACCTACAGCGCACCATCTGCTCTGGCCAATCACAGCCGCCTGGTCACCATCGACTACAACACGGGGACGGGTGCGCTAAATACTGTTGTCAATCTGCAATACGACTCACCCTTGAGTGACGCGATCAGCCGTATCGACTCAATCAAGGATCAAGACCAAAACACCATTGAGACGTACCAGTACCTAGGCCTTTCCGAGATCGACAGTCGCGTGCTGCCGACGCCGGAGTTGCAGTACACACGCGTCTTGGACCGGTTCGGTCGAGTGGTTGAGGACGAATGGTCCAGTTCAACCGATCCTCAGGCGGACGCCAAGGATCATTTCAAGTATTATCTGGACGCGAACGGCAATGTCATCGCCCGGGAGAACCTGGTCAATCCCAATTACAGCGAGCACTTCTACCGCCTCGACGCTTCGGATCGGCCGACCCGATTCATGCGAGGGAAACTCACAACCGATGCCAACGGCCTGCCGGTCATCGCCAAGCCTTGGCTGAAGTATCTGTTCCAATGGCAGGCGAACGGCTCGCCGGAAGGCTTGGCGACCGACCACCGGGGACAGCCGATCTTCAACAACATCGCGTTGCCCAGCAGTGGCGATCAGACCCGTCGACCACGCCGCGATGACGAGACAACCCTGGCGAATGCGATGGACGCCTGGGGCCGACTCGCGGTTGCCGGTTGGGTTGAGCGTGACTTGATGTTCGACGATCTAGAACGCGCTAACCGCTACGCATACGATGCGTTGAATCGACAGATCGGCTCATTGAACGACGGGCTCTACATAGTCTCAACCGGCGGCCAGGTGTTGATCGAAGCGGAGCCGGATGACCAGAGCAATGGAGTCGTCGCGGGTACGGTCTACATCTATTCGCCCGTCGATGGCCGATTGATCGCACGGATTCGGCCGGATGGCAGCGGCGGTGTGACGCGGCACTACGCGCTTCAGGACGCCCGTGGCAACGTTTCGGCCGTGGCAGACGCGTCAGGAACAGTTCTGGAACGCTACACCTATGCGGCATATGCAGGCGTTCTGAGTGGCCGAAATCCTGTGCGGGCATTGGACATCCGCTCGGCCAATTTCAAGCGGATCAGCCCGGACGATCCGTTCGAACCCAGTGCGATCGATTGGGTGCACACCTATCGCGGCGATCGTTACGACGTCGTGATTGACGGGTTCCACCATGCGGGCGGCAACGGTGGCCGTGCGTTTGATCTGACAACCGCGTCATTCTTACAGGCTTCTGACACAACACCAGGCCAAGTGTCATTGCAGGAGATCGCGCAGGATCTGGCTTACTACCAGCGGTGGGATACCGGCCTGATGCTCGGGCAAATCGGCGTGGTCGTTGTCGGCGGCATCGCCATCACGTTATTGACGGGCGGCGCGGCTGCACCGCTGCTGGCGAAGGCCGGTGTGACAGGTATCGCAGCCTATGTCGGTACACAAGGAGTGTTGGCAGCCGGCGAAACGATTGTTGAAGGCGCAACGGCCAATCTTGTTGGTGACGATACCTTCAACCCGTTCACGTCATTTGCCAAGAACCTCGGCCTCAATCTGGCAACAGGTGGTATCGGTGGCGGCTTGAAAGCAGGCCGTGGGGCTGTGAGAGAACTTGGCAAGTTCGCGACACGTCAATTGATCGAGATTCCCGTTGAGACGGCTTTCGACGTGGTAACCCGTGATGTTGACGTCCAAACTGCGCTTGCCATTAACACGATCGGTAGCGTTGGGGGAGAGGCATTGGTCACTGGACTACGCGCGGGCGTACGAGGACTTGCAAAGAAATATGCAAAGAATCGTTGCTTCGTTGCGGGCACGCCGGTCCATCTCCAACAACTCGTAAGGCAGGGTGGATTCAGACGTCCCGAGCTTGGCGGTCTTGTGCCATTACCCTTTGTGGATGACGATTCGTTCATTTCGCGCGAAGCAGTAGCTGCCGGCGTCGCGGCATTGGGCATCCTTGGCTGGCTACATGCAGGTGGACGTCAGCGTCGCAGAGACCTGTTTGCTGTTGCGAGACGACAGCGACGTCGGATGTTGTTATGTGGCAGAGAGACATTCTGGTGGGAAATGGACAGTACAACACCTGAACAACTCTAGGCGAATCATGGATACTGACTGAGTCTTCATATACTGTGAATGAAGCATTAAACAGGAGTGCATTGTGCAATACCCAGTCACAACCTCTAAACTAATGGTACTTGGTGGCCACTCAGCTATGACCTATGGCCGAACCCTTCTTCTCGTGCTGAGCCTTGTTGTTGCTGGCATTGTGATGTGGCGGCCGGGGACAGGCAATTCTGTGGATGAGGCAACGGTGGCCTTGCTCGGGGTTGACTCCACGCACGACAGGCAGGTCGGCCCCCGTACGGAGGCTATTGAGACCGTTCGTCTTGGCATGCGTGTGCGTGGTCGTAATCCATTGTTTACCGACCGTGAACGTGCCTCTTGGCAGGAGCCCGATTTCTCGTCTTGGCGGGCCGTTTCGCTGACGATGAGGAAGTCGAATGGCGGCCAGTTGGACGTCCGACTGCTGCGTCCGGCGTCCTGGCTGGCGCGCCAGAATGCGGAAGTTGGGTCAACTGTCGAGCTCGATCTTCCAGAGATGGGGGCATCGGGTCCGGCGCTGGTGACTGTAATCGAAGACGCGCCGCCGATCGAGGAACGAGCGGAAATCGACGGTGGCAGCGTGGTGACGGGTCGGTTCGCTCACACTTCCGGGGCCGACGAACAGTTGGTGTCATTGCATGTCGAGGATGGCAACGAGCCGATCACGGGTACGAGCAACCACCCGTTTTGGAGCGAGGACCGTCAGGCGTTCGTCGAGGCGGGCGAACTCAAGCCTGGCGAGCGTGTGCGGACGGCACACGTCGGAGTCGTGCGTGTGACCAAGACGGAACGTGGACCGCCAGCCTCGCGTCGGGTGTACAATCTGGAGGTGTACGGGGAGCATGTGTACTGGGTGGGAAGCCAGGGCGTGCTTGTACACAACAATTGCCACCTTGTCCCACTAACAGCAGGTGATGATGGCGTTGTGGTGGCCGGAAGGGTGATAGTAAGGAGATTCGATTCTAAACAAAAAATCAAGCGCGCTAAAAAGCATGGCATAGCAATCGATCCCAACATGGCACCCGACCGTACACCAGCCATTCCAACAACTACAACGAGTATAGATCCCGTGAACCCCAACACGATTAGAAAATTGACTGCTGCTCAAAGGATCGAGGCATTCATTGATATCGATGTCACTGGCAAGCGACTCCTTGTTACCAAGACGAAAGCTGGTGTTACGGAGATACGCGTACTAGATGACATTGATGCAAGTGATATCGTCAATAGTGGCAGGGTTCGCAAGTCGCGGTTGTCAACCGAGGACTAGATTGTGAAGTCTGCGATTCAACAACTAGCGGATTACGGCGATCAGGAACATTGGTCGTCTGTGCCATTGGTTGCAGTTCATCCGTTGTCTGATCAGATCGACCTATTGAACCGGCTTGGCATCTCATCGAATGATTGTATCCGATGCGATTGCTACGTTGTGCTTGGCGGCGAACTCATTTTTATGGAAATCGAAGCAGTGCGAGATAAGCCTGCTCGAGTGTGGCATCTGTGGCGACACGACGTTGTTCCTGCAAATGTGTTTTCAATCACCACTCATGAGTGTCCATTGAGGACGCAGTCTGTCACATTAGCTGTCAACACCTTGGCCAATTGGATTCAAGAACATGCATTGGTACTAGTGAATGGACCGCCTAAACCTCAATGTATCATTCAGAGAGATATTTGCATCCGAGGTAATCACGGTCAGTGAATCTTAATCAAGCAGGCACGCAAATGGGAATGCGCTAGTGATAGAGTCAGTTCAACTTGTTGTAATTGAAGGTCGTGGTTGCAATCGCTTCTTACGATCCTGGTCCACACGTTTTGCGAATAGAAGGATAATTTCAGTATCCGACTTTCCAGATCACTTGGCATGCCATCGCAACCGTGTGTTCAAGTGGTTTCGCGACGAATGCACACTCCCTTGGTTACTCACGATTGACGACGACATGGTTCCGTTGTCCGAAACGGACGAGCTAGTCCACAAAGACGCACCGATTGTGGCCACAAGGGCCTGGGCGAAGACCGGCGCCGAGTCGCACACCGGCCCAGGCGAGTTCAGTATGGCTTGCCTCAAGGTGCATCGCAGCGTCGTCGAGGCGATCGAGCCGCCATGGTTCGCGTTCGAGTACACCGACGATGGTGCCGCCCAGACATCCTGTGAGTGCGGTTACTTCGCACGCAAGGCCCGGGCGGCGGGCTTCGAGTGCGTCCATGCGGGCAAGATTGGCCATCGGATCACCGTCACGGTCGTGCCGGGCGAAAACGGCCCCGAGATGATCTTCGACCCGGCCATGGCCAGAATCAACAAGCAGTTCCTGAGTCGGAACAAGCCGTAACGCCGCCTCGGAATCAGGTAGACTGGACGAAGTGTCATCGGGGTGTGTGGTCTTCCGGTGCGGGCTTGATTGCTTGTCGATGGAGCTTCCTATGCCACAAACCGCATGCCCTCACTGCAACAAGGAATTTCGCGTCAAGGCCGAGTATGTCTCTCGCCAGGTGAAGTGCCCCAACTGCAAGACGCCGTTCGTAATCGAGACGTTGACCGGGAGCGATCCGTCTGTGCGAAGTGATCAACCCGGCCACTCGCCGTCCCAGCCGATCCCCAGTACACCAACGGCGCAACCGGATCCCACATCGGCGTCGGGCCGTTCCTCAAAGCCTGTAGGGCGCTGGGTCGTCATCGGGATCTTCGGGTTCGTGTTTCTCGGAGCGGTCGTATGGGGTGTCGTTGCGCTCTTGGGCCCGGATGATCAGGATACAAAGCCCAAAGTGGCCAGCAATGACTCGCGCAGTGGTGATCGTGACGACCTGTCGAGTCGAAGTAACACCCCGGACACAGAGAAGACTTCGAGCCTTGGTGACCCGAAGACACCGTCGTTACCTCAAGTGATCGATAAATCGAATGACTCAAGTGACCAGCCGGCAACACCAACGCCGACGCTCGACGGTAATAGTGACAAATCCGGACAAGACTCCCCGACTCCAACGCCCACAGACGAATCCTCGACGTCCCAAGAAAAGGACTCTACAAACACCGGGCAATCGCCACCCGAAGATAAGCCGGTGGCAACGCCACCTGAAGCAATCCATGAGCCGGAATTGGTCAGGATATTGAAACACGCCAATAGCTTGGAGCGCAAAAGGTACTTTGAATCACTCAGTGAGGAATCAATCGAGCAGTGGCTGGACCGGATGCCGGAATTCCAAAAGTTGAGTTGCACAGGCCCGGACTTGGAGTTGCGTCGCCGAATTGCAAAAGTGTATTGGGCAAACCTGTACGACAAGGTGAATACACAAGGTGCAGTCCCGGATTTGCCCAAGGACTTCTATACACGGGTGCTCGGGTTTGGCTTGGACGGGCGCGTGTCTGACGCAGACGTGCGTTCAAGCTTCTATGGTTTCCTAATTGCTCTTTGGGAACACGTGCCCCGTGTTAATGAAGCGGAGGCAGTATTTCACACGATCATCGGGCAAATCGACAAGGAGATTAGTCTGGCTCGTGCGAATCAGTTTCTGCGCGTGCTGATGCCGCACGCGACTCAGTCCACAGCCGAGTATCTCGCCGACCTAGTCGCAACAAACGCGTCGCCTGTGGTTCGAGAGGTCGCGTTGGGTTACCTGATTCAATTATTGAAGAAGCAAGAGGCTTGGCCCGTCATGACGCGACTTACCAAGCGGCCGCAGAAGCACACCGTCTCACTTATTTATCGATTGCTTGTCGACGTGCCTTCATTGACACAGCCCGATGTGGCTGTCTTGCTCGCTCACGAGGATGTTGAGGTTCGGACGGCCGCGCTGCGATATATCTTCAGAAAAGCGGGCATTGACGGCGAGGTGCATGAAGGCATAGCCGAACAACTCCGTCTCGCGGCCGCCGACTCGGACTTTGTAATCAGTCGAGTGGGGGCGAGATTGCTCGCGAAGGCTGAAGGAAAGCCGAACGTTGTTTTGCCAGATTGGCCGGTTGGGGCAGGGCAAGTTGGGATTTCTGATCTGCTCAAAGGCGTCAGTCATGACGATTGGATGCGAATACTCACATCGCCAGATCAAAGCACAGCGTCTCGCCGGTTGGCGTTTGGGGGTATCACGGTGTCTCCGCCCGGAGCGCCACGCACATCGACCAGCCGGCTGAACCTGCCGTTGTCGAGAGTGGGAGGGTACGCCAATACTGTCATGGGCATTCTTGAGGATGAGCGGGAGCCGCTGGCCGTTCGTATTGCGGCGGCCAAAGAGTGGCGGAATCTATATGGTCACAGGAGCGTTGCGTCGCTCACGCCACGGTTGAGGGTGGTTTGGGAATCGGAAGGCAACAGCGCAATCGCCATAGCATTGACGCGAGCATTGTTGTCCCGGCCGCTCGATCCGAAGACGGCACTGATTTATAAGCGTCGAAAGCCTCGCGGTGCCGGGTTCACTACTGATAATGACGCCATTGCGGCGCTTCGCAATCCGAAGATCCACCCGATCGAATTTGAGATGGCAATCCGCCAGTTGCAGCTATTCCGACAGATGCCCGTCTTGAAGGCGATCGGCGAGCCGCCAGCGGAATTCAACGGACCGTTTGTTGAGCCCGCGCGTGGAGTCCCTTCGAACTTCCCCGGGTTCCTGGACATCATGGGCAGACTGATTGTTCATCCTGACCGGAAGACCCGGCAGATGGTCGCCAACGCATTGGCGAGTTGCGGTCCGGAGGCCAAATCCGTTGTGCCCGCATTGATCAAGGCCATCGACACCTACTGGTATGACCCCGACCTGCGGTATGTCCTGTTTTGCATTGATCCAGACAATGCGGACACGCGAAAGCAATGGGAGTGTTTGGCCCATCAAACGCACGGCAGCAGTCAAACCGGACGTAATCTAAGTCTGACCGTCAAAATGACCCTCGCTCGAAAAGGGTCGATCCCTCATCTCATGCGAGTCATTGAAGAAACTTGGAATGCTTATGATCCTCATCGAAAGAACATCGTGGATGTGCGATTGTCAAGTATGCCATATCCACTGCCGCAACTGGCAACTGCATCGTGGGATGCCAAATCAATCAAGCGCATCGATCGACTCCCCGATATAGTCACGACCGCTCTGGTGAGGGCCGATCATGGCGAACGGATGCGAACACTCAGGTTCATTGCGTGGCTTGGGCCGATAGCGTGGAGCGCGGTGCCGCAGGTCCAAACATCGCGAGATGCGATGGATAAGCGGTTGAATCAGTACGCAGTCGAAGTACTAGCAGCGGTCATCCCTTCGGACTGACGCGCACAGTGGCCAATCGCGAACCAATCCTTAGACGCTGGCGACACCGGCCCTGAATGGGTACTTGTTGGTAGGCCGAGTCCCCGCAGACGACGTCAAAAGAGCAGTCTAACCGAGGGATTCCTTGGAGGGGAGCGCGCCCTCAAAGCGCCCTCACGTACCATCGCAAGACAGTAAGAAATGGTGGGAGGATAGGAAAGATTCGAGATTATCCAAGTCGTTGTCGTCGTGACCTGCCCCCAATTTATGTACCACTGGTTATGAGAGTCTGTGTGTGGGATGGTGTCGCATGCTGGGCCGTAGCGCAGGCGAAGGTAGGTGCGACATGACTGAAAGAGAGGCTGTCGATGGGCACTTTTGAGCGCCGAGAGAATAGGTTGTGCCGTGCTCTAGCCAAGTGTCACTGACACTTATTTAGGGCGCTTTCGGGCTGTTTGTAGGGTGTTCGTTCGGATTGGGTTAGGCGCACGAAAAGCACCTGTTTTATAGCACAATCCCTCGTTTTGTTGCTGTTTGCCGGTCACGTCTGAACGACGTTTTAAATGCCGTGCTCTACTAACTGAGCTACCTAGCCAGAATGGGTCAGGTGCGGTCCGTTGATCGGCCTGCCAACCTTGCATGCCTGATCGCCGATCCGCTTGGGTCAAGGTTAGCACGCCGTCGCGAAAATGCAAGGGTTTGAGACTTGCAAACGTCATGCTGTGCGGGCGGACCGATCCGGATGCGATTGACGTACCGATAATGCGATTCCCGTCGCCGGCCCAGCCTTGTTTGACGCTCGCCAACCAAGGAACCGATAAGCGGTTAGATATCGTACAGGTTGTTATACTTGTCGCCGCTTCGACAGGTCGCGGCTGCCAGGGCCGCGGATCGCTGCTGGGTTCGCCCGGCGCGACAATCAGGCCTGTCGGCCGACGACTCATGCTGCCGTGACCATGTCAAGACATTGGGTCAGCCATCTTGCCCTCGTACTCGTCGTCCTCGGCTGGTCTGGAACGGCGTGCGCAACAGACGTGGCCGTCTTGCTCAGCGCCGAGGTCAAGCAGTACCGCGACGCCGTCGAAGGGTTCCAGGACGCCACGAAGTATCGGATCGTCGCGACACACGACATGCGTGCCGACCTAGCCCGCGGCCGACAACTCGTTCGGCAGATCGAACAAAACGACAGGCCCGACCTGATCTACGCCGTCGGCATCTACGCGCTGCAGGCAGTCGTATCAGCGAAGCCGCGCACGCCGGTGGTCTTCTCGATGGTGATGAACCCGCCGAGCATCACACGCGCCGGCGCGGTGGACGTGACCGGCGCGAGCATGAATGTCTCGACGCTGCAGACGCTCCAGCTCATCCGACAACTCAACCCGAATATCAAGAAGGTCGGCGCGATCTATGACCAGAACATGACCGGCTTTTTGATCGAAAAGGCCCGTTCGGCTGCTGAGCAACTGGGTGTTGAACTGGTGGCCAAGAAGGTGCAGACGCCGGCCGAGGCCATTGCGGCGCTCGGCCAACTCCAGAAGCAGGGCGTTGAAGCGTTGTGGATGATGCCCGACCGCTTCGTCCGCAGCCGGGCTGTGTTGACGCAGATGATCCTCATGTCGTACCGACAGAAGATCCCGCTCGTCGGGCTAACGCGCCGTCACGCCGAATATGGTGCGCTGATTTCACTATCATGGGAATCGAGCAAGGACATCGGGCGGCAGGCGGGCGGCGTTGCCAAGGACATCATCGCGGGCAAGGCCCCCAAAGACGTGCCGTTTACAACCGCGCGGGAAATCAACATCGTCGTCAATCTCAAGGCAGCGCGCAAACTGGGGATCACGGTGCCGAAGGCCGTACTCGCCGCGGCGGACAGTGTCATCAAGTAGTTATCTGAACGAAGCGTGTCATATCCGACCAGGGCGGATCAATTCATGGACAGTTCAATGCAATCGAGGTGCACGGGGCGCATGGTCGGAGCGGCCACGTGGCGGTTCCTGATCGGTGGTTTGGTTGCCGTATCGACCCTGCTCAGTGCGGCATCGGGGTTGTGGGCGCACGGCGAAGACGAGCACGGAAACGCCATCATCAACGACCACGTTTCAGGCGACCTGCGCAATATCGTGCGCGATCTTTACGGCGGCGACGGGATCACGCTCAGCGAGGAGAGCGGGTTCGGACACGACGCGCACTTCACGGCTGGTTCATTGGAGGGGTTAGGGAATCTGAACGCGGCGTTGTCTTCCAGCCTCGTCCTGCCCTCATTCAATTCGGTACGTAGCGGGTTCGTGCTCGACTTGGAAACGGGCGTACCGATCCGCCAGTCTGACACGCTCGGCCCGTTGATGGCCGAAGACGCGACGACCCTGGGTCAGGGCAAGCTCAGCCTCGGCTTCAGCTACACGCGCGTTGACTTCGACCACTTCGAGGGGAAACGCCTCAGCAAGCAATCGCTCCTA
This sequence comes from Phycisphaeraceae bacterium, assembly GCA_028284155.1. Classification (GTDB taxonomy): domain Bacteria; phylum Planctomycetota; class Phycisphaerae; order Phycisphaerales; family Phycisphaeraceae; genus JANQSF01. The sequence continues at coordinate 57,076 of JANQSF010000069.1, forward strand.
CTTGATCACCCCGACTCGAATGGTGACGGTGTGCGTGCCCCATTTCAGCCGTTTCCGGGCGGGCCGACGCTCGACTTCGAATTGGAGCAGATCCTGATCGACATCGACATCGAGTTGGAGCAGGACATCTTCGCGATCTACGGCAGTGTTGGGCTGACGCCAAACTGGGATATCGGCATTATCGTGCCGATCGTCCGGACGCGGGCGACGGCCAAGGCGCACGCAAGGATCATCGATCCGTCGCCGGAAACGCCCAGCCCGCACTTCTTCGATGCGGGCTCCGACCCATCCTTTTCGAGCACCGGTGGCACGAAGACGGGCATTGGTGATGTCATCATCCGGACAAAGTACACGCTCTACCGAAGTGAGCCCGTTCGGCCGAACGACGGCGGGCTGGATGGATTGGGGCCCGTGCCCGACCTGGGCCTGAACGGCGACGGTTTGCCGGACGGACTCGACGCGCCGGGTGCTGACAATGACTTGGTCGATCTGCCGCCGGAGCTGCGCGACGTTCAGCCCGACCCTGCGCAGAACGTGCCCGACGGGCTGGATGCGCTGGAGGACGGCTTTAGTTGGTCCGACCTGATGCCCGACTTGGCGATCGGCGGGCAACTCGTGCTGCCGACGGGCGATCATCGGAACCTGCTTGGTACAGGCAAGACGCGGATCGCGGCCGTGCTGATCGCTTCTAAGCGTTTCGGCAAGATCACGCCGCACATCAACCTTGGCTATGAGTTCGTGCCGAACGACCACGAACTCAACAGCGTGCGTTACATCCTTGGTTTTGATGTGGCACTGCACGACCGAGTGACGCTGGCGGCCGACCTGTTGGGGCGGTGGGAGCACAGCGGCGATGACATCGGCGACCACCAGGTCGACGTCGCGGTGGGCGTCAAGTTCAACGTGTGGGAGACTGTCAACCTCAACATGAACGTACTCGTGCCGGTCAACAAGGACGAGGGCCTCCGGGCGGATGCGATCTGGTCGGTCGGTTTCGACGTGACGTTCTGAGCCAGGCAGGGGATCCGTTTTGTTCGGTGCACTCAGTCCGCGATCGAGCCTGCGAGCCCGCATCTTCTGGTCGATCATCCCGATCGTCCTGGCGCTGTTCGTGCTGATCGCCTTTGTGAGCCTGACTCGACAGCACGAGCTGGCGCTGGCGGAGTTCATGAAGCGCGGCCGAACGGTGGCGCGCAACCTGGCGGGCAGCGCTGAAGTGGGCGTCGAGGCTGAGATCGACGCGATGTTGCAGTCGACGGTGCGCAGTGTGGCCGGCGACGACGACGTGCGGTACGTCTTCATCTACAACAAGTCGTCGCAGTACCTGACCGGCGAACGCAAGGAGGGACACGATTCCGTTGAGCAGGCATTGAATCTCAAGGCTGCCGAGAAGCAGGACATGGCCGATCGCGGAGCGATCGTTACGCGAGACGAGGTCGGCCGGGGCGTGCGCGTCGTCGAGTTTGTCGCGCCGATCTACCCGGCCAAACCGATGGCGCTCGACGAGCCGCTGCTGGGTGTGCCGGGAATCGAACCCGCCCCGGATGAGAAGGCTGACGTTGAAGGCGCGATTGGCTTCGTGCGGTTCGGGCTGTCAACAGTGCCGTTGCGCGACCTGATGGTGCAGCTCATTCAGCTCTGGATCGGTCTGACGTTTGGCTTTCTCGTGCTAACGGTCGGGGCCGTGTTGTTCGTGTCCAGCCGAATCATCAACCCCGTCCGCCAACTCACCGAACGGGCGGACCAGATGTCCAAGGGGCAGCTTGCGCAAACGATCCCTGTGCGTTCGAAGGACGAGATCGGCCAGCTTGCCGCGACGTTCAATGACATGGCTGTCGCGTTGGCCGGCAACATTGCCAAGCGCGAACAGCTTCTGGAAGAGTTGAACGAATTCAACCGAACGCTTGAGCAACGCATCCGCGAGCGTACAGCCCAATTGCAACAGCACGCCGAGGCGTTGGAGATCGCCAACCGCCACAAGAGCGAGTTCCTGGCCAACATGAGCCACGAGCTGCGCACGCCGTTGAACGCGATCATCGGTTACAGCGAGATGCTCGAAGAAGAGGCGGAAGACGCTGGTGTCAGCAGCTTTGTCAGCGACCTGCGAAAAATCCACTCGTCCGGCAAGCACCTGCTCACCCTGATCAACGACGTGCTCGACCTGTCGAAGATCGAGGCCGGCCGGATGGAGTTATTCATCGAGCCGTTCGAAGTCCGTCAGATGATCGAGGAGGTCACTAACACGTCGCGGCCATTGGCTGAGAAGAACGGCAACACGTTGCACATCGACTGCCCGGACTCGGTGGGGTCGATCAGCGCGGACCTGACGCGCGTGCGGCAGTGCCTGTTCAACCTGTTGAGCAACGCGTGCAAGTTCACCAAGGACGGCCGAGTCGAGTTGCAGGCCAGACGCGAGTCGCATGCGGGGCGCGAATGGGTCTTGCTCAACGTCATCGATTCGGGCATCGGCATTGAGGGCGAGCAACTGAAGAGCATCTTCGGCGCGTTCCGGCAGGCCGACGCGTCTACGACGCGGCAATATGGCGGCACGGGGCTTGGCTTAACCATCAGCCGTGAGTTTTGCCAGATGATGGGCGGTGAGTTGAGCGTACAGAGCGAGGTCGGCAAGGGTTCGACCTTCACGATCAAGCTTCCCGTCGAGGTTGTGGTCGAGTCGGTAAGCGTTCCGGAGTCGCCGGCCGACGATATAGCAGAAGACGACTCGGACACCGTCGAAACCAGCGACGCTCCCGTGGGTGACCTCGGCAAAGACGGCGACCTGGTGCTCGTGATCGATGACGACGCACCGGCCCGCGACCTGATGAAGCGCTACCTCGAGCGCGACGGGTTCCGCGTCGAGACGCGCGCGTCCGGCCTGGCCGGCATCGAAGCGGCACGTGAACTCAAACCGGCCGTGATCACGCTCGATGTGATGATGCCGGGCATGGACGGTTGGGCTGTGCTCAAGGCACTCAAGTCGGACGCGGAATTGCGCGACATCCCGGTCGTCATGGCGACGATCGTCAGCGACCGCAATCTCGGGTATGCGTTGGGTGCGGCAGACTACTTGACCAAGCCGATCGACCGCGAGCATCTGGTCTCCGTGCTGGCCAAATACAAGTGTGCCGAGCCGCCATGCCCGGTCCTCGTCGTCGAAGACGACCCGGACGTTGTTGATCTGCTGCAGCGCATGCTCGAGCGCGAGGGCTGGACGGTGACAATCGCTGTCAATGGGCGTGAAGGACTCGAACGCGTCGAAAACAACCTGCCGGAACTGATCCTGCTCGACCTGATGATGCCGCAGATGGACGGCTTCGAGTTCCTGCACGAATTAAGGAAGCGCGATGAGTGGCGAGCGATCCCGGTCGTGGTCGTGACAGCCAAGGAATTGACCGAGGAGGATCGCCGTCGGCTGAACGGCAATGTTCAGGCGATCCTGCAGAAGGGGGCGTACACCCAGGAAGAATTGCTGAATGAAGTGTGGATTCAGGTCGCGCGGTGTGTTCGGCCTGACGATTGATGATGGACGACACGACGAAGTAATGCAAGACCGATGGCCAAGATCCTGATTGTCGAAGACAATGAGCTGAACCGCGACATGCTCAGCCGGCGGCTGGAGCGTCGCGGCTTTGACGTGGTCATCGGGACGGACGGCCAGCAGGGCGTGGACATGGCCGCGTCGGAGCGGCCGGCGTTGATCCTGATGGACATGAGCCTGCCGGTGGTCGACGGCTGGGAGGCGACCCGCCGAATCAAAGCCGACCCAGCAACGCAGTCCATTCCGATCATCGCCCTGACTGCGCACGCGATGTCGGGCGACCGGGAAAAGGCGATCGAGGCCGGCTGCGACGACTACGACACCAAGCCCGTCGAACTGGATCGCCTGCTGACTAAGATCAACTCTTTCCTGGAGGCGGACGCGCATCCGTGAGTATCGAATCACAGGACAACCTGGTCGGCCGACTGCTCGTTGTCGATGACAACGAGATGAATCGCGACATGCTTTCGCGTCGGCTGACACGTCGTGGTCACGACGTGCTGACGGCGGCGGACGGTCAGGAGGCGCTGGCTATGGTCGAACGCGAGTCGTTCGACGTCATCTTGCTCGATGTCATGATGCCCGGCATCACCGGGCTGGACGTGCTGCGGCAGATCCGCCGGACGCATGACGGCACGTCGTTGCCCGTGGTGATGGTGACAGCCAAGGATGCGAGTTCGGACGTGGTCGAAGCGCTCGAAGCCGGCGCGAATGATTATGTCACCAAGCCGCTGGACTTCCCCGTCGTGTCGGCGCGCGTTAGAACGCAGATCACGTTGAAACGGTCGGTCGACCAGATCTTGCATCTGGAGGAGAACCTCAAACGCCACAACGCCGAACTGGAGCGGATCAACCAGCGCATGCGCACCGACTTGGAGGCCGCGGCGCGGGTGCAGCAGTCCGGTCTGCCGTCGAGCCTGCCCGCGGTCGAGGGGTTCGGCTTTGCCTGGGCGTATGAGCCGTGCGAGCAACTCGGCGGCGATTCGTTGAACATCTTTCGGCTGGACGACAAGCACATCGGGCTGTACGTGCTCGACGTGAGCGGCCACGGCGTGCCGGCCGCGTTGCTGTCCGTGACGCTCAACCGCGAGTTGCGGCCCCGTCGCGACGGATCGTCATTGGTGACAGAGGTGACGGAAGCGCCGCCGGGCTACGCGATCACGAAACCGGGCGACCTGGTGGCCAAACTCAATCGCAACTACCCGATGGTCAACGCGTCCGGACGATTCTTCACGGCGATTTACGGGCTGCTCGATGTCGAGACCCGCCGCCTGCATTTCGTCGGCGCGGGTCACCCGCCTCTCGTCCATGTAAACGGGCCGGACAAACGGTTGAATGAATGCGATTCTTCGGGCTACCCGGTCGGCCTGGTCGAAGACGCGGCCTACGAAGAGAGCACGATCGAATTGCAGCCCGGTGACCGAGTCTATCTCTACTCGGACGGCCTGATCGAACAGCCGAATGTCGATGGCAAGATGTTTGGCCGATCGCAATTGATCGACGCAATGCTGGCGACGCACCATCAGCCGCTGGGTGAGAGCGTCGATTCATTGGTCGGCCACGTGCGTCACTGGGCGAACGGTGACGACATCCGCGACGACCTGTCGATTCTGGCGCTTGAGGTGCGTGAGGAATCGGCGGGTTTTTCGATTTGATCTATTCTACGACGCCCGTTGCTTTCTTCGTTCTTCGAGGCGTTTCTGGTGTCGGTCCATCTCTCCGGGGTCGAAAGACATGTTCCGCCGAAATGACCTGTAGGCACCGCGCCATGAGAATCGCCAAGTTCGTTGTGTTGCATCGACAAATTCGGCCAATCCAAATCCGACTAAGCGGTTGACCATTTTGCGATCGAGTTGTTCGAACTCTGATAATGCTCTGCTTTCACTCAGTGTCACAGCAGCCTCCGGATGCCTTTCCAGTCGTTGTTCATGAAACTCCGCTAACTCTTCAAACGTTGCCTTGATCACTGTGTCAGTAACAATGAGTTCCGAAACATCCTTCGTTGTGAAATGGTCACAGGTTTGACAATAAGTACCGTCATTCATGCGACTGATCATGTACGTTTTGTTGAAGTCAACTCCGGCAATCTTTCCTCCACCCACCCAGGCAAAGGTCCGATGATCCGGTGCGAGCCAAGCGGTGACGGTACACGAGTAGACACCTTGTCGCTCTTGTTCTCGCCAGCCGAGTAATGTGTAGTTGCCGTCCCGCGCCGCTTGATTCATATCGCGCGTGTAGGTGTTGATTCGTGCGGGTTCGGGTTCACGGCATGGCATCAATTCTCCAACGACGCGGCGCTCGAACCTACAGACGAGAACAAACACAGCGCAGTATGCAATCACGGCGGCCGCGATCAAGCTGACCACGCCACCAGCGACGATCCAGAACCAGTGAGCCAGTCCGATCAAATACTCGACAACGCATATCCCTCGCGCTGCGGGCGTGAACGCCAACTGTTCGCTTCGGCGTCGCCGGGGAACTCCCACTTGACCGGGTCCCACTTCAGCGCCCGGCCGTGCCAGTACGCGAGGTTGACCAGGTGACAGACCGTCACGCTGCGCGAGCCGATCTCGACGTCGCAGATCGGGCGTTTGCGGGAGTGGATGCACTCGATCCAGTTGTTGCGGTGGCCGGTGTTCGCGTACAGGCGCACGTCTTTCTCGGCCAGCGGTTCAGTCAGGATCGATTCAGGGTCGCTCTTCAACTGGCCACGGTTGACCCACAGGCTGCCGCGCTCGCCGATGAAGCGGATGCCGTTGCCGTTGGTCTTGTGCGTCGCGACGACCTTGCCGTAGTCGGGGTGGTCGTAAATGACGCGGGCGCCCTGCGTGTCGCCTTTCTTTTCCGGTGGCAGGATCTTGACCGGGCCGGACTCGTCCATGCCCAGCGCCCACTGTGTGATGTCGAAGTGGTGCGCGCCCCAGTCGGTGACGTGGCCGCCGGAGTACTCGCGGTAGTCGCGCCAACCCGGGTTGAATGGGTAGCTGCGCGGGTTGCCGCGCCGGCAGAGGACTTCGTTCCATTCACGCGTCGGTGCCTGGCCGAGCCAGCGGTCCCAGTCGAGGCCGGGCGTGAGTTCCTGGCCCGGTAGGTCGCAGGGCTTGCTCGTTCGGCCGATGTGTACGTCGACCTCCTTGATCTTGCCCAGACGTCCCGACCGCACATACTCCGCCGCGGCGCGGAAGCGCGGGATGCCGCGCAGATGTTTACCGAGATTGTTGCTGCGCTCGTGGTGCTCGCTGCGCTGCTGGCTGCCCGTCTGAAACACGCGTTTGTACTTGCGGACGACCTGGATGGCCTTGTGCGCCTCGTCGATCGTGAGCGTCAGCGGCTTTTCGCAGTAGACGTCCTTGCCGGCCTTGCACGCGTCGATGATGATCGCGGTGTGCCAGTGATCGGGCGTGCCAATGACGATCGCGTCGATGTCTTTCCGTGCGACCAGTTCGCGGTGGTCGTTGTACGCGGCACAGCCCTTGTAGCTCTCTCGGCCGAGGCTCGCATACTTCTTCTCCGTCGTCGACTTGGCCAATTCAAGCCGAGATTTCTCGACATCGCACACCGCGACGACCTGGTTGCCCGGCTTGCCCAGGAAGTAACCCAGGTGGCCAGACGACTGCTTGCCGATGCCCACGAAGCCGAGGTTGATGCGGTTGCTCGGCGCGTCGGCCCCGAAGACGGTCGAGGGGACGATCGTCGGCGCGGCGATGACAGCCGAGGTCGCGGCGGTTGCCTTGAGGAAAGATCGGCGGGTCACACTGTCGTGACGTGGCGTGGACATACCTGTGCTCCTTGAGCGTGTTGGCTTGATGACGGGACGCCTCACCCGGTCGAGGTGAGGACATGGCGAACAGTATAACGAGGCCATTCGCGGGCCGACCTGTTAAGCTGGCGTCGATCGCCCGTTCGCGACTTAGAGGTGGTTGGTCATGGCATCTTCACCGTCCCGATTGCGCCGTAACCCGTGGATCGTCGTCTTTGTCGCCCTTGGTTGCGTAGTCTTCACACCCTGCGCTGTGCGGGCCGCGCCGCCAAACATCGTTCTCATTGTTTCGGACGACCAGGGCTACCGAGACCTTGGGTGTTTCGGGTCGGACGAAATCAAGACGCCACACCTGGACCGGCTTGCGGCGGGCGGCGTGAAACTGACGAGCTTCTACGTGACCTGGCCGGCCTGCACGCCGTCGCGCGGGTCATTGCTGACGGGACGCTACCCGCAGCGCAACGGCATGTACGACATGGTGCGCAACGAAGCGCCGGACTACGGCAAGAAGTACACGCCGCACGACTACGTTGGGACGTTCGAGCGGGTCGGCGGGATGGACGTGCGCGAGGTGCTGCTGCCGCGTGTGTTGAAGCAGGCTAACTACGTCAGCGGCATTTTCGGCAAGTGGGACCTGGGCATTCACCGGCGGTTCCTGCCGTTGCAGCGTGGCTTCGACGACTTTTATGGGTTCGTCAACACGGGCATCGACTACTACACGCACGAGCGGTACGGCGTGCCGTCGATGTATCGCAAAAACAAGCCCACGACGGCCGACAAGGGCACGTACGCGACCGACCTGTTCGGCCGAGAGGCCAAGCGATTTCTCAATGCGCACGCACCGGCCGCAGCGCGCGGCGAACGGCCGTTCTTTCTGTACGTCCCGTTCAACGCGCCACACTCGGCGTCCAACCTCGACCCGAAGATCCGCAGCGCCGCGCAGGGGCCGGATTCGCACAAACGGCTTTACCCGCACCTCAAGACGGCGTACCGCGAGTCGACCGCGTACGGCAAGCCGGCCATGAAGCACACGCGCGACTCACGCCGGCTCGAGTACCTCGCGTCCGTCAGCGCGATGGACGACCAGATCGGCCACATGCTCGACCTGCTCGACAGGCATGGCGTGGCGGACAACACGATCGTGATCTTTTTCAGCGACAACGGCGGCGGCGGTGGGTCGGACAACAGCCCGCTGCGCGGCGGCAAGGGGTCGGTGTACGAGGGAGGCATCCGCGTGCCGTGTATCGTGCGTTGGCCGAAACGGATCAAGGCGGGCACGACCAGCGACGCGTTTTTGACGTCGCTCGAAATCCTGCCCACGCTTTGCAAGTCAGCCGGGATCGACACGGCCAAGGCGATGCCCGATGTCGTGCTAGACGGTTTCGACATGTTGCCCATCCTGACCGACGGCAAGCCCTCTCCGCGTCAATCGATGTTCTGGCAACGCCGCGCTTTGCAGGCGGCGCGCGTCGGCAACTGGAAGTGGATCAGGACGCCGGCCGGCGAGTCGTTGTACAACCTGAAGAGCGACATCGGCGAGCAAGCTAATCTTGCAGCCGAGCGCGGCGAGGTCGTTAAGATGATGCGCGAACGGTTCGCCAACTGGAAAAAGGCCATGGATGCGGCGGAGCCGCGTGGACCGTTCCGGGACTACTGACCCATGATGATCAATCAACACATCATCCGGCTCTGCCTGGCGGTCACGTTGTTCACATCGGTCGTGTGCCCGCCCAGCGCGCACGCTCAGGACAAAGAGAAGAAGCCGACCGTTCTGCAGCGCAGGGTCGCCGGTCAGACCGTGCGGTATTGGCTCGACCGATACGGCCGGGGCACGCCGATGGACCGTGTGCAGGCCGCTGCGGTGTTGACGACCGTCGAAGGTACGTGCCCCTGCCAGATGATGATGCACGCGTCGCGCGATGTAGACCCGGCTGTCCGCCACTGGGGCGCGATCGGGTTGGTGAAGATCCCGGAGCGCTACCGCAAGCACGCCGTCGCCCGGTTGACCGACATGCTCGAAGACCCTTCGCCGATCGTCCGCGTCACGGCTGCGCAGTCGTTGTGCAGGTTGAATCAGCCTGAGGCGGCGGTCGCATCGTTGGTGAAGACGTTGAGCGACGGTGACGACGCGACACGTGTCCGCGCCGCCGTGGCGCTCGGCCGAATCGGCGAACACGCCCGGCCGGCCATCCCCGCGTTGCGCGCCGCGTTGAAGGACAAGTATCGCTACGTCGTACGCAACGCAGAGCACGCACTGAACAATCTTGGAATCAAAGACCCGTAATCGGCCTGACGTCGAGCCGCTTGCGGCTTAGCGCAGCGCAATTATCGACACCTGAACAAACCAACGATCCGGAAACAAACATGCCCCATTCACGATCACGCGTCTGTCCGACACTCGTCGCCTGCCTTGTCTCGTTGGCCTGTTCGACGGCCCTCGCACAAGACCGCCCGAACATTCTTTGGATCAGTGTCGAAGACATCAGCGCGAATCTGGGATGCTACGGCGACGATTACGCGGTGACGCCCAACCTCGACCGCCTCGCGAAGCAGGGCATCCGTTACACGCGCTGCTTCGGCCACGCGGGCGTGTGCGCCGTGAACCGCACGGGGCTCATCACGTCGATGTACCCGACGACGATTGGCACGATGCACATGCGCTGCAACGGCGTGCCGCCGCATTACGTCAAGTGCTTCCCCGAGTATTTGCGCGCGGCGGGTTATTGGTGCACGAACCGTTCGAAGACGGATTACAACTTCGCACCGCCGTTCACGGCCTGGGACAGACAAGGCAACAATCACGGTGACTGGGCCGGGCGCGCGGAAGGCCAACCGTTTTTCAGTGTGATCAACCTCACTCTGACACACGAAAGTCGGATTCGCCAGGCGGACAGGTCGTTTCAGAATGCGACCAAACGGCTCATACCCGAGCAACGGCACGACCCCGCGAATGCGCCCGTGCCGCCTTACTACCCGGACACGCCGATTGTGCGCAAAGACATCGCGCGTTACCACGACAACATCACGGCGATGGATTACATCGTCGGCGACATCCTCGCGAAGTTGGAGCAGGACGGGCTCGCGGATGACACGATCGTCTGGTTCTGGTCGGACCACGGCTGGGGCATGCCGCGCGGCAAGCGGTGGATCTACGACTCGGGGATGCACGTGCCGATGATCGTGCGCTTCCCGAAGAAGTGGGCGCACCTGGCCCCGGGCGGCAAGGCTGTTGCCGGCTCGACGCATGAGGAACTGGTCGCGTTCATTGACTACGGCGCGACCGTGTTGAGCCTCGCCGGCATCAAGCCGCCGGCCTACATGCAGGGCCGTCCCTTCATGGGGCGTTTCCAGGCCGATCCGAGGGAGTATGTCTTCGCCGCGCGCGACCGCATGGACGAGACGTACGACATCATCCGTGCGGTGCGCGACAAGCGCTACAAGTACATCCGCAATTACGAGCCGTGGCGCAGCCGGGGGCAGCACATCAACTACATGGACAAGATGCCCACGATGATCGAGATGCGCCGCCTGCACGCCGAGGGCAAGCTCAAGGGCCCACAGTTGCAGTACTTCGAGCCGACCAAGCCGCTGGAAGAGCTGTACGACACCAAGAATGACCCGCACGAGATCAACAACCTGGCGGAGTCGGCGGAGCACAAGGGGACGCTCGACCGCTTGCGGGCGGCGCACGAAGATTGGCGCACGCGCACACGCGACCTCGGTCTGATCCCCGAGCCGATCCTGTGGGAGCGCATGCGGCCCGGCGGCGTGTTCGCAGTAACGCAGTCGCCGACCATCCGATCCGTCGTCGCGCCGCTGCCGGACAAGACGCAGGTGCACTTGTCAAGCGCTACGCCCGGCGCGTCGATCGGCTACCGCGTCAACGGCGGCGACTGGAAGCTCTACAGCGGGCCTGTGCTTGTCGACAAAGGCGCGACATTGGAAACGAAAGCCTCGCGGCTCGGCTACCGCGACAGCAAGGCCGTGAAGCAGAAGCTGGAGTAGTGGCCTTTATAGCGCTCCATGCCGAGATTAAGCCGGGCCATTCCGAAGGCCCGGATCCTCTCGGATCTGGTCGGTGATCACAGATACCCGGCCCTTCGGAAAGGCCCGGCTTCGCGCTCAAGTTGATTCCGACAACCGTTCGATGCATTCTCCCGATAGGTTCAGTCCCATGCAGATCAAACCGTTCATCACATCCGCTCTGCTTCTGTGTCTCATCACACCCGCGCTCGCCGCCAAGCGCAACGTCGTCCTGTTCGTCACCGACGACCAGAGCCCCGACTTCGGTGCGTACGGCAACCCCGTGATGAAGACCCCGCACATGGACGCTTTGGCGGCCGACGGCGTCCGTTTTACACACGCGTTCTGCACGACCGCGTCGTGCTCGGCCAGCCGCAGCGTCATCCTCACCGGCCTGCACAACCACGCCAACGGCCAGTACGGCCACCAGCACCACTTCCACAAGTTCAACGCCTACGGCAACATCGTCAGCCTGCCGACGCTCATGTCCGGCGCGGGCTACCGTACCGCCCGCATCGGTAAGTACCACGTGTCGCCGGAAGAGGTCTTCAAGTTCCAGACCGTCCTGAAGGGCAACTCCCGCCACCCCGTGTCGATGGCGAATAACTGCCGCGCGTTCCTACAGGAAGCCAAGGACGACGACAAACCGTTCTTCCTCTACTTCTGCACCAGCGACCCGCACCGCGGCGGCGGCGTGGCCAGCGAACTGCCCTACAAGCCCGACCGTTTCGGCAACCTGCCCAACGGCCAGGCGCGCCCCGGGATCAAACGCATCGACTACAAGCCGGCCGAGGTGATCGTGCCCGAATGGCTGCCCGACACGCCTTGGACGCGCGCCGAACTGGCGCAGTACTACACGTCATGCTCGCGCATCGACCAGGGGCTTGGCACGCTCGTCGATGTACTGAAGCAGACGGGCCAATGGGAGGACACGCTGTTCATCTACATCAGCGACCATGGCATCGCCATGCCCGGCGCAAAGACGACCGTCTACGAACCGGGCATGCGTTCGCCGCTGCTCGTGCGCAACCCCTATCTCGGCAAAAAGGGCAAGGGGCACGTCAATCACGCGATGGTCAGTTGGGTCGATCTGACGCCAACCATCCTCGACTTCGCCGGCGGGTTGAACGACAAGGGTGACGCCAATACGGACGTCGTTAAGAAAGCGCTGGGCGCGTCCGACACGTCCACGTTCCGCCAGCGCACGCGCGACACGAAGCCGGGCCAGTTCCACGGCCGATCGTTCCTGCCCGTCCTCGACAAGACCCGGCCCGAAGGCTGGGATCAGGTCAACGCGTCGCACACGTTTCACGAGATCACGATGTACTACCCGATGCGTGTCGTCCGCACGCGCAAGTGGAAACTCATCTGGAACATCGCGCACGGCCTGCCATACCCGTTCGCCAGCGACCTGTGGGTCGCGCCCACGTGGCAGGCCCAATACAAGCAGGGCATGGACGCGATGTACGGCGGCCGAACGGTCAAGTCGTACATCCACCGCCCGCAGTTCGAATTGTTCAACCTCGAAAACGACCCGTGGGAAACCAGGCCGTTGGCCGACGACCCGAAGCACGCCAAGGTGCTGGAGCAAATGAAGGCCAAGCTGAAGGCGTTTCAGCAGCAGACGGACGACCCGTGGATCATGAAATGGCGTTACGAGTGATCGACGTGCGCCGTTTGGACGCTGGCGCAACCGCCACCCCGCCAACCGAGGCCGGGCCATTTCAATGGCCTGGCCCCAAGGCCCCATCAACTTTCGCGCAAGACACCTTCCACCCAACGCGCCGCAACACACAACGCCCCCTCGCGCCCCGCGCGCCCGATCAACTGCACGCCAACCGGCAACCCGTCCGCGTTCAACCCCACCGGCAACGACGCCGTCGGCACACCAAGCAGACTCCACGGCGCATTGAACGACGGGTCGCCCGTCGTCGCCGTGTCCGGCGCGACGCCCGGCGTGGCGGTCGTGATCCATACGTCGCAGTCTTGCAGGTTTGAGTCGTGAACCTGCGTCCGCCAATCGCCGCGCAGGCTCACCGCCGACTGGTAATCGCAAGGCGTCACCGTCCGACCTTCCTGTATGAATGACGTCATGCCCGACAGCACGTCGTTCGGATGCGCGTCGAGCGTCGGGCCGTGTGCCTGCGCGCCCTCGGCCACCATGATTGCCCGATGCGCCGCAAGCATCGCTGAGAAGTCGAGCGATTCGCCGACATGCACGGTCGTTGCACCCGCCCGCGCCAGTCGTTGCATTACGTCGTCGAACACGCCCTGCATATCCGCCTCGCACGCGTCCCGAAAACGACCGCCCACGACACCCAGCCGCAGCGGCACGTCGGTCGTGACCGACACATGATCCCGATACCCACCCCCATCCATCGCCAGCCACATCGTTTCGCAATCCCCAACCGTCCGCGCGATCGGCCCGACGTGATCCAGCGACGCCGACACCGGCACGATGCCGCCCATCGGCAGCGCACCGTGCGTCGGCTTCATCCCGCACACGCCGCAGTACGTCGCCGGCCGAGTGATCGACCCGCCCGTCTGCGTGCCGACCGTCCCGAGGCACATGCCCGTCGCTACCGCGACCGCCGACCCGCTCGACGACCCGCCCGGCGTGCGTGACGCGTCCCAAGGGTTGACCGTCACAGGCGGGTCGAAGCACGCGAACTGCGTTGTCACCGTCTTGCCGAGAATGATCGCGCCCGCTTCGCGCAGCCGCGCGACAATCGGTGCGTCCTGTTTCGCAACCCGGTCGCGCCACGGCGCAAAACCCGCGCCCGTCGGCAAACCTTTGACGTCGATGATGTCCTTCACACCGATGGGAATGCCGTGCAGCGGACCGCGCGCCGGGACGGACGACTCGATATCCTCGTCCACCTGCTCGGCCGCGCGTAGCGCGCCGTCGCGATCCACGACGACCCACGCGTGCAGGTCGTCGTCCAACGCGTCGACGCGCGCCAGACAACGCTCGACGACCTCGACGCAGGTCACGTCCCGCCGTTCGAGCGCCGCCGCAACGCCCGCGATCGTCTGCGCCGGGTCGGGGCGGATCGTCAATCCATCGGGCGTTGGGGGGCGATCGGTCATAATGTTGTATCGATGTCCTTTGGAGATCGTTCTCGTGCCACGGCCGTGTGGAACACCCTTGATGCACCGCACGGCCGACACGACCGTGGCACGAATCCGGTGCCCGATTCAAAGTATGCCGCGACCCATCATGTTCAACACCATGATCGCACACGCCGTACGAACCTGCATCCTCGTCGCCTTGTGCGCGTCGTTTACGTCGGCCGCACCCTCGATCACGCACGTCTACCCCGCCGGCGTGCAGCGCGGCCAAAGTGTAATCGTGACCGCAACCGGCAAGTTCGACCGTTGGCCGGTCAAGGTCTGGATCGAGCCGAACGATACAGCGTCGGCCGTGACGATCGAGCCGCAGAAGGACAAGGGCAAGTTCAAGGTCACCGCCGCGCGCGACGGCTTGCCCGGCGTCGTCCGTTTCCGTGTCTACGACGAGACCGGCGCGTCCCCGCTGCGCCCGTTCATCATCGACACACTCCCAAACGTCACGGAGAAGGAAACCAACGACCTGCCCGACAAACCGCACGCATTGCCCGGCCCCGCGACGGTCGACGGCCGCCTCGCTAAGAACGGCGACATCGACACCTACGCGATCAAAGCGACGCAGGGCCAGACAATCGTCGCCTCGATGGTCGCACACCGCGTGCTCGGCTCGCCGATGGACGCCGTCCTGCAAATCTGCGACGCCCGCGGCAATGTCCTGATCCAGAACGACGACGGCTACGGCCTCGATCCGTTGGCGACGCTCGTCGTGCCGCGCGACGGCACGTACCTCGTCCGCACGTTCGCTTTCCCGGAAACGGCGACCAGTTCCATCCGACACGCTGGGGCAGACACGTTCGTCTACCGCCTCACGATTTCGAACGGACCGTTTATCGGCCATGTCACCGATTTGCATACGTCGCCCGTCGATGTCGCAGAAGGAGGTCAATCCTCGACCGCCGTCGGTTGGAACCTGCCCGAAGGCACGGCGCGATCGACGACGGCGTTGCTCGAACGCGACGATGTCGCGCTCGGCGCGTTGGTTTGGATCACTCAGACCAACCGAATGAACGCGACTGCAGTTGGCGAAGCGCTGCTCGAACACACCGGCCGCGTTGACGCGTCCGGCAAGTCGGAGCCAGTCGTGCTCGCCGCGAAGAAGGGCCGAAAGGTTGAGTTGAAGGTTGAGTCGCGTGCGTTGGGATTCCCACTCGACGCGCGGCTCCGTGTGGCTGACAAAAACGGCAAGATCATCGCCTTGGTTGATGATACGGACAAGCAACCGGACCCGGCGCTTCTCTTCACGCCCCCGGCCGACGGCGATTACACCGTCACCGTGAGCGACCTGTTCGGCCACGGCGGTTTTCGCTATGTCTATCGCCTCACCGCGCGGCTTGCGACCCCCGATTTCGACTTGACACCCGGTGCCGCCGAGGTGGCGTTCACGCCGGGCAAGCCACTGGAAGTCGCCGTCAACATCGATCGCCGTCACGGCTTCACCGGCCCGATCGAGGTCGCCGTCAACGACCTGCCCCCGGGAATGTCCGCTACAGCCGTCCAGTCGCACAAGGGCGGCTCCGCCAAGTTGGTCAAGCTCAAGTTGGAGGGCAAGACTGACCCGTTCAACGGCCCGATCGTCGTGCGCGGCAAGGCGATGGTGGGGGATCGGCCGATCGAGCGCACGGCCACCGTGTGGCTCACCGTGCTCAAGACTAAGTAGAATGTGCCAGCCACCCCGCCGACGCCGCACCCGCGGCGCACCGCGACTTACCCACAAGCTCACCAGGAGTGACTCATGCGTTTGTCCCGCCCTTGCCTCGCCGCCGCCCTCGTCGCAGCACTGACCTGTTCGATCACGCCGCGCCTGTCGGCCGACCCGACGCCGTTGCTCAACCCAATCCCGTTCGACATTCAGGTCGGCGACGTGCGCGTCAATCTTGTCCCCGTGGCCGAGGGCATGGTCATGCCGCTCTGGGCGGTAAGCCCGGGCGATGGCTCCGACCGGCTGTTTGTCATCGACCAGGTCGGTGTCGTTTACCTCATCAAGAAGGGCAAGCTGGTCGACCGCCCCGTGCTCGACCTGCGCAAACAGATTGTCAAGATAAAGCCCAACTTCGACGAGCGCGGCCTGCTCGGCATCGCCTTCCACCCCAACTTCGCCAAGAGTGGCCCGGGCAATGGGCGTGTTTACCTTTACACCAGCGAGCCGACCTCGTCCGGCAAGAGCGACTTCCCGCTCAAGGACGCTCAGAACATCGACCACCACAGTGTGGTCACCGAGTGGCGGTTCCACTCGAGCAACCCCGACGTGATCGACCCCAGCTCGCGACGCGAGATCATGCGCTTCGATCAGCCGCAGTTCAACCACGACGGCGGCGCGATCGCGTTCGGCCCGGACGGCATGCTCTACATCGGCGTGGGCGACGGCGGCAAGGCGCACGACAAAGGCGACGGACACTCGCCCGGCGGCAACGGGCAGGACCGCATGAAGGTGCTCGGCAAGATCTTGCGCATCGACCCGCTCGGACGGTCGGGCAAGAAGGCCGCCAACGGCCAATACAGCGTGCCGGCTGACAACCCCTTCGTCGGTGAGCCGACCTGGCTGCCGGAGATCTGGGCGTCGGGTATGCGCAACCCGTTCCGCATGAGCTTCGACCGCAAGGACGGCACGTTCACGACCGGCGACATCGGCCAAAACATGATCGAAGAGATCAATATCATCGTGCGCGGCGGCAACTACGGTTGGCCGATCAAGGAAGGCACGTTCTATTTCGACCGTCGGCAGGGCAAGGAAGGGTCGATCTACATCAAGCCGTTGACCAAGGCTGAGCTGCCCAAGATGATCGACCCGGTCATTCAGTACGACCACGACGACGGCATCAGTGTCATCGGCGGTTTCGTCTACCGTGGCAGCGCGATCCCGAAACTGGTCGGCCAATACGTGTTCGGCGAGTGGACGAGGAAGTCGGGCAAGAAGCTCGGCCGACTGCTTTACGCCGACCTAAAGACGGCCAAGGCCTACGAAATCCTGCAAGCCAACGGCAAGCCTGCCGGCCGATACGTCACCGGCTTCGGCGAAGACGACAACGGCGAGTTGTACTTGCTGTCCAGCGACAGCGTCGGACCGAAGGGCAAGACCGGCATGGTGTTCAAGATCATGCCGGTCAAGTAACGCAAAGCGGAGCAACCGCGGATCACGCGGATCGCGCGGATGGGTATTGTCACACGGTCCCGATTTGCGCGCCCGGGGGCGATCCGTCTTGATGCAAGTCCTGTGTCGTTCAATTGTCCGGTGACTCGCGTTGATTCTTGTCGCGCCGTTCACAATGTTTTTATCCGCGTCATCCGTGTAATCCGCGGTTGCTCTGTTTCGGATCAGAACAAGTCGAACCGATCGTCGTCGAAGAAGTCTTCGATCTCGTCGAAGATGTCTTCGATGTCGTCCAGGTCGGGCAGGTTGAACCGGCTCAGATCGCTGAGCACGCCGTCGAGGTCGAATCGGCGGATCGACTCGCGGATGGTGACGAACGCGTCTTCGATATCACCGCCGACGTCGAGTTTGCCCAACTGCTTGAAGTCGAACGTGCCGGCCATATCGGTGATGACCTGGAAGTTTCGGACCAGGCCGTCGAACACGCCCTCGAACTCTTGCGCGATGCGGGCTGTCTTGATTCGGTTAACCGTGCCTTCGAGTGTCCAGTTCGGCGCGAGGATTGACCCGGCGATCAACGCCGCGCCGAGCACCGGTCCGCCCGCGAAGGTGGATGTCAGCGCGAGCGCCGCGCCGAAGTCGCCCAGCTTGGCTTCGCGGTGGTTGCCCACCGTACGCAGCAGCCCGACGTAGCCGGCTGTCAAGTCGCCGGACAACCAGCGCACGGCCTGCACGGCCGCGATGCGTTCGGCGCTGACGCTGGCCGATTCGACATCGCCCAACGCCAGCCGCGCGATGTGCGACGGCCCGCCCACCTCGAGACCAGCGACGTCGCCGCGGATGTTCAGCACGCCCGCTTTGCCGAGGATCGACCACACCGCGTCGATCACGTCGCCAGCGACGTTCACCGACCCGACCGTTCGCGCTTTGTGATTGCCGCCTTGGTCGCCGGCCACGCCCAGCGCCAGGTCGGCCGACAGGTCGCCGTCCAGGTCGTGGCGTTTGACGGCGGCCGTGCGGATGCTGTTGACCGACTCGGCCTCGATGCGTCCGTCCAGCCAGTCGTTGCTCAGGATCGTGCCGACCGTCCCGGCTGCAAGCGTCAGGGTGTCGGCCCGCGTGATCTTCAACGCGCGCAGGCTGTCGAACGTCAATTGCGTGTCGGCCGCCGTGCCGTTGATCTGCACCCTGTCGACCCGCCCCGGCACACTCCAGTTCGTTCCCGTCACGTCGCCTGCGATCCGCGCCAGTCGTAGCAACGCGTCGCGCTCGTCCATACCGGCACCGGTGAGCGATAGCGCCGCGTTGAAGTCGCCGTCGATGCCGAGTCGTCGCAGGCCGCGCACAAACAGTCGTTCGATGGCCGGCGCGTCGATTGTGTCGTCCAACTCGTCCAAACCGACCCACTGCGTGGCGGTGAGCGACTTGATCTTGTGGTCTGTGGTTAGCGACGCGTCCGTCGCGCTGCCAAGCGTGATCGTCAGTCCACGGCGTGCGTCGATGTCCTCGTCGTTGTCGGCTTCGATCGTCAGCACGCTGTTGACGATGTCGCCCAACTCGAGTCGTTGGATCGCGTCGAGGTTCGCGTCGCCGACGAGGTCGGTTGTCTTTGCACGGATCTGACCGATGGGATCGGCGATGCGCAGTCCGGCTAATGGCGTGTGGTGGTTGCCGCGCGTGCGGATGGTCAGTTGCGAGTCGGTCGTCGTCCCGTCGAGCCAAACGGTCGGCGGCGCGCCCGGGTCGATCGGCATCGCCAGGTTGCCCAGCCCTTCGCCTTTTAACGACACGCTCACCAGTCGGCCGGCCGCGTCGCGGTAGTCGATCGGGTTGTCGGCGTCGAAGACCAGCGTCACGCCCGGCGGCGTCGGGTCGTCGAATTCGGCTATTGGGCCACCGGCCGATAACAAGACTCGCGGTTCGAGCGGCTCGATTTGAAAAGCTGCGGTGGTCGTCGGCATCCGGCGGCTCCCTGAGGGCGCGGCGGGTTCCGGTCGGCGCGCTCTGTAGGGATGTCGGTCGGATCGTGACGATTCTGCAATTTGCACGGGTCAGGTCGTCTGGATAAGGGCCGCAGATTCACGCAGATGCACGCGGATGAAGCCAAGGCAGGGCAGGGATCGAAACTTGCCCATGCCGATTGATCTGCGCTGATCTGCGTCCGTCTGCGGTTACTCCTTTCGGGTCAGTTTGGTGTCTTTGTTGACATTGAATTGGCGGACGATGCGTGTCTCATTGCCTTGGTTGTCCTTCACGGAGACGGTGAACGTCGCCTTGCGGAGGTTGACGATCGGCGTCTTCAATTGCAGGACGAAAACGCCCTGCGTCGTCGGCTTGAAGTGCGGCGCGAGGTTTTGGCCGGCCTTGACGCCGTTCACGTCGAAGCTGGCGGTGACGGTGAACGAGTCGGCGTCGATGCCCGTCGCGTAGTCGTGCATGCCGACGACGATCCGCTCTAAGCGCGAATTGTGGTTGGGTGTCGGCGTGGTGATCGTCAGGATCGGCCGATTGTCGTCCAGCGCCCAGCCGAAGCTCTTGTCACCCTTGGCGTGGTCGAGGTCGATCGGGCAGCCCATGTCGATCCAGCGCGTGATCGTGCGCCGGTCTTCGTCGGTCAGCGGCGCGACCTTGATGCGCTTGCCCGACGGCGATTTGTATGTCCCAGCCACCGCTTCCCGCGGCGGCATCTGTTCGCCGTGCAGGTCGATGTCGAACCACTGGCGGCGCTTGTCGTATCGCTCGCCCTGGTGCTCGTGATAGCCCGCGCCGGGGAACGGCTCGGATGGGTGGTCTTCGTTCTTGAAGCCGTCGAGTCGTTGACCGTAGAGCTTCCAGACGAGCATGCTGCGGCGTGACTGGAACTTGCGGATCGTACGCGACGCGTTCGGGTAGCCCCAACTGGGGTACGTCACGGGTTTGTGACCGAACTGAGCTTTCTCGTCGAGGGCTAACCGAAAGTACGTGCCGGGGAACTTACCGACGTGCCGGTATTGGATCGTCTCGTCATCGGCGTCGAGGTCGAGGTTGCCGGCCGGTGCGTCGAAACCGTTCTCGTTTTCCTTCGAGTGACACGCCACACAACTCCGCATGAGGATTGGCTTGATGTCGCGGTAATACTCGACGTTGGTCACGCCGACCTTCTCAACGCGCAGGTCGGTCGCGCGATCGACGTCGTACTTCGCGTTTGTCGTGAGTCGGTTCTTGGATGCCTGGACCATCGGCGTGGTGTTGACCAGGTCCCAGACCTTGTAGCCGGCCTTGCCCGCTTCGGTTTGGGCGAAGTCCGTCGGTTCCTGGCTGTGCGCGTGGCAGCCGCCGCAGTCGGTCCGCACCTCGCCGGGTCGCAGTTGATGCCACGTCTGACTCATGTTCAGCACCATGCCGTCGCGGTCGACCGTCTGGAATGTGAACGCCGTGTCGGCTGGGATCTTCGCGAGGAACGAAGTATCGGGGTTGCCGTCGGGGTCTTTGGGTTGGCCTTGCTTGCCGAACTTGCGCACGGGGATCTCGCCGAGGATGCGCAGCCGCTCGACCGCGTGCGAGTAGAACCGTCGGCCGCTGTTCGGCCCGCGATCCCGGTCGGTCGTCGGCTCCATCGCCAGGATGCGGATCGCGTGGATGTCGGCGTTGTCGTACAGACCGGCGTCGGCCCCCTGGTTGTGCCAGTTCAACGGCATGCCGTAGCCGTGGCTCGTGAACGGGTCGAGGGCCTTCCACACATCGGGTTGGCCGTTCGGATTGCTGTTGCGGTCGCGCCCCGCACCTGAATAGGTGGCGGTGACGCTGCCCTTGGGCACCGCGCCGTTTGGGTAGGTCTCCCTCTTATATAGACTCGACGAACCGACGAGGCCGAACGGCGTGCCTTCCGGAAGATGCTTGGAGATGGACCCGTCATTGGCCAACGGCTTGAGTTGCTTCGGTTCGTCGACACCGTAGATGCGTTTGTAAGGGACGACGGCTCGCGGCCAACTTTCGTTGTAATTCGGGTCGTTCTTGATCAGAAGCATGTCGCCTGGCTCGTCGATCGTCGCGCCGTCCTTGATCAGGTAGATGCCGCCGTCGAGTTGGGGCAGGTAGGTGTACTGGTGGTTGGTCGGCCCGGGCGACCAGATGGTCAGCAGGTGGTTGTCCGGTGCGCCGGACGGGTGCGTGAACTTGCCCACGGCCGGCGACTTCTTGTCGTCGTAGACGGATGGGTCGGCCGGGCCGTCGTGGATGTGCGCGAACGGTGTCATCATCTCGCTGCCGCGCGGCATGAACGGCATGCGGTACCAGCGCGGCTTGGCGTTGTAATGCCTCCCCATCCGCCACGGCTTGTTGCGCGGGTCGGCCATGTTGGCGGGACCGAACGCTGGGTAGGGCGTTTTCTCAGGGGCAGGGAGTTTGACGTATGTGCCGAATCCGGAGTTGTTCTGGTTGTAGTAGCCTTCGATGACGATCGAGCCGTCGCTGAGTTGTGTCTGGAAGTGGAAGCCGTTGGACGCGCCGCCCGTGTCGAACGCGCTGACCATCGGCGCCCAGTTGGTGCCGTCGGGGTGGATCGTCCAGACGCCCCAACTGATGCGCGAGCGGATGCCCTGCGACTCGAGCGTACTGAACATGATGCGGCCGTCGCGCAAGACAACGGGGTGTAGTGCGCCGCCGATGTTCAGGTGGCCAATCTTTTCGATGTTGTTCGGGTACGGGTCGTCCGGGTCGATGGACTCGTCGCTGTCGTCCATGACAAACATCTGCAGCGCGATCGACGGGTAGGCGCGCGGCGGCTTGAACCCGTCGCGGTTTGACGTGAACACGATCTTGCCACCGGGCAGGGGGAACGGCCCCATATTGAAGACGCCGTAGTCGAAGTAGTCGTGCTTGTGGCCGTGCGGGTCTTTTTCGTTGCGGCGGTAGTTGCTCGTCCAGTCGGCTGCGCCCGTGTTCGGCGTGAAGACCTGGTTGGTCAGCCGAACGATCTTGCGGGTCTTGAGGTGGATCTTGTAGATGTCCGCGCCTCGTTTCGGCGGATTCCATTGGTTGGCCCTAACCAGGTTGTGCAGGTGCACGTAATAGCACCACTGCCCGTCGTACGAGATGACGGGGTCGGTGATCGAGCCGTCGCCGCCCTTAACCAGCAACTCCTCCGAGCCGTCCGGACGCAGCAGCATCAGGTCGGCGCCCGGCTGCATCGTCACCGGTTGCGAGAAGTCTGTGTAGAACCGTTTATGTTCCTTGTCGCCGGCCCGCTTGGCGCGGACGTAGACGATGTCGTAATCGATCTTCACCGACTTGTCGGTAGCGACCGGCTTCGGGTTCACGTCGAGCTTCTGAGGGAACAGCGGACGGTCCTGCGCCCGGCTGGTCAGAGTGGACGTGAGCAGCGCGGCCAGCAGGGTGACGGCGACAACGCGGTGTGACATGTGGGTGCTCCGTGCGTGGGTCGAGCGTTGCTGGGTATTGATCGGTGTGCACATGATGGTACGGTGACTTTCCCGGGGTTCGGCGTGTCGGACCAGCGGGCCGGTGCGTGGCGTGGTGAGTGGGGGCTCTCCCTCCCTCCGTTGTGTGTAATCCAGGCTTAAGTCTCTTTTTGACAGATGTTTATGTTGTATTGGCGGCAATGTCACCCCGACATCGAAATACGGCTTCCCGGCTCGGAATCGGAGGTTCTGTGTCAGGCCAGACAGGCCCTGACATGGCTTGTATGTCAGGGCGTGCTGCGCGGTGGGACAGGCGGTGATGAGCGTCATTCCCGGGGGTGGGGCGGCGCGGTTGTGCGCACGGCCGGGCGATTCGTCGTGCGGCTGTGGGGCGTAAGTGCTTATGGCGGCTTGTTGTGTGGATGTTTCGAGCTGTGGCGGATTGACGTGGGGGATGGGGCGGGGTGCGTTGGGTCGAGACTTTGGCGGGGGGATACCCGCGGAAGGCCGCCGAGTGGGCCATGCGCGGGCTTTGGGTGTTGACCCTGGATGGACATCGAGTGGGACGGAGTGCGTGGTGACCTGGTTAAGCTGGGATATACAGGTCGCCGTGGCAAGTCATTCATCAAATGTTAATCCAGGTAAGCCTCGGATAATCCCCACTTTTCTAACTGATCCGCTTGTGCGGGCGTCGGTTATGGGTTACGCTAGCCTCATGTTTGACCGTCTACGGCCTCCACACCCATGGAAGGTCCGTTGAGGGTCGGCATGCTTTGGGGGGCCACATTCGGACGTGGCCCGCGCAATCGACCACGATATCACGCGCCGCACTCCCCGCGGCGCTGCGATGGGCACGGAAGTACACAAGCCGACGGAACGGCAGGTAGGGATGAACTGGCAGCCTGACTGTTTGTTAGGTGCGCCTATGTGAAGCGGAGCTGTCGTTAACTCAACACCGGATACACGCCTGCACTGGTAGTGGGAATTCCATCGGAGACTATGCAATGTCCGCAACGTCACGAGCCTTCGAACGCGTCCGTTCCTTTATCCACAAAATCGCCGACCGCGGGAAGCAGAACGGCCGACGCCGCAGCCGCATGAGCCGGCGGCGAGCCGACGCCGCGATGCCGAGCTTCGGCGCGTGGGCGGGGCTGGATGTGCTCGAGCAGCGCGTGTTGCTCTCGACCCTGACGGTCAACTCGGTCGGCGACTCGATCCCGGGCGACGGGCTGGTGACGTTGCGCGAGGCGATCAACGCCGCCAACATGGACACCGCCACCGACCTGGGCGAGACCGGCAGTGGCGCGGACGACATTGTGTTCGACGCAAGCCTGGCGGGGCAGACCATCGCCGAGGGTACCGGCTCGACCAATTTCAGCGGGACGTCGGTCTACGCCATATTCAGTGAGATCACCATCGACGGCGCCAACGCCCCCGGTCTGACTATCTCGCAGACGGGGTCGAACCGACAGTTCTTTGTTGAACCGACCGGCGAGTTAACGTTGCAGAACCTGACCGTGTCCGGTGGCGTCGCGCAGGGCGCGAACGGTGGCACGGGCGGTGTGGCCGGTTCCGGCGGCGGCGCGGCCGGTGCGGGTGGCGCTATCTACAACAACGGCGGCCAAGTCAACGTGGTCAACAGCTTGTTCACGAATAACACCGCGACCGGCGGCAATGGCGGCGGCACGTTCAGCAACAACCAAATCGGTGGCACCGGTGGGGGTGCTAACGGTGGCGCGGCTGGCGATGACGGCCGTTTGTTTGGCGGCGGCGGTGGCGGTAGCACGCCAGGTGGCGACGGCGGCGATGGCGGCTTCGGCGCCGGCGGCGGCGGCGGCGCGGGTGGTGGCCCCGGCAACACGACCGCGGGCAATGGCGGCAATGCCTTCTCCGGTGGCGGCGACGGCAGCGACGGTCAGAATGGGACCGGCATCAGCTTCGGCAGCGGTGGCCACGGCGGCGGCGGCGCGGGCATGGGCGGCGCCATCTTCTCGAACGGTGGCGAGCTGAACATCCTCAATTCGACCTTCACAGCCAACACCGCCACGGGCGGTATCGGCGGCAGCAACGCCAACACGCCTCCGGCGGACGGTAGCGAAGGCTCGGGTGTTGGCGGCGCGATCTTCATCCTCGATGGTGAGAGTGAAATCACTCACGCGACCATCGCGGGCAACACGGCCGACGAAGGCGGGGGCGTCTTCGTCTTCGCCGACGATGACGACGCCGAAGTCACGATCACCAACACGATCATTGCAGACAGCCTCGGCGGTGGTGACGACCTGGCCAGCGATGAGGGGAACGGCAACGTTGATATCAACGAGGACTCGAACATCATCGAGTCGGACGGTGACCCCGATCCGGACTTGGGCGCGCTGGCCAACAATGGCGGGCCGACGATGACCATGGCCATCACCATGGACAGCCCGGCCCACGATAACGCCGACGGCGGCGAGGGCGGGTTCGTTGGCACGGACCAACGCGGTTTTGCCCGGCCGGCCGGTGAGGACCCGGACATCGGCGCGTTTGAGGTGCAGGACGTTCCGCCGCCGGTCATCGGCACGCCGGGCGGCGATATCTACCTCGTCCGCATCGACCCGACCAACAACGCCAATGTGGAGCTGTTGCAGAACAGCGTTCAGGTCTTCTCATTCCCGCTGGCCACGTTCAACTCCTTCAACGCCGGCATCATCATCAACGCCGGCGACGGAAACGATCAACTGACCGTCGACTACGTCAACGGCGACCCGGTCCCCGATGCGGGTATCGAGTTCAACGGCGAAAACCCGACCACTGGGCCGGGCGATGAATTGATTGTGACGAACTACAACGCCAACGTCGTCACCTACAACGCCACGAACAGTTCGGACGGCAACATCCAGATCGACGGCGGCCCCTTCATCTCGTTCACCGGTCTCGAGCCGGTCACGTTGCCCGGCACGGCGACAGACCTCGTGCTCAACCTCACCGGCGGGGACGACAACGCCACCCTCGTCGATGCCGGCGGCGGCCAGCAGACGCTGGTCAGCAACAACGGGTCGTTCGAGTCGCCGACGTTCAACAACCCGACCAACTCGTTGACGATCAATACGGGCAACGGCGACGACACGATTCACGTTCTGAATACGGTTGCCGGCATTACGACCAACATCAACACCCAAGATGGTCTGGGCGATGCCATCATTGTGGGTCGAGACGACGGTGCCGCGGCCGGTACGGGCTCATTGGCGGGTATTCTTGGTGCACTCGACACGAACGATTCGGGAGGGTTTTACAGCCTGGAGATCGACAACGGCTCCGATTCTTCCGACCGGTCGTGGGACATCGATTCGCCCGGTGCGGATACCGCGCGGGTGACGCTGCCCGGGTTCGGGGCGATCACGTACAACACGTTCAACATTGGGCCGGCCACCATCCATGCGGGCGACGGCGACGACCTGTTCGAGGTCGACTTTGCGGGCGGCAATCCGGCCGATCCGATTTCCGAATTCAGCACGCTCAACATCAACGCCGGCGGTCAGAACACCGGCGACGCGATCCAGCTTGACGGCGCGGGCGTCACCTTCGACCGTGTCGGGCACGTCTTTGACAACGACAACGACGGCAGCATCGAGTTCGACCCCGGCACGGTGATCAACTACACCGGCCTCGAACCCATCGTCGACAACCTCGACGTGAACAACCGCGAGTTCACGTTCGCGTTGCCGACACAGCCGGTTGTCGGCGACATCGATCTCACCAACATCAGCGCAACGCAGACGCGCATCGAGTCGCCCGTCAACGAGCAGGTCGATTTCACGACGCCGAACACGTCGCTGACGATCAATCTGGCCGCCGGCGGCAACACGGTCAACGTGACGAGTCTGGCCGACGACTACGGCACGCCGACCAACACGATCAACGGCGCGGTCGGTGTCGACATCGTCAACTTCGAAGTGACCGACGGCTTGGCGTCGGGCACGTCGTCACCGTGGACGGTCAATGGCAGTGGCGGGGACGACATCGTCAACTTGTCACCGACGGCAATGGATTTGGACAACCTGGATGATGGCGTCGCGTTCTTCGGCGGTACGGGCAACGACACACTGAACGTCTTCGACGACTTGAACCCGGACGGCGATACCTTCGACTTCACGTCGTCCACGATCGACCGGCCCAATTGGGGCGATGAGCTGAATCCCGCCGCGATATACGACGCTGCCGTCAATGTCGTGAACCTGAACACCGGCCCCGGCGACGACACCATCAACGTCAACAGCACTAGCGCCGCCGCGACGACGACCATCATGGGTCAGGACGGCGACGACACGTTCAATATCGACGCCAGCCAACTCGGTGGCTCGAACTTCATGCTCGGCAACGCGAACGACGACCACTTCAACGTCAACATCACCGCGGCCGGTGGCATCACCGCGCCGCTCGACATCGAAGGTAACGGCAACGACTTCGGCCTCGGTGAGGGAAGCCGTGACGAAGTCGAGATCAATGACAACTTCGGCCTCGGCCCCGTCAATCTGAATGTCACCTACACGGGCGGTGCGCCGGACGGCAGCGAAACGACGGTCGCCGGGTTGACCAACCCGCTGACGATCGACACGGTCGAGACCATTGACTATGACGGTGCCGGAGGTCTTGACGACATCGTGACTGTTTTCGGCACGGGCGACGACGACCTGATCACCGCCGCGCCAATCAATGCGAACCGCGCAATCGTCTTCAACAACGATCCGGCCGACGGCAACGGCCCGTTTGACGGCCCGCCGCAGGACTTCTTCGCGCGATTCCCCGGCGTCTCCGGGGGCAGTGTGCGCCCCGACCTCGACCTGTCCGGCATCTCGAATGCCAACGGTCTGAACATCAGTGACAACGGTGTCGGCGGAGACAACGACCGCCTGTACGTCTATGGCCAGAGCGAGGCGGCGTTGGATGACGGTAACGCGTTTAACCCGTTTGATTTCGGCAACGGCGAATTGCTGCCGGCGCTCGGCACGGGCAACGCCTTCGACACGATCGATGTTTTTGTCGCCGACCCGAACAAGGTGCAGATCAACGGCTTCGTTGATGTCAACGTCGTCGATCTCAATCACTTTGCGCAGGCCGATCCGCTTCTGCCCGGTGTTGTGGTGAACGCCGGTGAGGAAGCCAACAGCAACTTCAGCCCCGACGCGTCCCCGAACACGTCGCAGATCGCCGACGACATCTTCGGTACGCTCAACTTCATCACGGGTATCCACGTCAACGGTGGCAACCCGGATCAGAACAACGCGCCGCCGCTGACGGTCCTCCCGCCGGACGGCGACCGCCTCGACCTGCT
Organism: Phycisphaeraceae bacterium; assembly: GCA_028284155.1. Lineage (GTDB taxonomy): Bacteria > Planctomycetota > Phycisphaerae > Phycisphaerales > Phycisphaeraceae > JANQSF01. Next base: position 85,324 of record JANQSF010000069.1, read on the forward strand.
GTTCCCGGGTGAGGTGAATGTCTACAGCGACAAGAGCGATCCGCCGAACGTCGCGTTCACATCGACCGACCCGAACACAGGCCAGACGAGCTTCCCGTTCACACAGAGCTCGATTGAGATTCAGGTCGCGACGCCCGGACCGGGCCAGACGGTCAACCTCATCGGCGACAACAACGACCCGGCCGTGGATCAGCCTGACAACTTCGTGGTGACGGGTGCGGACGTCGATTCACTGTTGGCCAACATCCCGTTCCAGGACGCATTCCAGCCTGACGCCGACGGCGACAACGAGTTCTTCCTCGAGATCAACGGCAGCGCGCCGATCGGCTTCCGCAACGTCGCGTTCCTCAACGGCTTCGGCGATGACCAGAACCCACCGCCGGGGACGCCCAGCGCCGGCAACGACGTCGACCGCTTCGAGATCACGCCGTGGGCGGACGACTCGCCCAACGGCTGGAACATCGACGTGAGCTTCGACGAGGGCAACCCGGGCCAGGATGCGATCGACGCGCCGGACCTCGTCGTGGTCAACGGCGTGGCGGGCGTGAGCGAAGAGTTCATCGTTCAGCCGACCGGCCCCGGTTCCGGCCAGGTCATTGTGCGCAACGCGAACGACGGTTCGATCATCTCGGTGGTCGACTACACGACGAACACGGGCCTGGAGATCAACGGCAACGACGGCTCGGCCGGCGATACCGACACGATCCTGTTGCGCGGCTCGGACGGCGTGACGACGGCGGGCACGACGGGCGACGAACGTTTCGAGATCGACCTGACGAACTCCGGCCTCGTGGGCGCTCCGCTGGTCCAGGTGTTCGACACGTTGGGCACGGCGGCCACGGGCGACGACGTCCTGCTTTATGAACTGTTCAACATCACCAACACCGGCGCGTTGACCTTCGACGTGCTGAACATCGAAGGCGACGCCGGCAACGACATCGTGAACATCGCCGATGTCGACGGCGTGGTTGACCTGATTGTCGACGGCGGCGCTGGCAATGATGTTTTGGATGCTGAGGACTCGACGGGCGGTGTGACGTTGTTGGGTGGTTCGGGGAATGACCGTTTGATCGGCGGTTCGG
>JANQSF010000070.1 GCA_028284155.1 Phycisphaeraceae bacterium
GAGCCGTGATTGAGTCTGTGCGATTGGCTCGCCCCGCGGCTCGGACGGAGCCTCGCCCTCCCCATGAAACTTGCATCGGGTTTTCGTACACGCCTTTACTTCGGCAACCACTGCACCGCGTCGGCGATGACGTGGCCGTCGGTGCCCTTGTTGCCAATCACGACCGTCGCCTTGCCGGCGTCGAAGCGGTGGACGCCGAGCGACACCCACGTGCCGTCGATCGGCGGCGCCTTCGTCTGGTTGACCAGTTTCGTGACCGCGCCGCCCGCGGCGTGGACGGTCACCGGCACGTTCGTCGCGCGGTTCGGATTGGCGGTGTAGGCGACACGGACCTCGTACGCGCCGGCCTTCGGCAAGTTAGCGACGAACGATACGGAACGCCCGCCCTTGTTCTCGTTGTTGTCGTGCAGGTACCACTTGCCGACGAACCCGCCCACCGACTGGCTCTCGCTCCACTGGTTTTCACGCTTGGCATCGACGTCGTCCACGACGACGCCGGGCAGTTTCTTGACATCGATGCCCTTGAAGACCCGCCCGCCGCCGCGCGGGCCGGTGTACTCGAGCACCTGGCCGTCCTTCAACAGACGTGCGCTGAGCTTCTCATAGTCAACGTCCTGCACAGCCTGCTTCGCGTCGATCGCCATCGACGCGGCCGTCGCGGCGCTTTGGCCGAGGATCATGAACACCGGCTCCATGCGGATCGAGCCGTACGCGATGTGACTGCTGCTGAGGCAAACGGGCACGAGCAGGTTCGTGCACTGGCTCTTCTTCGGCACAATCGCCTCGTACGAGATCGGGTAAGGCCCGCCGGGATTGATCTGGATGTCGCCCTCGTTCTGTACATACGCCTTGCCATCCTTGTCGCGCGCGACGTAACGCTGCACGTTGTGCGAGTCCATGTTGTAAGAACCCATGCCGACGGGCTTTGGCGTCGGCTTGATGCGGCGCAGGTGCAACTCGGATATGACGAAGTCGCTGACCATCCGCCGCGCCTCTCGTACGTAGATCTGGTGCGGCCAGTGGCCGTTGTCTTTGAACTCGTCCTTCGCCAAACCCCACGTCGCGTACCGCGTGCGCACCGACTCGGGGACGCGCGGGTCGTTGGCGAGGAACCAGTGGTAGCCCTGCTGATATCGCTTGTGCCCTTCGAGAATCTCGGCCCGTCGTTCGTACGAAGCCTCGGGATAGTCGTAGTTCATGCCGATGTTGTCGGTGCTGAACGACCCGTGGTTATTGGTGTCGGTCTTGCGGTTGGGCGCGGGGTCGAACTTGCCGAACACATGTCGCGAGCCGGCCAACAGGTGACGCAGCAACAGCTCGTACTGCTTCGCGTCATAACCCTTGGGCTTAGGGAACGGGACGCGGTTCGACGGGTCGTTCGTCATGCAGACGCGGTAGTTGTATGCCTGCACGCGGTGGTCGCCGTCGCCGTCCTTTCCTGGGCTGTCGCCGTGCACGCGCGGCAGCAGGCCGGATGACGGGTCGCCGGGCACGACGTACGGGTCGATCTTGTGGTTGAACTGGTGCTTGGTCGCGCGGGCCGTTTGCACGCCGTTGAGCGTCTCGCCATACACGCTGTTCGCTTCGCGCCCGACGTGGTACTTGACACCGGCTTCGGCCATGAGGTCGCCTTCGTAGGTCGCGTCGATGAAGACCTTGCCGCGGTACAGTCGCTTGCTGCGCATGCGGATCATCTCGATCCGGCCGTCCCGGACCAGCGCCGCGCCAAGTTTGCTCGCGCTGCCCGGAGGGCGTCGGTCAAGCCATTGGTCGCGGTGCACCGGGATGTCGTACTCCTTGACCAATTGTTCGAACGTCGCCTCAGCGACGTGCGGTTCGAAGACCCACATCGCGTCGTCGTTCGGCCGGTATCGGCTGTGCTCGCTCGACTTCTGCTGACGCCAGGCGCTCGGCTGGTCGTAGTGCTTCTTAACGCGTTGATAAAACTCGCGCGAGAGACCGCCGATGACCGACTTGTTGCCCGAGTCGGTCCAGCCCAAACCTCCGGCCGTCAGGCCGCCCAGGTGCTTGTCCGGGCCGACGACGACAACCGATTTGCCCATCTTCTTGAGTTGCACAGCCGCGATGACGCCGGCCGAGGTGCAGCCGTAGATGACGACGTCGTACTCCTCCGCCTCCGCACCCAGCGCGCGACTCGCGTTTGGGCTGAGCGCCGGCAACACGAGCAATGCGAGTACGAGCAAGCTACTGACGATGCGATATCGGTGATTCATGTTGACCTCGCAGGCTTGGAAATCGCGGCGGGTGCCGCCGAGCGACACAAGAATACCGCGCCCCGCTCGGTCCGTCGCATGTCCCCTGTCAGCCACACCCGTACAATCCGCGCATGTGGGTATCCGAATCGGTCAACGACCTGCGCCAACGACGGAGAGCAATCGATCAGCCCGTCGCGCTCGTACCCACAATGGGTGCGCTGCACGCCGGCCACGTCGCCCTGCTGGAGCATGCCAAACGCCTGGGCGGCGCGGTAATCGCCAGCATCTTCGTCAACCCGACTCAGTTCGGCCCCGGCGAAGACTTCGAGCGTTACCCACGCCCACTCGAAGACGACCTGGCCGTGTGCGAACAAGCGGGCGCCGATGGCGTGTTCGCCCCGCAGCCGGACGAGGTATACCTACCCAACGAATCAACATTGAACATCGACCTGCCCACACTGACCGGCGACTTGGAAGGCGCACATCGTCCAGGCCATTTCCAAGGCGTCTGCCTCGTCGTTGCGAAGCTGTTCAACATGGTTCAGCCCGACGCGGCTGTATTCGGGCGGAAGGACTATCAGCAACTCAAGGTGATCGAGGCGATGACAGCCGCGTTGGCAATGCCGATCGCGATTGTTGCGCACCCGACGGTGCGCGAACCGGACGGGCTGGCGCTGTCGAGTCGCAACGCGTATCTGAACGACGAGCAGCGCGGGCATGCGCTGGGTCTGTACAAAGCGTTGTCCGCGGCGCGCGAGCTGATTGAGACAGAAGGCGAGAACGACCCAGCAGCCGTCGAGTCAGCCATGACCCAGGTCATGACCGCGCACCACGTCGAGGTCGACTACGCGGCTGTGCGCCACCCGCACAGCCTCGCGCGACTCGACTGCATCGAGCCGAATCTGACGGGCGGCATCGCGGCGCTCGTCGCGGGCCGCGTGGGTGACGTGCGTCTGATTGACAACTTGACGCTAGGAGGCGGCGCGTCGTGATCGGTGAGTGAATCCACGCTACCGCGCCGACAGGTCGGCGCACACCAGCAGTTTGTCGTTGCGGGCGACGACGTGCCGGTTGGCGAACGCCGGGTGTGCCCACGTCACGCCGCCCCGTCGGCTGGGCAGGCCGGGCTGCGTCGGCGGGACCAGCAGGCCCCGGCTCAGTTCCCGATAGCCCTGCGGCGACAGGTCAGCGATGATCAACTCGCCGTGCTCGTTGAAGACCCACACGCGCTTGCCCGACTCGCCCTGCGCGACGATGTGCAACGTCGCGAAACGGTTGGGCGTGACCGCTTCCTGCGACTCCCACACCTGCTTGCCGGTCATCAGTTCCAGGCAACGCAACTCCCCGCGGTTGTGCGTGCCGTAGATGTGGCCGTCGCGCACGAACGGCGTGGGGATCAGGCTGTACAGGCTGTCCGCCGACCGCGCGTTCTGCTGTCGCCAGACCTCCGTCACGGCGGGCTTGTCCTGTTCCAACCGCAGCAACGCCGACCCGACGTGCGCGTTCGTCGTGAAGATGAACCGCTCGTCGCCGCGCGTCGTGATGACGGGAGTCGAGATCGAGATCGGCCATTTGCTGCCGGGCATCTCGTACGACCAGAGCCGCTTGCCAGTCTGAACGTCCAACCCGAACAGCACGTTGGCCGTGTAGACGACCAGCACACGTCGGCCGGCCTGGTCGATCACGATCGGCGCGGCGTAGCTGGCGTCGTCGTCGATCGCCCGCCACTTTTCGCCGCCCGTCCGCTTGTCGAGCGCTACGACGCACGCGTTCTCGCCGCCGATGTGCAGGATCAACAGGTCGCCCTCGATCAACGGACCGGCCGCGATACCCCATCGCGGCATGTCGATGTGATACTCGCGTGCCAGATTGCGTTTCCAAAGCACCTTGCCCGTTTCCGCGTCGAGGCAGTGCAGATGCCCAACACCACCCAGCGCATACGCACGCGACACCGGCTTGCTGCGTGAAGTGTCTTTCTCGATCAACACCGCCGCGCGCGGGCCGGACTTGTAGCTGATGTTGTACGGCGCGCTGTAGCTGATCGACCAAACCTGCTGGCCCGTCTCGAAGTCGAAGCAGTGCACACGCTCAATCTCCTTCGGCTCGTCCACCCGGTCGGTCACGTACACACGGCCGTCGGCGACCGTCGGCTGCGAATAGCCCGCACCGATTTCGGCCGACCAGCGTAGCTTGATGTGACCCTGCGCGTCGGTGCGCAGCTTGTCTGTTAGACCCGTCTCCCGCCAAACGCCGTCACGCGCCGGGCCACGCCACTGTGGCCAATCGTCGGCGCGACAGAGCGTGGGCAGCGCCAGCAACAGCGCAATCAGCCATGTCGTCAAGGTAAGTCGCTTCTGCATGTTCGATGTTCTCCGTTTACTTGCGCCGCTTGGCGACATATCGACCTTCGATCTTCAGCACGTCGCCCTCGATCACATGCTTGTAGCCGCCGCGCAACGTAACCGACGTCGGCGACTTGGCGACACACTTCTTCGTCCAGATGACCTTGTCGCCGTTGCGCAGGACACATCGGCCGTCGGGTAGAAACTCCCGCGTGTAGGTGTTCAGGTATTCCCACGTCCCCAGAATCGCATGACCTTTGAGTGACACGGCCGGCAGGTTGGCCGGGTTCTTGATGACCGGAACGGGGATCTTCATCCCCTTGGGCAACTTGGTTTCCATCGGCGGGAGCTTGCGCAACCGGATGTTGCGGAATTCGACCGGCGCACCTTCTGATTCCAGGCATAGAAAACCCGATGCTGGCGAGATATTGTTGCCGCCCGATACCTCGACGCCATTCACCCACAAGCGCACCTCGCCGCCGATGGCGCGCACGTAGTAGTGGTTCCAATTGTTGATGCCGAGCGTCGTTTGCTTCGACGGGAAGCTCCGCCGGCCGTTCGGCGCGACAGGCGGGAACGGCTTCATCTTCACCGGGCCGACCGGGAACACGTCGCCGTGGCTGGTGAACCAGTTGCCCGGCTTGTTGAACTGCTTCTCGTAGATCTCCTTGTATCCCAGGTCGAGCACCTGCACCTCGATGCCGTGCGGCAGTCGGCCATTGCCGCGCGCAAGGTTCAAGATCGATTGCGGCGTCGCCCAGACGAATACGCCCGAGTTGCCACCCTTTTTCTTGTGCATCCACTCGCACGAAAACTCGAAGTTCGTCAACGGCTCACGGTAACGGATTACGCCCGTCGGCCGACCTGTGCACCGGGCGTGGCCGTCTTTCCACGTCCACGTCTCGTCCCAACAGTTGACGTTCAGAAAGTCCTTGCCCGTCAACGTGACCCAGCCGGGGCCGACGCCCCGACTAAACGCCGGGACGATCTTGTCAGCCGAATTCGACTTTTCACTTGTGTCAATTGACGGCTTGGCATTCGGCTCGGCGGCGGACAACCCCGTCGCGGCAAAAAGCACGACCATACAGCCAATCAAGCGGAGGACGCATGGATTCATGATCATTGTTCCTGGACAGACATTGGAGGCTGCGGCGAGCCATTGTATTCTGAGTCCGAGTATGCCGCGCCGAACCGGCATCGCCGCGAACCATGACAAGCGAGCGTCCACCATGAAGCCAGTACAGACCATCCTGCCCCTTCTCCTGCTGTTCGCGGGCGTCCAGGCCGAACCGATCCCTGAATTCAGGTCGAAGGCGGTCGAGATCGACCAGATCTACATCGGTTACGGCATCCAGTTGGCCGACGTGAACGGCGACGGCAAGACCGACATCGTCCTGGCAGACAAACGGACGATCCAGTGGTACGAAAACCCGGGCTGGCAGAAGCACGTCATCGCCAAAGACCTGACGAAGCGCGACAACGTCTGCGTCACGGCCCGCGACATCGACGGCGACGGCAAGGCCGAGATCGCCGTCGGTGGCCAATGGAACTACCGCGAGTCGGTCAAGGACGGCGCGGTGTTTTATCTCGATCCGCCCAAAGACCGCCGCCAACCCTGGACACCGATCAAGCTCCACAATGAGCCGAGCGTCCACCGCATGCATTGGGTTCGCGCCAAGGGCGACTCCTACAAGCTCATCGTGAAACCGTTGCGTGGCCGCGGCAGCATCGACGGCAAAGGCCCCGGTATCCGCGTGCTGGAATACACCAAGCCCAGCAACCCGAAGAACGATTGGCGATTCGATGTCGTCTGCGACTTCATTCACCTGTCGCACAACTTCCACCCCGTGAACTGGGACGACGATGCGGAAGAAGAGCTGATTATCGCCGGCCTGGAAGGTGTCTGGCACTTTGACAAGCAAGGCGACACTTGGGTGAAGCGTCAGTTGACCAAGCCGTTTGCCGGCGAGATCCGAGACGGCAAGCTACCCAACGGGCGACGCTTCATCGTGACCGTCGAACCGAAGCACGGCACGAAAGCCGCCGTGTACGTGGAGCCTCGCAACGGCAGGGGGCTGTGGCAGCCATTGGCTGTGCTGGACGAGGCACTCAAAGACGGCCATGCGTTGGCCTGCGCTGATTTTCTGGGCGTCGGTTCCGATCAGATCGTCGTCGGTTGGCGGGCGTTCAACACACCGGGCGACCCGGGCATCAAACTGTTTACGCCACTGAATGAGTCGGGCAGCAAGTGGCGCGAAACACGTGTCGCCGGCGAACAGGTCGCTGTCGAAGACATCAAGGTCGGCGATCTGAACGGCGACGGCAAACCGGACATCGTCGCAGCAGGCAGGCAGACCAAGAACCTGGTGATCTTCTTCACGCAGTGATCCTCGCCACGACCCCAGCGCGTCAATGACAGCACAAACGGATCGAATGCCATGAAACGACACGCGGATTCAGCCCTTGTCTTCCTCGCCCTGCTCATTGCCACGTTGCCCGCGACAGTGCTTGCCCAGAACGGGCCATACGACGTCTTCCCTGAGGCGAAACCGCCCTACTACCGCGTGCGGTATCCTGCGTCGCAAAAGACGGGTGAGTTGAGATTTGCGGTTAACTACACGATCTGGATTCCCAAGGGCGTCAAGCGGCTGCGCGGCGTGGTCGTGCATCAGCACGGTTGCGGCGAGGGCTCGTGCAAGTCCGGCCTGACCGGCGCGTACGACCTGCACTGGCAGGCGTTGGCGAAGAAGCACGGCTGCGCCCTGCTCGCGCCGTCGTACGAACAGCCCAACGGGACCGACTGCCAGTTGTGGTGCGACCCGCGGAACGGTTCGGCCGACGCGTTTCAGCGTTGTCTTACCGACTTGGGCAAACAGTCCGGCCATCCGGAACTGGCGAGTGTGCCGTGGGCGATGTGGGGTCACAGCGGCGGCGGGCACTGGGCGGGCGGCATGGTCATGCTGTACCCCAAACGTGTTGCAGCGGCCTGGTTGCGTTCCGGTGTTCCGTTGCTCCAACCCAACCCCGATCGGCCGAACATCAAACCGTATGCGCTGCCCGAGGCTGCGCTGCGTGTCCCAATCATGTGCAATCCCGGGACGAAGGAAGGCGTGACGGTCAAGACCGGCCGCTTCGCGCGCGTCTGGCCGGCAAACGAGGTCTTCTTCAAACATGTGCGCGGCAACGGCGGACTCATTGGCGTAGCCGTTGACCCGCTTTCGTCACATGAGTGCGGCAACCAACGCTACATGGCCATCCCCTGGCTCGACGCATGTCTAAGCGCGCGTCTGCCCCAAACCGCGGGCCAACCGCTGCGACTCATGCCGACCGACGACGCGCACCTCACCGAACCGACCGGCTCCAAGGCAGTGCCCGCCAGTCAATACAAAGGCGACCCGCTCAATGCGGCCTGGCTACCCAACGCCGCCATCGCCCGAAGCTGGACGCAGTACGTCAAGGACACCAACGTCACCGACACAACGCCGCCGCCCGCACCGACCGACGTTCAAGTCGACAAGCACATGCTGCGTTGGCGGGCAGAAGCCGACGTGGAAAGCGGGCTCGCACACTTCATCATCGAACGTAACGGCAAGTTCTTGGCCCGTGTCCCGCAGGAGGGCAAGAACCGATTTGGCCGACCGATCTTCCAGAACCTTCAATACAGCGACACGCCCACGCAGCCACTCGTGCCCATGCAGTTCACTGACAACGATCCAACTCCAGGCAAACGACACATCTACCGAATCATCGCCGTCAATACCGTCGGCCTGAAATCGAAGCCGAGCGCAAACGCTGAACGTGTCGGCCAAGGCATCTGAGCGTCATGCGTAGAAGTGGTTCCCTCAAAGCCCCCGGCTCTGCCAGGGGATAGAACTGATCAGCGTCTCCTGCGCGCATTAAGACCAGTGAAGACACAGCATCTTCGCTCGTTTGATCCCACCCCAGAGGGCTCATCTTTACCCACATCTTGGCAAAATCGTCCGGCGGCGCGGCGGTGGTCTGTCGAGGCCTGAAAGGCCGACCAGACGAAAGCCCAGGGCGCAGCCCTGGGACCTGTTCGTACCCACGCGCATGAGCCCTGTAAGGGCGGCACGAATATGCACACTTAGTGCCGCCCTTTCAGGGCTTTCCTTATCTACCACGACACGGACCCAGGGCTGCACCCTGGGCTTTCATGGGGTCGGCCCTTTGGGCCTGAATCGCATGAGCACGATGTGGGTAAAGATGACCCCAGAGGGGGACTTTGGAAAGACGCGACCAACAACCATGCAAGGCGCCCTAGAACGTCGACATGTTCAATGCGCGCAATGAAAAGCCCGCACCAGGCATTGGTGCGGGCTTATGTGCTGACGTGTCATATCACGCCGAGCAAATCCCTGTTGGGAAACTGACTCGAGTCGTTGCAGGTCAAAGTCCGCGCGCCGGACCGAGGTCGAAGCGATCGAGGTTCATCACCTTGCTCCATGCCGCGACGAAGTCCGTCACGAACTTGCTCTGCGCATCGCTTTGGGCGTAGACCTCGGCCAGCGCACGCAATTGCGAGTGTGAGCCAAACACCAGATCGACGCGCGTGCCGGTCCACTTCACCTCGCCGGTCTTGCGATCCACACCTTCGAGAACACCGTCCGCATCCGACTTCTGCCAATTCGTGCTGATGTCGAGCAGATTGACGAAAAAGTCATTGGTCAACTTGCCGGGCTGATTGGTAAACACGCCGTGCTTGGCGTCGCCATAATTCGCGTTCAGCACGCGCAGGCCACCGACGAGCACGGTCATTTCCGGCGCGGTCAATTCCAACAGTTGCGCTTTATCGACAAGCAACTCCTCAGCCGATCGGTAGTGGCCATCACGGAGGTAATTGCGGAACCCGTCCGCCTTGGGTTCGAGCACGGCGAAAGACTCGGCATCCGTCATATCCTGCGTCGCATCCGTTCGGCCGGGGCTGAAGGGCACGGTGACATCTTGGCCGGCATCCTTAGCCGCCTTTTCAATCGCAGCGCATCCACCCAGCACGATGATGTCGGCAAGCGAAACCTTCTTGCCGCCGCCCGCCGACGCGTTGAAATCATTCTGGATCGTCTCGAGCGTGTTCAGCACCTTGGCCAGTTCAGCAGGCTCATTCGCTGCCCAATCCTTCTGCGGCGCCAGGCGGATGCGGGCACCGTTCGCGCCTCCCCGCATGTCGGAGCCGCGATAGCTCGACGCGGACGCCCAGGCCGTCGAAACAAGCTGTGAAACCGATAGGCCCGAATCGAGAATCTTGCCCTTGAGCGTCGCGATGTCGTTCGCATCGATCAGCGGGTGATCGACGGCTGGAACGGGGTCCTGCCAGATCCGCGGCTCCGGCACTTCCGGACCGAGCAGTCGTGAATGCGGACCCATGTCACGGTGCGTGAGCTTGTACCACGCTTCGGCAAAAGCCTTGTCGAACTCCCTTGGACTGTCGCGGAATCGTTTTGAAATCTTCGCGTAGATCGGGTCTTTGATCAGCGCAAGGTCAGTCGTGAACATCATCGGGGCGTGCGACTTGTTCGGATCGTGAGCGTCCGGAACCGTGCCCTTGCCGCCATCACCCTTGGGCTTCCACTGCTTTGCACCGGCGGGGCTTTTGGTCAGTTCCCACTCATAACGGAACAGGTTCCGGAAGTAGCCATGCGACCAAGCGTCCGGCGTGGATGTCCACGCACCTTCAAGACCGCTGGTAATCGTATCGGCGCCTTTGCCGGACTTGTACTTGCTCGTCCAACCGAGACCTTGTTCCTCGATGCCAGCCGCTTCAGGTTCGGGGCCGACGTTGTCCGCACTGGCGGCGCCGTGAGCTTTGCCGAATGTGTGGCCGCCGGCGATCAGCGCGACGGTTTCTTCATCGTTCATCGCCATTCGGCCGAACGTCTCGCGGATGCGCTTGGCGGCGGCGATCGGGTCGGGGTTGCCGCCCGGCCCTTCCGGGTTGACATAAATCAGGCCCATCTGCACTGCGGCGAGCGGGTTGTCCAATTCGTTCTCGTCATTGAATCGCTTCTGGCCGAGCCATTCATTCTCCGGACCCCAGTAAACGTCCATCTGTGGTTCCCACACGTCTTCACGGCCGCCGGCAAAGCCGACAGTGTTGAAACCCATCGACTCCATGGCCACGTTACCCGTGAGCACCATCAGGTCGGCCCACGAAATCTTGTTGCCGTACTTCTGCTTGATCGGCCAAAGCAGACGACGTGCCTTGTCGAGGTTCGCGTTGTCCGGCCAACTGTTGAGCGGCGCGAATCGCAGCGTGCCGTCGGACGCGCCGCCCCGTCCGTCCGTCACTCGGTACGTTCCCGCGCTGTGCCAGGCCATGCGGATCATGAGCGGGCCGTAGTGGCCGTAGTCGGCCGGCCACCAGTCCTGCGACGTGGTCAGCACGTCTTCGATGTCCTTCTTCAGCGCGGCGAGATCGACCTTCTTGAACTCCTCGGCGTAGTTGAACCGCTTGCCCATCGGGTTGCTCTTGAGCGAGTTCTGGTGCAGGACCCGCAGGTCCAACTGATTCGGCCACCAGTCCTGAATCGACATGGGGCCGCCCGCCGACACCGGTGCGGAGACATGCGAAGCCGCCGGGCCGTCGGCCTTCACCATCATGCCGGTCACCGGGCACTTACTGACGGCTTGGCCACGCACTGGCGAGTCGGCCGTCTTCGGCGACTGGGTACAGGAGGCCGTGACGAACAGCGCGACAGCCATCAAAGTCATCAAAGCGAGACGGGTTGAAGTGGTCATGAGACCTCCGTTCAAGAAAGTGTGGCAGAACCAGATAACATGCGCCGGATTCCAATCGGACGAAGGCTAGCGCACGCTTGCCGATAATCCCAATGCATTTTGACGATACTATCCATGCACTGCATGCATCTATAGGGACCGCCCCGATAGGCCCCTGCGAAAGGTCTTGATTCATGGAACTTGACCAACTGCGTTACTTCCTGAAAGCGGCCGAGCGGGGCAACTTCACGCGGGCCGCAGCCGACCTGGCGATCTCCCAGCCGGCGTTGAGTCGGTCGATTCTCAAGTTGGAAGAAGAACTCGGCCAACCCGTGTTCGAGCGGAAGGCCCGGTCGGTTTCGCTGACCGAGGCGGGGATGTTGTTGCAGTCGCGCGCTCAACAGGTCCTAGCCATCCTCGAAGACGCCAAGGCCGAGATCACGGACGACGGCAAAAGCGGTCGCGTCCGGGTGGGCGCGATCCCGACCATCGCGCCGTACTACCTCCCGAAGGTGCTGCAACAGTTCTCAGAAGAGTTCCCCAAGGCGAGCATCGTCGTTCAGGAACACACCACCGACACATTGCTGAAACACTGCACGCAAGGCGAGGTCGATCTCGCCATCCTCGCGCTGCCCGTACCCGCCAAGTATGTCGAGGTCGAGGAACTGTTCGAGGAAGAACTGTTCCTGGTCTTGCCGCCGGATCATCCGCTGGTCGAGAAAGAGAAGATCCGACTCGCCGATGTGGAGCCGTTCCCGTTCATCCTGCTCGACGAAGCGCACTGCCTGTCGGACAACATCGTCTCGTTCTGCCGTCAACGCTCCTTCAGCCCCGTCGCGGTCGAGCGGACCAGTCAATTGGCCATGGTGCAGGAATTGGTGTCACTGTCGCACGGTGTTTCCATGATCCCAGCCATGGCTCGCAAGCTCGACCAGACCGACCGCCGAGTCTATCGATCCCTGGCCGGCCGAAAGCCGACGCGCAAGGTGGCCGTCGTCTGGAATCCGTACCGATTCCAGAGCCGATTGCTGAAAGCCTTTCGCGAACACCTTCGCCTCGACAAGTAGGCCCTGCCACGTCGCTGGAGGCCCAGCCATCTCGACTTGGCTGGGCATCCGATCGCGCGTCCGGGCGCCGACACGGCAAGAACGCGCACAGGCGAGTACGCAGAATCAGCGGCTGATACGAGCGGGCTACTCTGCCCAGATTGCCCTCTTTGCGCCGATTGCGGGTCGGCCGCATGCCGGGGCGGGTGGTGAAGCATCCCGCTTGGCGCGAAAGACTGCCCAAATATCTTGAATTTCACGACTTGGGAGGCATACCGGACCGGTTTGTGGTAATCTGTCCTACACGAATCGGTCCCCACAGGAGGGGGACCGACCCGATCGGGGCGGGCCTGCGGCACTTCACCGGAAGGAAGCGTCGGCCGGACAATTGAAGTGGAGTCACTGACCGAAGTTTGATCGGTCTGATTCGGGTTGCGCCACCTGCGCGCCTGTCGTTGCGCACGGCCTTCCGTGCGCCGAGTCGGGGCCACGTCCATCGGAATCCATCCCTCGCCAGTTGGTTGAAAGGTAAGCGATGTCAGCAGCATCCCGCGCGTTCGAACGAGTCCAGTCCTTCATTCACAAGATGGCCGACCGGCGCAAGCAGCGCACGCAACGCCGCAGCCGTATGAGCCGACGCGCCGCCAAGGCCGCGATGCCCAGCTTCGGCGCTTGGACGGGGTTGGACCAGTTGGAACAGCGCGTGCTGCTGTCGCACACGGTCGAGCCGATCATCATCCAGGAAAACTTCGCGGCGGTGAACATCCATACTGCGTTCAGCCGTCTGGCCGACTTCCCCGACCGGCTTGCCGCTCAACACATCGATGCCAACGACGACAATGTCGGCGATCTCGCGCCGTTTGCACCGCAGGACGCCGATCCGTCAGCGGTTGTCGCCGCCAGCGGCACGGACTCTGATGAACACTATCAGGGGATTGCTCGCTCCTTCGGTCTCGGCACACCCTACATCTATGACTCGCGCGCCGGCGGCAACGACAACAACACGCTGCGGGCCGGCAATATCAACATCATCCAACTCGATTCACGTGATCAGGATGGCGAACGTCTCGGATCCAACCGACTTCTTGAGCAGGACTTCCAGGAGTCTGGCGACGCGGCCGGCATCCCGAATGACGGCGCTAATCCTCCGGCCGGCGACCGTGTAATCGGCAACATTGCCTTCAACGGCAACTTGCAAACGAGTTTTGATGGGCAGACGCAGGGATCAGCAGCGTTTGGCGGCTACTCCCACCCGGGTGGCATTCAGACCGTTGGTGAGGTCCTGGCCGTTGCTTTGGAGCAGCCGCTTTGGCACGTCATCAACGAAGGCCCCAGCAATGACATGGACGATGTCAGGGACTACTTCGTGTCCGGCGCCGGGGCGACCGTGTTGGCGAACTTGGGAATCCCGCCGCTGAGCAACGCCACGGAGGCACGTGATCTTCGGGAAATCATCGCATTAGGCCCGGCGACCAGATCGGACGGCACCCTCCTGAAGGACGGCAATCAAACTGTGCTGGTCAGCCGCCAATACGGCGGGGGCGGCAAGTGGGGTGTGCGCGACCTCAATCAGGCCCCGGAAGGTTTGATCGTCTTTTACGAGACAGCCAATGACGGCGGTCGGCCGCGGTTGATCACGGATTCGAACGGTGACCCGATCACCATCATCCCGTCTCCGGAATACATTGGCGGCTCGGTCGGCAGTGTCGGTATCACGAAGATGCCTGGCGGCCATTTCCTTGTGGCGATCACCGGCAAGGACAACGAGCAGGTACTCTTCTATCGCTCGAACAAAACCGACTTCTTTGAGCCAGGATTCAACTTTGGCGCTCACACGTCGACCAAAGTCGATATTCACCGCGTCAAAGGCGGAGTGCTGGACACCGGCCAGATTGAAATCGACAACGCGAACGGCGTGACTTATGAGTTCACGCAGCACTACGACGTCTGGGACAAAAACGTCGACACGCTCACGCACACGGCCGCGGCAGACAACAACGAAGATTGGCCGTCAGGCAGTGCCACTGCGGTAGGAGGCCCCAACGGCTATCAAGCATTACAACTGCTGACCGACGAGCACGGCGACATCTACATGATCGGTTCGCGCGAGACGGAAGGCGGCGTCAGCGACATCGGTGACGACAAGATCGGGCTATTCCGCGTCTTCGGCGGTGCAGAGGACACGGCCGGCCCCGTGTCGAGCGGCAGTGTTTCGCTGCGCATGGAGTTCAATGAGTTCCACGTTTCCTTGTCGAATCAGGCAACGTTCGCGCACGTCGGCGGTGTCCATATCACGCCGACCGGCGAACTGACCTACTTCGCCGGCAGTGGTTACAACAGTTCAGAGGGTTGCGACGGCGTGCCCAATTGCGGCGATCTGAACAAATTCGACGAAAGCCACCGGCTTCGATTCCAGGAATTCCGCGATGAGGACCTGACACAGTACGAAGCCCCGGTGCGCGGCGTGGTGATTACGACGCCTTACGGCATCGTGTCGCACACCCGCGACGGCAACGTACTCGAGGTCGGCAACAACGAAGTCACCAACGGCGTGTTGCGCGTTCACGCCGGCGATACCGCGTCGATCCGCGCCAACGTCATCCAGCCGTTCGCCGAGTTCTACGACAACGAGGACGACGGCGACAGCGCCGCTCGCACCGAGCGTCGGCTGATGGAATTCCCCGACGAAGAGGCGGAGCCCAGTCCCGACCCGTTCAAGCAGACCGGGGCGATCTCGAACTTCGGATTCTTTAACGACAAAACCGAATACCTGAACTACTGGGTGCCGCAGGGGGCTGTCCTCAGCCTGTACGGGGACACCAACTTCAGCAGCAGCGGCGAGTCCGCCAACCTCACCGCACCGGGGCTCTTGGTCGACGCGTTCCGCAACAGAGGTTTCGCAAATGAACGCGAAGTGCCCGACGATCTGAGTTCCGGCGACGACCGCATCTCGTCGGCCCGGTTCCGCCGGCTCAGCACAACCGGCTTCGTCACGATGGGGAGCAGCGACGAAACGCTGACGACCTCGGAGCAACTGTTCACCTGGACATCCGAATCGCTGACCGGGCAGCACAGCCAGGTCAGCCTGCCCAACCTGAAGCAGCAATCTTTCAACTTCGAGTTCGACGGCTACGGGCAGCAGCAGGTCACACTCGACTACCTGCCGGCCGGCGGGTTCCATTCACTCACGACGCCGCAGCAGGTCAACGACGCCCTGTTCGGTGGGGCCGCGATCATTTCAGACGGCGATTCCTTCAACGACCACACGCTGTTGTCCTTCACCGTCGAGGTGATCAACCCGAACCCGGTAATCATGGGCGACGAGAATCCCAATGAATTCATCCTGAGGGTCAACCCCAACGACTCCTCACTGATCGATGTCTTCATCGACGGCAACTTGCACTTCTCTTTCAACGCAGCCGACACCGAGTCGTTTACGTTCCAAGGTCTGGAAGGCGATGACACGCTGATCGTTGACTTTGTCAACGGCAACCCGATCCCGACCAACGGCGTCAGTTACGAGGGCGGCGATCAGGACGCCGGCGGAATCGGCGACCAACTGATCGTCCAGGGCAACACCGGCGTCAACGCGTTCGACACCGAGACGTACAACTACACCAACGCCAACGACGGCAATGTTCAGTTCATTAACGGCACGACTTCCACGATCACGTACACCGGGCTTGAGCCGATCCTGAACGCGGGCACGCCGGACGACATCATCTTCAACCTCACCGCCGGGGCCGATCCGGATGTCGTGGTCAGCGACGACGGCAACGCCAACGACGGTTTTTCGATCATTGCCGGCTCAACGTTTGAAAACACGACCTTCGCCAACCCGACCAACAGCCTGACGGTCAACGGCGGCGACGGCAACGACGTGATCACGCTCGACGTGCTGGACGCGCAGTTCGCGGCGACGGCGATCAACCTCAACGGCCAGAACGGTGTCGATGAGATCAGCGTCCTGGCGACGCCCGCCAGCGCGTTGACGACGGTGACCTCGCCCGGCAACGGCCGGGCGGCGGTGGGCGTCGCGTACCCCGACCGTGGCACGGGCGTGGGCACGTTGGCCAACATCCTCGGCCAAGTCGACCTGGCCGGCTCGTTCCTCGACCCGCATATCGACAACAGCGCCGACACGAGCAACCGCACGTGGACGATCGACTCGCCCGGCGCGAACCAGAGCGACCTGAACGTGAGCGGCATCGGCTCGACGATCACGTGGGACGGCGATGTGCCGTTCCGCATGACCGTTCACGCGGGTGACGGCGACGATGACTTCGTCGTCGACATGGCTGGCGGCGACGCGCTCGACCCTCTGCCGACGACCTCGCTGAACCTTAACGCCGGCGGACAGAACACGGCTGACACGCTGACCGTGAACGGCACGGGCGTGACGTTCGACCTCGTGCATCATGTCCTGAACAACGCGAGCGACGGTCGCGTCGACCTGGAGATCGGCGGCGAGCAGCGCGACATCGACTACTTCGGCCTGGACGGCGAGCCGATCGACGACAACCTGACCGGCACGACGCGTCGCTTCACCTACGGCGGCGTCGACAACGACGTCGTGCTGCTTTCCGACCTGCCGGGCGACAACAGCCTGCAGATGTCCGCCCCCGCGACATCGCAGACCGTGCAGTTCACGCCCACGGGCACGACGTTGATGCAGGTCCAACTCGGGTTTGGTGACGACGAAATGACGGTGCAGGCGCTCAACGACGCCGACCACATCGCGCCGATCCAGGTCGACGGGTTCAATGGCAGCGACAACCTGATCATCGACTATTCACAGGGCGTCGTGCATGAGTCGATCACGTACGACGGCGGCGTGGGCATCCCGACCGATAGCGACGTGTTGACCGTCACGGGCGACCCCGGCGCTGCAATCACGCGCGAGACGTACCGAGTGGGCGCGACGGAAGACGCGGGCGTCCACTCCGTCGACCCGGATGACTCGGCCGGACCCGGCTTCCAGGGTGCGCTGACCGGCGATGAAAACCTCGTCGTGTTCTCCAACCTCGAACCGATCATCACGGACATTCCCGTCACCGTGCTCGAAATCATCATGGACGGCACCGGCGTAGGCGACGCGGACCTGATCGATGTGGTTAACGCCGTGGCGATCAACGGCGCCGCCGCGCTCGAAGTGCGTGACCTGAGCAACACATTCGAGTCAACCTTCTTTGCCAACAAGACCATCGCCCGCGTGATGGGCAACCTCGGCAACGATGCGATCCGCTCGAACTACACAACGCCCGCGGCCGGGTTGAACTCGCTCCAACTCTTCGGCCATCTCGCCCCGGACGTCGTCGGTCAGCCGGCCGACGACAACAGCCAGGACCGCTTCACACTCGACGCGACCGGCCCGATCGCGACATCGTTCCTGGGCCAGGGCGGCAGCGACTTCTTCCACAATGCGGGCTTCGCGCCGCTGTCGTCCAACGACTTCCTGCTGGACGACCTGCAAGGCACGATCAGCATCATCGGCGGCGAGACGGCCGGCGACATCGACGTGGTCAACCTGCAGGACGCCGCCGACCTCACCGCGGACAACGTCACGCTGACGTCGTCCCAGTTGGCGGGCTACCGGACCGCGGCCGACACCATTAATTACACCCAGGTCGAGTCGTTCTTTTATGAGGGCACACAGGGCAACGACACGGTCGACGTCCTCTCGACCGCGGCGGGCACAGACTATCTCTTGACCGGCAACGGCGGCGACGACACAGTGACCATCGGCAACGAGTCGGCTGACTTCGTCGTCGCCGCCAACGGCGCGCTGACTAGCGACGGCGGGTCGCTTGACGCGATCCTCGGCCCGGTCAATGTGTCCGGCGAATACAACGGCGCCGTCGGCAACGACACACTCAACATCGACGACTCGGGGACGGCCGCGCTCGACGGCGGCGCAACGATCGATACCGCCGCGGCGTTCGCGTTTGACTTCGGGCCGTTCGCGGCCGCCCAGACCGGCGACGTGACGACGCTCACCGGCTTCGCCCCCGCGTCGATCCGCTACTACCACGACGGCTTGACGGCAGAGCCCGACGCGCGCATCGAGACGCTCAACGTCTTGACCTCCACCGACGACGACACTGTCAACGTCAACGCGACGACCGCGACCGACATCACGCGCATCGACCTGCACACCGGCGACGACGCCAACACATTGACCATCAATGGCGACGGCCTGAGCGCCGACAACCTGTTCATGGGCAACGTCGGGGCCGACCGCTTCGTGCTCAACGTGACCAACGACCTGGGCGCGGCGTCGGTCTTCCCGCTCACGTCGCTCGAAATCCGCGGCGACGCCAACCCCGACGCGCAGAACCGCGACACGCTGACGATCAACGACGCGTCGGCCGCGGCGCGCGAACACGAATACGACTACCTCGACCCGTCCGCGGGCCAGGGCGCGCTGGACATCAACCCCGTCGGTGGCAACGGCTTTGCCATTCCCGTCAACGTCCGGACGATGGAAAGCATCCTGCACAACGGCGACGGGTCCAACAACGACAGCTTCCGGGTCAGCGGCACGTCCGACGACGACGACCTGACGGTCGCGCCGGGTATCAATGCGGCGTTCGCGTTCCTCAACGGTCAGAGTTGGACCGACCCGAACGACGGCGACTTCTTCGCCAGCCTGCCCGGCCATGCCGGCGGCGGATCGGGCCCGGACCTCCTGCTGTTCGGCGTTGCGCAGACCGGCCTGAGCGTCTCGGGCGACGGCTCGACGCTCGGCGACCAACTCTTTGTCGTTGGCTCCAACGAACAGCCATTGGTCGACCCCGCCGCGACGGCGTCGCTGTTCGACCCCATCGCCGGGCAGGCCGGCCCGGGTGTGCTCATTCCCGGCAACGGAACGGGCAACGGCTTTGACGACATCTTCGTCTCCGACAGCCTGGTCACTATGACTAACCGCGGCTTCGGTGTCGATTATGTCGACGTCAACATCGACACGCCCAGCTTTGTGCAAGACCCGTCGCAGCCCGAGGTGCCCGGCCTGATCGTCACCGGCGGCTTTGAAGCCAACGGCTCGCTCGCGCCGTTCACGCCGGCGCTGCAGGTCGCGGACCGGTTCACCGCCAACTTCTCATACAACTTCGCGTTGCAGATCAACGGCGGCGACCCCGACCCCGACGCCGACCCTGCCGACACGATCCCGCCTGACGGCGACCGCCTCGAAATCCAGGGCGACGGCGACCTCAATCTATTCAACGACAAGACCGACCCGTTCAACACGACGCTCACGTCGACCAACCCGATCCTCGGCGCCACGTCGTTCGACCTCCACACGACGTCGATCGAAAGCACGCTGGCCACGCCGGGCCCGACGCAGACGGTCAACCTCATCGGCGACAACAACGACCCGCTGATCGACCAGAACGACAACTTTGTCGTCGTCGGCCAGGACGTCGATTCGTTGGCCGCGCCGATTGTCTACAACCACGGCGTCGCGCCGCAGGACGCGTTCCAGCCGGACGCCGACGGCGACAACGAGATGTCCGTCACGCTCAACGGAAGCCCGCAGTTCGACTTCCGCAACGTGGTCAATCTCAACGTCTACGGGTTCGATATCGTCACGCCCGACACCAACGGCGACCCGCAGGACGTGCCGGTCACGGCCGACACGAGCGACGACCTCGACACGCTCGACCTCACGCCCTACTCCGACGACTCGGCCACGGGCTGGGGCGTCGACACCAAGTACTTTGAAGGCGTACCGGCCCAGAATGACGGCGAACAGGTCGACCTTCAGATCTTCCACGGGACGCCCGGCGTCAGCGAAGACATCTTCATCGTTCCAAGCGGCCCGGACAACGGCCAACTGATCGTGCGTAACCGCGTCGACGGGTCGATCATCTCGATCACCGACTACGTCAACAACACCGACTTCATTATTAACGCCAACGACGGCTCGGCCGGCGACACCGACCGCCTGTTCCTCATGGGCACCGACGGCGTAACGACCAATGGCACGAGCGGCAACGAGCACGTCATCGCCGACTTCACCAACGCCGGCACACCGGCTGAGCCGTGGGTCGATGTCCGCGACGCCGACACCGATGAAATCCTGTATCGCCTGCGTGTCGCAACCAACCTCGACCTCATCGAGCTTCACCTCGATGCCGGCGACGACTCGGTCGAACTGAATGACAACGACACCGTTGCGCTTCTGGTGTACGGCGGCGCTGGCAATGATGTTTTGGATGCTGAGGACTCGACGGGCGGTGTGACGTTGTTGGGTGGTTCGGGGAATGACCGTTTGATCGGCGGTTCGG
>JANQSF010000119.1 GCA_028284155.1 Phycisphaeraceae bacterium
GATCCACTACGGGCTCAAGGGGCCGAACAGCGCGGTCGTCAGCGCCTGCGCCTCGGCGGCGCACTCGATCGGCGACGCGACCGACGCCATCCGCCACGGCGCGGCCGACGTCATGATCTCCGGCGGCTCGGAGGCGGCCTGCACGGAGATGGGCGTTGCCTGCTTCGTCGCGCTCAAAGCCTTGAGCCGGCGCAACGACGCGCCGCAACAGGCCAGCCGGCCGTTCGACGTCGACCGAGAGGGATTCGTCTTGTCGGAGGGCGCGGGCATCGTCGTGCTGGAAGAGTACGAACACGCCAAGGCTCGCGGCGCGAAGATTTACGGCGAACTCAAGGGCTTCGGCCAATCGGCGGACGGCTCGCACATCACCGCGCCCGACCCCGAGGGCAGCGGCGCAGCCCACGCGATGCAACTCGCCTTGGACGACGCCGGCCTGAACGCGGAAGACGTCGACTACATCAACGCCCACGGCACGAGCACGGAATTGGGCGACGCGGCGGAATGCAATGCCATCCGCGCGACGTTCGGCGACCGCGCGCCCAAGACGGCTGTCAGCTCGACCAAGAGCATGACCGGCCACCCGCTGGGCGCGGCCGGCGGCATCGAGGCCGTCATCGTCGCCAAGTCGATCGAACGCGGCGTCATCGCCCCGACGATCAACCTCGACGAACTCGACGAGAAGTGCGCCGGCGTCGACCACGTCATCGGCGAAGCCCGAGAAGCCGAGGTCAACGTCGGCATGAGCAACTCGTTCGGCTTCGGCGGACACAACGTGTCGCTGGTGATCAGCAAGTTGTAGTGAGCGGCGCACCGCCGCGAACGGTGAGCCGGGGCGTGTCGCCCCGGAACATGTACCATGCGCCCATGGCGCAGCAACTCCACCCCACGCGCACGGCGTGGCATATCACCGTCGGCGCGTATGGCTCGCGGCTGCACGGCGAGCGTGTCCCCACTGTCGACCGCGCCCACAACCAATATGGCTCTCCCTTTCTGCCGTACGACCCGAAACGCGTTGCCGACGAACGCGATCTGATGAAGGGGGAACCCGTCTGGTTCACGCTCGAACAACGTGCTTTCATCGAGGCAACTCTCCCCACCGTGTGCGAGCGAGGTCATTGGCTCTATCGCGTCTGCGCCGCGCCGCCGCCGCCCGAGCACAATCATTTTCACATTATGCTCGATGCCGAGCGCAAACGACACGGCAAAGACATCCGCAAGTGGCTCAAACGTTGGTTGACGGAATCGCTCGACGAAAAGTGGGGTCGACCCGAGAGCGGCAGTTGGTGGGTCGAGGCCGGTTCGACGAAGGCGGTCAAAGAGTTGGCCTATCTGAACAACGCGTACAACTACATCCTCCGACAACGTTCAACACCGCTCGACACATGAGCGAGCCGGATCGTGCCGATCCGGTTTCCGGGGCGACACGCCCCGGCTCACGGGAGAATCTCATGAACAACATCCGCGTCGCATCCGTTCAGTTCGAGCACGTCGCGGGCGACAAGGCCGCGAACTTCGACACAATTCGCGGATTCGTCGAACAGGCGTCCGAGCAGCGCGTCGAGTTGATCGTCTTCCCCGAGTGCTGCGTCAGCGGCTACTGGCACCTGCGCAACCTGTCACGCGACGAACTGCTCGACCTGGCCGAGCCGATCCCAAGCGGGCCGACGACACAGGCTTTGCTTGACTTGTCGCGCAAGCACAACATGACGATCGGTGCGGGGTTCATCGAGGTCGATGTGACTTCCGGGGGCGGAGGCGGGGTCGAGGGGCAGTTGTTTAACAGCTACGTCGTCGCCATGCCGGACGGCACGTGGCGGTGTCACCGCAAGCTGCATTGCTTCATCAACGGCGAGTGCCTTTCGGGCAGCGAGTATACGGTGTTCGACACGCCGCACGGCTGCCGGGTGGCTGTGCTGATCTGCTACGACAACAACTTGGTGGAGAACGCGCGGATGTGTGCGTTGCAGGGCGCCGAAATCCTGCTCGCCCCGCATCAGACCGGCGGGTGCGACACGCCCAGCCCGCACGCGATGGGCACGATCGACCCTCAGCTTTGGCGCGACCGCAACAACAGCGCCGAGGCCCGCGCCGCGATCGAGGCCGAGATCGCCGGCGACAAGGGCCGCGGCTGGCTCATGCGTTGGCTGCCCGCCCGCGCCCACGACAACGGCATGTTCCTGATCTTCTCCAACGGCGTCGGCGTCGACGACAACGAGGTCCGCACCGGCAACGCCACCATCTTCGACCCGTACGGCCGAGTTATCGCGTCGACCGACGTTGCTGACGACGCGATGATCGTGGCCGACCTCGACACGCAGTTGCGGCACGAATGCACGGGCCAACGCTGGCTGCGCGCCCGCCGCCCCGACCTGTACGCACCGCTGACCGTCCCCACCGGCATCGAACGCGACGTGCGCACCGTCCGCTTCGAAAAGCGCCCCCTCCAGTAGCCGCTTGCGGCTTAGCGCGTTCCCGCCCAACTTTGTCCCAACGCGCGCGATCCGGTCGATATCACTCCTGATGTCGACCACCCCCACCGACACAGACCGGCAGCACGACACACGGCCCGTGCTCGACGTGCTGCGCCGGTTGAACATCGCGCACGGAACGGACGCCGACCTTGCGTCATTGACGTGGTACAAGGTCGGCGGCCGGGCCGACGTGCTGGCTCATCCGACCAATGCCGAGCAACTCTGCGAGCTGGTCGCCTGCTGCGCGGCGCACGGGGTGTCGTTGCGCGTTCTGGGCAGTGGCGCGAACCTGTTGGTCGGTGACCAAGGCGTGCCCGGCCTGGTCGTGCGGTTCGACGCGGGCGCGTTGGCGGGAGTCGAGGTGCGCGACAACGGCACGGTCGTCGCCGCGGCCGGCTTCGACCTGATGCGCCTGGTCAGCCTGACCGCCGGCAAGGGGCTGGACGGGCTGCAGGGGTTGGCCGGCGTGCCCGCGAGCGTCGGCGGGGCCGTCCGCATGAACGCGGGCGGCCGGTACTGCGACACGGGGCAGACGATCACGCGTGTCCGCGTCGTGTCGTCCGATGGTCGTCTACACGACCTGCCCCGCAGAGACATCGAGTTTGCCTACCGCCACACGAGCATCGCCGCCGACGCGATCGTCGTCGAGGCCGAGTTCGCTTTGCAGCACGGCGACAGCGACGTGCTGCGTAAACGTGTGTTGGAGATCATGGGTGACAAGAAGGCATCGCAACCGCTGGGCGCGAAGTCGGCAGGCTGCACGTGGAAGAACCCCACGCCGCCAAGGCGTTACCTGTCAGACGACGCGCCTCGACCGGCCGACGGTGACCCGCACGGTTGGCCGGCCGGCATGTTGGTCGATCGCGCGGGCTTGAAGAACTTCGCCGTCGGGGGCGCACGCATCTCCGACCGTCACGCCAACTTCATCGCCTGCGACCCGCACGCGACGGCGACCGACGTCTTGTCCGTCATGCGACACGCGGAGCAGGTCGTGCTGGAACGGTTTGGTGTGACGTTGCAGCGCGAGGTTGTGGTGTGGTGCGCGGGGTAAGCGCTTTCGCTTTTTTACAAGGAAGAGGGGGAGCGCTAAGCCGCAATCGGCGGTGAGGGGTTTGCGATCAGTCGGCGTCGGAGGTTGCGTCGTTGTCGTCGACGGCCTCGGTCTTATCGTCGACGTCTTCGTGACCCAGATCGGGCGTGTGCTTCTCGGCCCAGAGCCAATCGCCCATCAGCGTTTGCAATGGGATGGTTGCCAGGTCGAACGCGGCCTTGGACGGTTGGAGCGGAATGGCCACGATGTTGCGGAGCGTCAACGGGCGGGATTTGTAGCCAGTGGTCGCGTAGGCGATGCGGGCCTCGGTCGTGCGACCGTTGGTCACGATGGTCTCGTTTCGGCCAAGGTCGACGTCGCGGAAGTAGATCGGGTGGTGAGTGGTGACGCCGACCGCGGGGCTGACATCGATGCGATGCCAGTGCGAGCGGTCGAGGCCTTGCGTCAGTGACGGCTCGGTGTCGGAGACGGCCGGCGGCACGGCGGGCACGGGCAATTCAACGACCTGCGTTTCGGCGGGGTCGTCGTTTTCGATCTTGGGTACAGGTTGGTCGCTCAGGTCGGTTGCGTCGGCCTGCTCAACCGCGTCCGACGGCGCGGGGTTGTCGGCGTCGTCGGCCTGCGCGGTCGTGGTGGCTGGCGTGTCGTCAACGACGGGCTGGGTGTTTTCGTCGAGCGGGCTCTTGGGCTCGAAGATACTGCCGATGCCACCGAACAGTTGGTCGAAGATGCCCGGTTCGTTGGTGCCGGTGTCGGTGGTGGGGGCTTCGTCGATGCCGGAGGGCGCGGTGGCGGGGTAGTTGGCGTCGATCGGCTCGTTATTGGCTTTGTAGTTTTCCGCGCCGCCCGGCCCGGCACAGCCGCCGAGGCCGCCGAGCCAGTGGACCATGGTGATCCAAAACGTCAGCCACATGATTTTGCGTCGCATCGGGCGTCTCGCGCGGGGTTTCCATGTGTCGCCGCGGCCGATGGTACGGGTCGTTCGGCGGGGGCGGATTGTACCATGTGGGCGGTTTCGACGCCAATGCGACGTGCTTGTCGAGCGTGTTCTTGGCCTGCACCGCGATTGTCCACCGAGCGTGTTTCTGGTATTTAACGCGTCCCATCTGGTCGATCATCTCACAGGGGATTGGGAGCGACTGCCTGATGACGAGTTCGACGACGCCCAGCAAGCCCGCACGCCCGGTCACGCCGCCGGTACCGGGGCTGATTGACTTCACCCCGTGGGCGCGGAAGTTGAGTCTGGCTTTGGCCGAAGGCGTGCCGGCCAACCCTGAGTCGTTGGCGGAGTTGGACCGCCCCGCGCTGGCCGACGCGCTGCTGCGCGACGCGGTTGAGCACCGCGCCACCGACATCCACCTCGACCAGGCGGCCCGCGGCCTGCTCGTGCGCCTGCGCATCGACGGCCGAGTGGTCGACGCGGCCGTGCTCTCAAGCCGAGAGGGCGAGCGGCTGATCAACCAGTTCAAGATGTTGGCTGAGATCCCGCCCGTTCACCTGTTCACGCCGATCAGCGCCCGTCGCAGTTACAGCGTCGAGGGTTTCGAACTCGACCTGCGGCTGACGGCTGCGCCATGTCTGACGGGGCAGTCGTTGGCCATCCGCATGCTGCACCCGGAAAACGTCGAGCACCACATCGGCGACCTCGGCCTCAGCAAACGGCACGACGACCAACTCGACGAATGGCTGCGCAACCTCAACGGCATGTTCGTCTGCACCGGCCCGACGGGCAGCGGCAAGACGACGACGCTCTACGCGTTGCTCCGCGAACTCAAGCAGCACGACCGGCGGATCGTGACCATCGAAGACCCGGTCGAGTACCAGATCGACGGCATCAACCAGATCCAGGTCAACGAACGTCATGGGCTGACCTTCGCCGAGGGCATCCGCACGATCCTGCGGATGGACCCGGACTACGTGCTGGTCGGCGAGATCCGCGACCCCGCGTCGGCGCAGGTCGCGGGGCAGGCGTCGATCAGCGGGCGGGTCTTACTCACGACGTTGCATGCTCGCGACGTGTTCGGCGCGGTGACGTCGCTGCGCAACTACGGCCTGCCTGTGCACGAGATCGCCGCGGCTCTGGCTGTGGTCGTGAATCAACGGCTGGTCCGCCGGTTGTGCGCCAACTGTCGCCAAGAGGAAGAGCCGACGGAGGTCGACGTCTCCTGGTACGAGGCGCTCGGGCTCGAGACGCCGAAGACGCTCTGGTACGCCAAGGGTTGTTCCGAATGCCACCACCTGGGCTACCTCGGCCGAACGGGTGTGTTCGAGGTTTGGCGGCTGACCGAGCGCGACTATTCCGACATCCTGGCCAAGGTCGACGAGCACACCATGCGTGAGCGCATGGCTGAAGAGGGTCACCTCGACCTGCTCGACGACGCGCTGACCAAGGTCGCACGCGGCATCACCAGCCTCGAAGAGATCCGCGGGCTGGGACACATCACGCCGTACCTGGCGGGGAAGTGAGTGACAGGTTGAGTCCCGTTGATAAGCCGGGCCTTTCCGAAGGCCCGGATCGTCAACACGACATCGTGCGTTTCATCCGGGCCTTCGGAAAGGCCCGGCTTGGTTGAATAGACAAACAATTGATTAGTTATCGTCATCGAGCGGGCCGTCGAGTTCGACCGTCACACCCGTTGCCCCGTCCGTAAACACAATCCTGATTTGGAGGGGCTGATCGGTCGGCTCGGGCAGTTCGACGCGCAGGGTGTGGTGTGAGCCGGTCAGTCCGGTGCGGAACGCGGCGTCGAATTCGGCGGGTGTGAACGACTGGGTGGTCAACGGCTGCGTCTGCTCGCCGGACGTCGTCGATACGGTGACGACGGCCTGTCCCACGGCGGGCATGAATCGCCCGCGCTGGTCGAGCGTCTGGACATACAACACGACGCTCTCGAACCGTCCGTCGTTGTCGGTGTCTTTGGCGTGGCTGAGTTTGTCCAAGTCGATGCGGACGACGCGGGGGATGTCGGCCGGGCTGACGCCGGGCACTTGTGTCGTGTCGCCTGCCAAACGCTTTTCGAGTGTGTCGATCTGCGCGCGGCGGTTGACGGCGTCCTGTTCCAACGCCTCGATGCGCGCCATGAGGTCGGCGTTTTGTGAGCGTAGTTCGTAGAGCGTTTTCTCGACGCTCTGTGTGCCGCCGGCGCGGTATTCGCAGGCTGGCAGGGTGGGGATGCACAGCGCGAGGCTGACGGTGAGCAGCAACGCGCTAAGCCGCAAGCGGCTGGGAGGTGGGTTAATCGTCGTCGTCGTCCGATTCATGTCGCGCCGCCAGCGAGTCGGGGATGTGTTCGAGCATCGAGTCGACCACACCATACTCGACGGCCTCTTCGGCGTTGAGCCACTTGTCGCGTTCGCAGTCGCGCTTGATGGTCTCTTCATCCTTGCCGGTGTGGTGTTGCATGAGTTTGTAGAGACGTTCGCGGGTGCGGATCATCTCCTGCGCTTGGATGCCCAAATCGGTGGCCGGCCCCTGAATGACGCCGCCTATGAGCGGCTGGTGCAGCAGGACGCTGGAGTTGGGCAGGACGTACCGCTTGCCGGTTGTGCCGGCCATGAGCAGCATCGCGCCCATCGACGCGGCCATGCCCAGGCAGTAGGTCGCCACGTCGCAGCGGATGAACTGCATCGTGTCGTAGATGCCCAGCCCGGCGCTGACGCTGCCGCCGGGCGAGTTGATGTAAAAGTGAATGTCCGCTTTCGGGTCTTCGTTCGACAGGAACAGCAACTGGGCCATCACCAGGTTGGCTGAGTCGTCGTTGACTCCGCCGCCCAGGAAGATGATCCGGTCTTTGAGCAGTCGGCTGTAGATGTCGTACGACCGCTCGCCGCGGCCGGTCTTTTCGATGACGATGGGAACGAGGGGCATGGCACATCCTTAAAGAGTCAAGGCGATGGCGATTCTATCGGCGAACGGGGCGGGGGTCAGGAGTCGCCCAGCGGGAGTCAGGGGACAGGAGACAGGGAACAGTTGTTGAGCGGCGCGGCCGAAGGCCCGCCCGGACGGCCCCATGTGTGTGCTGCGAATCCGTCGTACCGTTTGAATGGCGGGTGACGAGTAGCGAGTGACGAGTGGCGAAGTCGGAATCGGATTTCGGCGCGTCTTGACGTCCTGATAACCGCGTGCGACCATGTGACCCGATCTGGAATGCACTTCCCGCAGTCGAGGCACACCATGTCAGATGCATCCGCCGCCGTCCCGTTTCAGGCTGACGGTTATCACACCCTGACACCGCACATCCTCGCGCATGACGCGAGCGCCGCGATCGATTTTTACAAGCACGTTTTTGGTGCGACCGAACGCATGCTGATGGTTCAGCCCGATGGCAAGGTCGGCCACGCTGAATTGCAGATCGGCGACAGCGTTGTCATGTTGGCTGACGAGTTTCCCGACATGGGGTTCGTCGGGCCCAAGACGATCGGCGGCAGCGGGTCGTCCCTGCACGTCTACGTCGAAGACGCCGACGCCGTGTTCAACAAGGCCGTAGCGGCCGGCGCGACCGTCCGCAAGCCGATGCAGGACCAGTTCTACGGCGACCGGTCCGGCTCGGTCGAAGACCCGTTCGGCCACGTCTGGACCATCGCGACGCATGTCGAAGATGTGACGCCCGAGCAGATCAAGGAACGTCTCGAATCGATGGGCGGCTGCGAGCCGAGCGGCGAGGAATGATCGGGGCGCGAGTTTTCACTCCGCATCGTCTGACACGTAGGGGATCGTCAACGTCGCGCATCCAGATCGAAGTCCGCGTGTTGCCACGCCGATTCGAACTGCTGCTGCGCAGCCTTGGCTTCGTCGTCCTTACCTTGTGCCTTAAGCGCGGCGACCATGCCGTGCAACGCCCAGCCGTTGGCCGGGAACTCGGACAGGTCGTCGCGGTAGACCCGCTCAGCCTCGGCGGCTCGGCCGGCCTTCAGCAGCGTCGCGCCGAGTTGCTGGCGGACCGACGGGTTCCAGTCCGGCGGCTCGATGTACTTCAAGGTCGACTCAGCCTCGACGCCCGCTTCCAACGCTTTGATCGCCGCCTCGAGTTGGCCACGTTTGGTCAACAACGCTCCGCTCAGTTCGGCCACGGCCAGACGCAGGCGGTGCGACCGGCTGTTGACATCCCACGACTTCAACTCTTCGAGCGACGGGTCGGCCGCGATGGTCTTCAGTGTGTCGAGTTCGACCTGCGCAGCCCCCAACTCGCCGCGCGCCGTTAACGCCATGCCGCGCGCCCAGTGCCACACCGCCTGCGCGTACGAGCCGGGATTGGTCGGCTTCCGCTCTGAAACGACCTCGTCCCACCGCTCAAACTTGACCCACGCCAGAAGCGGGACCGACCAGAAGTGTTGCGCGGTCGTGTCTTGCGGGTGCATGCGCGCGTGTTTGTCGACCTTTTCGCGCAGGGCAAGCGCCGCGTCGATCGCCACCTTCGCACGCCCTTCAAGCGTCGCAGCCGCCCAGAGGAAGTGGATGTTGTGTGGGTGATAGGCCATGGGGTAAAGCCCCTGCGCCCGACAGGCGGTGACGTAGTCCTGGTCGGCCTCGATCGCCAACTGGTTCACCCTGCTCGCGTCGTGGTATCGGCCGAGGTGGATGTAGATGTGGCTGGGCATGTGAACAAGGTGGCCCGCTCCGGGCGCGAGCGTGACCAGGCGGTCGGCCGCGGCCTCAGCCCGGCCGGGGTTCGGCGACGCCTCGACGGCGTGGATGTAGAGGTGATTCGACAACGGGTGGTTGGGGTCAGCTTTAAGCGTTTTCTCAAGTGTCGTGACGATCTCGTTCGTCCAAGGTTGCGGTTGGCCGTCGGCCTGCCAGTAATCCCACGGGTGCAGGTCCATCAACGCCTCGGCGAACAACGCCTGGACAGTCGAGTCGTCGGGGAATCGCTGCGCGACGTCGCGCATCGCGTCGGCGTATGCGGTGTCCAATGGCGAACGGTCTTCGGGCGGGTTCTGCGTGTACCGGTTTTGCAGCGCGGCGATGAGCGCCTGTTCTTTCTCATTCGCGCTGCCCTCAAGCTCCGCCGCGCGACGCGAACGATCGAACGCCTCGGCCACGTTGTCTGGGTCCATTGGCGCGTTGATGTGCGGCCCGAGCACGAGCGCCACGCCCCAATGCGCCATCGCGAACTGTGGGTCGAGCCGGGCCGACTCACGGAACGAACGCGCCGCCTCCGCATGGTTGAACCCGAAGGCCAGAACCATGCCCTGGTCGAAGTATCGCCGGGCCAACGGGTCGCGTGTCGAGGTGGCGTAGCGGTAGTCGCCCAGGTTGTCGAACAGCGGCGCTTCACGTGATTGGCAGCCGATCGCGCAGAGGGCGATGAACAACAAGGCGGTGCAGCGAAGGTGTCGCATGATTTGGGTCCCCACAGTTGTCGTATAGATCCGAGTTCGTCAGCCGATCGCGTCGGGCGACGCCCAGCGTAATCGGGTTTTCTCGACGCCGCCAATCCGTTGATCCGGGCACAAACGGTGTGTCGATCGGCCTGCGTGCCATGGTGGATCGTTTATACTGCCGCGAAGCGAATCAAGGCAGCCGTGCCGGGGGACAAGCGTGGCAGCGTAGCGAAGTAAGCGGAGTCAACGCGAGAACCACACACAAAGATCGGCCAATGCCATGTTCATTGTCTGGGGCACGAAACACAAGACGCGTGAGCCGGGTATCGTCGGCGACCGCTGCCCGACCTGCCGAAGTGTTCAGCCGATGGTTGTGACCGATCACTATGAGGCGGGTCACATATACTGGATCTCACTCACACAGGGCACGTACAAAGGCAGCACGATGCGCTGCAGGTCGTGCGGCGGCGAGTTCCACTGCGACAAGAACGACTACACCGGCTTCCTGCCGCCGGTCGCCGCCCAGCAGGTGAGTGTGGACGAACTATTGCAGGGCACGAACCCGGCGCTGCTTGAGTCGGTCGAGATGCAGGCCAACCTCGACCTGATGGCGATGGACCAGGGCGGCGGGCAGGTGGCCGACCCGGATGCGCAACGGTTCAGCCAGGCCGTTGAAATGATGCGCGGCCGTGATGACGACGAGGAAGGCAAGGCGCTGATGCTCCGCCTCGAGCAGTGGCAGACGCTCGACGCCGCCGGCCGAACGCAACTGTTGGAAGAGGTCGAGGCGTACGGCGACCAGGCCCACCGTGCCGACGCGGCCATCGCGTTCATCAAGCAGATGTCAACCTCACACCCGGGTTACGCGGGCTGCGTGGCCGGCTTCCTGGCGTTCGGCGCACCGTTGCTGCTGTTCGCGGCCGTCCCCGCGACGCACGATTGGCTGTGGGGCTCGCTGCTGGTCGTCGCGGCGTTGATCTTCGGATTCGTCATCATGAACAGGGCGTCGCACGCCCGCATCCGCGGTTGGGTCGAACGCAAACTCATCCCGATGGGTGACCAGCGCGGCGTAGACTTCACCTACTTGATCGGCATCCTCTACCACTTGAGTCAGAACAAGGACGGTGTCGACGAAAAGATCCGCGACATGTCCCAGAACGTCGAGCTGATCACGGCCATACTCATCGAACACGGACGGATCGAGGTGGAGCAGGAAGAGGCTTCGTTGCGGGATGTGTGACAAGATGAACGGCTACAAGCAACAGGTCGGTTTGTCCGCTTGGGTCGCGTTCGCGACGGTGATGTTTGTTTGGATCATGCCGACCGCAGCCGACGTGCTGCTGGACTTCAATGACTTCAAGGAAGGCGAGCGTTCGGGTCGCGACGTCTTGTTCCAAGGCGTGCGCTTTCACGACGCGAAGCTGCACGGCGAGGGCGGGCCGGCCGGCTTCAGCATCGAGTCGGCCGACTCGCAAAAGTGGCCGATGGTCGGCAAGGCCGCTCTGAATTTCAACGGGTATTCACGGGGGCCGGGCTGGTCGTTCGGCGCGGCCAAGGCGTGGAGCATCAGCCTGCCCGCCGACGCCCGCTCCGTTTCGTTGGATGTCGTGACAACCGCAAGGGCAAGTGGCAACCTGCTGATCGTCCGGGCGCTGAAGGACGGCAAGATGGTGGCCGTCAAAAACTACACCTTCAATATCAAGAAGACTGGCGATCGCGTCACCGTCAACATTGCCGCGCCCGCTATCGACCGCCTCGATTTCGAGATCGCCCGCAAGCAAGCGCGGTGGTTCTTCGCGGGAAACCTCGACAATCTCCGCATCGACCCGGTCGATGACGCGGCGTTCGTCCGCGCTGCGCGTGAGGCGCAAGCGGCCTGGGAAGCAAATCTGCCGCCCAACAGGCGGCCGCGGGCAAATCAGCCGAACAATCCGAAGCCCGCGCCTGTGCCTCAACGCCCCGAGCCCGGCCCCCTCTACCTGACCTTTGAGCGTACCGCCCCCGGTCGGCACGGGACGTCGGCTGTGTTCGACGGCGTGCGCTTCCATGAGGTGCGCGGCCGCGAGCAGAAGGACGTGCTCGAAACCGTCGTTCGGTCATTCCAGCCCAACGCGCTGCCCTCCAAGTTCGGGCGATCAGCCCTGACCTTTACCTTAAAGTCGTCCCGGTCGGAAACGGCAACCTACCCGTTCAAGACGGGGCGCGTGTCGTTTCCCGCGCCGGTGAAGCAAGTCATCTTTGATTTGCGGTCCTTCCCCGCGGTGCGAGCAAACACGCTGACGGTGACGGCTTTGCGCGGTGGCGTGCGGGTGACGGACCTCAAGATCCCACTCGCGAAGATCGTCGGGCATCCGTACGCGTCGATCACCGTGGGGGCGAAGTCGTTTGACGCCCTGCTGCTGGAGGCGGATGGCCCGGCAAGCGGTGGGGTTGCCGCCGTAATCCTGGACAACTTCTGGATCACCCCCGTCAACGAGCAGGCTTACTTGCAAGCGGCCAAACAGGTGGAGCGGTCGCCGCAGGTGGCTAAGGCCGTCACGTCACCCGCTTCCAAGCCAAGCAAGCCCCAGCCGTCGCCGTTGTATCTGACTTTCGAAAACACGGCGCCGGGCGTGTACGGCGATCCAGCCGTCTTTGAAGGAATGCGCGTCCACGCCGTTCGCGGTTTGAGTGAAAACGAACGATTGGGTTGCGTGGTCATGTCGTTCAGTCAAAACGACGCCACGTCGCCGTTCGGTCGCGCAATGTTGGCATTCAGACGCCTGCCTTCGCGAAACGCGACCAGTCGAACTCCGATCAAGTCGTGTCGCTTCACGTTCCCGGCCCCTGTCAAACAGCTCGCGTTTGACCTCTTTGTATCGACCGGAGCCCGCAGCAACACGTTGACCGTCACGGCATTCCAAGGCGACCGCCGAGTCACGCAACAAAAAGTCCCGCTGGACAAGGTGCGGTATCGCACGCCGTTGACGGTTGAGATTCGGGCCGCATCGTTCGACAGCCTGCTGTTCGAAACAGATGGCCCGTACAGCAAGGGTGTCTATTCAGGCTACCTGGATAACTTCCGCATCACACCCGTCAACGAGCCTGCCTACCTGCTTGCCGCCAAACAAGGGCCCCAAAAGCCGCCGGTGGTCCAAACCGTCACACCGCCCACGCAGCCGACACCTCAAACCGTCGTGCGCAAGCCAGCGCCCGACCCACCGAGCGGCTCGGTTAAGATCGATTTCAAGTCAGCGACTCGTGGGACGTACGGCAGAGAAGTCACGATCGGCGGCGTCCGCTTCTACGACGCGGTCGACGTCCACAACATCTCGCAGTACTTCGAGGTCGTCTCGGGCAACCACGTCTACGGCGGCTCGCGGAGTCAGAGGTTGCTCGCGATCAAGCCGACCGCAAGCGGCAGTACGTACTTGTTCAACACGGTCAAGATGGCGTTGCATCGAGAAGTCGATTACGCCCGCGTGACGCTGTTCGGTCGGCCGCACCGCGGCGATTTGTTTCTCGACGGGTTGAAAGACGGCCGGGTCGTGGCGACCGACACCCTCCGCCGGTCCACCAGCAGGTCGAGCGCTTCGATCACACAAGTCTTGACGGTGCACGGCCAGGCGTTTGACGCCCTGCGTGTGCGTTCGTCGAACGCCGCGACGGCCGCCTACCTGGCCATCGATCAGGTGGACCTCCACCCCGTTGCGTCCGAGCCACCCTGGCCGAGCGTAGCCGAGCCGACCGGCGCGCTTCCGGCGTTGGTGCTGACGTCGCCAAGACGGGTGACGACAGCCCACGGAACGGTCGCGCCGGCCGGGTCGGTTGACTTCGACTTCGCCAACTTGGGCGAGGGCATGATCGGCCCAGCATTCTCCGTGCACGGCGTGCGATTGAAGAACATCGAGTCGCCACGGCGCGACTCGGTGTTTGTTCTCGACGCCATGACGGACGTGTCGGAGAAGTTGAAGATCATCGGCCCGACGGGATTGGGAATCGACGAATACATGCCCGGCCCAACCTATCGCGCCCGGCCGGTGTCCGCGTTCTCGATCGAAGCCGACTCAAAGATTGACTACGCCGCCGCGCTGGTGCTGTCGCCGCGGTCGGGCGACGGCCTGGTGTTTGAGGGCATCGTTGGCGGACGGGTCGTGAAGACCGGTCCCATGGCGAGGTACATCAAGGGGCTCGGCCTGGGCACGCTTAAGCTGGTCGTTTACGAAGGACCGGCGGTTGATCAGTTACGTCTGGCGACGGTTCGGAGCCGGGAGGGCTCGACGGTCGACTTGATCGTGAGTCGTCTGATCGTCCATGCGGTCAAGCCGGTCACACCGACGCGCGAAACGATCAAGCCGACCCCCGTCGAACCCAAGGTCATGTCCATCCGGTCGTGGAGCAAGCCACCCGACGCGGTCCAGGCCCTGTTCGCGGACCTGCCCGAAGGCGATCTGGGTGAGTCGTTTGTGTTTCATGGGATCGAGTTCTCCAACCTGCGTTCCACCGTCAGCTCGTTCAAGAAGTTCGTCGTTGAACGGGCGGCGACAAGAAGGGGGACAACGTCAGTCGTGGAGGGTCGGCTGGGGTTTAATCAGTTTCTGCCCGGCTCAAGGGCTGCGTCGTACGACATCTCGGAGTTTCAGATGTCGCTGGGCGTGCCCGCCGACTTTGCCGAGGTGCGTTTTCGCGTCAAACCGATAGGGGCCGCCACGCTCCTGTTGGAAGGTTTTCGCGACGGCCAGGTCGTGGTGCGCGCTGAGCGGCCCTACGACGTCCGTGCGGCGGATACCAAGGCGGTGCTTGTGATCAGCGGGCAGCCGTTCGATCACGCGCGTGTGTCCGTCGTCCAACGCGGCGCCACCGGTCACGGCCGCATCCACGGTCTCGTCGAGGCGGTCGCCATGCGGCCGACGCGCCCGATAGCGGCAAGCCGGGCGGCGTTGATTCCCACCGTCACCGTCAACGGGCTCGTTGTACGCTCGCCCGCTGTCGAGGCCGGCCCGTCGGCCGGCGCTACCGGCGCGTCTTCCACGACACGTTGGCCAAGCGGGCCTCGCGCGGCGAGAAAGCCAAGCCCGACCGTAACCGGCGCTCAGTCAGACGATCCCGCCACCGGTTCACCCGCCCGCGCCCTTGCGCAATCTGACACGCACAACTGGCTCAGGACAGGCGGCATGGCGATTGGCGGTGTATTAGCATTGGTCCTGCTGATCGTGGTCGGGATTTACGTTCAGAACATGATCACCCGGTTACGGGAAAGGTCCGCCGCCGCCGCAGTCACGACGTCACGACGGACGCCGTCGGCAAGCCCCGAACCAGTGCTTTTGCTGACCTCGGCGAACGAGGTCGAATCACCGGCGCCGCAACCCGGCCAACTCGAATCCGAGCACGCGCCGCCGCGTGAGACGGAGCCGGATATTGACGTGACTCGAGAACTCGTGCTCGAACTCGAACAAGATGCGTCACGATCTTCGGCGCCAGCTTCGCCAGCCAAGCCGCCGCCCATGCCCAATGCCAGGCCGCAACGGCGAGCGACACCGGGCGGTGCGCCGCTGCCGCCCTCGCCTGAAGAACGCAGGGAGCGTCGAAACAGGCGGACGTAAACGTCTCTCACTTCGCCACCATCACGCGCACGACGTTGCCGCGGATGTCCATCACGTACATCCGCTTGCCGTCGGCCGTGATCTCGATCGGGATGTAGCACGAGTCGGACCGCGCGCCGGTCCACCGCTTGACGCCGACGTACGCGACGAAGCCGAGGTACTTGCCCTCCGGCGTGTACCGCTTGAGTCGGCCGACCCCCGACTCGGCCGTGACCAGCACGCGTTTGCCGGGCCGATCCGGGTCGGGCGCCCACGCGATGCCGACCGGGTTGCAGCAGCTCGCGAAGCCTTCGATGTTGCGGCGGTCGCGTTTGCCCCATTGCGACAGCAACTTGCCGTCGAAGTCGAACGTGTTGACGCGGAAGCGCGTGTTCTCGGCGATGATCAGTTTGTCACCGTCGATCTCCATGTCGATGTGGTTGCAACAGCCGCGCTGGTTGGTGATGATCTTCTTGACGTCGCCCAGGTCTCTATTCAAGCGATAAATGTCCTCGTGGGCCCGCAGGCCGCCGCCGAACGCCACGGCGATGAACAGGTAGTCTTTGGAGGTCGTGATGCCGGCTGCGCGGGCCTTGCCGTCGCCGGCGATCTTGCGCAGGTCGACACGCTTGACCACCTTGCCCGTCGCGTCGAGTTTCAGCAGGTCGCCGTATCCGCCGACATAGAACGCGCCGTCGTCAGCCACATGGACCATCAGCCCGACCGTCGAGCCGAGGTCCCTCGTCTCGGCGCGTTTGCCGTCGGCGTTGTAAAATACCAATTCGTTGCGCCCGGCGTCGCCACGGTCTTTGCCTTGCACGCGCGTCATACTCGCGATCATTCGGCCCTGGCGGTCCATCCCGATCGTCATGAGCGTGTCGCCCGGGTGGTCCTTCGGGTCGATCGACTCGACCTCACGGTGCGTGGTCGGCAGCGCGGGGTCGTCCTGGGCGAGCGCGGGCAGCGACAAGGCACAAGCGACGAGCCAGAAGGCGAGGGCGGCGTTGACCTGTCGTGACGTCGTCATGCGCGGGGTCCTTGGTCGGGGTGCTTCATGATAACGGTGCCAGGTGACGGGTATCGCGGGTGACGCACAGACTCGTGCCACGGCCGTGTCGGCCGTGCGATGCAACAAGGGCGTTCCACACGGCCGACACGGCCGTGGCACGATAAAGTGGGTTCGATGCGGATGCCGCGGCCTGAATCGTCACCGGCACTTGACCAAACCGACGCGGCGGCGAGAATATGCCCCGGTGTGGGGAATCGACGGGCCCGTTCAGGGGTCGCCCGTCGCGACGACGAACGTCGGACCAGAAGCGGACTTTGCAGAACGTGACGCCAATCACGGGTCAGAGCGGTCGTGTCGCGCCCAGCGCGCCGCCGACCGTGCCGTCGCACGCGCCCGGCGAGCGCGGCTGGTGGGTCGGGCCGGCCGACGGTATCCAGACGGACCCGACCGCTATTGCGAAACGTGTTTGCGACCTGTCGCGTTCTGTGTGCCTCATCCACTCACGCGACGACCTGGCCGTGGCGGACGGCGGGGCGGTTTACGTGACTGGCGACTCACCATCTGTTGGCCAAAGTCAGACCGAACGGCCACTCGCCGCGCTGGTGCCTGCCCTGCCAATCAGCGCGCTGGGTGACGCCACGTTCACACGCGACCACGGCGTGCGCTACCCGTACATGACGGGCGCGATGGCCAACGGGATCGCGTCGGTCGAATTGGTCGAGGCCGGCGCACGGGCGGGCTTTCTCAGTGCGTACGGCGCGGCCGGCCAACGTATCGACGTCATCCGCGACGCGATCGACCGGCTGCAAGCCTCGCTCGGCGACACGCCGTTTGCCTTCAACCTGATCCACAGCCCGAACGAGCCGGCGCACGAGTCGGCCGTGGTTGATCTATACATCGAGCGCGGCGTCCACCTCGTCGAAGCGTCCGCCTACCTCGACCTGACGCTGCCGGCCGTCAAGTACCGCGTGCACGGCATTCATCGCGACGCTTCTTCCGGGGGCGGGGGAGGTCAGATTGTGACGCCCAACCGCGTCGTCGCCAAGGCGTCGCGCATCGAGGTCGCGACGCGCTGGCTCAGCCCGCCGCCTAAGCGCATGTTGGACGAGTTGGTCAACCGCGGCGACATCACGCACGAGCAGGCTGAACTCGCCTCGCAGGTGCCGATGGCGCAGGACCTGACCGCCGAGGCCGACTCCGGCGGCCACACCGACAATCGGCCGGCCGTGACGCTGGTCCCGACGATGATCGCGTTGCGAGATCGGCTCTCAGCCGAGCACGGCTACGGGCTGCCGATCCGTGTCGGCGCGGCCGGCGGCATCGCCACGCCCTGGTCGGCCGCGGCCGCGTTCGCGATGGGCGCCGGCTACATCGTCACCGGCACGGTCAATCAGGCGTGCGTCGAGTCCGGGTCGAGCGACGCCGTCCGCGACATGCTCGCGCAGACCGAGCAGGCCGACGTGACCATGGCGCCCGCGGCCGACATGTTCGAGATGGGTGTGAAGTTGCAGGTGCTCAAGCGCGGCACGATGTTCGCCATGCGGGCGCAGAAACTGTACGACCTGTACAAGGCTTACGACTCGCTCGACGTGATTCCCGACAAGGAGCGTGCGTCGATCGAGAAAACGGTCTTCCGCGCGACGCTGCAAGATGTCTGGCAGCGAACCCGCGACTACTTCAACCAGTACGACCCGTCGCAGGTCGCCCGGGCCGAGCGCGACGCCAAGCACCAGATGGCGTTGACGTTCCGCTGGTACCTCGGCCTGTCGTCGCGCTGGGCGAACGCGGGCGAGGCCGACCGCAAGATCGACTACCAGGTCTGGTGCGGACCGGCCATGGGAGCGTTCAACGAGTGGACGCGCGGGTCGTTCCTTCAAACGCCGACCAGCCGCGACACCGCAACCGTCGGCCTGAACCTGCTGTACGGCGCTGCGGTGGTGACCCGCCTCAACGTGCTGCGGCAGCAGGGCGTTATCTTCCCGGTCGAGGCTGAAATGACCCGCCCGCAAACACGACAAGCCATCGAGGCGATGCTGCATTGAGTCAAGACACGTCACAACCCGTGCACGACCACACGTCGCCCAACGGCCAGCGCGCGCCGCTGGCCATCGTGGGTATCGGCTGCCGCTTCCCCAAGGCCGACTCACTCGAGGAGTACTGGTCGAACATCCGACGCGGTGTCGACGCGATCAGCGACGTGCCGACCGACTCGCATTGGGACCCGGACGACTACTTCGACGACGACAAGAACAAACCGGATATGACCTATGCCCGGCGGGGCGGGTTCCTCAACCCGATCGACTTCGACCCGTTGGAGTTCGGCGTTGCGCCGACCAACATCGAAGCGACCGACACGACGCAACTGCTGGGCATGCTCGCGGCCCGCGACGCGCTGCGTGACGCGGGGTACGCGACCGCGCGCGACGCAACTGACGGCCGACCGTTCGATCGCGACCGCTGCTCGTGCATCATGGGCGTGACCGGCACGCTCGAACTGGTCATCCCACTCGGCGCTCGACTCGGCCATCCGATCTGGCGACGGGCGCTCAAGGAAGCCGGCGTTGACGACGCGACCACCGAAGACGTCGTGCAGCGCATCGCCGACGGGTACGTGCCGTGGCAGGAAAATTCGTTCCCCGGTCTGCTGGGTAACGTCGCTGCGGGTCGGATCGCCAACCGGTTCGACCTGGGCGGCAGCAACTGCGTGGTCGAC
The DNA here is from genome assembly GCA_028284155.1 of Phycisphaeraceae bacterium. Lineage (GTDB taxonomy): Bacteria > Planctomycetota > Phycisphaerae > Phycisphaerales > Phycisphaeraceae > JANQSF01. Next base: position 19,130 of record JANQSF010000119.1, read on the forward strand.
GCCGCGTGCGCGTCGTCGCTGAGCGCCGTGCACATGGCCGCGATGGAGCTGTGGGCCGGCCGGGCCGACATGGCTATCACCGGCGGGCTCGACACGTTCAACGACATCTTCATGTACATGTGTTTCAGCAAGACGCCGGCGCTGAGCCCGACCGGCAGCGCCAAGCCGTTCAGCGCCGACGGCGACGGGACGATCCTGGGCGAAGGCCTGGGCGTGCTGATTCTCAAACGGCTCGACGACGCGCAGCGCGACGGCGACAAGGTTTATGCGGTGATTAGAGGCATCGGCTCGTCGTCCGACGGCCGAGGCAACGCGATCTACGCGCCGAGTTCCAAGGGTCAGACCAAGGCGCTGCGCAACGCCTACCGCGACGCCAATGTCTCGCCGGACACAATCGAACTGATCGAAGCGCACGGCACGGGAACGATTGTCGGCGACGCGACAGAGGTGCGTGCGTTGAAGGAGGTGTATGGGGAGGGGACGGAGGCGGGAGAAGAAGGCACGGAGGCACGGAGGCACGGAGGCACGGAGGGTTCCGAGGAAGAACGCACGTCGAACGTACCCTGGGCTGCGATTGGCAGCGTCAAGTCGATGGTCGGTCACACGAAAGCCGCCGCCGGCGTCGCCGGGTTGATCAAGGCCGCGATGGCGGTCAACCGCGGGGTCCTACCGCCGACCATTAAGGTCGACGAGCCGCTGGACGAGTTCGCCGACGCGCCGGTCTACGTCAACACCGAGGCGCGTCCCTGGCTGACGCACGCCGACCACCCGCGCCGAGCGGCCGTCAGCGCGTTCGGCTTCGGTGGCAGCAATTTCCATTGCGTGGTCGAGCAACCGCCCGCGCCGACCGGCGCGCCTGCCGCGCGTGATGAGAACGCGATCGATTTCGACGGCCGCGTCGTCGTCCTGCCCTTGAGCGCCGACTCACGCGAGGCGCTGATCGAATTGCTCGACGCCTTCGAAACAGACACGACTTGGCAAGAACTGCGCGTCGAATCGGCGGTACGACGCGCCGCGTTCGACGGTCAACGACCATGCCGCCTGGCCCTCGTCCTTGAGCGCGACCGCCACGACCTGTCGCAAACGATCGCGAAAGCGAAGCAGTTACTCGCCAGTCAGCCCAACGCCGACTCGTTTGCGACACCCGACGGCATCTACTTCGACGGCGGTCCGACCGATCGCAAGTTGGCCGTGCTGTTTCCCGGCCAAGGCTCCCAGCGCGTCGGCATGTTGCGCGACCTGGCGTGTACTTGTGCCGACGTGCGGCAAGCATTGGAGCAGGCCAACACCGCCTTCGCCCGCGCGTCAGCCGAGAGCAACGGCCACACATGCAGACTCAGTGATCACGTCTACCCGATCCCGTCGTTCAGCGACGACGCCCGCGCCGCGAACGAGTCGGCCCTGCGCGACACACGCGTTGCGCAGCCCGCGCTCGGCGCCGTCGAAGCGGGTGCCTGGCGCGTCCTGCAACGCTTCGGCATCCACGCCGATGCCTTTGCCGGTCACAGCTACGGCGAGCTCGTCGCGCTGTGGGCGGCCGGCCGAATCGAAGACAGTGCGCTGCACGACCTGTCCAACGCCCGCGGCCGACTCATGGCCGAGGTCGCCGCGCAACACGGCGAACAGGCCGGCGCGATGCTCGCCGTCTTCGCCCCGCGCGACCGGGTCGAAACACTCGTCGCCATCGAGTCGCCCAACGTCGTGCTCGCCAACCACAACGCACCCGAGCAGGTCGTGCTGTCCGGGTCGGTTGATGACACCGACTCACTTGCCAAGGCGTTCGAGTCGCGCAACATCCGTTGCAAGAGGTTGCCCGTCGCGGCCGCATTCCACTCGTCGTTCGTCGCCGACGCCGAAACGCCGTTCGCCGACGCGCTGGTGGGTGTCGCGTTCGAGCCCGGCGACACACCCGTATACGCTAACTCGACCGGCGATCCATACCCGGCTGACGCGTCCGACGCCCGCCGACTGTTGGCTGGTCAATTGGCCAACCCCGTCCGGTTCGTGCGTCAAATCCAGGCAATGCACGCCGAAGGCGTCCGCACGTTCGTCGAGGTCGGACCCGGCCGAGTGCTGACCGGATTGGTCGGCTCGATCCTCACCGAATGCGACCACGCGGCGATCGCTCTTGATACCGAATCGTCTGCAAGTGGCACTTCAGGCGGCAATTCCGGGGGCGACGTTTCCGGGGGAAGCCTGTACAATCTGGCCTGCGCCGTGGCCCGTCTCGCCGTGCTCGGCCACGGTGTAGACCTGAAGCGGTTCGACGCGCAAACAGACCGCGCATCCATCGGGAGTGAGAAGCCCAGCAAACCCCGGAAACCCCGCATGACCGTTCGGCTCGCCGGCGCGTACTACGTCCCGCCCAGGCCACCGC